>NZ_JBVPGS010000009.1:0-2029 GCF_055816855.1 Ochrobactrum sp. PL_is483
CGGACGGCTCGGCCTTGCCGCCAACTATGCCAATAGCTGGAAGGGCGAGGATGGGTTGACGGTCAACACCACCGTCTACGGCATTGCCAATCTCTATCAGGAGATGCTGGGTGGATCGTCGGTCAATGTGGCGGGCGTCGATTTCGACACCGACAATGATCGGACCTGGGGCGGCATCGGCGCTGGCGGCACCTATGCCTGGGCCGACAACAAATATGCCGTCTATGGCGAAGGCTCGATCAACACCGCGCTCAACCACTTCGCCGACAGCTACGCCCTCAAGGGCACCGTCGGCTTCAAGGTCAAGTGGTAAGGCGCAAACCCCGTCTTCCAAAAAGCAAAGCCCCGGTTCCAGCCGGGGCCTCCCTTTTGAACCAGCAAGAAAAGACCGACTGAGGGCGCGTCTGTTCTCACGGGCGAATTTCCACGGTCTCGTCTGGTTGCTGTCACTGGCAGAGCTTGCCGACCGGCTTGGCATTCCAGCCTACCGCATCTGCAATCTATGCTGCTGGTATGTGATGCCGATGCCCTGTGAACAGTACTGGACAAAAGCCTTCAGTTGGCCTTTCATTTATAGATGCTGGCATCGCTGACGCCGCGCTTGCGGCAAAGCTCCGAGACCGGGGCGTGCCAGCCTTGTGCTCCTTCAGAATGCCGATGATCTGTTCGTCCGTGAAGCGAGTGCGCTTCATTCCCTGGTCCTCTCAATGGGCCGGCGCTTACTTCAAAATGGATTATTTCAACGGGGCAAGGTCAGAGGATATTGTCGCGGAACGTTTTCTCTAATCAATGCAGAATCGACGACGAGAGTTGGTCACGGTAGTGCTTCCGCTAAGAACAACGTCATCGGCTGCACCCGTGATTCCAGCGGAAAACAGGCCTTGCTGCGGGTGGCTCCCTTGCCAACATCGACCGCGCCAGCCACCTTAAACTGCGAAAGGCGGGCAAAAATTCGGCATGGTCAAAGACGCCACCGCACCGAATGTCGGCTGCCGTTTCATTGTCGTTGATTCGAAGCAGCCAGCAGTGAAGTTTTACGAGCGTCTCGGTTTTACGCTGCTGGATACAGCCGCAAATAAAGCCAGCGAACAGCCAATGATGTATCCCGACATCCTTAAGGCCTAAAGCGCCAGTATCATCTGTTCGATTTCCAGAAATATGCGGTTAGAGCTATCAGCGAACTCTGCATATTTCGGTGCAGCTGGGCTTCAGTTTCATCCCTTCAATACTCGCGATAAGTCCAGCAATCACCTCCCTCGGTTCATCCAAGTCATCGACAATTTTATCATCGATCTTTACCGTTAACCTACACCCTGTTTTCTCTTGGAAGGCAACCGCAGCCCGCACCATTTGATCGAAGACATGCAGCGGTGATGGTGTGCGCGGCGGTGTTAGGCTGAACCGAACTTGATAAAAGTTCTGTTTACCAGCTGCGACGAGCTCAGGAAGCACATAGCCAATTATACCGTCATCCAGTTCCACCCAAATTAAATAGTCAGTTTGATCTGTGGTGTCGAGCCACTGAAAGCAGTCCATATCACCCCAGTGAAATCCCAGAGAATGTAAAAGGTTCCAAATCTGTATGCCATTGAATGTATTGTTATCGCTATAAGATGCGACGATACTTATAGTGTCAGGGGACAAACTTTTGATCTTCCGCACCAAGCTGAAGGCCCTTTCGCTCGTCGCGAAATCCTGAATTGCAGTTTCGAAACCATACGGAAGATCAGCAAGCTTCTTACTCAGCTTACCGCGCTAATTCCTTCCCGCGTCACTTCCTCGGATCGATCAGGCAACCTGGCCTGCTGCCGTTTTTTCGGACACCGAGTTAGGCTAATCCCCCCTTGTTTTCAAATTCCATCGGGCTGAGATAGCCCAGTGTCGAATGCCGACGCTTGGGATTGTAGAAGCGCTCGATGTAATCGAACACGTCCGCCTTTGCATCGTCTCTGGTTCTGTAGACCTTGCGAGCTGTCCTTTCCGTTTTGAGTGACGAGAAGAAGCTTTCCATCGCGGCATTGTCCCAGAC
>NZ_JBVPGS010000010.1:0-2553 GCF_055816855.1 Ochrobactrum sp. PL_is483
CCCGATTTGGTCAAGCCGCCCGAACCGGTGAAGACATTCGACAGCGTAAACACATTGGTGGCATCGGCAATGTCGAAGCCGCCGCCATTGGTGCCCCAGTTGATCAACTTGGTGGTACGGTTGAAATCCGTGCCGGTCACCTTCAGCGTGCCGCCATCAAAATTGAGCGCGCCCGTGCCAAGGTTCTCTTGCTGTACGACCGAAATCACGCCAGCGTTAAGATAAGTAGCGCCATAGCTGTTGTTGCCCGAAAGCACCAGCGTGCTGGTGCCCCTCTGCGTCACGCTGCCCGTGCCGCTGATCGCGCCGGAAAGCGCGGTTGCGCCAGTGTTATCGACCACAAGATCGCCGCCCGTCAGGGCGATATCGCCAACAATCGCACCATCCCTGGTGCCGTCGCCCAGTTGCAGAATGCCGCCCAAAACCGTCGTGCCGCCCGTATAGCTGTTATCCGCCGCCAGGACCAATGTGCCAGCACCGGATTTGGTGAAACTGCCCTTGGCGCTAGCTGCATCCGAGAAAACCCCGCTGAAAGTCGCCGTCTTAGTATCATCAACGGAAATCGTGCCGCCGCCGGAAGCCAATGCAACCGCCCGCGCGGAGTTCATCGTATCCATGACTTGCAGAGTGCCGCCGTCGAAACGCAGCCCGCCCGATGCATCGCCCAGATTGGCATCTGACGAAACAGACAGGATGCCTGCATCCAGATTGGTGCCACCCGAATATCTATTCGTACCCGAGAGCACCAAAGTGCCATCCCCGCGCTTGGTCAGCGAGCCCATGCTGCCCGCACCAAAATCTTGATTGACCGTAAACGTGTTGCCCGCATCGGCAATGTCAAACCCGCCGCCGCCAGCACCCCAGTTGATCGTGCGGCTGGTCTCATTAAAATCGGTACCGGTGATCTGCAAGATGCCGCCATCGAAATCGAGCGCAACAGACGAAGCACCGAGATTATTTTCCGAGCCGACGGAAAGCGTGCCGCCATTGATGTTCAGTGTGCCGGTAAAGCCGGAATTATCTGCCGTCAGGCTCGTTATACCAGCGAGCTGGTTAATCGTCCCAACACCGGAAATCGAAGGGTCAAATCTATAGTTGGTATCCGTATGATTGAAGTTGATCCTGCCTGTGCCACCAGTGCCGACGCCACCTACGCCGATGATAACAGACTGGGCCCGCAACTGCCCGGCCCCAGCAGCTGATTCCCCAACAGCACCACCAATATTCAAAGTGCCGCTGCCACCAAGACGTCCCACCTCAACTTTACCCTGCCCTTTGTCACCTTGGGTAACAATTGCGCCATTGCTGATGGTCAATGAGCCAGTTTGTGTGCTCCCTATTTTTATCTCCGGGCTAATGTCAAGCCAAGTCGAACCGACCCCGTCGACGACGACCGTGCCGGTAGTGCCATCGATCAAGCCGTCGCCGGTGCCGGTGCCAATTGTAGAATATGGCGCCACACCACCAAGAGTACCACTGGTTACCGCGCCGCCTCCACGGATGATCAAGGTGCCATACGCTGTTCGCCCACTACTGCGGCCTATCTCCAGCTTGCCACTAAGCATCAACGATGACCCTTGTCCGTCGACCGTCACATACCCCTGAGACCCCCGGGTCCCCGAATGACCTATGTTCCCGTCGGTGCCAGAAACCGTGCCGCCATTTGTAATGTTCAACGTGCCATCGCCGTGGCCAATTCCGACAGACACCCCGTCCCTGATACCCAGAGATGAGCCCGCCCCATCAACAGTAACGACGCCGACCCCCCCCCATTTACCTACGCTTGCGGTTGAGCCGCCGACTGAGAGGCCGCCCTTCACGGTGACTTGCGCGCCTGAATTGACATTGAGGGCACCACCGTCAGTGCCTCCAACGTTGAGACTGCCGTCAACCTGCCAACCTGAAATATGGGTGCCCGGAACAGTCTCTGTCTTGCCGCCATCAATTGTGTAGTCAGCAGCAAAAGCCGGCTGCACCATGCCTGCGCCGAGCCCCCCGACCACGAGCGCCAGCACCGAAGCGCCTGCGCGCAAGCTGCGTTTGAACGGAACCGCCAAAGGCGAACGGGTTGACAGTGCTGGCTGTCTCGAACGGTCAATCATCTTGTCTTCCAAACTTGCTTCAAAAAAATCGATGCGCATGAATGCTCAGCCGGCAGATGGCTCTTACCGAGCCAACCGTCACCGGCTGCTATGTGCGAAAACATCGCCCCCGCCTGCATCCACCAGACAAGGCGCGTCATTTCACGCAAGAACAATAAAAATTTCTGTCCCGATTTTCAGCTTATACACGCCAGACAATAAATATCAATTAATCAGTACGAGTTCTATTTACGTTGTTGATAAGATTTAGTTTAGAAAAAGCTAAATTATTCAGTATTACATGATGATAATTCGATAAACTTACTATCGCCGCCTCACATCAACAGGACTTCAATTTAGGAATTGCTTAAAAGATGGCAGGCAAAGCTGAAGACCTGGTTGCACGAGCATGAGATCAAGATCGCCGCAGTCAATGCGGCGATGCCTGCAGCCCGGTCTCCCGCTCCCCGCG
>NZ_JBVPGS010000012.1:0-1746 GCF_055816855.1 Ochrobactrum sp. PL_is483
CGCAACACTGACCCCGCGCTCTCGCACCAACTTCACTGCCTCAAGCTTGTACTCGCGGCTGAATTTCCTTCGTTGCATTCATGCGCTCCAGTTTCATCGGAAACACCTTAACTCGGTGTCCACGAAACCGGCAGCAGGCCAGTACCGGCATCCATAAAGGTCACGGACGCCATGACTGGTTATGTGATGATCTACGGTACGCCGGGCAGCTGATAGGAGATATTAGACCTCCAGATGCCCCTTGGGTGATAGAGGCTCAAATTCTGGCCAAGCCGGGGGAGATCCTAGGTGTTCCCCAGGATTGGAGCGATGCCGCGTGTATCGTTTCCGTGACAGGTTCGAACGCAGTTGAGGTTGTAGAGCGCCTGGAGATGACAATCGAACAGATTTCTTCGCAGGTCACTTCAGCACGTCACTGACGTAGTGAACCTGGGATTCCCGGCTGAGCGTTCGACGCGATCTGAAAAGAAGAGAAGGAATGCGAGGAAGGAAACAAACCTTTAGTTTAGCCACACAGATATCGCCACCTAGGGTTGACACATATAGGCATTCGCGTTATCCTCGAGTCAAGTGAGAGCCCCAGTGACCCTGTAAGTTGTGAGGTCAATTATGCTCATTGCTCAAATCAGCGATGTACACGCCAGTATTGATAACGGCAATCTTGCTCGACTGGATTCGGCAGTTGGCTGGCTCTGCTGCGTTCGGCCTGATGCAACCATCGTAACGGGCGATCTGACAGACAACGGCTGGAGCGACGGCTACAAAGAAATAAAGGTCATTTTGGAGAAGATTGGGTCTCCACTCAGTGTCATACCAGGAAACTCCGATGACCCGCTGATGATGCGTAATTTGTTCGCCGAGACTCATGGTTGGGAAGGATCTTCAGCCCTTCACACAGAGCTAAACCTTGGCGGAATTCGAGCTATTGCTCTCGATGTTACTGTTGCAGGAGAGGCTCATGGCAATATCGAACGTCATATTGAATGGCTTGAGAACAAGCTCAACGCAGACCATGGAAGCAAAACAATAATTTTCACTCATCAGCATCTATTTCCCTCTGGAATAAATGCTATCGACGTCTCTATGTGTCGGGGATATGAGAAACTTGAAGAATTAATTGTAAGACGTGAGATTCGGCCAATTGCCATTTCTAGCGGCCACGTCCACCGTCCGATGGCAAGTGTAATTGCGGGTGTTCCAAGCTACATATGCGGATCTATTTGTCCCGCAAATCCTCTCCTCCTGGACAGTTGGCGAAACCCGCCTGTCACAGATCCTCCATCTCTGATGATCCACGATCTTCGTTCGGGACGGTTAGTTAGCAGCCACGTAAGTATTGGATCTTGTCACTAGATTTTTGGCGTTGTTTGGTCTTCGAAACAGTGGCTTCAACCCGTTAAAATGGGTCACTTCATATGTATACCAGATCAAAGGATAGTTTCGAGAAGTCTCGAGATTTAAGGGATTGAAATACAGAGAGTTTACATGGGAGTGTAGGAAATGGCTAATACACATTGGCCTGCTGCCGTTTTTTCGGACACCGAGTTAGGCTAATCCCACCTTGTTTTCAAATTCCATCGGGCTGAGATAGCCCAGTGTCGAATTCCGACGCTTGGGATTGTAGAAGCGCTCGATGTAATCGAACACGTCCGCCTTTGCATCGTCTCTGGTTCTGTAGACCTTGCGAGCTGTCCTTTCCGTTTTGAGTGACGAGAAGAAGCTTTCCATCGCGGCATTGTCCCAGAC
>NZ_JBVPGS010000002.1:0-884 GCF_055816855.1 Ochrobactrum sp. PL_is483
TGCGTTCATCGACCAGCCAACGACACGGCGCGAGAACAGGTCGATGACGGCAGCCACATAGAGCCAGCCCTCAGCCGTCCATAGATAGGTAAAATCGGCTACCCACTTCTGGTTCGGTCTTGCTGCCGCGAACTGCCGATCCAGCACATTCGGCATGATGACTGGGCGCTCACCGTCGTCTTTCGGCAAGCCCCGCCTTCTTGGTTTTGCTCTCAATGCATTGTCGCGCATGAAACGCTCGACGCGATGGAGACCACAGGAAAAGCCCTCCGCGAGAAGATCATGCCAGACACGCCGCGCGCCGTAGGTGCGGTCGCTGTCCTTAAAGCTGATCTTGATCTTGTCGAGCAGAGCCTCGTCATACCGGGCATGCTGGCTCGGAGACCGATGTAGCCAGGCATGAAAGCCGGAACGCGATACATCCAGCGCTTCGCGGAGCCATGCCACCGGCCAGATCGAACGGTGCTTTGCAATGAACGCGAACTTCATATCACGTCCTTCGCAAAGTAGGCGGCGGCGTTCCACCGGGCAATCGATTCACTGGATCGATTGCTTCTCCGGCTTCAATTTAAGATGTCGCGCTCCGCCTTCAGCTTGGCGACTTCTTTCCGAAGCCTCTCGACCTCAAGCTGCTCGGGCTTCATCTGCCCGGGACCGGGAAACGCCTGCGCCGGGTCTGAACCGTATTCCCTGTCCCACTTGCGCAGGACATTCTCATGAACATCCAGATCGCGGGCGGCTTGCGCAACACTGACCCCGCGCTCTCGCACCAACTTCACTGCCTCAAGCTTGTACTCGCGGCTGAATTTCCTTCGTTGCATTCATGCGCTCCAGTTTCATCGGAAACACCTTAACTCGGTGTCCACGAAACCGGCAGCAGGCCA
>NZ_JBVPGS010000008.1:0-2246 GCF_055816855.1 Ochrobactrum sp. PL_is483
CCCGATTTGGTCAAGCCGCCCGAACCGGTGAAGACATTCGACAGCGTAAACACATTGGTGGCATCGGCAATGTCGAAGCCGCCGCCATTGGTGCCCCAGTTGATCAACTTGGTGGTACGGTTGAAATCCGTGCCGGTCACCCGCAGCGTGCCGCCATCAAAATTGAGCGCGCCCGTGCCAAGGTTCTCTTGCTGTACGACCGAAATCACGCCAGCGTTAAGATAAGTAGCGCCATAGCTGTTGTTGCCCGAAAGCACCAGCGTGCTGGTGCCCATCTGCGTCACGCTGCCCGTGCCGCTGATCGCGCCGGAGAATTCCACCGCATCGCTGCGATTGAACACAAGGGCGCCTTTATTGGTCACATCGCCCTCGATCCAACCGCTCGTCGCGCCGTTGCCAACCTGCAACGTACCCGCCGTGATCGTCGTCCCGCCCGTATAACTGTTATCCGCCGTCAGGACCAATGCGCCAGCACCGGATTTGGTCAGCGCGCCGCCTGAAGCAAGCTTCTGGCCGACCGTAAACGTGTTGCCCGCATCGGCAATGTCAAACCCGCCGCCGCCAGAACCCCAGTTGATCGTGCGGCTGGTCTCATTAAAATCGGTACCGGTGATCTGCAAGATGCCGCCATCGAAATCGAGCGTAACAGACGAAGCACCGAGATTGTTTTCCGAGCCGACGGAAAGCGTGCCGCCATTGATGTTCAGTGTGCCGGTAAAGCCAGAATTATCTGCCGTCAGGATTGTTATACCAGCGAGCTGGTTAATCGTCCCAACACCGGAAATCGACGGGTCAAATCTACGGTTAGTATCCGTATGATTGAAGTTGATCGTACCGGTGCCTTCCCTGAAAACAACAGACTGTGCCTGTAATTGTCCGGCGCCTGTAGCTGCATCCTCAGCAGCGCTGCCGATATTCAGAGTACCTTTGCCCTCACTCTCAACCGCAATTTCGACTTCACCGTGCCCATTGACACCTTGGGTAACAATTGCACCGTTACTGAGGGTCAACGTGCCAGTAGCTGCGTACCCAATACTTATTTTCGCGCCAAGATCGGTCCAAGTCGAGCCGACTCCATTCACTATGACCATACCGGTATTGCGGCCACCCCCCCCCGAGAGCCCGTAGCCAATTCTAGTATACACCGTACGACCAGGAGTGCCACTGGTAACAGTGCCACCTCCACTGATAGTCAAGATACCGGAAGAACCAGCGCCCAGTGCGGTGTATTGATAGCCGATCTCCAGTACGCCGCCATTCAGCACCCACGATGAACCCTCGCCGTCGACCGTTACTTCCCCACGGTGCCCGACCATACCTATGGTACTGCTGCTGTCGCCCCCCCCGCTGGAAACCATGCCGCCGTTTGAAATAGTCAGCGTGCCATCCCCACGCATACCAACTTTCATACCTACTTTAGAGGCCAGGAGCGAGCCTACCCCATCCACAGTAATGGCACCTGCGCCTTCCCATCTACCCACACGCGAGCCTCCCGAAAAGACCCCCGCGTTGACAGTGACTTGCGCGCCTGAATTGATAATCAGGGCACCACCGTCAGTGCCTCCAACGCTGAGATCACCATCAACCTGCCAACCTGAATCATGGTTGCCCGGAACAGTCTCTGTCTTGCCGCCATCAATCAAATAATCCTCACCAAAAGCAGGTTGCACCATGCCTGCGCCGAGCCCCCCGACCACGAGTGCCAGCACGGAAGCGCCTGCGCGCAAGCTGCGTTTGAACGAAACCGCCAAAGGCGAACGGGTTGACAGTGCTGGCTGTCTCGAACGGTCAATCATGTTGTCTTCCAAACTTGCTTCAAAAAATCTATGCGCATGAATGCTCAGCCGGCAGATGGCTCTCACCGAGCCAACCGTCACCGGCTGCAATTTGCGAAAACACCGCCCCCACCTGCATCCGCCAGACAAGGCGCGTCACTTCACGCAAGAACAATAAAAATTTCTGTTCCGATTTGCAGCTTATACACGCCATACAATAAATATCAATTAATCAGTACGAGTTCTATTTACATTGTTGATAAGATTTAGTTTAGAGGAAGCTAAATTATTCGGGATTACATGATGATATTTCGATACACTTACTATCGTCGCCTCACATCAACAGGACTTCAATTTAGGAATTGCTTAAAAGATGGCAGGCAAAGCTGAAGACCTGGTTGCACGAGCATGAGATCAAGATCGCCGCAGTCAATGCGGCGATGCCTGCAGCCCGGTCTCCCGCTCCCCGCG
>NZ_JBVPGS010000011.1:0-4788 GCF_055816855.1 Ochrobactrum sp. PL_is483
CGACCTTGGTGTCGATGCGGTCAACCCGACGCTGAAAGATGGCAACCGGGGCTTTGGCTATGCCTTGAGCCTTGAAGCAGGCCAGCGCATCGTCCTCGACCCGAACTGGTCGCTGACGCCGCAGGCGCAGCTGATGTGGTCATCGGTCGACTTCGATACGTTCCATGACAGCTATGGCGCGCGCATCTCCAACCGCGATGGCGACAGCCTGACGGCGCGTCTCGGCCTTGCCGCCAACTATGCCAATAGCTGGAAGGGCGAGGACGGCCTGATGGTCAACACGTCGGTCTATGGCATTGCCAATCTCTATCAGGAACTGATGGGCAATGCCCGCATGAACTATGCCGGCACGCATATGGCCACGGACAGCGACAACACCTGGGGCGGCATCGGCGCCGGCGGCACCTATGCCTGGGCCGACAACAAATACGCCCTCTATGGCGAAGGCTCCATCAACACATCCCTCAATCACTTCGCCGACAGCTACACCCTCAAGGGCAACATCGGCTTCAAGGTCAAGTGGTAAGGCGTGACCTGCAAGTTTCTATTCGTTCTTTAAATTTCTGATCAGTCACATTGCGCGGAAATCTTCCGCTGGGGGATATTCTAATGCTTAAGCCTTTACATCGTCGCCGTTTCATAGATCGGATTTTGTTATCCGGCGTGGCTGTGGGTGCGTTATTTTATGGGGCGCCGAGTTTTGCGGACGAGACAATCGATAATACGGCTAAAGTCGTGGACGGGGCAACAGACCCTGCATGGGCGATTAACGGCAATCTTATTATCGGAAAGGCCGGGACTGGGGAAGTCGACATTATCAATGGCGGTGAGGCTACGTTATCATCAAGCCGCACGTTTACCATGGGGGTTGAAGCAGGCTCCAAGGGGACGCTCAAAATTGATAATTCTACTATGAATCTATCGTCCGGCTGGTCGCTAGCAGGCCATCAGGTAGGTCAGTTGGGCACAGCTGAAATAAATATACTAGATGGTGGAGTAATTGATAATCAAGGTGATTCAAATACCTCGCTGGGAACGCAGGCGGGTGGCTCAGGAACTCTGAAGATTGATGGTGCGGGTTCAGCGTGGAAGTACTCCGGAACCAGCACTAACGCTAATTATATTTCGGTAGGTGGCCTCGACGGTACAGCTCCGGGCGGTATGGGTACATTGCTCATCCAGAACAGCGGGAGCGGCCAGTTTGGTCGAACGATCATCGGTGTGGGGACTGATGCCGTCGGCACTCTCACCGTGGATACTAATGCGACACTTGAGAGTGGCGATATATATTTTGGAGCCGATGGCGGGCAGGGTACAGCCAATATCATCGGTGGTGGGCAGGTGACGAGTTGGTATGGCTACATTGGCAGTCTCTATTCCCTCTCAGGTGCCGCTTCGGTCGGGTCTGTAGGTGAGGTGACTGTCAGTGATGCAAACTCTCAATGGAATGCCTCATGGGAACTCCATGTTGGTCGTTTTGGCACGGGAACTTTAAAAGTTCTCAATGGCGGCAGTGTATCCGCTGGCAAGTTATATGTGGGATTTGGCAGTCCCGGTGGCGTTAACAGCGTCGGCGATATGTCGGTGAGCGGTGTTGGTTCACAAGTTGTTGTCGCAAATAATCCTGCGGGAGGAAACTCCTCCAACGGCTACCTGTATGTTGGAAATGCGGGAACCGGTACTCTTACTATAAAAGACGGCGGTAGGGTTCAGTCCGTCAGGACCTATATTGCATCATCAGCAAGCAGCCTTGGTGTCTTAAACATTGGTGCTGCTGCGGGCGATCCTGCGGCTGGGGCGGGGCAGTTGACGACGGATTCCATTATATTTGGTTCTGGCACTGGCACACTGACGTTCAACTATACGGATGCGAGCTATCTTCTGTCGGCGGCGATTTCGGGTCCGGGCACGATCAATCAGATGACGGGCGTCACGACGCTGACGGGCGATGGTTCGGCTTTCAGCGGCACCACTTACGTCACGGGCGGCGAGCTTCATATCGGCAATGGTGGGACGACGGGGGCGCTGAACGGCACGATTGTCGATGACACGAAAGTGGTCTTCAATCGCTTCGACGACCTGATCTTCTCCGGTTCGCTTGAGGGAGCTGGTGCCGTGCAGAAGGTCGGTGCGGGCTCTCTGGTCTTGACGGGCGACAGCAGCGCGTTTGTCGGCAACACGGCGGTCGATGTCGGCGGATTGTTTGTCATCGGCACATTGGGCGGCACAGTGGATGTTGCGACTGGCGCAAAGCTTGGCGGCACCGGCACGATCATCGGCAACACCAAGGTGGCCAGTGGCGGCGCGCTCGACGGTAACCAGGGCAATGTGCTGACGTTCAAGAATGATCTTTCGCTGGCTCTGGGCAGCACTGTGAATGTCGCGCTCGGGAAATCGGGGAATGGGAACGGCCTGTTTGACGTGCATGGCAATCTGACGCTGAACGGCACGCTCAATATCACCGATCAGGGCGATTTCGGTGTCGGCCTTTACCGGCTGTTTGATTATGGCGGCACGCTGTCGGGCAATGGCCTGGCGCTGGGCAATGTCCCGTCCGGCTCGGATCGGAACGCCATGCAGTTCCAGAACCCGGATCACCAGTATAATCTCTATGTTGCCGGGCAGGTCGCCAACAATATATGGGCTGGCGGTGACGGTACATGGAATGCGACCAATCAGAACTGGACGGATATTAACGGCAGTTCAATCGGTGTGTGGAACCAGGGTGATTATGCGCAGTTCGGCGGCACGGTCGGGCATCGGGTCACCGTGGATGACGGTGCCGGGGATTTGACGGCGCAGGGACTTGCATTCTCCACGGATGGCTATGTGCTGTCCGGCGACTATCTCACGCTTCAGGGCGACAAGAACCCGACGATCCGTGTCGGTGATGGCAGTGCTGCCGGGGCTGGCATAACCGCGACGATAGCAAGCGAGCTGCGCGGCAATCAAGGCATTAGCAAGCTCGACTATGGCACCCTGGTTCTGACCGGCGCCAATAGCTATACCGGCGGCACGGCGATCAACCAGGGCACGCTTCAACTCGGCGACGGCGGCAATAGCGGCAGCATTCTGGGCGATGTGGTGGTGAAGCGCGATTCCTATAGTCATGGCACGCTGGCCTTCAACCGCTCGGATATCTATAACTTCACCGGCGCGATCAGCGGCAGTGGCAATGTTGTGCAGCGTGGCAGCGGCACGACGGTGTTTTCGGGCGACAACACGTTTACAGGCGGGCTCACAGTCGAGAAGGGCACGGCGAAGGCCGGGATTGTGGATCACGCCTTTGGTTCGGGCCTGCTGACGGTCGACAAAGACGGCACTGCCGATCTGTCCGGTTTCAATGAAACGGTTGGCGGCCTTGCCGGTGCAGGCCATGTGGCGCTCGGCTCCGGCAGGCTGACGCTTGATCAGGACATCGATACGACCTTTTCCGGCACGATGGACGGCCCCGGAGGCCTCACCAAGAACGGCAATGGCACGCTGACGCTTTCCGGCACTGGCAGCTATGCGGGCCAGACCAATGTCAATGGCGGCGCTCTGGTGCAAGGTGCCGCAGGCGCTTTCTCCGGCACGTCCACCTATTCGCTGGCAAACAATGCCCTTATCGGCCTTGGCGGCTATGACACCAGCATGGTCGGCCTCTCCAATTCCGGCACGGTTGATTTCGGTGGCTCTGGCGGCACCACACTGACCATTGCCGGCAACTATACCGGCAATGGCGGCACGCTTGTCATCAACAGCGTGTTGAATGGCGACGGTTCCAAGACCGACATGCTCAAGGTCGGCGGCGATACCTATGGCAACACCAACCTGAAGGTCATCAATCGCGACGGGCTGGGCGCACAGACGGTCAACGGCATCGAAGTGGTCGATGTTCAGGGCCAGTCGTACGGTACCTTCTCGCTGCTGGGTGACTTTGTCACCAAGGACGGCAAGCAGGCGGTCGTGGGCGGTGCCTATGCTTATACGCTGCAGCAGGGCTCGGGCACCGGCAATGAGGACGGTAACTGGTATCTGACCAGCCAGTTTGACAATCCAGGCCCAGGCCCTGATCCGCGCTACAGCCCGTCGGTTCCTGTCTATGAAGGCTATCTGCAGAACATGCAGGCGCTCAACAAGCTGCCGACCTTGCAGGAACGTGTGGGCGAGCGCTACTGGACGGGCCGGAACGGCGATGGCCAGGCCACAGGTGCCGCCGTTGACGACAAGGGCGTGTGGGCGCGTATCGAAGGCGCGCATAACCGCCTTGAACCCGATACGTCGCTGAGCCGCATGAAGCAGGACATCAACACCTTCATCATGCAGGCCGGTGTCGACGGCCAGTTCTATGAGAGCGACAGCGGCAAGCTGATCGCCGGCATCACCGGACAATATGGCCATGCCAAGGGTGATGTGTCCTCCTTCCACGGCGATGGCGCGATCAGCACCGATGGCTGGAGCCTTGGCGCAACCGCCACCTGGTACGGCAATTCCGGCTTCTATGTCGACGGTCAGGCGCAGGTCACGTGGTTCGACAGCGATCTCACCTCCTGGACCGCCAATCAGGGTCTTGCCGATGGCCGCAAGGCAACCGGCTATGCCCTGAGCATCGAAGCAGGCCAGCGGATCGCCATCGACCAGAACTGGTCGCTGACCCCGCAGGCACAGCTGATGTACTCATCGATCAATGCCGACAGCTTCCGCGATGCATGGGACAGCCGCGTCAGCCTGCATGACGGCGACAGCCTGATCGGACGGCTCGGCCTTGCCGCCAACTATGCCAATAGCTGGAAGGGCGAGGATGGG
>NZ_JBVPGS010000034.1:0-321967 GCF_055816855.1 Ochrobactrum sp. PL_is483
TATCAATGAAGTTGATGGCTACATTCGGTGGTACAACGAGAAACGGATCAAGATATCGCTTGGCGCTCGAAGCCCAATCGAATATCGAAACAGTCTTGGCTTTGTGACGTAAAACCAGTCCAAGTTTTTATCCGCACCCCCCCGGGTCAGTTCTCAGTGGCAATCAACAGTGAATCTCATATTTCTGCAAGTGATCAAATAGAAGCCACAGGAAACGCCTTATTAATAACGTGAGAGCTCTCTATGAAGTTGTCAGCCGACATAAGACGTCGGATGCTCCGTTACCCAACTATTCGATAGCAGAGACCCTCTGCGTTGCGCTGCTGTGACGCTCACGACATTATCCCCCTTGAGCGAAATCGCCGAACAAGTCCAGCTTGCGGCGGTTAAGGCGGCGCATGTCCCCACGCCTTATCGTGACGCTGTTGCGGTCGAAGAATTCCAATATCTGGATTGCCACCTTGCGGCCGCTATCGACCCGGTCACGAAAGCGCGCCGCGATGAACCAGCCGCTGTCGAAGGCCGCATCCATATCTGACAATATGCCAATCATTTCGGCGATCGTCGCCCGCAGGAAGAAGTGGTCGTGCGCCACTTCATGCACCCGGCCCATGCGCCCGGCGAGCTTGAGCAGGCGGCGAATATCCTCCTCCCGCTCGTCGAGGACACCCGCAATATCGCGCACGCGCGGCGGACGGAAACGGGCGGCGCCGCCAAGCAGCGGCGCGATGCGCTGCCAGAGCGCCTCGTCGGCATCGCTCATCGTCACTTCATGATCGCGAAGGCGCAGCCACGCACCGTCCAGTCTCAAAAGGTCGGCCTCGACCAGCGCGGCAATGGCGGCGCGAAAAGCCGGTGCGGGCAGGCGCGGTTTCAACAACAGGCGCAGCCGTTCGACACCCATGCCGATCAGGTCCGGATTTTCCGCATGAAAAACACCAAGGCGCGCCAGAATATCCTCACGCAGTGCATTCCACCGCTCCGGCAACAGCAGGAGCACGGAATTCGGCTGCGGCAGCATCACGGCATCGAGCGCTTGCGCCAGACCTTGCGGATCGTCGGCCAAGGCGCGGTCGCGCAGGAATGCCGCCGCATCAAGATAATAAGGCTCGCCAGACAGCAGCGCCCGTGCCGCCTGCACGGGATCATCGATGGAATGAGCGTCGAGTTGCGCCATGCGCTCCGGGCTGCGGCGCTTGCGCTGCGGCGGGCGCAAATCCAGAAAACGACCGCCGCCGATGGTGCGTTGTGCAGAAACATCCCGGATGACGAAACGATCCCCCGCCGCCGCCGCAATGGGGCGATCCAGCACCAGTTGCACCCGGTCTTCCGCGCCGGGCCGCAGCTCCTCATCCCGCAGAAGCACGATGCGCGCCCCAACCTCGGCTGCGGCATGATGCAGGCGGACCGGGAACCACTGGCCGACCGGTTTTTTCTCCGAAGGCAGGATTTGCAGCGATGCATCAATGCGGTCCGCGGGGCGGTGAAGGCCGGGCGGCACCAGCATGTCGCCCCGATGCACCGCCTCTTTCGCTATGCCCTCGCCCGCCAGATTGAGCGCGCATCGATCACCCGCCTCAGCAGTTTCGCTCGGCCTGTTCTGCGCATGGATGGTGCGGACACGCGCTTCCCTGCCGGACGGGCTGATGAGAAGATGGTCGCCGGTGGCGACCTTGCCGGAAAGCACCGTGCCGGTGACCACGGTTCCAGCGCCCTTGAGCGTAAAGGAACGATCCACCGCAAGACGAAAACGTCCCGAGGCCCGGCGCCCGCCGAATGCATGCGCTTCATTTTCCAGCAAGGTTCTGAGTTCGCCGACCCCGGCCCCGGAAACAGTGGAGACCGCCAGGACAGGAATATCGGCCAGTCCCGTCAGCGCCAGTTCATTGCGGATGGCGATTTCGACCTCTGCGAGGCGTTCCGGCGCGGCAAGATCGGATTTGGTGATGACGGCGACGCCGCGCCGGATGCCGAGCAGATTGACGATTGCCAGATGTTCCCGCGTTTGCGGCATGATCCCGTCATCGGCGGCGACGACCAGCATGACGAAATCAATGCTCGCCGCCCCGGCAAGCATCGTATGCACGAATTTTTCATGCCCCGGCACGTCGACAAAGCCGAGAATATGCTTTTCATCGCCGGAGAGAGGCAGATAGGCAAAGCCGAGATCGATGGAAATTCCGCGTTCTTTTTCTTCTTTCAGCCGATCCGTATCGACCTTGGTCAGCGCGCGCACCAGCGCGGTCTTGCCATGATCGATATGTCCCGCCGTTCCGACGATCATGAACGGCGCGCCGCAAGAGACGACAGATTGTGCAGAAAGCCGTCTTCATCCTCAAGGCAGCGCAGATCGAGCACGAAGGCACCCTTTTCGATCCGCCCGATGACGGGCAGAGGCAAAGCGCGCAATGAACTGGCAAGCGCTGTCAGCGCCGTGCCGCTGCCATCCTTCGGCACAATCGACAATCCGGCGCTTGGAACCGTTGAAAGCGGCAATGCGCCGGAGCCGATCTGGCTGGCGCAATCCGTCACCGCCACAGTGAAAGCCGGACCAAGCGCTTTTTCAAGCTGCGGTTTCAGCCTCGCCGCCTGCGCGGCGATTTCCGGCTGCGGGCGCGCGAGATAGCGGATGGTCGGCAGCTTTTCGGAAAGCCGTTCCGGGTTGCGATAAAGTTTCAGCGTCGCTTCCAGGGCCGCCAGCCTGATCTTGTCGACCCGCAAGGCGCGCTTCATCGGGTTCTTGTTGATGCGGGCAATCAAATCGCGCCGCCCGACGATGAACCCCGCCTGCGGTCCGCCGAGAAGCTTATCGCCGGAAAAGGTGACAATATCCGCACCTTCGGCAACCGCCTCACGCACTGTCGGCTCATGGGCGAGGCCGAAAGCAGCCAGATCGGCAAGCGTGCCGGAGCCAAGATCATTGACCAGTGGCACGCCCTTGCCTCGCGCGATTGCCGCCAGTTCCGGTGCCGTGACTTCCCGCGTGAAACCTTCGATGCGGTAATTGGAGGTGTGGACCTTCAGCACAAGGCCGGTATCGGGGTTGATTGCATTCTCGTAATCACGCGGATGGGTGCGGTTGGTGGTGCCGACTTCGACAAGCCGCGTCCCGGCGCGGGTCATGATGTCCGGCATGCGGAACGCGCCGCCGATCTCGATCAGTTCGCCACGCGACACAATGGCTTCCTTGCCCGATGCAAGGCTGTTCAGCACCAGAAGCACCGCGGCGGCATTGTTGTTGACGACGGTTGCGTCTTCCGCGCCCGTCAGTTCGCAGACAAGTGCGCGCAGATGGTCGTCGCGCTCGCCACGCGATCCCGAGGCGAGATCGAATTCAAGTGAAACGGCCTGCCGCATGGCTTGTGTGGCGGCCTCGATAGCGGCGTCGGCAAGGATAGCGCGACCCAGATTGGTGTGCAGAACGGTTCCCGTCAGGTTGAACACCGGGCGCAGGCTCGACTGCCCGGATGCTGCAAGCAGATGGAGAGCCCGTTCCGCCAGATGCGTATTGCTGGAGAGCGAAGCACCGGATTTCACCGCCTCGCGCTCGTCGTGCAGAACCTTGCGAACGGCCTCCGTCAGCGATGCGTGGCCGAAATTCTCCGCTGCCTCGGCAAGTTCGGGCATGTGCAGGATGGCGTCCACAGACGGCAGATGACGCAGTGAAGTCTTGATCTGGTCCATGCCGCCTCACAATCCGGCAAGAAGCGGGGAGAAGCCACCTCGCCTGTAAGACGTCTCGCGCATCAGCATATCGAGGCCAAGGCTTGCAACATCGTCGGCCACCGGATCGGCATCCGCCGACAGATGCTGGTAGATGATCTTGACCCAGCTTTGGCATTCGTCGCAGGTTTCGGCCTTGATGATGCCGCCGCCTTCTTCAACATGCTTGTAGCCAATGCCCTTTGTGGAACCGCAGCACACGCATTTGACCCGCACATAATGCCAGAGCGTGTTGCACACGGAACAGGAGCAGAAGCGCGCGCCATGCGCACCGAGCCAGCCGACGACCATCGAGCTTGACGGCATGCTGCCGCAAGACGGGCAGACGCCATCGGCGACCGGCTTCACCGATTTGGCGTCGAGCGCCGAGGCGAGCCGCGTGAAATGGAGCTGCAATCCCGCCCAGATATAGATATGTTCGGCAATCGCTTCCGGCGGCAGAACCCCGGCGAAAAGCGCCTCGATCATCCGGCGGCGCTCATCAGTGCTGCTTTGCGCCACACGCTCCAGCGCATCGGCGGCATCCTGCGGCTTGGCGATTGTGTCGGCGCGCGCGAAAAGCCGGTCGAAGATGGTGTCGAGCGCCTCGTCCGATAGGACATCCGCACGATCGATCGACGGCATGCCGAACTCGCGTCCCCGGTCGTTCTCCTGGAGCGCAACGACAGGACCGAGACCAGCCTCGATTTCTGACTGCGCCTCGCTCAGATCGGCGATGAATTCCAGATAGGGTTTCAGCGGGCTGACCGAGGCCAGAAGACGCAGGCGCTCCGCTCGTCTGGCGAAAAGTGCGCCGGGGTCCGGCAATTGCACGAAGGGTGGGGTCGATATTTCGCCGATGACCGTCGGGTCCGGCACCAGATCTTTCTTGCCTGCCATGTCACTCCTCACGAACCCAACGGGCCACGTGGACCACTGAATATGGTCGCCCTCAAATGACGACCGCGTAAGTTCAGGCGGCAGGCTTGCTGCCGCCCTGTTTCACTTTCTGCTTCGATGCCAGTTCGCGCAACCATTTGCGGTGGTGCCGCCATGCCCAGCCGCCGCTCACCGTGCCCCGCGTCATGGCATGAATGGTGCCCTTCACCCAGATCGCGGCATAGACATGCACGATCCAGACGCAGATTGCCGCCACCGCCGCCATGGAGTGAACAAACAAGGCCCAGCGCTGCTGGTTGATGCTGGTATAAGACCCGAAATATTCGTTCCAGATCATCAGGCCGGAACCGATCAGGATGATAATCAGGAGCGACATGGACCAGAAAACCAGCTTCTGACCGGCATTATATTTGCCGACTTCGGGCAGTTTTTCCTCATTGCCGGCAATCACGTCATTGGCCTGCGCCAGCCATTGGCTGTCTTCGCGCTTCCATAGATTGGCGCTCCAGAAGCGCAGAAAAAGCCCGAGGAAACTGAAGAACAGGACAACGCCGATCCATGGATGGATGGCGCGTGTCCATTGTCCGCCGCCGAACAGGCCCGACAGGAAAAACAGCGACGGATGAAACATGGCAAGGCCGGAGAGTGCCAGAAGCACGAGGCTGATGGCGGTGATCCAGTGGTTGAGGCGCGCGCCGCCGGAATAGCGATGCACCCGGACCGGCTTGCCGGGCTCTATGCCGTCGCCGCGTTCAACATCCTTGAAATCGGTCCTGCTCATGAGCTTTTTTCTCCCGTGAGCTTTTCGGCCTGTTCCTCGTCATGCTCCGTCACGACATTCGGCCCCTTGAAGATATAATGCAACAGACCCGCCGCCGCGGCCAGCCCCATTGCCGCCATGCCCGCATATTTGGACACGCCCTTCCACGCCTCGACAACCGGGCTGATGCGCGGATTGTTCGGCAGGTTGGCATAGATTTCAGGCTTGTCGGCATGATGCAGTACATACATGACATGCGTGCCGCCAACGCCCGGCGGATCGTAAAGCCCGGCATTTTCAAAGCCGCGCGATTTCAGGTCCTTTATGCGGCCATCGGCCCATTCCTTCATCTCGTCCTTGGTGCCATAGACGATGGCCTGCGTCGGGCAGGCCTTGGCGCAGGCTGGCCCTTGCCCCACCGCGATGCGGTCGGAACAGAGCGTGCATTTATAGGCCTTGTTCGTCACCGGCGAGATGCGCGGAATGTCGAACGGACAGCCCTTGATGCAATAGCCGCAGCCGATGCAGTTCTCATGGATGAAATCGACGATGCCATTGGAATATTGCACGATTGCGCCCGGCGCCGGGCAGGCCTTGAGACAGCCGGGGTCCTCGCAATGCATGCAGCCATCCTTGCGGATCAGCCATTCCAGATTGCCGGTATCGGGATTGTCCCACTCGGTAAAGCGCATCAGCGTGAAGGTATCGGGCGTCAGGTCGTGCGGATTGTCATAGACACCGACATTGACGCCCACTTCCTCATGCGTGTCGTTCCATTCGGCGCAGGCCGACTGGCAGGCCTTGCAGCCGATGCATTTCGACACATCGATGAGCTTCGCCACCTCGGTCTGGCGCTCAGTTGGCGGCGTCACGTTCGACGCCGACCGCCTGATCAGGTCCTTGTCACCGAAACGCGGCTGTTGCGGCGTGACATCGGGATTGGGAACGGGTGGAAACATCTCTAATCCCTCCTATGCCACTGGCGCGCTTGAGCGCTCGATATTGACCAGAAACGCCTTGAACTCCGGCGTCTCGATATTCGCGTCGCCGACGAAAGGCGTCAGCGAATTGGGGCCGAAGCCCTTGCGGGCGGCACCCATGAAGCCCCAATGGAGCGGGATGCCCACCACATGCACCGTCTTGCCGTCGCAGATGAGCGGCTTGATGCGCTTGGTGACCACGGCCTTGGCCTTGACCGAGCCGCGCTTCGACCACACGCGCACCCAGTCGCCCTTGGCGATGCCCTTTTCCTTCGCCAGCTCCTCCGAAATTTCCACGAAGAATTCCGGCTGCAGGACGGCGTTCACATGAACATGCTTGGTCCAGTAGTGGAAATGCTCCGTCAGACGGTAGGAGGTTGCGGCGTAAGGGAACTCCTCCGAAGCCGTTTCCGCGAACTGCTTGAAGTCGTCGTTGAAGACACGCGCCACCGGATTGCCCCGAACCTTCGGTGCAATCACATTGGCGACCGGCGATTCAAACGGCTCGTAATGGGCCGGGAACGGACCGTCGCGCATCATGCCGCGGCTGAACAGGCGCGAGGAGCCTTCCGCATTCATGATGAACGGCCCGACTTCCTGCGGCTTGGCGGTCGGCGCAATGTCCGGCACGTCATAGCCACTCCATTTCGAACCGTCCCACTCGATGAGCTTGCGGCTCGGGTCCCACGGCTTGCCGTCAATATCGGCGGAAGCGCGGTTATAGAGAATGCGGCGGTTGGCCGGCCATGCCCACGACCAGTTGAGATAGGCGCCCGTCTCATCCGGATCGTGATTGTCGCGGCGGGCCATATTGTTGCCCGCCTCGGTGAAGCAGCCGGAATAGATCCAGCAGCCCGATGCCGTCGAGCCGTCGTCGCGCAGCGCCGCGAAGCCGGACAGAAGCTTGCCCGCCTCGGCAACGACCTTGGTCGGATCGGTCGGGTCCGTCACCGTGGAAAGCGCGCGGCCGTTCAGTTCCTTGGCCAGCTCTTCCGCCGTCGGCTCGCCCTCATCCGCATAATCCCAGGTGACGTTGAGGATCGGATCGGGGAAAGCGCCGCCTTCCTTGCGATAAAGCTCCCGCAGCCGCAGGAAAATCTGCGCCATGATCCAGTTGTCGGTCTTCGCCTCGCCGGGTGGCGTTGCGCCGGGCCAGTGCCATTGCAGCCAGCGCCCGGAATTGGTGAGCGAACCCTCATCCTCGGCAAAGCAGGTGGAGGGAAGCTGGAACACTTCCGTCTGAATGGAAGCCGAATCCACATCGTTATATTCGCCGTGGTTTTCCCAGAAGCGCGAGGTTTCGGTTTCCAGCGGGTCCATGGTCACGAGGAATTTCAGCTTCGACAAGGCGTCGGTCAGCTTCTTGCGGTTCGGCACCGCCATCAGCGGATTGAACCCCTGACAGACATAGCCGTTGACCTTGCCTTCATGCATCATGTCGAAGATGCGCAGCATGTCGTAGTTCGGCACGTCAAGCTTCGGCAGCCAGTCATAGGCAAAGTCGTTCTCGACCGTCGCCGCATTGCCCCACATGGCCTTCTGGAAACTGACGAAGAACTTGCGATAGTTCTGCCAGTAGCTCATCTGGTTCGGGCGCAGCGGCTTGAAACCGCGTGTCGACATATAGGTCTCGAGATCGGTTTCCTTTTCGACCGGGATATTCATATAGCCCGGCAGGAGGTTGGACATGAGGCCAATATCGGTCAGCCCCTGAATGTTGGAGTGGCCGCGCAGCGCATTCATGCCGCCGCCGCGCACGCCGATATTGCCAAGGATAAGCTGCAGCATCGCCATGCAGCGAATGTTCTGCGATCCCTTAGAGTGCTGCGTCCAGCCGAGCGCATACATCGACGTCATCGTCTTGTCCGGCGCCGAGCATTCGGACATCATCTGCGCCACTTTCAGGAATTTCTCCTTCGGCGTGCCGCAGATGCGCTCCACCATTTCCGGCGTGAACACGGAAACATGCTGCTTCAACAGGTTCCACACGCAGCGCGGGTTCTGCAATGTGTCGTCGACGACCGCATAACCATCATCGCCAATCACATAGTCCCAGCTTGAGCGGTCATAATCCCGCTTTTCCTCGTCATAGCCGGTAAACAGCCCGTCCTTATATTCGAAGCCATCCTTGATGATGTAGCTGGCATTGGTGAAATGCTTCACATAATCCCACTGCACCTTGTCATTCTGGATGCAGTAATTGATGACGCCGAGCAGGAAGGCGATATCCGAGCCTTGCCGGATGGGCGCGTAGAAATCCGCGACCGATGCCGTGCGCGTGAAGCGCGGATCGACAACGATCAGCTTCGCGCCGCGATGGTGCTTGGCCTCCGTCACCCATTTGAAGCCGCACGGATGCGCTTCCGCCGCATTGCCGCCCATGACGACGACGAGATCGGTGTTCTTGATATCGGTCCAGGAGTTGGTCATTGCTCCACGGCCAAATGTTGGGGCGAGACTCGCCACCGTCGGGCCGTGTCAGACGCGTGCCTGGTTATCGAATGCAACTATGCCTGTGCTGCGCACCACCTTGTAGGTGAGGAACGCCGTTTCATTGGTGGTGGCCGAAGCCGCGAGGAAGCCAGTCGAGGTCCAGCGGTTGACCGTGGTGCCCGCCGCGTTCTTCGCGATGAAATTGGCGTCGCGGTCGTCCTTCAGATGCCGCGCGATACGGTCGAGCGCATCTTCCCAGGAAATCTGCTTGAATTCGGACGAGCCCGGCTCGCGCACCCGCGGATTTTTCAGGCGGGTTTCCGCCTTCACGAAATCCTTGAGCGCTGCGCCCTTCGGGCAAAGCGTGCCGCGATTGGTGGGGTGATCCGTATCGCCTTCGACGTGGATCAGTTCTGCCTTCTCGCCCTTGCGCACATCGCCCCTGGAATAAAGGATGACGCCGCAGGCGACCGAGCAGTAAGGACAGGTATTGCGGGTTTCGGTCGTATTGGTCAGCTTGAAGGGGCGAATGGATTCGGCATAGGCGCTTTCCACCGCACCGAAACCGAAGGACCCAAGCGCCGAAGCCGCCACCACCGCCCCCGTTCCGCCCAGAAACTGGCGGCGTGAGAGCTCCACATTCATTGCGCTGCACCTCCCTGACCCTCGGAAGAAATGCCAAAGCACATTCTTCCTTAAATTGGACTTGCCTGACAACAGTTCACCGCAATAAACCCAAGTTGTCAACCGAACGGCAGGTTAATTTAATTAACAATAAGACCTATTTATCAATAACATGAATTTCACTGTCATGTATTAATACATCAATCGTTTCACAGGATTGACTTGAAAGCGTGCCGGCTGATTGACGTTACCGTGTAAAAACGCCAGACTGACAAGGTGGCTTCTTTTGTTGCTCCCGAGTTTCGGGGCCTGAATTTTGAGCAGCTCCTGCCTCGCCTCGGCTTCCTTGCTCCGATGCGACGGGTTGGTTTGGCCCTCGGTTCAGGCAGTTTCCAACCGGGCAAAGCCGCATCCGGATTTCCTGAAATCATTGCATGTTCGACACTTTCCGGCCTGGAGGCCGCGAAGCGATTTTTCTCGCGCCAACGCAACAAGAGCAATTCAAAGCATAAAAGGGGATCGTCATGAACCGTCGGGAACTTCTCAAATCCGGCGCGGCCTGTGCCGCCGCCAGCATCCTGCCGAATTTTGCATTTGCCGCCTCCAACATATTCGCGCCGCAGCCTTCGGACTGGCGCAGCTTCGAGATCACCACCAGCATCACGCCTGCCGCTTCAAAGGAGGTCATTCGTGTCTGGGTTCCGCTGGCAGGGTTCAATGCCGATGACTGGAACCGCCCGGAGGGCAATCGCTGGACGACCAATGCCAAGGTCGCACGGCTCGACCGCGATCCGGCGAGCGGCACCGGCCTGCTTTATCTCGAATGGGATGGTGGCGAAGAAAACCCGCAGGCCGAAATCATCAGCCTCATCGCCACCCGCGACCGCGCAAGCAACCTTGATGCCTCGGTCAAGGCCGTGCCGCTGACCCGCGCCGAACGTGACCGCTATCTGGCCGGGACGCGCCTTGCGCCGGTCGATGGCATCGTCAAGCAAACCGCTGACAAGATCGTCGCGGGTGCGGACAACGATCAGGAGAAGGCCCACCGGATCTACGATTGGGTCGTCGCCAACACCTACAGGCGCGCCGCGACACGCGGCTGCGGTGACGGCAATATCGTCGCCATGCTCGACAGCGGCGATCTCGGCGGCAAATGCGCCGACATCAATCCGCTGTTCGTGGCCCTCGTCCGGGCAGCGGGAATCCCGGCTCGCGACCTTTATGGCGTGCGCGTTGCGCCTTCCGCCTTCGGCTACAAGAGCCTCGGCGCGAAGAACGAGGTCATCACCAAGGCCCAGCACTGCCGCGCCGAAATTTACCTCGACGGCATCGGCTGGGTGGCGACCGATCCGGCGGATGTACGCAAGGTGATGCTGGAAGAGGAAAAGGACGGGCTTGGTGCCGACGATCCGCGCGTCGCCGCCGTGCGGCAGAAGCTGTTCGGTTCATGGGAGGGCAACTGGATCGCCTTCAATGATGGCAGCGATATCGCCTTGCCGTCTTCGCATGGGCCGGAACTCGGCTTCCTCATGTATCCGCAGGCCGAAGTCGCAAGTGCCCGGTTGGACTGCCTCGATGCGGACAGTTTCCGCTACGCGATGACCGCGCGCGAGATAACCATATAATTCCGAGGGTATCATGGATATTGCATCGCCTATTCGTCTCAGCACGCTCGCCCATGGCGGCGGCTGCGGCTGCAAGCTCGCTCCAGCCGTTTTGCAGGACCTGCTGTCGGACCAGCCGATCATGCAGCCTTTCAGCCAACTTCTGGTCGGCACGGAAACCGGCGACGATGCCGCCGTCTGGCAGCTGGACGACGAAAACTGCGTGATCGCCACCACGGATTTCTTCATGCCGATGGTGGACGATCCGTTCGATTTCGGACGCATCGCAGCCACCAATGCGATATCCGACGTTTACGCCATGGGCGGAACACCGATCATGGCGCTGGCGATCCTCGGCATGCCGGTGAACAAGATGCCCGCCGAAATGATCCGTGAAATCCTGAAAGGCGGCTCCAGCATCTGCGCTGAAGCGGGCATTCCGGTCGCGGGCGGGCATTCCATCGATGCGCCGGAACCGATCTACGGACTAGCGGTCATCGGCACCTGCAAGCTTTCGAACCTGCGCAAGAACAGCGGCGCACGTCTAGGCGACACGTTGATCCTGACCAAGGGGATCGGCGTCGGCATCTATTCCGCCGCCTTCAAGAAACAGGAACTCGACCGCGCCGGTTATGAAGAAATGATGGCGTCGGTCACGCTCCTGAACCGGGTTGGCGCCGAACTCGGCAAGGATGACGCCGTCCACGCCGTCACCGATGTGACCGGCTTCGGCATTCTCGGCCATGCGCTGGAAATGGCGCGCGGCTCGAATGCAGGCATTACGCTGGACTATGCCGCCCTACCCTTTCTCCATCAGGCTGAACATCTGGCGCGGGGCGGTTTCGTCACCGGAGCCTCCACCCGAAACTGGGCAAGCTACGGCCATGATGTGCGGCTCCCCGGTAATTATCCGCTCTGGAAACAGCAATTGCTGACCGACCCGCAGACATCCGGCGGCCTTCTCGTATCCTGCGCGCCGGAGGAAGCTGAAAGGCTTCTGGGCAGCATCCGCACAGCCGGTTATCCCTCTGCAAGCATCATCGGAAAGGTGACGGATGATAAGGGCCGCGTGACTGTGGCCGATTGAATGGAATTGAGACGGCTCATCAACAGTTCGCTTCGCGGATAGGTCAACGCCCTCTGGAAATCGCTGCCGCGAGGCGATAAAGGCAATAGCGCGTCCCGAAAAGTGCGAAGCGGTTTTCGGAAAAGATGCGCGTAAAAAACAAATGGATAATATTTTCCAGAGGGACATTATGGGCTATTTTCCAAGTTGGCGTTTGACATCAAACGCCGTCGTGCTTCCCGACGAGCGCCTTCCAGCCTCCGCCGCCATTCCGATGGGCGTGCAGCATCTTCTTGCCATGTCCGGCTCGACCATCGTCGCGCCATTGCTGATGGGTTTCGATCCCAATGTGGCCGTCTTCTTTTCCGGCATCGGCACGCTTCTGTTCTTCCTGCTGACGGCAGGCCGAGTGCCGAGCTATCTCGGTTCATCCTTCGCATTCATCGCGGTCGTCATCGCCGCGACGGGCTATGGCGGCTCCGGCCCCAATCCCAATATCGCAATCGCGCTTGGCGGCATCATCGCCTGCGGCGCGCTTTATGCGCTTATCGGCCTTGTGGTCATGGCCATCGGCACGGGCTGGGTCGAACGGCTGATGCCCCCGGTCGTCACCGGCGCCATCGGCGTTTCCATCGGCCTCAACCTCGCGCCGGTTGCTGTCGGCCAGTTGAAGGGAAGCGGAACGCATATCACCATCGCTCTGCTTACCGTTCTCTGCATGGGCATGATCGCCGCCTATGGGCCGCGTGGAACCAAACGCCTGTCGGTGCTCTTTGCGCTGCTGTTCGGCTACCTGCTGGTCCTGATCCTCGGCAACGGCCTCGGCATCGTGCCGGGCATCGATTTCACCGCCGTCAGCAATGCCGCATGGTTCGGCCTACCGCATTTCACCGCGCCGGAGTTCAACTGGCAGGCGATCACCCTCATCGCGCCGGTCGCCATCGTGCTGGTGGCGGAAAACCTCGGCCACATCAAGGCGCTCGGTTCCATCACCGGCCAGAGCATGGACCGCTACATCGGCCGCGGCTTTCTCGGTGACGGCATCGCGACCATGATTTCCGGCTCGGGCGGCGGCACCGGCGTCACCACCTATGCGGAAAACATCGGCGTCATGGCGATGACCAAGGTCTATTCGACGCTGATCTTCGTTATCGCCGCCGTCATGGCGCTGATCCTCGGCATGTCGCCAAAATTCGGCGCGATCCTGCAAACAATCCCGGCTCCAGTTCTGGCCGGTCTTGCCGTTTCGGTGTTCGGCCTGATCGCTTCGGCCATGGCGCGCATCTGGATCGTCAACAAGGTGGATTTCGCGGATTCCCGCAACCTGTTCACCGCCGGCGTGGCGCTGATTTTCGGCGCTGGCGACTTCACCTTGAAGATCGGCGAATTCGCGCTCGGCGGCATTGCCACGTCGACCATTGCCGCACTGGTTTTCTATCAGCTGCTTGGCATCGGCCGCCGCGACAAGCCGGCCGAATAAAGCAAGCCAGCCAAATAAAACAGGAAAGAGCGGGCATCCGTCCGCTCCTTCTACTGCCGAAGCAGGTCCTGCTTGATTGGCATCAAATACTGCATCTCTATATTCGTCTATGTCCGAGAACGACGATCAATCGGATGAGACGGGTTCCATGCTGTCAGACCTTTTCGAACATAACCGGCAGTGGGCCGCGGAAAAACGCCGGGAAGACCCTGAATATTTCAGCCGGCTGTCATCCATGCAGCGCCCGGAATATCTCTGGATTGGCTGTTCCGACAGCCGGGTTCCGGCCAATGTCGTCACCGGATTGCAGCCGGGCGAAGTGTTCGTGCACCGCAATGTCGCCAACCTCGTCCACCGCGCCGATCTCAACCTGCTGTCGGTGCTTGAATTCGCGGTCGAGGTGCTGGAGATCAAACACATCATCGTCTGCGGTCATTATGGATGCGGCGGCGTGCGCGCCGCCATGGCCGGTTATGGCCACGGCATCATCGACAACTGGCTGCAGCCGGTGCGCGATATCGCGCAGGCCCATGAACAGGAGCTGGACCGCTTTACCGATCCCGAAGAGCGCCTGAACCGGCTTTGCGAGCTGACCGTCGCCTCGCAGGTGGAAAGCCTGTCGCGCACGCCGGTTCTGCAATCGGCCTGGAAACAGAACAAGGATATCGTCGTGCACGGCTGGATTTACGGCCTCAAGGATGGCCTGTTGCGCGACCTTGAATGCGACTGCACGAAAAGCGTGCTGCATTTTTCATGTCAGCAGACGGGATAATCCGCAAGCAGCTTTTCGGCCCTGATGCGCATGTCGGGCGCAAGTTCGGCTGAGCGCCGCACAATCTTGTCGAAATAGACAGACGTTACCTCATTGACCGCACGCAGTTCACCGTCGAGCGAACCCAACATCGCCTGGCGAAACATGATCGATGAGCGCCCGACTTTCAGCACTTGCGAATAGATCGTCAGCAGGTCTCCGGCTGGCACTTCCTGCTTATATTCGGTTGTCGAACGCACATCCGCCCAGCCGAATGCGTCATCGGGAACCTTCCCTGCAATGTGACCAAGCAATTGAAAGCTCGCATCGTCGAACATCGCCGCATAATGGCGGACATTCATATGCCCCATGACATCGCACATCCACGGATGCGCGACGCCGACAAAGGTAACGAGGCCGCTCATCGCGCCACCGACTGATAACCGCCGAGGAAGGCTGTGAGATTATCGCCGAGCGCATCGCACAGATAGCCGCCTTCCTGCACGATGACGGTCGGCAGGCGAAGCTTTGCGATTGCTTCGGCGATGCGTCCGAAACCTCCGGTCGTGACTGACAATCCGCCGAACGGGTCGCCCTCAAACGGGTCGAGGCCGAGTGCGACCACAATCGCATCGGGCGCGAAGGCTTCGATGCGGCGGAAGGCCGTGTCGAGCGACGCGAGGAACTCGGCGTCGCCCGATTTGCGCGGCAGCGGCAGGTTGAGATTGTAGCCAAGCCCCGCCCCTTCTCCGCGTTCGTCGGCGTGTCCCCAGAAGAATGGATAGAAACGCACGGGATCGGCATGGATGGAGACGGTCAGCACGTCGGGGCGAGAATAGAAAATGCCTTGTGTGCCGTTGCCGTGATGCAGATCGACGTCGAGGATCGCCACGCGCTGGGCCTTTGAGCGCAGGCGCTCTGCCGCGACCGCCGAATTGTTGACGAAGCAGAAGCCGCCCGCCACATCGGCAAAGGCATGATGCCCCGGCGGGCGGCAAAGCGCATAGGCCGCCACCTCGCCGCCCAGCACCGCATCAGCGGCATCGACTGCGCTCCACGCACTCCAGCACACGCTTTCCCAAGTATGTTCAGCAATCGGGCAGGCCGTATCGGCCATGTGATAGCCGACCTGCCCCACGGCAGACGCCGGATAGCGGCCATCACGCGCCAGCGGATGGATGTTCGGAATTACTTCTTCCGATGCCTCCTCGATGCGCCGCCAGCGGGCATGGATGTGCTGAAGAAATTCCAGATATTCCGGCGTATGCACGGCTGCAATCGGGCCAAGGCCGTGATTTTGCGGGCGGATGATCTCGCAGCCTGCGGCCTTCGCACCAGCCAGCAGGCGCTCGACACGCTCCGGCTGTTCGGGGTTCGGCTGCGGCGCGCCGCTGGAAAGAAAGGCTTTCGGGTCGTGACGCTTCTGCTCGACGGCGTAAAAGGCTTTCATGACTGCTCCCTGCTTTGATTGATGCGGGCCAGGCGGGTGAAATCCTCGCCATAGGCGCCGTGATCGCGGTCGGATTCGATCCAGCCGATACCGAGCCGCTCATAAAATCTCTGCGCTGCAACATTGTCGCGGTCGACAGCCAGCCGCAGATAGACGCCGCCCCGCGCCATCGACCAGGAGGCGACATGGCGCAGAAGCACTTCGCCGATCCCGTTACCGCGAAAGGCTTCATCGACATAGAGGTCCTGCACATAGACGCCGGGCTTGCCGAACCATGTCGAGAAGATGGGAAAGAACAGGGCAAGCCCGGCAAATGCCCCGTCCACCTCGGCGATCAGGCTGGCGAAAGCAGCGTAGGGGCCGAAGCCGTAGCGGCGAAAATCCTCGACCGTGCTGGAGATTCTGTCGGCAGCGCCAAGCCCTTCGCCCATGATGCGGATCGCCTCATGGATCAATTCGGCATCGGCGGCTTCGCCAAGCCGTACCGTAACGCCTGTTTTGTTGTCCAACACGATTTTCGGCATCAGAACGCCACCCTGTCTCCGCCCTTGAGGCCCAGATATTCACGCGCCTCGTCGGGTGTCGCAACGTCCAGCGACAGGCCATCAAGGATGCTTCGGATGCGCCGTACCTGATCGGCATTGCTTTTGGCAAGCTGGCCGCGCCCGTCATAAAGGCTGTCTTCCAGCCCGACACGGACATTGCCGCCCATGGCTGCCGCCATGGTGATCATCGGGATCTGGTGCCGCCCTGCGGCCAGCACGGAGAAGGAATAATCGTCCCCGAACAGCTTGTCGGCAATCCGCTTCATATGCATGAGATTGTCGGGGTCTGCCCCGATGCCGCCCAGCACGCCAAAGACGAACTGGATGAACAGATGACCGGACACCAGCCCCCGGTCGCGGAAATGCGCCAGCGAATAGAGATGGCCGACATCGTAGCATTCGAATTCGAAGCGCGTGCCGCAGCCCTGCCCGAGACTGGTCAGAATGCCTTCCATATCCGCGAAAGTGTTCTTGAAGATCGAATGGCGCGTGGCTTCCAGCAGTTCCGGTTCCCACGCGTGTTTCCACTCGCGCGGCTTATCGAGTGCCGGGAACAGCGCGAAATTCATCGAGCCCATATTGAGCGAACACATTTCCGGCTGCGCCTTGAGCGGCGCGGCCAGCCGGTCTTCCAAAGTCATCAGCGACGAGCCGCCGGTGGAAATATTCACCACGGCAGATGTCGATTGCTTGATGCGCGGCAGGAACTGCATGAACAGGTCCGGATTGGCGGACGGCCTGCCGTCATGCGGATCGCGGGCGTGAAGATGCAGGATGGATGCGCCCGCTTCCGCCGCCGCAATGGCTTCGCTCGCAATCTCGTCCGGCGTCACCGGCAGATGTGGCGACATCGACGGCGTGTGCACCGAGCCTGTCACCGCGCAGGTGATGATCACCTTGCGACGCGTCTTCTTCTTGTCGGTCATGATCCGGTTTCCTCACGCATTTACAGGCAGATTGAGTTCACGCGCCAGAACCTCCAGCGTGTCGCCAAGAATGGCGGTGATCTCGCCGACCTGTTCGCGGCTAACGATCATCGGCGGGCAGACAAGGAAGTGATCGCCCTCGACGCCGCCGCGCGTGCGGCGCGAATAGATGATGAGCCCGCGCTCATAGGCGAGATCGACCATGCGCTGATGGGCATTCAACTCCTTCGGCAGCGGCTTCATGGTTTCAGGATCGGAAACAAATTCGGCAGCGAGCAGCAGACCCTTGCCGCGCACGTCGCCGATAAAGGGGAAGCGTTTTGCAAGCCCTTCCAGCTCGCCTTTCAGCGCATCGCCCATGCGGGCGGCATTGCCGACAAGGTCAAGACGATCAATCTCCTGCAACACCGCCTTGCCTGCCGCGCAGGCCAGCGGATTGCCGGCATAGGTGAAGCCATGCAGGAAGCCGCCCGCGTCCAGAACCGGCTGCACGATGCGGGCTGGTGCCGCCATCGCGCCTAGCGGGCAATAGCCGGAGGCAAAGCCCTTGGAAAGCGCAATCAGGTCCGGCTTGCAGTTCCAGTGGTCGCCGCCCAGAAACTTGCCGGTACGTCCGGCGCCGCTCATCACCTCGTCATGGATCAGCAGGATGCCATACCGATCACAGATTTCGCGGATGCGCGGATAATAGCTGTCGGGCGCAACAAGCGCGCCTGTGGACGCTCCGCCGATCGGCTCCATGATGAAGGCGAGCACGCTTTCAGGGCCTTCTTCCTGAATCTTTTCCTCCAGCATGTCGGCATATTTCTGGCCGCGCTGTTCCATCGAAAGATTGTCGCGGTCGAGATAGGCGGTCGGTGCCGGAACTTTCGGCATTTCACGCATGATCGGCGCGAAAGGCTCGCTCAAGGCCGCATAGCCGGTGACGGCGAGCGCGCCAAGCGTGCCGCCATGGTAGGATGGAAAGCGCGAGATCACTTTCCAGCGCTTGCCCTGCCCGGTGGCGACCGCCCATTGGCGGGCGAGCTTGATGCAGGATTCGACCGCTTCCGAACCGCCGGAAACGAAGAAAATCCTGTCCAGACCTTCCGGCATCCGCTCTGCGGCCATCCGCGCCAGATCTTCAGCCGGTTCATTTTCGAAATGCAGGCGATAGGCGAAGGTCACGCGATCCATCTGCTCTTTCATGGCATCAAGCACGTTGCGATTGCCATGGCCGATATTGACCACCATCGCGCCGCTCGACCCGTCGATGACGCGGCGTCCGTCCTGATCCCAGATGTAGATGCCCTCGGCGCGATCCACCAGCGGCCTGCGCAGGCGCGACTGGTAGAAAAGATGCGATGCCGGGCGTTCATTCTGTGCTTTTGTGTTGAGCATGGCGTTACTCTGTCAGCGCTTGAGATATTGGTTGAGAACATTGGCGGTCACGCGCTCGACCATGCGGTCGCCGCGCTTGAGGGCCGCCACCCATTCGCAGCTTCCGGCGTGGAAAACCTCGCCCTTGCCGCGCGGGAAATTGACGATCATGCCGCAGCCGCGCTTGATGCTTTCGACGGCTGCATCTCCATCATTGCCGATCAGCGTATCGGCCACGAATTTGGCATCGGCATCGGAAAGAAACTGGTCGTCGGCTGGAATATCCGCGCTCTCTTCCTTGAGCGACGACATGCCGAGCGCCAATATCTGCAATCCATCCGGCGCGCCGCTGCCTTCTTCCGGCTCCGGCAGACCGCCCCGGATCACATAATCTAGCCCGTCAACTTCATAACCAAAGGCGTGACCATCCGCGCCGAGAAGATCGCCGTAATAGATGCCGGTGCCAGCAAAGGCCCAGTGTTCGGGGCGATAGACCGGGAAACCGCGCACGCCGCGCGGGGCGCAACCGCCCCAGCCGACATATAGCCCGCGCAATGCGTTGAGGCCGAATGTTTGAGCGGCTGGCCGCCCGGTTTCTTTCGCTTCCCAGCAACCGCTGGTGCGGCGCGGATCGGCGGAGCGATAGACCGGGTCTTCAGCGCGGGCGCGATATTTGTAGCAGGTCTGGCGCTTGCCATTATCCTCAAGCCGGGTCTGCCACATGAAGTTGCCGGCAAAACGTGCCGCACGACCGCCGCCATCGACATAATTGTCGACGGCATCGCGCATTTCCCATGTCCAATATTCGTCGTGACCGACAAAAACCACGCAGTCATAACCGTCGAGGATTTCCGGCGAGAAATGCAATTCGTGCTGGCTGGCGAGATCGACCGCATAGCCTTCCCGCTCGGCCCAGCGGAAGAACAGGCTGTCATAGCTTGCCCAGCCGGAAGACGCATATTTCTTGGAATAGCCATTGGCATAAGCCCATTCCATATGCGGATAGCGCGGGGGGCTGGCTGGCGGCGTCACAAATTCCAGCGGCACGCGCGGCGCGTCGGATGGCAGCAGCGCGAAGCCACGACAGAACGGGCGCTCGATGCTCACCGTCGTCGCATATTGATCGCCATTTTGCCCGGTAATGCCCTGATAATGGTTGGAACCGCCCCAGGTGTTATAGGCGGTCCATGTGCCGGTTGCCGCGACTTGCAGGATACGGCCTGGCTTGCGGCCCGCCGCAGGACGCAGGATGAACAGGTGATGGCAATGGATCGGCTCTCCGTCATCGCCATGCGCTTTCAGCGTGATGCGATAAGCGCCGGAAGGCCAGTTCTCATCCGTCCTGAAGGCAAACGTCGTTTCCCATCCGCAGCCGACAACCGAACATTGCGCCGGTGTTTCCTGCCATTTGCAATCTATCCCGCGCTTGGCGAAGACTGGCGTTTCCACCGCCCCGTCCCGCACGATCTCGATATCGAAACGCGAGGCGGTCGCGCTTACCTGCAAATGGACGGTCGCGCCCGGCGGGTAGGAATAGGCGTCGGTGTAGCACCAGATTTCACCGCGCGGACCGTCCATGCCGGGATATTCGTAATAATGGCCGAGGACAGCCTCGCGCCGCTGCGCCGGGGTCAGCCCGAAATCGGGAAAATCGCTAGCGGTTCTCTCGTTCATTGCGGCACCTCACGCAGCCAGATATTTCTTGAGGAAGGAACGGGTGCGCTCCTGTACCGGATTGCTCAAAATCTGGTCCGGCGGTCCTTCCTCCACCACCACGCCGCCATCCATGAACAGGATGCGGTCGGCGACCTCGCCCGCAAAACGCATCTCATGCGTGACGATCAGCATCGTCATGTGTTCGGCGGCAAGCTGCTTCATGACGGCGTTGACCTCATCCACCAGTTCCGGATCGAGCGCCGAGGTTGCCTCGTCAAACAGCATCACTTTCGGCTGCATGGCGAGCGCACGCGCAATGGCGACACGCTGCTTCTGACCGCCCGACAGGCGTGAGGGATAGACATCGATCTTGTCGGCAAGCCCCACCTTCGACAATAGCTCCAGCGCCAGAGCGCGGGCCGCATCCTTGGCCATGCCCTTGAGCTTGATCGGGCCGAGCGTGATGTTTTCCAGCACGGTCAGGTGCGGGAACAGGTTGAAGTGCTGGAACACCATGCCCATCTGCTGGCGCACCGCATTGATGTGCTTTTCAAAGGCCGGTCCAGCCAGTGGCTGGTTGACCTGCACGCCATCGAGCCAGACCTCGCCGCCATTCAGCGTTTCCAGATGATTGATCGACCGCAGAAGCGTGCTCTTGCCAGAGCCGCTCGGACCGATAATCGCAACGATCTGGCCGCGCGCTACGGAAAGGTCGATGCCTTTCAGCACTTCCAGCGCGCCGTAAGCCTTGCGGGCGCCCTTCACCTCGACCATCGGCTTTGCCGATTTGGAGCTGCTCATCGCGTGACCTCCACTTTTCTTTCGATGCGCCGCAGGCCTGCCTCGAGCACGAGATTGACCACGTAATAGATGGCCGCGACGGTGATATAGAATTCAAACGGGCTGAAGGTTTCGCTGATGGCAAGCTGGGCGCTGTGCACCAGTTCCGCAATGCCGATGATCGAAACCAGCGACGTATCCTTCAAAAGAACGATCATGTTGTTGCCGATGGGCGGGATCGTGTTGCGGATCGCCTGCGGAATGACAATATAGCGCAAGGCCTGACCATGGCTGAAACCGATGGAGCGGGCACCTTCCATCTGGCCCGGATCGACAGCCACAATGCCTGCGCGGATGATATCGGCATTATAGACCGCGAAATGCAGGCTGAGGCCGATTATGCCCGCGCCAAGCGCCGGGATATCGATGCCGATTTGAACCAGTCCGAAATAGATCAGGAACAGTTGCAGCAGAAGCGGCGTGCCCATGAACAGCCACATGAAGAACCGCACCGGCCATGCAAGGAATGCGGGCGCATAAAGCACCACCAGCGCAAATGCGATGCCGAGCACGAAGCTGAAGAAGGCGGAAGCAACGGTCAGAACCAGGGTCCACCAAAGGCCGGTCAGAAGCAGGTCCGTATAGGGAGAGACGATGCTGAAATCGAGAGCTTGCATCCGGTCCCCCTCACTGCGCCGCGAAACGCTTGTCGAGAAGATCGACCCCGCGCGCCACGACATAGATGATGATCATGTAAAGAACGGCGGCGACGCCGAAAATCTCGAACGGCTTGTAGGTCGAGCCGATGAAGCGCTGCGCGGTATAGGTCAGTTCAACCACCGAAATGGTGGAAACCAGCGCCGAGCCTTTCAAAAGGGCGATGGCGTTGACGCCGAGCGGGCGGATCATCAGCCGGGCGGCCTGCGGCAGCACGACGAGCCGCATGGTCTGGCCTCGCCCGAAGCCGATGGAGCGCGCCGCTTCGCTCTGGCCGCGATCCACGCTCTGGATTGCGCCCCGGATCGATTCCGACATGTAGGCGCCGATATTCAGCCCGAGCCCGATGACGCCCGCGGCAAACGGCTCCAGATTGATGCCGATCTGCGGACCGCCAAAATAGAGGATGAATAGCTGGACAAGGCATGGCGTGCCGCGAAAGACGCTGACATAGGCAGCCGCCAACCCGCGCAGAATGGGGGAGCGCGACAGGCGCGCTGCCACAAGCAATGCTGCCACTGCAAGGCCAAGGATCAGGGCCAGCGCGGAAATTTGCACAGTCACCCATGCCGCCTCCAGAAAAAACGGGAGGACGCGCTGCATCAACGCAAAATCCATCGGAAAACTCCGGTCAATCGGTTCTCAACCGGCCCGGACATATGCCGGGCCGGGATGACGACAGATCAGCGAATGTCGCTGCCGACCCATTCCATCGAGATTTTCTCGTAGGTGCCGTCGGCCATGATCTCGTCGAGAGCCTTCTGCATGGCTGCCTTCAGCTCCGGATTGTTCTTGCGGATGGCAATGCCGATGGCCACGCTGCCGCCTTCAATGTCCGGTGTATCAAGCTTGCGGACCTTCTGCCCGGTTTCCTTGATCGCCACCATGACCGGGATATTATCAACGACGATGGCGTCGACGCGGCCCGAATTCAGTTCGAGCATCAGTTCCGGCAAGCCCTTATAGGTGCGAATGGTCCAGCCGCCCTGCTCCCGCGCCCATTTCTCATGGGTTTCGCCAAGCGTCACGCCCAGCGTCTTGCCCTTGAGATCGTCAAGCTTCTGAACGGCGGAATCTTCCTTCACGAAAACCGCGCGGCCCGCGTGATAATAGGGTCCGACGAAGTCCACCGCCTTCTCGCGTTCCGGCGTGATGGTCATGGAGCCGACGACCGTATCGAACTTGCCTGCACGAAGACCCGCGACGATACCGTCCCAGGCCGTGGTGATGAGCTGCGGCTTCAACTTCATGCGCTCGGCAATCGCCGAACCAATGGACGCATCGAAGCCCACGACCTCGTTCTTCTCGTTGACGAAATTGAACGGCGGGTACTGGCCGCTCATGGCGATCTTGAGTTCTCCCGATGCCTTGATCTTTTCAAGATCATCCGCCTGTGCAGGCGCAACCGCGAAGACTGCGGTGGCGGCAATAGCGGCGGCGGCAATGAAACCCGTGAATTTGCTAAACATGTTGTTCCCGACTTCCTCTTGTTGTTTTTCTTGAGGCTTGTTTCTGCCCCTCAATATTCATGATTGCTTTTATGGATGCATTTCGCAAATAGATAATGGGAATGGATCACATAGATTTCATGAATGGATAAACCATGTCGTTGCATCGCCCCGAACGCCTTGTCTGGGATCTGGACTGGAACCTGCTGCGCAGTTTCGTGGTGATCGCGGAGGTGAAAAGCATCACCCGCGCCGCCGAACGTCTCAACCTCAAACAGCCGAGCGTGAGCAATGCCTTGCGCCGTCTGGAAGACCGCATCGGCCAACGGCTGGTGGAGCGTGACGCCACCCATTTCGAACTGACGGAAGTCGGAAAGCTGCTCTATGAACAGAGCATTGAGGTCTTCGGCGCCATTTCGCAATTGCCGCAGCTGGTGCGCGGGGTGGGAGATGACGTGACCGGTCATGTTACCATATCGGTCGCAAGCCACATTATCTCGCCGATCTTCGATCAGGCGCTTGCTCTCTTCCACGAACAGCATCCCCGCGCGACCCTGACGATCAACGTATCCGCCAGCACTGAAGTCGCCCGGCTGGTACGGGAGAAGCGCGCTTCGTTCGGTCTGGGGCTGGTGAGCAATCGCGATCCAGCGCTGGACTACACCATGGTCTATCGGGAGTTCTTCGGCTTTTTCTGCGGGCCTCGCCACCGCATGTTCGGCCAGTCGGGACTGACGCTCGCCGATCTGAAGGGAGAACCCTCGGTGTCGTTCCAGACCGACCATATTGCCGACGCGTTGCGCCCTGTGGCCTTGCTGCGCAGCGAGGCGCGGCTTTCGCCGGAGGTGGTCGGCACGTCATCGAGCCTTGAGGAAGTGCGCCGGATGATCATCACCGGCCTTGGCATCGGCCCGCTGCCGCTGCATGTGGCGCGACGCGAGATCGATGACGGTCTTCTCTGGCGGCTGCCGCCCTATGAAAACCCTCCGGCAATCGATGTTTTCCTGATCCACAATCCGGAAACCAATCTCAACAAGGCGGAGAAGGCCATGCTGGCCGGATTAAAGGGACTGATTGCCTCCACGCCGCTGGAAGAGCGTATCTACGGCGATTGACGAGCGGGGGGGGGGGGCCCCACTCGCCTATAGGTTTATTCCGCCGGTTCTGCTGCGCATAGCGCATCGCATTCGGCGGTTTCCCCCGTAGCGGACAGGTTTGCCTGACCAAGCGCGACGATGGCCATTGCGCTGAGGCTCGCCACGACCGAAACCCAGAAGCCGTTTGCTGCGCCGAAATTGTCGACCACCCAACCGGAAACAAACGCACCGAACGCCATCCCGATACCAATGCCGGTCATGACCCAGGTTATGCCTTCGGTCAGCATCGTCTCAGGCACGCGGCGTTCGATGAGGCCGAAGGCGGTAATGAAAGTCGGAGAAATCGCAACACCGCTGACGAACACCGCCGTTGCCAGAAGCACGGTCGATGTACCCGCGAACGGGAGTGGCAATGCCGTCAGCGCCAGCACGCTGACCGCAATCAGTAACTGGCGTTGCAATGGAATGCGGATCGACAATGCGCCAAGCGTTATCCCCACAAGAAACGAACCAATCGCATAGACACCGATGACGATGCTGGCTGCGCCGGGCTGGCCAAGCTCACGCGTGATCGCCACCGCGCTGACTTCAGCCGTCGCAAAGGTCGAGCCGACGAAAACCAGCGCCAGCGTGATGATCTGAACGGGACGCGACCAAATCGCGGAACGTTGCGGATTGTTGAGGTCGAGCGCGCGCACCGGCGGCTCGCTGGAACGCTGAAGCAGGAAGGCAACCGTACCCACGGCTAGGAAAGCCGTGCTGATAAGCATTCCCGCTTCCGGAAACAGCGAAACCGCCAAGGCCACGGAAAGGGAAGCACCCGAAATATAGACCAGCTCATCCGCCGCCGATTCAAACGCAAAAGCCGTGTTCAGTTCAGGACGGTTGCGGAAAATTTCCGTCCATCTTGCCCGCACCATGGCCGGAATGCTGGGCATGGCACCGGCAAAGAATGCCGAGAGGAACAGGGTCCAGTTTGCCCAGCCCTGATTTGTGGCCAAGATCAGGAGGACGAAAGCTATCACCGAAACGACTGTAGCAGGCATGATGATACGGCTTTGCCCGTAACGATCAACGAGCCGTGAAATCTGCGGCGACAAGAACGCATTCGTCAGCGCGAAAGTCGCCGAAACGGCGCCCGCCAGCCAATATTCGCCACGGGTCTGCGCAAGCATGGCCACGATGCCGACCGGCACCATCGCGAAAGGAAGCCGGGCGAAAAAGGCAGCCGCCGAAAAACCGATAGCGCCCGGAGCGCTGAAAATCTCTCTGTATGGATTGGACATCGGAGTAGGTCCTTGAAAGGGGGAAATTGCATCACTTGCATACGGTCCGTATGTTAATTAAATAATTGATACGCGGCGTATGTCAACTAATATACGCGGCGTATCTGAATAAATGGAGCCGCCATGCGTAAACCCCGAAGCGAGATGATTGCCGAAACAAGGACGAAGCTGATGGCGGCGGGCCGCAAGGCCTTCGGCACCGTTGGTTACACGGAGGCTTCGATGGATGATTTCACCGCCTCCGCCGGGCTGACACGCGGCGCGCTCTATCATCATTTCGGCGACAAGAAGGGTCTTTTGCAGGCCGTGATCAACGAAATCGATTGCGAGATGGCCGCAAGGCTATGCACGATTTCCGCGAAGGCGCCCAACCGGTGGCAGGCCTTTGTCGACGAGAATGTCGCCTATATCGAAATGGCGCTTGAGCCTGAAATCCAGCGCATCATGTTTCGCGACGGACCGGCGGTGTTCGGCGATCCGTCCTGCTGGCCGAGCGCCAATGGCTGTATCCGCACCATCACCACAAGCCTCGATGCCTTGCGTGAGGAAGGCGTCATCGTCGATATCGATTCGGAGGCCGCCGCACGGCTGATCAATGCGGCCAGCAGCAGCGCGGCGCAATGGATCGCCAATTCAGACGATCCCCAGGCCACCTCGAAGCGGGCGGTCAAGGCATTCCGGACGCTTCTGGAAGGCCTGTTGAAGCGGGAGGGTTGAGCTAGCCCGAGACGATCGAGGTGAAATCAGCCATGCCCGCGAAACGGGCGGCGCGAACCTTGCCATATTTGCTCTTGTCGATGACAAGATGTTTTTCGACGGCGCGCTGCATGGCCATCTGCTTGATCGGTACTTCGTGAAAATGCGAGCACGTGACCCCGTGCTGCTCATCGACACCGCCAGCCGACAGAAAAGCCTTGTTGATGTTGACGCGCTTCAGGACATCGATCCCCTCGTCGCCCGAAAACGATGCCGCCTCCGGGTGGTAGAGCCCGCCCAGAACGATGAGGCGCACATCGCTGCGCTGCGACAGGATTTCGGCGATGTTGAGCGCGTAGCAGACGACCGTAATATGCTGGTTCTGCGGGATGCGGTAAGCCAGATGGGGCATCGTGGTGCCGCAATCGATGAAAACCGTGTCATAAGGTTCGATCAACGCGGCTGCTGCGGCACAAGCCTGCGCTTTTGCATTGGCATGGCTGTCCTTTTCAAAATCAAAGACATAGTCGCCGTTCGCGCCATCTTGTGTAGGAATAATGTAACCACCCAAACAATTGAGCGCACCGCCATCGCTGCCTATATCGCGGCGGATCGTCATTTCAGAAACGCCAAGACGCGCTGCCGCATCGCGCAGACGAAGCACGCCAACTTCATCGACCAGTGCCGCCAGTTCGGCGATCCGCTCTTCTTTCCGGCTGATTCTGCTCAAGCTGTCCCCATTTCCTGCAATCTGATCACCCGTTTATATGTCCGTGACATTTCACGCAATTGCGATCATCCGACCTTGACAGGTCGAACACAAATGTGAAACGATCCAAACATAATGATCGGATTGTAACATTATAATTCGCATTGTTGGGAGGATATGACAACAGGGTTTTGCGCGCGCCGGACAGAATTCCGTTCGCAGCGTCAAACAGGCGGGAAAGCAGATTGATTTCGCCCGGCAGGGAAGCCGGGCTTGGAGGAGAACGCCGACGCACTCACCGTTCCTGAGATGCGTCGGCGTAGCAACAGTTGTGCCTGTCTGAGCCATCCAAGGCAGACGGCCAGGAATTCCCAGGGAGGAAAAACCGGTGAAAAAATTTCTAGCATCCGTGGCGATTGCCATGTCCGTTGCCGTTCCGAACGCTTTTGCGGAGAGCGTCGTTGATACGTCGAAGATCAACAAGGAACTCATCACCACGGCCAACGACAAGAAGTACACCATCGCGACAGTTGTGAAGGTGGACGGCATTGCATGGTTCGACCGCATGCGCGACGGCGTCGACCAGTTCAAGGCCGATACCGGCAATGACGTCTGGATGGTCGGTCCGAGCCAGGCGGACGCCGCGGCGCAGGTGCAGATCGTCGAAAACCTGATCGCACAGGGCGTGGACGCCATTGCCATCGTGCCGTTCTCGGTTGAAGCCGTGGAGCCGGTTCTGAAAAAGGCGCGCGAGCGCGGCATCGTGGTCATCAGCCACGAGGCATCCAACATCCAGAATGTCGACTACGACATCGAAGCCTTCGACAACAAGGCTTACGGCGCCAACCTCATGAAAGAACTCGGCAAGTCGATGGGCGGCAAGGGCAAATATATCGCCACTGTCGGCGGACTGACCGCCAAGTCGCAGATGGAATGGATCGACGGCGCCGTCGAATACCAGAAGGCCAACTTCCCGGAAATGGAAGAAGCGACCGGCCGCCTCGAAACCTATGACGATGCCAATACCGACTATAACAAACTCAAGGAAGCGATGACCGCCTATCCGGATATCAAGGGCATTCTCGGCGCGCCGATGCCGACTTCTGCCGGTGCCGGACGCCTGATCGCCGAAGGCGGTCTCAAGGGCAAGGTCTTCTTCGCGGGCACGGGCCTCGTCTCGGTGGCTGGCGAATATCTGAAGAACGACGACATCCAGTACATCCAGTTCTGGGACCCTGCGGTTGCGGGCTACGCCATGAACATGCTGGCGGTCGCCGCGCTTGAGAAGAAGAACGACCAGATCAAGGCCGGTCTCAATCTGGGCCTGCCGGGCTATGAAAGCCTGCTTGCGCCGGACGCTGCCAGGCCGAACCTGCTCTATGGCGCAGGCTGGGTCGGCGTGACCAAGGAAAACATGGATAAGTACGACTTCTGATATCCATGGAGGTTGGATGGGAGGGGTTCCCCGGCCCCTTCCGCCCGACCAAACGCATTCCAGCCTTGCACGAGGCCCCAATGAGTGAAAATCTGATCGAACTGCGCCATATCGGAAAACGCTTCGGTGGCGTCAGGGCGCTGGACGATGTTTCGTTTGCCATCAAGCCCGGCGAAATCCACTGCCTGGCAGGCGAGAACGGCTCCGGTAAATCCACCATCATAAAGGTCATGTCGGGCGTCTACACGCCTGAGGACGGCGAGATACTGATCGACGGCAAGCCGGTCGGCAAGCTCGATCCGGTCAAGTCCGTTCATCACGGCATTCAGGTGATCTATCAGGATTTCTCGCTGTTCGGAAACCTGACCGTTGCCGAAAATCTGGCCATCAATACTTTTCTCATCGAAGGCCGCAAGGGCGTCGACTGGAAGCGCGTGCGCGAACTGGCGCAGAAGGCGCTGGACAGGCTTGGCGTCAGCATCGACCTCGACGCGGATGTGGACAGCCTGCCGACATCGGGCAAGCAGATCGTGGCGATTGCGCGCGCCGTCATGGCTGACGCCCGCCTCATCATCATGGACGAACCGACAACCGCACTGACGCGGCATGAAGTCGACGCGCTGTTCAAGATCGTGCGCGATATTCAGGCGCAGGGCATCGCCGTGCTCTTTGTCAGCCACAAGATGCGCGAGATGCTGGAAATCAGCGAAAGGCTGACCGTCTTCCGCAATGGCAAGAAAGTTGCCGAAGGCCCGATTTCCGATTTCGACGAGCCGTCGATCACCCGCGCCATGACCGGTCAGGAACTTACGTCGGACCATTATCACTGGACCCCGCGCGAGGGCGCTTCGGCCAGTCCGACGCTTGAAATCACCAATCTTTCCGTTCCCGGTTCCGTGGAAAATGCCAGCCTCACCCTGCATGCGGGCGAGATCGTCGGCATATCCGGGCTGATCGGCTCGGGCCGCACGGAACTGGCGCTGGCGCTCTTCGGCATGAAGCCGGATTTCACCGGCACCGTGCATATCGACGGCAAGCAGGTCCACCCGAAAACCGTGCAGGAAGGGATTGCCTGCGGCGTCGCCTATGTGCCGGAAGACCGTCTGACGGAAGGCCTGTTCCTGACGCAATCGATCGAGCGCAACATCATCGTCACCTCGATCGAGAAATTCGTGCGTGGTCTCTTCATCGACCGCGGACAAGCCGATGCCACCACCCGCGACATGTTTTCCGCAATGCACATCGTCGCCCCCGGTCCGCATACGCCGGTCAATCACCTCTCAGGCGGCAACGCGCAGCGCGTGGTGCTGGCGCGCTGGCTTCTGACGGGCGCGAAAGTGCTGATCCTCAACGGGCCGACCGTCGGCGTCGATGTCGGTTCCAAGGCGCAGATCCACAACATCATCCGCAAGCTCGCGCGCGATGAAGGGCTGGCCGTCCTGATGATTTCCGACGACGTGCCCGAGCTGGTGCAGAACTGCAATCGCGTGCTGGTGATGCATCGCGGACGTTTCGTCGATGAGCTTTCCGGTGAAACCATGACCGAAGATGCCGTCAATGACCGGCTCAAGACGCTGAATTGAGGAACCGGCACATGAAATTCTTCCGCAGTACCGAATTCATCATTGCCTGCGTTCTGTTCGCGGCGATGGTCATTATCGGCCTCATCAATCCGGCATTCTGGTCTCTGGACAACATCTTCGGCCTTCTGCGCTCCAATGTCGTGATCGGCATCATGGCGCTTGGCGTTCTGCTGGTGATGATTTCCGGCGGCATCGATGTTTCCTTCACCGCCTTTGCCATCGCGGCCATGTATCTGACCGTCCGCGCCATGGTCTATCTCGGCTATGACGGCGTGTTTATTCCGTTTGTGGCGGCAACGCTGATCGGCCTGCTGCTCGGCGCATTCAACGGCTTCATCATCCATCGCTTCAAGATGATCCCGCTGATCGTGACGCTCGGCACCGGCTCCATCGTGCGCGGGCTGGTGCTGGGCCTTGTCGGCACCAGCATCGTCAACATCAACAAGATGCCGAAGGAACTGATCGAGTTCGGCAAGACAGACGTGATCTCACTGACATCGGCTTCCGGCACGGCATTCGGCCTGACGGCAATGTTCGTCGTCTATCTGGCGCTGGCGCTGCTGATCCACCTGATCCTCAACCATACGATGATCGGACGCAGCGTTTATGCCTATGGCGGATCGCCGGAAGCGGCAAAGCGCGTCGGCTTCAACACCCGCCGCACGATCTTCTTCGTCTACTGCGTCGCCGGGGCGCTCGCAGGCTTCGCGGGGCTTCTGCATTCCTCGATGATCTGGCTTGCCAATCCGCGCGATTTCGTCGGGCTGGAGCTGGACGTGATCGCAGCCGTGGTTCTGGGTGGCGCATCGATCTTCGGCGGGCGCGGCACGGTTCTCGGCACGCTGATGGGCGTCTTCATGCTCGTCATGGTCAAGAACTCGCTCATCATCATGAAGGTGGACACCACATGGCAGCGCGTCGTCGTGGGTCTCATCATCATCGTGGCCACCGCCATCACCGCATGGCGCGACCGCAAAAGCATAGCCTGAGGAGACAAGCGACATGAAACAGTCATTCGACATGCGCCGCATCCTTGGCGGAGACAACAACATCATCCAGCTCATCGTCATCACCGTGCTGGTCTTCGCGCTGATGACCTGGATGAACCCGGACAAGTTCCTGCGCTATTACAACTTCGAATCCATCAGCTACATCATGCCGGAGCTTGGCATCCTCTCCATCGCCATGATGATTGCCATGCTGACGGGGGGCATCGATCTTTCTGTGGTGGGTATCGCCAATCTGGCGGGCATCGTCGCGGGCGTCTATTTCCACTCCTCCATGGTGCAGGCGGCACAGGCTTCCGGTTCGGGAATGCTGTTCTACACCATCATCGGCATATTGCTTGCACTGCTGGTCGGGCTTGTGTCGGGGCTGGTCAACGGCCTTCTGATCGCCCGGCTGCGCATCACGCCGATCCTCGCCACGCTCGGCACCGGACAGGTGCTGATGGGGCTTGCCCTGGTTCTGACCGGCGGGCCTGCCATCGTCGGTTTTCCCGATGCGTGGAACTGGGTCGGCAACGGCAAGCTGTTCGGCATCGCCACGCCTTTCCTGCTGTTCATCGCGGTGTGCATCCTCGTGGCAATCCTGCTGACGCGCACGACGCTTGGCATCAATCTTATGCTGATCGGCACCAACCCGCGGGCGGCCGTCTTTGCCGGTATCCGCAAGGAGCGCATGGTCCTCTATTCCTACATGCTGACCGGCGTGCTCGCCTCCATAGCCGGGATCATCCTCTCGGGCCGCACCAACGCCGCCAAGTCGGACTACGGCGCATCCTACCTGCTGCAAGCCGTGCTGATCGCCGTTCTCGGCGGCACCAATCCGGCAGGCGGCAAGGGGCGGGTGCTGGGCATCGCCATCGCGCTGGTGGCACTGATGCTGCTTTCCTCCGGCTTTCAGATGATGCGGTTCTCCAACCACCTCATCGATTTCATCTGGGGCGCTTTCCTCATTCTCGTCATCGCGATCAACGCATCGCGCAATCAGGGCAGGTGATCCCTTATGCAGGACATCGAGTTTCATCTTCGCCGTCAGGATTTTGTCCAACAGCCGCATGTGATCGCCAACACCTATGGCCTCAGCGTCACCGCCTTTCGTTATCCAAGCGGCATTGAGGCGCTGCTGGTCGAGAACGAACGCGGCAACATCATCGTGCTGCCCTTCATGGGCCAGATGATCTGGGGCGCGGAATTCGACGGCGTGGACCTTACCATGGGCAACAGCTTCTCCATGCCGCGCCCGGCAACCACCATCGTCGAGACCTATGGCTGCTTTGCATTCCACAGCGGCATCCTGCGCAATGGCTGTCCTTCGCCTCAGGATAATCATCTTCTGCATGGCGAAATGGCCTGTGCGAAAATGGACAAGGCCGGTCTTCTGTTTGGCCAGGACGAGCGCGGCGCCTTTGTCGAAATTACCGGCGAATATGAATATGTGATGGGCTTCGGCGCGCATTATCTGGCACGGCCGAGCGTGCGGCTTCATGCCGACGAAACGCTGTTCGACATCACCATGGACGTGGAGAACCTTTCATCCGCCCCGATGGAGCTGATGTATATGTGCCACGTCAATTTCGCCTATGCGGAAGGCGCGCGGATCGTGCAGCCGGTGCCCTATACGCCGGATCACGTGCAGGTGCGCACCGCCGTTCCGGGCCATGTTACGCCCAACGACGATTACCTTTCGCTGATCGATGAACTGGCCGCCGATCCGGCCGCGATGGAAGTGCTGGACGAGCCGGAGCGCTACGATCCCGAGCAGGTCTTCTATATTCGCGGCCTGCCGGAAGATGCCGACGGCAACACGCATCTGATGATGCAGCTTCCCGAGGGCGACGGTTTCGGCATTTCCTACCCGACCGACATCTTCCCCAAGACCGTGCGCTGGATTCTTGTGAACGGGGACGCTCAGGTAGCAGCCTTTGCCCTCCCCTCGACCTGCGAGCCGGAAGGCTATCTGGCCGAAAAAGCCAAGAACAATGTGCGGCTGCTGGCGCCGGGCGAGCGCGCCGTTTTCCCCGTGCGCGTCGGCTATCTCGATACGACAGCCGCCGAACGGTTTGAAGCCACGATCAAGGCACTCTGACATTTCAAAGGAACGTCTCATGACCAGAAAGATCGGAGTGGTCGGCTCCAACATGGTGGACCTCATCACCTATGTGAACCGCATGCCCGGCCCCGGCGAAACGCTGGAAGCGCCGACATTTGAAATCGGCTGCGGAGGCAAGGGCGCCAATCAGGCGGTAGCTGCCGCGCGCCTTGGCGCGGATGTAATGATGGTCACGCGCGTGGGCGACGATATTTTCGCCGACAACACCATCCGCAACCTGAACGAGTTCGGCGTCGATACGCGCCATGTGCGCAAGGTGCCCGGCAAGTCGAGCGGCGTCGCCCCCATTTTCGTCGAACCGTCCGGCGAAAACTCGATCCTGATCGTCAAGGGCGCCAATGCCGATCTTCTGCCCGCCGAAGTCGACAAGGCGGCCGGCGATCTGAAAGCTTGCGGCCTCATCTTGATGCAGATGGAAGTTCCGGTCGAGACCGTCTACCATACCATCGCCTTTGCCGCCGAAAACGGCATTGAAACCATTTTGAATCCTGCGCCTGCCGCTGCCGATCTCGATCCCGAGTTGATCCGGCAGGTGACCTTTCTCGTGCCGAACGAGAGCGAATTGGCAATTCTCTCCGGCCTGCCGACCGGCACGGATGACGAAATCGTCACCGCAGCGCGCTCGCTCATCGCGCGCGGCATCCGCACCGTCATCGTTACGCTTGGCGGGCGCGGCGCGCGCATGATTACGGCAAGCGAAATCGTCAATATTCCGCCGGTCAAGGTCACGCCGAAGGATACGACCGGCGCAGGCGACGCCTTTATCGGCTCCTTTGCCCGCTTTTATGCCGAAACCGGCGATATGGAAGCCTCGCTTCGCAAAGCGGCCCTTTATGCAGCCCATTCCATCACCCGACCCGGCACGCAGAAGGCCTATGCCAGCCGGGAAGAATTCGAAACGTTCTGCCGCGATCACGCCCCCTCGACCGAATGCGCCTGATCGCAACTGAACCCATGAACGGACAATGAAATGACCGAAGCCCTCCCCCGCAATAACGGGACACCGCTCAAGCCGGAATGGTTTGAGGACGTGTCCGTCAATCGCAGTGCGTCCGAGCGCCGCGCCGCCACGATCAGCGCTCGCCGTTCGGTGAAGAAGGAATATCAGGCCGCGTGGCTCATCCGCGCCATTCAGTGCATCGACCTGACGACGCTTGCGGGCGATGATACGGCGGGCCGCGTACGCAGGCTCTGCGCCAAGGCGCGCCGCCCGGTGCGCGAGGATATTCTGGAAGCGCTGGGCCTCGCGGATGCAGGCATCACCACCGGCGCGGTCTGCGTTTATCCGACCATGGTTCCGCACGCTGTCAAGGCGCTTGAAGGTTCCGGCATTCCGGTCGCCTCGGTAGCGACCGGCTTTCCCGCCGGTTTGACGCCGTTGCCGCTTCGCCTTGCCGAAATCACCTATGCGGTGGGTGAGGGCGCGCATGAAATCGACATTGTGATTACCCGCGAGCATGTGCTGACGCAGAACTGGTCAGCCCTCTATGACGAGATTGCAGCCATGCGCGAAGCCTGCGGCGACGCGCATATGAAGGCGATCCTCGCCACCGGCGATCTCAACACACTGACCAATGTCTATCGCGCTTCGATGGTGGCGATGCAGGCAGGCTCGGATTTCATCAAGACCTCGACCGGCAAGGAAGACGTCAACGCCACCTTGCCCGTAAGCCTGACCATGGTGCGGGCACTGCGCGATTATGGGGAGCTTTCCGGCCAGAGCGTCGGCTTCAAGCCTGCGGGCGGGCTCAAGACCGCCAAGGATGCGCTCGCCTGGCTGACGCTGATGAAGGAAGAACTTGGGCTTCGCTGGCTGGAGCCTGATCTGTTCCGCATCGGCGCATCGTCGATGCTCGGCGATATCGAACGGCAATTGGAGCACTTCGTGACCGGACGCTACTCCGCCGCCAACCGTCACGCTGCTGCATAAGGAATTCCAGAATGCGACCCATCAAGGACATTCTCAAGACCATGGAATACGGACCTTCCCCCGAAGCAAACGGCGATGTGAACCTGTGGCTGGAACAGCATGGCCGCTGTTTCGGCCACTATATCAACGGTGCATTCGTCAAACCGGAAGGCCGCAAGGCGATTGCCGTCGCCAATCCGGCCAGCGGCGACAAGCTCGCTGAAATCATCTGCGGCAATGCGGAAGATGTCGATCAGGCCGTGAAAGCCGCGCGCGCGGCTTTCGGCAAATGGTCGAAACTCTCCGGCGATGAGCGCGCCAAATATCTCTATGCCATCGCCCGCCATATCCAGAAGCGCGAACGCTTTCTGGCCGTGCTGGAAACCATGGACAATGGCAAGCCGATCCGCGAAACCCGCGATATCGACATTCCGCTCGCCGCCCGCCATTTCTACCATCATGCGGGCTGGGCCGAGATGGCAGAAGATGAGTTCAAGGGCTTTTCGCCGGTCGGCGTCTGCGGTCAGGTGATCCCATGGAACTTTCCGCTTCTCATGCTTGCCTGGAAGATCGCGCCAGCACTTGCCGCCGGTAACACGGTGGTGCTGAAGCCTGCCGATCTGACGCCGCTTTCGGCCATTGCCTTTGCTGAAATCTGCCATGAAGTCGGCCTGCCTGCCGGTGTCGTCAACATCGTGCAGGGCGACGGCACCACGGGCGCGGAAATCTGCGGCCATGACGGCGTGGACAAGGTGGCCTTCACCGGTTCCACACAGGTTGGCCGCGTCATCCGCGAACAGATTGCCGGATCGGGCAAAAAGCTGTCGCTGGAACTGGGCGGAAAATCGCCCTTCATCGTGTTTGAAGACGCCGATCTCGATGCCGCCGTCGAAGGCGTGGTCGATGCGATCTGGTTCAATCAGGGCGAAGTGTGTTGCGCCGGTTCGCGCCTGCTGGTGCAGGAAGGCATTGCCGACCGCTTCTATGCCAAGCTCAGAAAGCGCCTGGAAAGCCTGCGTGTTGGCGATCCGCTCGACAAATCCACCGATGTCGGCGCTATCGTCTCCCCCGGTCAGGTGAAGCGCATTTCCGATCTGGTCCAGAAGGGCATCGAGGAAGGCGGCGAACTGTGGCAGACGCCGAACCCGCTTCCGACAAAGGGCAATTATATTGCGCCCGGCTTCTTCACCGGGGTGGATCAGGCCTCGACTGTCTGTCAGGTGGAAATCTTCGGGCCGATTGCGGCAGCGACGACGTTCCGTACTCCGGATGAAGCCGTCTCTCTGGCCAACAATACACGTTATGGGCTTGCCGCGTCGATCTGGTCTGAAAACATCAATGTCGCGCTTGATCTTGCAGCGCGGGTGAAGGCTGGTGTCGTCTGGATCAACTGCACCAATATGCTGGATGCGGGCGCAGGCTTCGGCGGCTACCGCGAAAGCGGCTTCGGTCGCGAAGGCGCGCGCGAGGGCATGTACGAATACCTCGTTTCCGACTGGGAAAAGGCACTCCCTTCGGCCAAGGTTGCGGAAGCCTTCGTGCCATCGGCATTGCCCTCCGGTGATGACAAGATCGCCGTCGACGGCATCGACCGGACAATGAAGAACTATATTGGCGGCAAGCAAGCGCGCCCGGATGGCGGCTACAGCTATTCAGTCATCGGCAAGGGCGGCGCGGTCATCGGTCAGGCTGGCATCGGCAACCGCAAAGACATCCGCAACGCGGTGGAAGCGGCGACCAAAGCCGGAAGCTGGGGCGCAGCAACAGCCCATAACCGGGCGCAGGTGCTCTATTATCTTGGCGAAAACCTTGATGCCCGCCGCGCGGATTTCGTGGCACGGCTGATCGAAAGCACCGGCGTCAACGAGAAAAAGGCGGAAGAGGAATTTGAAGCCTCACTGCGCCGCATCTTCTATTATGCCGCGCAGGCCGACAAGTTCGATGGTGCGGTGCACTCCACCAAGTCGCGCCATGTAACGCTGGCGATGAATGAACCGTGGGGCGTGATGGGCGTCGTCTGCCCGGACGAAGCGCCACTTCTCTCCCTCGTTTCGCTCGTGCTTCCCGCCATCGCCATGGGCAACCGGACTGTGGTGGTGCCCTCGAGCCGCCATCCGCTGATCGCAGGCGATTTCTATCAGGTGCTCGACACGTCCGACGTGCCGGGCGGCGTGGTCAATATCGTCACCGGAGAGCGCGACCTTCTGACGAAGACGCTGGCCGAACACGACGATGTTGCGGCTATCTGGTATTTTGGCTCACGCGAGGGCAGCGCGATGGTCGAGAAGGCTTCTGCCGGCAATCTCAAGGCCACCTGGGTCGGCAATGGCCGTGTCCCCAACTGGCTTAACAAGGCCGACGGACAGGGCCGTGATTATCTGCGCCGGGCCATTCAGGTGAAGAATATCTGGGTGCCTTACGGAGCATAAAAGCTGAAAGGCCCGCTTCGGCGGGCCTTTTGCTGAGCATTTACTGTGGCACCCACAGAATGGCGTCCGGATTAATCCCGAGCAGCAGCGCCTGCGCAACCGCGCGCGCCTTCAACTCTTGGCTTGCTTCCGGATCGCGCGACAGCACCCAGAAGTAACTGCGCGTAGAACCGACGACAATCGACCACTGATAGCCCCCTTCGTCGATATCAACGATATTGTAGCCGCCATAGAACGGCCCGAAGAAGGAAACTTTCAGCGCGCCTTCGTCGGGAGACAGGACAAAACGCGCGGTCCCGGTGGCTTGCGTCCAGCGTCCTTTCCACGGATCGAATCCGCGATTGACCACTTTGACCGTTTGATCGGGATTCAAGGAATATTCCGCAGTCGTGCGGGTCAGGCCGCGCTCAAAACGGTTTTCAAGCCGCCCCACTTCGTACCACTTGCCGAGATAGCGTGTGAGATCGAAGGGGTTAACAGGAACTATTCCCGGCGGAATTTGCGGCGAACTTGCCCGTGTCAGCGCGTATCCCACCGCCAATCCCGTCAGGCCGAGGGCGAGTTTTCCAATTCTCATCGTTTTCCCTTCCTTTGCAGCATGAAGAGAAAAACCGATGCCTAGGCGATTGGTTCCCACAGCAGGCAGGACGCCCCGCAACGTCATCCAACTGTCACGCAATCCGAATAAAAGCTCCCAAGTCATTTGGATTGCGGGAAAATGTTACACTCCTCTAATATAAAAGCGGATATTGCCGTTCGGGCAGAGGGGCTGAATCTTGCCTACGGTCCGGCCACGATATTGAAAAATATCGATCTTTCACTGCCGCGAGGACAGACGCTCGCCCTGCTGGGGCCGTCCGGTTGCGGCAAGACCACCCTGCTTCGTCTCGTCGCCGGTCTTCTCGCTCCAACGAAGGGATCGATCACAATCAACGGCATCACCGTTGCAGATGCCGCGACGGGCACCTTCGTCCCGCCTGAAAAGCGGCACCTCGGCATGGTGTTTCAGGATTATGCGCTCTGGCCGCATATGACCGTTTTCGGCAATGTATCCTTTCCGCTCGAAATGCGCGGACTTGGTCGCACCGAGCGGGAAAAGCGCGTTGCCTCAGCGCTCGCCCGCGTTGGCCTCGCCGGGTTCGGCGAGCGTGCGATCAGCGATATGTCGGGCGGCCAGCAGCAGCGTGTCGCCATTGCCCGCGCCATCGTTGCCGAACCGGGACTGGTCCTGTTCGACGAGCCGCTTTCCAATCTCGACCGGGAACTGCGCGAAAACATGGTCACCGAGATCGGGCAGCTTGTGGCCAATCTGGGCCTGACCGCGATCTATGTCACCCACGACCAGAGCGAGGCATTTTCGCTCGCCGATCAGGTGGCTGTCATGCGCGCCGGTGTGATCGAGCAACTGGCGGCACCTGAGGCGCTTGTCGCCGAACCCGCCACGCCGGAGGTTGCCGATTTCCTGCGGCTCGGTTGTGTCGTGCCAGTCGACCAGCGCGACAATGCCTACAAGATCGCGCGCACCGAAATCCACATCGCCCACGGGTCCGCCGCCGGACAGGCAACGCATGTGCTGTTGCCGTCACGCTCCGTGCGCAGCGTTCCCCATCACGAAGCAGCAATTCCCGCGACCGTGCTGCGCTCGCAGTTTCGCGGTGACGGTCATCTGACCACAGTGCGCATCGGTTCTGAGCAGGACGGTCACGAACTGACCTATCTCGACAGCATCCGCCTTTCACCCGGCGTTCCGGTCGGTATTTCGGTCGATGCCAATCAGCTCCGCTGGTTCTCGAAATAAGACCATTCCATCAGGCAACATCTCAGGAGACACAGATGAAAAAATCCATTCTCGGCGCGGGGCTTGCGCTTGTCACCGCTTTGCTGGCCAGTACGGCAGCCTATGCAGACATCACCGTCTATTCGGCTGGTCCCGGCAGCCTGATCGAAAAGCTTGCCGCAGGTTTCACCGCCAAGACCGGCGCGAAGGTCAACGTCTTCCAGGCCACAACCGGCAAGGTGATGGCGCGCATCGAAGCGGAAGCCGCCAATCCGGTTGTCGATGTTCTGATTTCGGCATCCTGGGACACGGCAACCGACTTCGCCAAGCGCGACTGGCTGGTGCCCTATACCAGCCCGAATGCCGAGAAAGTGCCGGACTTCCTCAAGAATGAAACCGCTGTCGCGCAGGGCGTTTCGGCCCTCGGCATCGCCTGGAACCCGGCCAGCAAGACGCCAAAGCCTGCCGAGTGGGCCGATCTCGCCAAGCCCGAATACAAGGATCTGGTCAATCTGCCGGACCCGGCACAGTCGGGTGCAACCTTCGAGCTCATCGCCGCCCTTCAAGCCCAGCAGGGCTGGGATCTGTTCAAGAACCTGCATGAAAACGGCGCGACTGTCGCCGGTGCCAATGCGGAAGCCTTGAACCCCGTCCTTCAGGGCGCGAAGGCCGCCGTGTTCGGTGCCGTCGACTACATCTCGCTTGCCGGCAAGGCGAAGGGTGAATCCATCGACGTCATTTTCCCCACGTCGGGCACCGTGATCGCGCCGCGCCCGGCCATGATCCTCAAATGGTCGAAGAACCAGGATGAGGCCAAGCAGTTCATCGACTACATGCTGTCCGATGAAGGCCAGAAAATGGTTGCCGACACCTATCTGATGCCTTCGCGCACCGACGTTCCGGCCAATCGCCCGCTGATCGGCGATCTGAAAATCCTGCCGATCGACGCGAAGGAAGTCTACGGCAAGCGCGACGAGACGCTGAAGGAATTCGGCGCCGCCTTCACAGCCAGCAACTGATATTTGAGGGGCAGAAAGACATGACGACAGGCAGTACGGCGGCTCGCAATCCGCTCGGGTTCGTTGCGGTTGCCGGGCTAGCATTCATCGTCGCGGTGCCCTTTGTCTTCATCGTTCTTCAGGCTGTCTTTCCGCAACTGGGGAGAGGCTCGCTGGCCGAGCCTTTCCTGCACCTCCCGGCCCTGTTTGAAGACCCCAAGCTTTTGCGCATGAGCGGCAACACTGTGCTGCTGGGGCTTTCGGTGGTCGTGCTTTCCGCCTTCATCGCTGTTCCGCTCGCCGTTTTCCGCGCGCTCTACAAGGTGCCCTTTGCGGTGCTGTGGGATGTGCTGATGCTCGTGCCTTTCATGATCCCGCCCTATATCGCCACCCTTGGCTGGATCATGACCCTGCAGCCGCGCGGCTATCTGGAGCAGCTTGCCGGTTTCAATCTGGCACCCTTCCTGTTCTCGGTCGCGGGCATGAGCTTCGTCATGGCGCTGAACACGTTTCCGCTCGTCTATTTTGCGGTGTCGCGCACGATCGAAGCGGTTGGTGCGCGCTATTCCGATGTCGGTCGCGTATTCGGAGCGTCCCCATGGCGATCCTTCTTCCGCATCACCCTGCCGCTGGCAACACCGGGACTTGCGGCAAGCCTTCTTCTGGTTTTCGCCGCAGCCATTGAGGAATATGGCACGCCAGCAGCCCTTGGACGCCGTTCCGGCTTTGAAGTTCTGGTGACGGAGATCGATCTGCGCATTTCCGACTGGCCCATTGACCTGGCAGGTGCTGCCGTCTTTTCGCTGGCGCTTGTCAGCCTGTCGCTGGCGGCTTTTCTGGTCCAGCGCTGGATATTGACGCGCCGCTCCTATGTGACGACCGGCGGCAAGCCGCAGGCTAAGGACAAGCGCCCGCTCGGAGCGCTCACCGTTCCTGTGGTGGCTCTCTTCGCCCTCGTCGCCTTTGCTGCAACGGGCGTTCCCCTTTTGGCCATTCTGGCGACCGCTCTTTCGAAAACGGTGTCCGGCGGGCTGGTAGCGTCGAACCTCGGCTTCGATAATTTTGCCGCCATTGCCGAAAACAGCGCGGGCGGTATGCGTGCGCTCGCCAACAGCCTGTCACTTGGCGTTGCAAGCGCCCTGCTGACCGGACTGCTCGGCGCGGTTGCTGCCTATGCCGTCGTGAAGATGCGTTTTCGCGGGCGCTTCTGGCTCGACATACTGACCGTGCTGCCCAATGCCTTGCCCGGCGTCGTTGTCGCGGTCGGCCTCATTCTGGCCTGGAACCAGCCCGCCCTGCCCGTGTCGCCCTACAACACACCGCTGATCCTGCTGCTTGCTTATTGCTGCATTCTTCTGCCGCAGCCGATCCGCTACGCATCGGCTGCCTTCCACCAGATCGGCGACAATCTGGAGGCTGCAGCACGTGTTTGCGGCGCAAACAGCTTCACCGCTTTCCGCCGCATCATGCTGCCGCTGATCGCCCCGAGCCTCATAACGGCGATGCTGCTGGTCTTTGCCGTTGCCACGCGCGAACTGGTCGCGTCCATTCTGGTCGCGCCGGTTGGAATGCAGACCATTTCGATCTTCATCTGGCGGCAGTTTGAACAGGGATCTGTCGGCCTCGGCATGGCCATGGCATTCATCGCCATCCTCATCACCACGCTTCTGCCGCTCGTCCTGATGGGCTTGTTGAAGCGCTCCGGCCTCGTGAGGATATGACACAAATACCGCACCGCCCGGAGACGATGCGGATTTCTGTTAAAGCGTGCGGATTTTGCGAGCGGTTGCCTGCAACAGCGTGAACGCCTCGAAACGCCTGTCGTGCCATCTGGCGCGTTCGGCATCCGGCCTGTTCACCGCACCAAGTTCCGACATGGCGTGCATGGCGGCGGCAAGATCGGGATACGCGCCAGACGCAACCGCGCCCAGCATGGCCGAACCGAGCAGAACCGGCTCCGGCGACGTAGACGCGGCGATGACGAGGCCCGTCGTATCGGCAAGCACCTGCCGCACGAGATTGGAACGCGCCGCGCCGCCGGAAACCACGATAGTATCGGTTTCGATGCCCTTGGCTGTCTGCGCCTCCACAATCTGCCGCGCGCCATAGCCAAGCCCGCACAGACCGGCGAGATAAAGCCCGGTCAGGCTGTCGAGCCCAGCATCGAGATCGAGCCCGGCAATGATCGCGCGCGCATCGGGATCAGCGAACGGCGCCCGGTTGCCGAGAAATTCCGGCACGACATGAAGGTCACCGATAATCGCAGCCGTGTTTTCAACACCACCCCTTGCTTCCACTTCGGCAGCGAGGCTGTCGGCCAAGCTCTTGCCCTGCGTAGCCGCCTGCTTTTCGGCTTCCGCAGCGAAAGGATGCATGTGGATCAGGTGATCGATAGCAGCACCCGCCGCCGACTGCCCGCCTTCATTGAGCCACAGGCCCGGCACCATGGCCGAATAATACGGCCCCCAGACGCCATCCACGAAAACCGGCTGTTCGGTTGTGGTCATGGTGCAGGCCGACGTGCCGAAGACATAGGCCATGCGCGACAATATCCGGCCTTCCGAACCGCGCGCGCCCACCGTTCCGATACCGCCCGCATGGGCGTCGATCAGACCGGCGGCAATCGCCGTGCCTGGCACGAGACCAAGCTCGGCCGCTGCCTCTTCGCTCAGGCCACCCAGCTTTTCGCCGCCAGCACGAACGTTGGTACCGATGCGGGCGAAATTTTCGTCCGCCAGTTCGCCGAGGCCGACTTGCCGGAAATAGGCTTCGTCCCAGCGCTTTTCATGGCTGAGATAAGTCCATTTGCAGGTGACTGTGCAGGCGGAGCGCGCCAGACTGCCGCAGGATTTCCACGTGAGGAAATCGGTCAGATCGAAAAACTGCCAGGCAGCGGCGAAGGTTTCCGGCTTGTTTTCCTTCAGCCACAACAGCTTCGGCGTTTCCATTTCGGGCGAGATAGTGCCGCCAACATAGTCGAGAACCTTGGCCTTGGTCGCATTGATGCGCTCGGCCTGAGCGACTGCGCGATGATCCATCCACACGATGATATCACGCACGGGATCGTTGGACGGGCCGACGGCGAGCGGCTTGCCGCCCTCGCCCAGCACCGCCAGCGAGCATGTGGCGTCATAGCCGATACCGGATATTCGCGCCGGATCGACGCCGGCGATCTTGACGGTCTCGCGCACGCTTTCGCACACCGCCTGCCATATATTGGCGCTCGACTGTTCGACAATGCTGCCCGCCTCGCGCCAGATGGTAATGTCGCGCTTGGCCGAAGCAAGCATGGTGCCGCTGCCATCGAAAAGACCGGCGCGGGCGCTGCCGGTACCGACATCGACGCCCAGATAATAGCTGGTCATGGTCGCTCCCATCTACAGATCAAGGCTCTGCGGAAGAATGACCAGATCGCGAATGGTGATGTTGCGCGGGCGCGTCAACATGAACATCACAGATTCCGCAACTTCTTTCGCTTCCATAAGGCTGCCATTGGCCAGCGCCTCGTCCAGCTTGGCCTTGGGCCAATCGCTGATGAGCGCGGTGACGACCGGGCCCGGCAGGACGCCGCCGACGCGGATACCATGCGGGGCGACCTGACGGCGCACCGTATGCACGAAGGCCTGAACGGCATGCTTCGACGCCGTATAGATCGGCTCCCAAATCACCGGCACGACACCGGCAACGGAGCTTGTCATGATGATATCGCCGGTCTTGCGTTCCATCATGTGCGGCAGCACGGCATGGATGGTGCGAAAGGCTGCATTGATGTTGAGGTTCAACATGCGGTCCCATGCATCCGGGTCGCCTTCCCACAAGGGGCCGCCGATATAGGCACCGGCATTGGCGTGAAACACATCGAGTTGGCCAGCCTGTTCGAGAATCTGCGGCATCATGGTGGCGACCGACGCCGGATTGAGCAGATCGATGACCAGCGGCTTCGCCTTGTCGCCGAGTTCGGCGCATTTTTCGGCCAGCGCCTTCTCGTCACGGTCGACGAGAAACACCGTCATGCCCGCTTCGATCATATGCTTTGCACATTCAAAGCCGATGCCGGAGGCGGCACCGGTGACGGCGCCCACTTTTCCATTGAGATCCTGAGCCATTTTTTCAGTCCTTAGCGGTTTAGGCGCGGCCGTGCGACTGGCGCGAGCGGCGGGCAAGAGAATCGACGATCACGGCGATGGCAAGCACTGCGCCTGTAATCATGTAGCGAAGCGAAGAGGACAGATCGAGCAGCGTCAAACCACTGGCAATCGACTGGATGACGATAATGCCGAGCAAGGCCGACCATGCGCTGCCGCGTCCGCCAAAGAGGCTGGTGCCGCCTATGACGGCTGCCGCGATGGCGTTGAGATTGACGTCACCGGTACCGGCCTGCTGGCTGGAGGAGGCAAGGCGCGACGCTGCGAGAATGCCACCGGCTGCGGCGAGAACCGAACAGGTCATAAAAGCCGACATATAGATGAACTTCACATTGATGCCGGCGCGGCGCGCAGCTTCGCGGTTGCCGCCGACGGCCTGCATGGCGCGGCCCCATTTGGTGCGGGTGAGCGCGTAATTCATCGCGATCACCAGCGCCACGAACAGGCCGAACATCCACGGCACGCCGCGCGACTGGTTGAGATAAAACACCGCACCACCGACAATAACGGTGATGACAATGGCCTTGAGCGCGATCCCGGCTGACGACGGCGCCGACAGTCCGGCCTCACGGCGGCGCTGGGCGGAGCGAAATCCGGTGAAGAAGATGGCAAGCCCGGCAATCAGCACCAGCGCATAGGAAAGCGGACGCGGCATGACCAGAAGCTGGCCGAAGCTCACGAGCCAGGAGCCGTAAGGCAGGTTGATCGAGCCGGTATTGCCGAGCAGATAAAGCTGAAGGCCGAGCGCTGCCAGCAGGCCAGCCAGCGTGGAAACGAAGCTTGGCATGCTGAAACGGTTATAGAGAAAGGCGTAAAGCAGGCCGATCAGTGCGCCGGTGCAAAGTGCCGCCAGCATTGCGATCCCGACAGGCCAGCCATGATTGACCCAGAGCACGCCGACGATGGCCGACGCCAGACCGCTGACCGAACCGACCGAGAGGTCGATTTCGCCAAGCATCAGGATGCAGACGATGCCGAGTGAAATCACGCCGATGGTCGAGCAGTCGAACAGCAGGTTGACGAGGTTGTTGCTCGACAGAAAGACCGGGTTCAACGTCTGGAAGACGGTCCAGATGATGACGAGGCCGACGATAACCGGCAGCGATCCAAGATCGCCCGAACGAACACGGTCGAAGAAATTGCGCAGCGCGCCTGAAACGCCTTCGTCGTGGCGCACGCGTGTATCCTGGCGGTCGAGAGGGGTATTTCCGGTTGCCTGGTTCATTATGCTTCTCCCTGATCATGGGACTGACCGGCTTCATGCTGCGCCTGCCGCCGTTCAGCGCGGCGGGAAACGGAATTGCTGCTCGCTCCGGTAATGGCGGCGACCAGTTCCTCGTTCGAAGAATCCGGGTAGAAAACACCATTGTTCCGGCCAAGGCGCAGCACGACGATGCGGTCTGCCACGGCGCGCACGTCTTCCATATTATGGCTGATCATCAGGACGCCGAGCCCGCGGTCGCGGACGCGCTCGATAAGATCGAGAACCTCAGCCGTCTGCGCAACGCCCAGCGCTGCCGTCGGCTCATCGAGCATGATGAGCTTCGGATCGAGCAGCAGCGAACGCGAGATCGCAACCGTCTGGCGCTGGCCACCGGAAAGCGAAGCCACCGGCTCGCGCACGCTTGGAATGCGCGCCGACAATTCGTTCAGAAGCTTCCACGCCTTGATTTCCATCGACACTTCGTCGAGGCGACAAGGGCCCATTTCGCGGCCAAGAAAAATATTGGCGACGACATCGAGATTCTCGCACAGCGCCAGATCCTGAAAGACCGTCGCGATGCCGAGATCAAGCGCCACGCCGGGCGAAGAAAGCACAACCTTCTCGCCATTGAATTCGATTGTGCCGGACGTCGGCTGATGCACGCCTGCCAGCGTCTTGATGAGGGTAGACTTTCCCGCGCCATTATCGCCGACAAGCGCGACAACCTCGCCCGGAAATACTTCCAGATCGATATCGGTCAGCGCTGAAACAGCGCCGAAATTCTTGGATATGCCGCTGAGGCGCAACACTGGTTGCCGCGACGATGCGGTTGGTTTTTTTTCCTGGGACATGGTTCGCTTTCCCCGGCATATCGTACGATATGCCATTATCGCATGAACTCGCCCGACCAGAATACTGGCCGGGCGTATCGTTGCTTACTTGGTGATGCCGAGCTTCTTGCAGCCTTCGGCATAGCGGTCGACGCACAGCGTATCAGCGGAAACGATGTTCTTGTCGATGATCTCTGCCTTGAGGTTTTCAGCCGTCACGACCACCGGTACGAAGAGCTTCGACGGCGTGTTGTAGAGCGTGGCTTCGGCCTTCGGGGTTTCGCCGTTCAAAAGCTGACCCGCAACGCGTGCAGCTTCCGCAGCGACAATTTCAGACGGCTTGTTGATCGTGTTGTACTGATCGCCCGAAATGATGAGCTGAAGTGCTGCAATCGTCGCATCATTGCCGGTAACCGGCGGAAGCGGATCGATACCGGCGGCCTTCATGGCTGCAATCGCGCCGCCTGCGGTGCCGTCATTGGCAGCCACCACCCCGACGATCTGGTCATTGAAGCGAGTAATCTGGCCGCTGGCCCATTGCTGCGCCTTGCTCGGCGCCCATTCCGGCGTGTCATATTCGGCAAGCGTCTTGTAGCCGCTATCCTTAAGTCCGGCATGAATGCCGTTCTTGATGAGACCGGCTGCGGCATCGGTCGGCGAACCGTTGATTTGCAGAACGCCGCCCTTGTCGCCCGGCACGCCCTTGTCCTTCAGGTTCTTGACCAGCGATTCCGCAATCGACTTGCCAATGGCTTCATTGTCGAACGACACGTAGAAATCCGACGTCGCATCCGGGATCGGGCGGTCATAGGCGATGACCTTGATATCCTGCGACTGGGCGAGCTTGACCAGCGAAGCTGCCGCTGCCGTGTCAACCGCATCGAGCACAATCACCTTCGCGCCCTGCGAAATGACCGAGTTGAACTGCTGCTGCTGCTTGCTCGCATCGCCATCGGCGTTGAGATAAAGCACCTTGCAGCTTTCGCAGATTTTCTTCATCTCTGCGGCAAAGCCCGGATAATCGCGCTCCTCGTAACGTGTCGATGCCTGATCCGGCATCAAAAAGCCGACCACCGCATCCTTCACTTCCGCCTGCGCATTGCTTGCGAAAGACGACAGCATCACCGCAGCGAAAGCTGCCTTACCAAACATATTCTTCATGTCTCACTCCCACTGTTCTTCAGCTCCGGTTCGCACAACCTGGCAAGCGGATTCCAATCCCGCCCGGCTCCGTATTTCTCAGGTAGTGGCCTCCCACTCCATGATCCCGCTCCTTCGTAGCCTTCGCATTGCGGCCTATCAGAGCAAAATCATGTTGCACCATCGATAGTGCAGCATCACCATCGCTTAACATCCCCTATCCGGTCAAGAGGGAAATGATGAAGAAACAGGACCAATTGCCACCCGCCCCACTTGCAGCCAGCGGTCTCGACCCGCTAAGATCATGCTTCCATTCCAACGGATAAGCATGTTTGATGAGTGTTTCCCGCAAAGTAACCATCTATGATATATCGGAGAGAGCGGGCGTATCCGCCTCTACAGTTGCTTCCGTCATGAATGGGTCGTGGGAAAACCGAAGAATTACCAAAGCAACGGCGGATAAGGTCAGAGTAATAGCCGGCGAGCTCGGCTATACAATCAACCTTCAGGCGCGAGGGCTGCGCATATCGAATTCCGGCCTGATCGGCATGATCTTGCCTATGCTGGACAATCGCTATTTCAGTTCGATGGCGGCCTCGTTCGAAACGGTGGCACGTTCAAGGAATCTTATTCCCGTTGTGGCCAGCACATTGCGCGACCCGCAGCAGGAACGCAGTACTGTGGAAACATTGATTGCCCATAATATCGATGCCCTGCTGATCGCAGGCGCCACAGACCCCGACAGTGTCGCCAAACTCTGCGAAAAGGCCCACCTGAAGCATATCAATGTAGACCTGCCGGGCAAACACGGCGCCTCCGTAATCAGCGACAATTACGATGGCGCTCGTCAGCTTACCCGTCACATTGCCGAACGCAGGTTACGTCGCAAGGAAAACAGTTTCTATTTTATTGGTGGCGTCGACAGTGACCACAACACGCGTGCACGCGTACGGGGCTATCAGGATGAGCTGGCTGCGCAGAAACTTCCGGTTCACGCTGGCACGATCATGACAAATGGCTACGGCCCCGATATCGCTGCAAAAACGATCCGGGATATCTACAACGAATTGAACGGACTGCCCGAGGCATTGTTCGTCAACTCGACGAGTCCCTTTGAAGGCATCGTGAGCTTTCTAAAAACGCTTCCGGTTGACGAGGTTCGAGAATGTTCCATCGGATGCTTCGACTGGGACCCCTTCATCGAGGTTCTCCACTTCCCGGTCGTTATGGCCCGGCAGAATGTTCAGGCAATGATCGAACGTGCCTTTGAACTTCTCGATGAACCCGCCCAAACAACCGATCTGCCGGAAATGATACCTACGGAACTGATCATCCCTCGCGGTGTTTGAACTTCAATCGATTGACCATCGAAACATGTCAGCCAAAGAGCCTCTCAGCGATGGGCGGACAGAGGTGGCTCGGGAAAATTGAACCGTTGTGATAAGTGGCTTTCGGCTTTTGAACACGGCAGTATGCCGGGAACAGGAGCCAAGATGACGAAACGCTCCCGCCGCAATCATAGCCCCGCCTTTAAGGCGAAAGTCGCGCTCGCCGCTATCAAGGGGGAAAAGACAATGGTCGAACTCGCGCAGCAGTTCGACGGGATCTGTTGCAAAAATTTCGGTTGGGCAAAGCGTGGCCTACCGCTGGACGCAGTTATGCTACGAGTTTGGCGAATTGCCGTTTGAGCGATGGCGCTTTCGCTGTTGCAAAGATGCCCTGCTGCTTGCGCATCATGTGAACCAGTTCAATACCGGCAAGCGTGATCCGGGCGGCGGCTTCGGACTTGAAGCCACGCATCGACCGGATCCGGCGCTTGACACGGCAGTGATCTTGCTCGATGGCATTGTTCATGTATTTGCTGGATCGGATAGCGATGGGTCCTCGGCCTGCCGCAACGGTTCTCCGCATCGCACTGCATGATGGCCATGCGGTTGGTCTGGCTGCCGTCAATGGTGATCCGCTCCAGCTTGCCATGGCGCGCCAGAGCCTTGCGCACAAAGCGCTTCGCGGCCTGGAGATCGCGGTTTGCGGTGAAGTAGAACTCGACCGTATCGCCATAGTTGTCGATGGCGCGATACAGATAAAACCACGCGCCTTTGACCTTTACAGAAGTCTCATCGAGGTTCCATTGCCGCGGGACCTCGCCTTTTCTCCGATTGAAGCAGTCAATCAGCTTGTGGCTGAAATGCAAAACCCGAGCTTCGAGCCCAATCAAAATTGGCGGATCGTCTCACGCACCTGATCATCAATATGATCCGTGACTTTCTTGGCGGCTTCACGTTTTTCGGTGGCCCGAACGATACTCGTTTCGCTCTCTTCAAGAATTTTCAGATACTTGGTTTTCAAGTCGCTATTCTCGGGGACGGCACCGATGTTTTCTCGGATGCGCTCCTGCTCTTCAGCAAGCCGCTGAATATCTTCACTGGTTTTTTCTAATTCCCTGTGCGCATCGACCTGCTTCCTGCGTACCTCGGCCAGCTGTGCAAGCTTTTCCGCTACTCCCTTGTCGGCGGCGGAAGACGACCAGCCAAGCAGAACGTCCGGTTCCGCGTCAGCCAGTGTGTAGCTGTTGCTTAGGAGCAATTCGTCTACCGCGGTGACGGAAGCTTCGCCCCCCGCTTCAACATTTGCCTGCAACCGGTGATGCGTAGCGGTTCGACCGTTCTCTGCTTGCGACACAAACGACCAGCCATCACGAACTGGATGTTCGATCACGATTGTCCGTTCACCATCCAGAGCACCCGAAATCGTATAGGTCGTGGTTTCCAGCAGTTTTTCTGTCGTGCGGATCGTCCCATCCACGATTTTGATATCCACGATCTTCTGCGTTGGCTTGCGATCCTCGGTTACGGTCACTTTCCGGTCAGTGGCAAAACTTGCCATGCGTGTATCGCCCTTGGGCAAGCCCGCGAGTTCGGCATCACCAATATAGCCTGCACTGGCATCATAAACGGTCAGGATACCGCCCGGCATGCTTGCGCCGGTCGAATTGCTGATCTTGATCGCTGCAATCGGATGGCGCAGCTTGCTTCCCGCAGTATAGACAGAAACCATCCGTGCTTCCACCGATGCATCCGCGATAGGGACCGAGAGGGTATCGCCATTTGCCAGATCGTAGCTGCCGGGCAAGTCGAACGTGGCTGAAGTATCGCTTTCGGTGGCAGTTGCGCCAGTCTCCGCCTCGCCCGTCGCGCCCCCGTCGCCAGCAGGAGCCGGGGCTACTGCCGCCTGGTCCGCTACAGTCTCCATGGTTGGCGCCATCATGGCTTTTTTATCGGAAGCGGCGCGCGCCCGAACTCGATTTGACAAGTTGCCTGTATCGGGAGCCGCCACATTATCCGACGCCGTGTTGACGACGACTTCAGACCGTTCTTTCCAGTAGAGCTGATGCAAGCGCTGTTTCAGCGTAACGGGATCGGCGGAGGACAGCGCGATCTTCACACCTTTCCAATCTACTCCGCTGGCATTTTCAAGTATGGCCCACGCCTGAAGACGAGCTTTGGCGTCCTTGCCGACGACCACCCGATAGGCTGTCTTCCAGATCGGCGCGGCGATCACATAGCTAAGCCGAACTTCTTGTCCACCAGCTCCGGCAATATGTACATTAACGACACGTGCACCGTCATTTTTTGCGCGTCCCGTCGCCGCAACCGCGTCGGCCAGTTTCTGGCGCATCTCCGGATCTTCGACTGTCAGCGCGGCATCGTCGCCCAATTTGAGTGTGTCAATCCTGTCGTCCTTGCCAAGCACCGTCAGCAATGCACGTTCTGCCGTTTTCTCGCTGCCGCGCGTTTCCACGCCAAGAACCTTGCCCATCACTGTTTTTCCGCCACTCGTGACCGATACCACCGTGCCTTGCATGGACGCGAGCAGTGCAGGCGCTGACACCAGAGTTTCAGGCGTGAACGGCAGGCCCTTGAAAGTCTCCTCGAGAGGCCTGGGTCCGGCGAGCGATATCCGATCGATCGTTCCAGCGTTGCCATTCAAGACGAGGCTTTTCAGAATATCGTCCACCTGGTCGAAAGGCACTTCGATCTGTATCGTTCCGTCAGCCGTTAGGGTGGCTTTTCTGGAAATTTCCGCCAGTCCGCCAGAGGACAACCGGATCGCGTCGATCCCACCGCTATCACCTGCTACGGCGATACCGGAAAGTGCAGTACCAAGGAGCAATGCGGCAGCCCCGGCTACATGGATGCGTTGGAACACGGTTAATCTCCTCAGAACAGAATCGGCGTAGGGCCTTATCGTTTTCGGAATTTCGGTCAAAACTTCGGCTTCGTCGTGGCTTTTTCCGCCATACAGACGTTAATCATCGATTTGATCCCAGAATAGGAAGCCTGCATAGCCATCCACAAGTGTCTTATGGAGGATGGCCAGCCCCGATACGACGGAAGGCCGGACGAGCGGCCTTGTTGGCTATGCTTCCAGCATAATCGTGTGCACGGTCGCAGCCTGCACGGCTTTTGGCGAATAGACCAGGGGACAATGGTCGCCCTCAAGCCAGCGAGGAAGAAGGTCCTTATAATGGGGCGAGCCGGGCAGGCCAGACTGTCCCGGATTGTTGACAAACAGGCTGTTGTCCCATTCTCCCACATCGATCACTATCCGAACCGACGGACCAGCCAGAACAGAAAAATCATTGAAGCGGTAATTGGCATAATTGAGAGTGGAGCTGCTACCGCCCAACTCCAAAGCCTCGAGGGACCAAGCCTCCTCCGTCAGAAATTGCAAGGGATGAGACAGCTTGAGTTGATGAACACGGCCCCAAGACCATTCCTCCGGTCTCTCTCCCATCAATGACACGCATTCTGCCCAGGCGTCATCAAGACTTTGTGCAATATCCCTGTGGACGTCAACCGGCACCGCTTCTTCCAGCCATTCCACGATGCTGGGAGCATCGAACGGCATGAGCATCGGAATGATATGGGGCTCCGCGCCCTCCCTTCGGGCGACAAGTGGGCCGAGATGCTTGCTGAGCCAAACTTCAAATAAAGCGGCAGGAGCTGAATTTGCTGCCAGATTACCGTCCCAGTTTCGAAGCAGTTGCCATGCAGCGGTTTCGTCCGTCACTTCCATCGCTTTCAGGCATTTCAGAGCGCGCGCAGCAATCGGCGAAAAGGTCGAACATTGCAATTCCACGCAATCCTCAAGGGAAATCAGCGTATCGCGCGACAGTTCCCGATGCAGCGTGTCATGCCTGCTGCTGTCGAGCCATTCATAGCCAATGGTCGGGCTTGCAGCAGCCCACTCATCCGGTACGTTCATCGCATTGGCGGTCGCGATGAAACCACGCGCGGGATTGATCTCGGACGGACCTGCTTGCGGGAGCAGATAACCGTTCCATTCGTAGCGCCCATCACCGGGAACGGGTAACAAGCCATCCCAATTCTGACGTATGGGCGACGCACCGGAAGGTTTCCATGCAATCTTATTGGTCGTATCCGCGTAAATGTGATTGACGGACGGACAGCCCCATCCATTCAACGCTTCGGCATATTCCGCATAGCTCCTTGCCTTCATGACGGAGAGGCTGGCCATGTAAGGTGCCATACCAGCATCCATCCAGACGGTTCGCAGTCCAAAAGCCCTATTGTTCTCAGCATCCCGATAGATGACAGGACCATGGCGGGTGAACTCCAGCGTCACCGTCTGGTCTGGACAACCTTTTACTGGAACGGCTTCCGCAATGGTCGTGACTTTTTCCCAACCATCCCGATAGGCATATTGTTCAGGATCATCTTCACGGGTCCGATAGACATAGATATCTTCCTGATCCGCCCCGAAAATGGTGAGCCCGAAAGCGGCAGTCCCGTTATGGCCCATCGATATCCCCGGCACCATCGGTTCACCGGCACCGATCACATCAAGGCCCGGCGCAGACAGATGCACTACGTAACGGATAGACGGCAAGACATGCGTTCGATGCGGATCAAGCGCCAGTATCGGGCGCCCTGTAGTGGTTTTCTCGGCTGAGATTGCCCAATTGTTTGAGCCTTCTTCGAAGGAAGCCCTGATGATCTCTCCAGAGGGCGCAACGGTCGTCCAGAGAGCTGCGTTCTCAAGCGTGGCCGCAAGCCTGTCACGGGAAAAGGTCGCCGGACTGACGGCAAGGTTGAAATCACGCAAAACTCGATCCGTCATGATCGCCGGATCAAACCCGTTGACCGGCTTTGAGACAACGCCATGCGACAACTGCTTGCGCAACCTATCAAGCCTTGCGCCAAGCTCGCTTCCAACAGCGGCCATCACCTTTGACCGTAACAATTCGGAAGATGCATTGCGTGTCAGCGAGTGGGTTCGCACACGCACCACATCTTCCGCCTTCCATCGGTCGGGGCGATGGCCAAGCAGCGTAAATTCCGGCGGAAGTGGTATCGAACCCGCATCGCAGGCATCAATATAGGTATTGATCCCGTTGGCGAATGCGGAGCAGATTTCTTCCGAGTGAGGACCGTAGGCTTTCCATTCGGGTGCCATATCGCCACGATAGAGAAACAGCCGCGCTGCCCTGTCCTGTTCGAGATAGCCGGGACCGAAATCCCGCGCCAGCAGACCAAGACCGCGCTTGCGCGCGATATCGATCTGCCAGAGGCGATCACGTGCGGCATTCCAGCCTTGCGCGAAGAAAAGATCATGAAGATTGTTCGCCTGGATATGGGCTACTCCCCACCGGTCCACCCTGATCGCAACATCTTCCTTAAGGCCTGGAACCTCATGGGCTGCAAGTCGCTTCTCGTCGCGCATGGCCGCATCCGTTTTGTTCAGTTGAGCCGCAGAAACAGCCCTGCGTGGAGACGCGCCCGTTCTATCAGGCTGTCCTCGAAGATATGTTCACCCAGGGTATGAAGACCTTCGCCCCGAACGCCGATGGAATCGAGCGTCGGCACGCCAAGCGCGCCTGTGAAATTGCCGTCCGAACCACCGCCCGAACTCTGGGCCGTCATCGTGAACCCGATCTCCTTCGCAATGTCATTGGCGAAGTTGAAGAGCGCCATATCCTGGGGTTGTCCGTGTTCCCAGACGGGGCGCGTCACGCCGCGTGTGACGATGAACTCCACATCATCTTTCTCGCCCGCAAGCGCCATGATGCGAGAAACACCGTCCTCCAGATCCCGCTGGGTCTTGGCCATGCTGAGTGCTTCGGCCTTGCAGCTCGACGAAACGCAATTGACCCATTGTCCGGCCTGAATGACACCGACCGAAAAGGTGCAGTCATCTGTGGTGAGCGCTTCAATATCGATGATCTTTTCCGCCATGCGGCGGATGGCGGAACGGCCTTCCTGAAGCATCCAGCCAGCATGGCTCGGACGTCCAACGGTTTCGAGATTATAGCGCGCAATCGCGTAACGCCCCACGACGGCCCCGCCGTCGCGACGCGCCGGCTCAGGAACAAGCACATATTTGTTTTTTAGTGCTTCCTGTTCGATCAAATCACGTGTGGAGGGCGTTCCGACTTCTTCATCGGGCGTCAGCAGGAACGTCACCGGCAGCTTTGTCGCCAGCCCCGAACGGGCGATCTGGCGCATTGCCTCGAAGGCCACGAAATTGCCGCCCTTCATATCCTGGATGCCCGGCCCGTAAATCTTGCCGTCCTCGCGGCGATAAGGGTTCACATTGATGACGCCGAGCGGATGGACCGTATCGAGGTGGCCGGAAACCAGAATACCCGGCTTGCCTTGATCCGCATGCGGAAAACGGGCGCGCAACGACCCGCCAAAGCCCATGCGTCCGGGTATGATTTCCACGCTCGCACCGGCAGCAGCAAAATCATAGGCCGCAGTGTCAACCATGCGGTTCACAGCGGTCGCGTCGAAGGTCGGACTTTCTGTTTCGATCCATGGACGCAAGCGGGCAATCATATCATCGAGATCAAACGGCAATTCATGCGCACTCATGCGGAAAGTTCCTTATTCACTGGCAAACGGGTTTCCACGATCCGGGCATAGATCGACGATCCGATTGGCAACGTCGCGGGATCGAGCGTAAAGGCGGGATTGTGGAGGGCGGCTTTGCCGCCATGCAGCACATTGATGTAAGCACCGGGAACGCGGGCGAGCATGTCGGCGAAATCTTCGCTGCCCATGAAAGCAGGACAATCCTCGGTCACGTTTTCCTCGCCCAGCACATCGCGTGCTGCGGCGATATAAGCGTCGGTTAATTCATGATCGTTGCGCAGAACATCAAACACGTTGCGGATATCGACATCGACAGTAATGCCGTAACCTGCAGCGATACCGGCACAGATCTCGCGCAGGCGGGTTTCGGCAAGATCGCAGACCCGCTTTTCGAAATAACGGATCGTGCCGGTGATCGTGGCGACTTCCGGCACGATGTTATAGGCGCTGCCGGTATGGAATTGCGTGCAGGAGACGACACAGGCTTCCGTAGCTGGAATATTGCGGGACACGATGGTCTGCAGTTGGCCGACGAGATCGGCACCGATCACCAGCACGTCACGCGCATTATGCGGCTGGGCCGCATGGCTGCCCTTGCCGGTCAGCTTGATGTCGAAAAAGCTGGCGCCCGCCATGGCTGCGCCCTTGCGGATCGCGGCTTTGCCCAGTGTACCAAGAGGCTGATTATGCATTCCATAGATTTCATCACAGGGAAATCGCTCGAAAAGCCCTTCCGAAATCATCCTGCGCGCTCCACCAAGGCCTTCTTCGGCTGGCTGGAAGACGAAAACCGCGCTGCCTTCGAAATTGCGCGTTGCCGCCAGATACTGTGCGGCGCCAAGCAGCATTGTCGTGTGTCCGTCATGACCGCACGCATGCATGCGCCCCGGATTCTGCGAGGTGTAAGGGACGCCGGAAATCTCATCGATGGGCAGTGCGTCCATATCGGCGCGCAGGCCGATGCGGCGATTGCCACCATTGCGCCCCTTCAGTATGCCGACGACGCCGGTGCTGGCGATGCCGGTATGAACTTCATCGAAACCCCATCTTTCCAGCAGACCGGCCACAACGCCGGAAGCGTGTTTCTCCTCGAAGCCAATTTCGGGATGACGATGGAGATCTTCGAAAACCGCGCGCATCTCGCCGGCTTTCTCCTCAATAAACGGTATGATGGGCATGATTTCATTCCTGTTAGAAACTTTGAAGAGGACCAGGGCCGCCACCGGCAGCCCTTCGATCAGGCTGCAGGACGTCCCGCGGCAAAATCCCAGAAGCGGCCCGGGGCGGCTTCGATCAACGAACGCGTATAGTCGTGGGAAGGATTGCCGAGCACGTCCGCGGCGTTACCCTGCTCCACAACCTGGCCGTGCTTCATTACCAGCACTTCATCGCAAATCTGTGCCGCAACACGCAGGTCATGCGTGATGAAAATGATCGCGATGCCGGTATCCTTCTGCAATTCTGCCAGAAGATCGAGAACCTGCGCCTGCACGGAGACATCGAGCGCAGACACGGCTTCGTCGGCAACGAGAATGTCCGGGCGAAGAGCGACGGCACGCGCAATCGCGATGCGCTGGCGCTGTCCGCCCGAAAACTGATGCGGATATCGTTTCAGCGCATCTTCCGGCAATGAAACGATCTTGAGCAAACGCCTCGCTTCGGTGACCGCATCCTCATAGGGAACGCCATAGTTCAGCGGCCCTTCGGTCAGGCTCTGTTCGATGGTCCAGCGGGGATTGAGCGAGCGGAACGGGTCCTGAAAGACGACCTGAAGTTTTTTGCGAAACGGCTTCATGTCGCGTTTTCCAAGATGTGCAATGTCACGTCCACCCACGACGATTTGTCCTTCCGTCGGCTCAATCAGGCGCATGATCGAACGCGCCACAGTGGTTTTGCCTGAACCGGATTCGCCAACAATGCCGAGTGTTCGGCCCGGCTGGAGGTCGAAGCTGACCGCGCGCGATGCCTTGACGCCGGGCTTTCTGCTGAAAAGGCCCCCGCTTCGATAAGTCATACCGAGATCACGCACCCGGATGACGGCTTCGCGCTCTTCCTGCCCGCGCGCAGGGCGAGGAATGAGACTTGGTACGGAGCCAAGCAGATCCTTCGTGTATTGCTGTTGAGGTTCAGACAGAACCTGACGAATGGTGCCACGCTCCACGATTTCGCCGCTGCGCATGACGCAGACCCGGTCCGCGATCTCGGCAACGACGCCCATATCATGCGTGATGAACAGAACCGCTGTTCCGTGCTTTTCCTGTAGCTCCGCGATCAGGGACAGAATCTGCTTCTGTGTCGTCACGTCGAGCGCTGTGGTCGGCTCATCTGCAATCAGAACCACGGGCTCCAGGATAAGCGCCATGGCAATCATGATGCGCTGGCGCTGCCCGCCCGACAACTGATGCGGATAGCTTTGATAGATGCGTTCCACGTCCGGCAGATGGACCTGCTCCATGATATTGATGACTTTGGCACGCTTGGCGGCAGCCGTCAGCCCGGTATGGATATCCAGAACTTCCGTGATCTGCTCTCCGACCCGCATCACAGGATTGAGTGCGGTCATCGGCTCCTGAAAGATCATTGAGATGCGCGTGGCGCGCATCTTCTTCATATCGGCTGGCGAAAGTTGCAGCAGGTCCCGCCCGTCAAGGCGGATTGCACCACCCGTCACGCGCAATGCGTTTTGCGGCAAAAGCCCCATGGCTGTGAGGGATGTGACGGATTTTCCCGAACCCGATTCACCTACGAGACAGACGGTTTCGCCTTTTCGAATATCGAAGCTCACGCCGCGAAGTACAGGCGTGCCGGCGGGAAGTGCCACGGCAAGATTATCCACTTCCAACACGACAGGCTCTGCCGAAAAGTCACGATTTCGCAGTTCCATGTCAGCCCTCCCGCTTTTTCAGGCGCGGATCGAGTGTATCGCGAGCCGCATCGCCCAGAAGGTTGATAGAAAGGACGCATAGCGTCAGCAAAAGTCCCGGCCAGAGCACGATCGACGGCTTGATGCGAAAGAACTGGCGCCCTTCCGCCATGATGTTCCCCCAGGTCGGTATCTCGGTGCTGATGCCAGCTCCGAGAAAGGAAAGAATTGCTTCGGTAAGGATCGCCGATGCAACGATATACGTGCCCTGCACGATCAGCGGTGCCATTGTGTTCGGCAGAAGATGACGAAACAGGATTTTCGGTGTGCTGGAACCGAGCGCCAAGGCGGCCTCGACATAAGGCTCCTCTCTGGCACTGAGAATGACTGAACGGACCAGACGCACCACCCGGGGAATTTCCGGAATGGTGATCGCCACGATCACCGAGCCAATGGAGGGCCCATTGAGCGCGACCAGCGCAATGGCGATCAGGATTGAGGGCATCGCCATCAGAGCATCCATCATGCGCATGATGATTGCATCGGCAGTACGGAAGAAGCCGGCGATAAGACCGATGAATACACCAACCATTATCGAGGAAACCGCCGCGAAAAGCCCGATGAGGAGGGAAATGCGTCCCCCGAGGATCATACGTGAGAAAAGGTCCCGACCGTAATTGTCCGTGCCAAGCAGATATTCGTCCGAGGGTGGCTTGAGGCGCATCATCGGGTTCATGGCCAGTGGATCGTGGGGTGCGATCCACGGAGAGACAAGGGTGAGAAGAATGATTGCGGCGAGAAGCAAGGCAGCAATCAGCGGTCCGATGCCAACGCGGGCGACGCGCGGCAGCGAAAACAGGCGAAGCATCCAGTGCATGCCAGCCGATGTCGAATCTGTGCGCATCAATAACGAATCCTCGGGTCGAACAATGTGTATGAAAGATCGATCAGCAGATTAACGAACACATAGAGTGCACTCGTCAGCAGGATCATGGCCTGAATTACCGGATAATCACGGGCAAGCACCGCATCGACCGTCAGGCGGCCGATACCGGGTATGTTGAAGATGCTTTCGGTAACCACGACGCCGGAGATCAGCAGCGCAAACCCCGTCCCCACAATGGTAACGACAGGCACGGCCGCATTTTTCAAAGCGTGCACGAACAGAAGACGGCGATCACTCACACCCTTGGCGCGCGCGGTGCGGATATAATCCTCGCCCAGAACGTCCAGCATCGCTGCCCGGGTCATGCGGGCGATCAGTGCGATATAGATGGAAGCCAGTGTCAGCGCAGGCAGGATTGCCCGTTCCATGAAGGCGCCCAAACCCGCCGAGATCGGCTTGAACCCCTGTACCGGCAGCCAGCCCAGATTGACCGAAAAGACCAGCAACAGCACATAGCCGACAAGAAAAACCGGGACGGAAAAGCCAAGGACGGAAAAGCTCATTACCAGATAGTCGATCCACGAGCGGTGGCGCCATGCGGCAAGTACACCCATAGGGATAGCAACAAGGACAGCGATGATGATGGTCAGGACAGCGATCGAAATCGTCGGTCCGATGCGCTGCGAAACCATATCAAGAACAGGCACGCCCGAAATCAGTGAAACACCAAGATCGCCCTGAAAGATCCTTCCCATCCATGTGAAATATTGCGTCAGGATCGGTTCATTAAGGCCCATGGCCTCACGAATACGCTCTAATTGCTCCGTCGTCGCAGCATCCCCCGCGAGAATTGCAGCCGGATCGCCCGGCGTCAGTCTCAGGAGGAGGAATACGAAAATCGATACCAGCAACAACACCGGCACCAGTGCAAAAATGCGTTTTAGGAGATAGACAGCCATATGCACGCCCCGCGTGATGCGGAACCGGCAGGAAAAACCGGCTCCGCGGTGGACTGGGAGTTATCGCGCCCGGAACAGATGAGCACGATAACCGCGGGCAAAATTACTCTTCGGTCTTCTTCACGTTCCAGAAGACCGGCACTGGCGAACCCAGCATATCGATGACATTGGCACGACGCCCCTGAGGCGGGTTGTATTCGCCGAGGGGGATGTAGAGTACATTCTCAAGCGTGTGCGCCTGGATCTTCTCGATCACAGCTTTCTGATCTTCAGGCGTCTGAGCTGAAATATACTCTTTCTTCAACGCTTCGATCTTGTCATCCTGCGGCCAGCCGAACCAGCCTTGATCGCCACGGCCATTCAACATGACCGAGTTCAGCGGCGTCCAGATTTCCGGTATCTGCCAATTCGTGAAGAAGATATTCCATCCACCCTTGGACGGTTCGTCCTTGGACGCACGGCGGCCAACCAGCGTTTGCCAATCCATCGGCTGCATATCGACATTAAACCCGGCGGCTCGTAACTGTTGTGCGGCAACAACAGGCTGCGGCGACAGGCTGGTAACATCCGTCGGCTGCATCAGCACAACCGGCTTGCCGTCATAGCCCGCCTTCTGCAACAGCGCCTTCGCTTCTTCGATATTGCCCTGCCCTGTGATGCTCTCGGAACCGACATTGGTGGCATTGGGCGTTCCGCAACCAAAGATCGCCCCACAAACCTTGTAATAGTTCGGATCAGCCATCAGAGCGGCAAGCACCGGCTCCTGCGACATGGCGAGAAAAGCTGCGCGGCGGATATCGGGATTGTCGAAAGGCGGTTGCTTGAAGTTGAGACGGCCCATCGTCTGGTATCCCAGAGGATCTCGCTGCTCCAGCACAACACTGTCGTCACCTTCGAGCAATGGAACAAGATCAACGGGAACCTGCTCGATATAGTCGATCTCGCCGCTGGTCAGGGCGTTTACCGCTGTCTGCGCATCGGTCATCGTGACCCAGCGCACCTTGTCGACATTGACGACCTTGCCGCCAGCCATCCAGTTTGCCGGTTCCTTGCGCGGAACATAATCCTCATTCTTGACGTAGCTCACGCCGACGCCGGGCTGGAACTCACCCGGCACGAATTTGAACGGGCCGGAACCTATGTGTTCGGTGATGGCCGTGTCCGCCGGCGTCGCCGCGATACGCGCGGGCATGATGAAAGGAGGCAGAGCCGCCTGCTTGGCCAGTGTATCGAGGAAGGGCGCAAACGGCTCCTTCAGGGTCCAGACAAGGGTTTTGTCATCGGTCGCCTTGAGTGAATCCGTGATGTCCATGATAAGCTGGCCGCCAGCATCGCGCTTGGACCAGCGCTCCAGTGAAGCCACGGCATCAGCCGCCGTGACAGGCGCTCCATCGTGGAATTTCAGACCGTCGCGCAGCGTGAAAGTATAGACCTTCTTGTCGTCTGAAACGGTCCAGTCGGCCATCTGCGGCTGCGGCTTGAAGTTCTCGTCTACGGCGATCAACACGTCATAGATCATATAGGCATGATCGCGCGTGATATGCGCAGTCGTGATTATCGGATCGAGAATGCGCAAATCCGAATGCATCACGGCCGTGAGCGTGGTTTCCGCCCATGCGTTGCCAGCGCCCAGAGCAAACAAGGAAGCGGCAACGCCATATTTCAGCCTGCGAAGAACGGGGCCAGGTTCAGGAGATTTGAAAAACTGCATCTGCTTGGGTTCCTCTGAAGGTTGTTTTTGTTTTTATTTAAATTCCGGTCCGAGCGGCTCCAGCCGTATGCCCGAACGCAAATTTTTCCATGACAGTCTGGCCGGGCTGAGCGGCATCGCGCCCGGTGCGGTGCAGACCAGAAGTTGTTCGGCTATGGGTGCAAAGTCTGCACGAAAATGTACCGAGCTCTTGTTGACGAGAATGGCTTCCTTCTCCGGCTCGATACCCACCATGCGATAAAGCGCACGATCGGCCATCTGGGCGAGATTGGTGGTGACGACGATCCGTGTGCCGCCCAGACGCAGGCAGGCTGACGGCCCCATGTTCAGCCAGGTTCCACCATAATAGGGTCCTGTCGCATGAGCCTTGCCGTCGGAAAGCTTTTCCACGGTAAACAGGGCCTTGAACGGCGCGTCGCCCTCTATCCCCGACTTGCCGCCGAGCGCGATTTCCACCGCCGCTCCCTCTCCGGCCTGATGTGCAATCCTTGCCGCTTCCGGGTCGTGAATGCAGCCGATGGAAGCCCGCTCCGCGCCACAGGCAACGAGTGCGCGAAGCATCCCGGTTGTATCGGAACTACCACCTGCTCCCGGATTATCCTGGGTATCCGCGATGATGATCGGTCGGCGCGCATCCCGCGCCAGCTCAATCGCCTTCGCCACTCCCTCCTCCGGCTGATAGGCCGTACCGGCAAAGGAAGGTTCGGCCGCGGCCAATGCGGCAGTGATCGCGTCTGCATGGGCCTCAACTGCCGCTCGATCCCAACCATAGGCGAAAACCGACGGCCCGCATTCGGCAAAGTCTGCCGCCGGAAAGCCCATGAACAAGGATGCCGTCAGCACATTCTCAGGCAGCTCCGCCGTCATGGCATAAAGGCCTTTGGCTGGCTCCTCATCCGTACATTGCCAGGCAATCGGGATCAGGTAATCCCCCTGCCGCATTGCCTTGTGCAAGCCCTTCGGCTTGTCCATCAAAGCCTGCAACGCCTGTGCCGCTCGATAGCCGGTTTCGGCCATATCAACATGCGGATAGGTGCGAAAACCCACCATCACATCGCAATGTTCGAACATCCTTCGCGTGATATTGCCGTGGAGATCAAGGGCGACAGCTATCGGTTCGGTCGGGCGAACCGCACGGACTCGCTGAAGAAGCTCCCCTTCGCCATCGTCGACATGGGCGGCGACCATAGCACCATGCAAGTCGATGAAGATTCCGTCGAGCCGGCCGCAATCCTTAAGCCCTTCGACAATTTCCGAAACGATGGCTTCATAGGCATCCCGGGTGACCGGGGCGGATGGAATGGCGCCGGCCCACAAGATGGGAACGACTTCCCACCCCGCTTCGCGAGCGAAATCCAGCGCACCGGCAATCCCGAGATTTACATTACGCGCATTTTGAAGAACCGCCTCGCCGCGAGACAGCGGAATATATCCGCCTCCCTGGACAAACGCCGCCATATCTGCTGGCGCCGAGGCGAAGGTGTTCGTTTCATGCAAGAAGCCAGCCACAGCCACGCGCTTGAGCACGAGCATACTCCCATCTACCGATTTATCCCCAGAGCGAAACCGTGTATCTGTCAGCGATACATCTATATTGTTTTTAATGATAGGAATCAATTTTGCTCCTTGTCAATCTATGAATGGCGACTAAAGCTTGTTCCCATGAACCAATTTCGCGACCTGACCGGACTGTCCACTTTCGACCCTGACGAAGCGGATGAATTCAAAAACGACCCCTTGTTTCTACGTTCGGTTGCGCGCACGGTCGCTGTGCTGTCCGCCTTCCAGAGCGCTCGGCACCCGCTATCCCTTACGCAGATAGCGACCGCGTCGGGACTTGATCGCAGCGCGACGCAGCGCATCGTCAATTCGCTTATGAAGCTCGGCATGGTTGCGCGGGACCCGGAGGATCGCGGCTATCTTCCCGGCTTGCGAATTCTCGATATGACACATGATTTTCTGCGGCTGAACCCGATGCTGCAGCGAGCCAATCCGGTTATGCTGGAACTGCGCCGAAGGGTGCGCGAACGCGTGGATCTATCGCTTTTCGATGATATACGGCTGGTCTATGCCCTGCGTATGCCGTCAAAACACGAAGTCTTTAGCGCTACCATCGTTGGCAATGCGGTTCCCACTTACTGCACGGCGGGCGGCATCGCAGTCCTGTCGCGCCTGCCGGACGACCGGATTGCGGATATCGTAAACCGTTCCGACCTCACCCCGTTCACGCCCTATACGATCACCGATCTTGCTGGCGTAATGGAACAGGTCGATGCGACGCGCAGACGGGGACACTCCGTTCTCTGCCGTCAGTTGCTGGCCCACGAAATAGCAATCGGCGCGCCCGTTACTGATGCAAAGGGCGTGCCCATCGGAGCAATCCATATCGCCGGCAATTTACAGGAATGGTCGGTAGAAAGCTTCAGCGACAATTTTGGGCCCTTGATTGAAAATGCCGCCCGCACGGTTTCCGAGCGTCCCAGGCCTTTCGACGCCAGAAACGCACCCGTCGCCTAATCCGGCCCCGACGATCTCCTGGTTTCGGCCAGAGCCCTTCGGCGTAACCGATTGAACGGATTTTCCCCTCGCTTCATCTTCCCTCCTGAAGCGGCCAGGAGACGAAATAGCGAGTACCGAGATTTTCGACCATCAGCGGTGATGGTTGCGGGATATCTCGGCACAGCACCCCAGCCTTTCCGCGCTATTTTGAAAGAAGCAGTCTGACCTCAATGGTTCAAGGCGCGCTTGAACAGAGGGCCGTGAGCTGCAATGGCTATCTCGCTATAAGTGAGTTCGGCCCAGGGCCTATGTGTCCGGCTAGCTCGCCGAAGTCGCCAATCACAGTTTTCCGCAGTATGACGCGATCGAAATCAGCCTCGGTTCGCACCTTTTTCTGTACTTACGAGATGGCCAGGCTGGAACGCCACCCTGGCGGTTGTGATGGGGCCCAGGGCATTCCAGGTCGTGCGATGCATGATCAGCAATGCCTGCCCTGGTTCAGTCTGTAGCAATCTGGCATCGCGGCGATTGGCATTTTCGGCTGAAAATGTCAGGTCAGCTCTCAAATAAGGCGCGTTGCGCACCAGCCATTCATTGGCATTCAGTTGCCAGAAATCCGCCTTTTCAAGTTCAGGTGATGCGCGCAGATTGACCCAGCGGTCCTCCAGTTGGAAGGGCTGGCCGTTGCCGTAATGCACTGCCCGCATATGAACGAGAATCTCCCCTTCCGGAAGGCCGAGCCGCGCCGCAATCTCTGCCGGGATCGGACTTTTTCGCTGTGCTACGACGCGATAACTGTAGACCATGCCGGCCTGTTCGACCTGTTCACGCACAATCGAGATTGAGACTGTCGCCTTGCGCACCGGATCAATCGCTATACGGGTACCGGCTCGGCGGCGGCGATCCAACAATCCTTCGTCGGCCAGAAGCTGCAATGCCTTGTTGACGGTTGCTCGCGCGACGTCAAACTCGATCGCAAGATCGGCCTCGTCCGGAATTCGGTCGCCCTGACGCCATTCAAGTTCAACGATGCGGCGCCGCACTTCGCTGGCAATTTTCTGTGCTTTTGGAGACGTAGAGCCCAGATGGCCGCCAGATCGCTTGTCGATCACATGCACTCCTGCAATCCGCCGATAGAAATCAGGTAATCAGCAATCATACGATAATGGTCAAGTTGCCTGCCATTTCGCATCTTATGACGCCTCGCAGCCCGGACGTCACTGGCTAGCCTATTTGGCATCGAATTTACGTCCTGCAGCCGCGCTCCTGCATTCAACCCTAAGGGCACGCAGCGACAATTCAACACGCTAAGCGCCGAACGATACATGTCCATTCCGACTTTCGCAACAAGAACGCCCACACCGTGCTCGCCAGTTTAGCCCATCGATAAGTTTAAATATATAAAGAAATAAGTTTAGACATATATAAATTTTTATGATTAGCTCAAAGAATAACGAGGCTTTCGGGAGCAAGCCCAGATGCAGATTTTGAAGCATGCCACCGCGCGTAAGGAGGGAAAGCAGAGGAGCTCTCTCCCTGCAGAACGTACTTCCATCATTCTCGAAGACGACCGAGCCGAACGGACCGAAATCCCGGGCCGGGAGTTGAAAATATGAGCGGCCCGCTGACCGGAATCCGAGTGCTCGATCTGTCCCGCGTTCTCGCGGGGCCGTATTGCACGGCACTACTCGCCGATCTGGGCGCGGAAATCATCAAGCTGGAACCACTTTCCGGCGACGACTATCGACATGTCGGGCCGTTCAAGGAGGGTGAAAGTGCCTTGTTCACGCTCAACAATCGCGGCAAAAAAAGCATAGCACTCGATCTTAAAAACCAAGCTGACCTGGAATTGGCGCAGACGCTCGCGGCGCGCGTGGACGTAGTTGTCGAAAATTTCCGTCCGGGCGTTGCCGCCCGGCTGGGACTTGGCGCAGCCGCCTTACGCGAAGCCAATCCCCGGCTCATCTATTGTTCCATTTCCGGTTTCGGACAGGAGGGACCGTTCAGGGACCTTCCAGCCTATGACCTGGTGGTGCAGGCCATGTCCGGCTTGATGACAGCGACCGGCGAGGAAGGCGGCGCGCCACTGAAAACCGGCGAAAGCATCGCCGATCTGATCGCGGGCCTGTTTGCTAGCTGGTCGATTATGGCCGCACTGGTTCAGCGCAATGCAACGGGGCATGGCGCGACGCTCGATGTTGCCATGTATGACGCGCTGTTTTCGATGTTGACCACCAGCCACGCCCAGCATTTCTACAGCGGCGTTCTGCCAAGCCGTGTTGGCAACCGACATCCGATATCCACGCCTTTCGGCTGCTTCAAGACAAGTGACGGCGAGGTGGTAATCGCAGTGCTGAACGGAGGGCAGTTCGGAAAACTGGCAAAACTGATGGGCAAACCCGAGATCGCTGAAGATCCGCGTTTTGCCAGCGACAGCAGCCGTACCGAGCATGAACCGGCACTCAAGGCACTCATCGAGGAATGGTCGGGCAGCCTGACCACTGAAGACGCGGTGTCTGCGCTGGCAGCGGAAGGTCTGCCAGCGGCGCCAATCTGGAACATCGCGCAGGCCGCCGACAATGAACATGCCACCGCACGCAGCCTTGTCACCCAGCTTGCCCATTCGGTTCTGGGTCAGGTGCCAGTGGTTGGACAGCCCGTTCGTTTCAATGGACACAAGCCCGTCGCTGCGACCGCCGCACCACGACTTGGCGGCGACATCGCAACGGTGTTGAAGGAATTCGGACTGAAGGAGCGCGCATGACGCAGTTCAATGATCCTTGGCATATGCTGGCCGAAGAAGAGAGCCTGTTCTGCGATGTGCTGGAGCGGATATGTGCTGACAAAATTGCGCCGCTGGCGGCAGAGACCGACGAGACATCGCGCTTTGTCGACCGGCAGATCGCCACGCTCGGCGAAGCAGGCATGATGGGAGCCAACTTGCCGGAAGCCTATGGCGGCAGCGGCATTTCCGCGCCCGCTCTGTTGCGAGCCGTGTCGATCGTGGCTGCCGCCTGCGGGTCCACCGCCTCGGCACTGACAGCGCATTATCTGGCAACCGATTCCATTCTGATCGGCGGCACCAAGGCTCAGAAACAGGAGTGGTTGCCCAAAGCTGCCAGCGGGGAAGCGCTCGCCGCCTTCGCGCTCACCGAGCCGACAGCAGGCTCCGATCCTGCAGACATGAAGACACGTGCCAAGCGAATAGAAGGCGGCTGGCATCTCAAAGGCACAAAGTGCTTTATTTCGAACGGCGGTTTGGCCGACTTCATTGTGGTGTATGCAGTGACTGATCCTGCAATGGCGCATCGAGGTATTTCTGCTTTTATTCTGCCGAAGGATACCCCCGGTTTCGAGGCGGGTCCGGCCGAGAAGACAATGGGCCTCAAAGGCGGCCATGTCTTCACGCTCAATCTGGACTGCACGCTTCCCGAACATGCTTTGCTCGGTGAAGAGGGCAAGGGCTTTCGCACTGCCATGCAGGTGCTCGACAATGGCCGCATTGAAGTGGCCGCCCAATGTCTCGGCCTTGCTGGCGCGGCGATGAATGCTGCCATCGCCTATGCGAAAGAACGCATCATCGGCGGCATGCCGCTGTCGGAACGGCAGGGCATTCGATGGATGATTGCCGATATGGCCCTTGCATATCATTCTGCACTTTTGCTGTCGCAGGAGGCCTCGCGCCAGCGCGATCTAGCACATCACCATGGTGGACGCTTTTCGCTGGCAGCATCCATGGCCAAGCTCGGCGCTTCTGAAGCAGCCGGGAAAATAGCTGATATAGCGCTGCAAATACATGGCGGTTACGGTTATACGCGTGATTTCCCCATAGAGCGGATCAATCGAGACCTGCGCATTATGCGTATCTATGAAGGGTCCAGCGAAATCCAGCGCATGATCATCTCCGGCAATATGCTGGCCTGACGGGGGTCGGTTATCATCTCGCCCGACTTTTCTGTGAGCGGCCATATCCGGCACCACGTGAAATGTGCTTAATAACGTTCTGTAGGGCGAACATCGCCACGCAGTTTATCTGGGAGAAAATAAAATGACGTTTTCGGGAACATTGAAATCCGCCCTCCTCGGTATCGCCGTGCTGGGCTTGACCATGCCTGCGATGGCCGATCAGCTGTCGGATATCAAGGCGAAGGGCAAGATTGAAACAGCCACCGATATGCACTATGCGCCCTTCGACATGCTGACCAACGGCACGTATGAAGGCATGACGAAGGATCTCTTCGACGGCGTCGCCAAGGAACTCGGCGCGGAGCCGGTTTACCAGGATATTCCGTGGACTGCGGAACTTCCCGGTCTCGAGGTGAAGAAATTCGATATCGTGATCGCGCCCGTCACCATCACCCCCGAGCGTCTCGAACGCTACGCCTTCAGCCTGCCGATCGCCGACGCCACGGTGGCGCTGGTGCATGCCGCCAGCAACACCGAAATGAAGAAGCCAGAGGACATCAAGGGCAAGACCGTCGGCGTCCAGCAGGGCACGGCGCAGTTCAAGCAGTTGCAGGCTTTTGGTGAGAAGCTCGGCGGCGTGACCGTTAAGGAATACGGGACCACCGACGAGGCTTATGCCGACCTGGCGGCCGGGCGTCTGGATGCCGTCGCCGGCTCCTTGCCCAACCTCACCTATCTGGTGAAGACACGGCCGGAAACCTTCGCGATGTTTGACAAGCCGACCTTCGGCAATCCGACCTACTTCGCCTGGGTGGCTCGCAAGGACGCCGACAGTGCAAGCTTCATCAAGGCAGTGAATGACGCGATTCTCAAGATGACGGATGACGGCCGCATCAAGACCATTCAGGAGAAATGGCTGGGCACCTATACCGAACTGCCTCGCGAAGTTCCGACCAAGTGATACGAGATGCGGGCAGGAGCAATCCTGCCCGCCACCAAACGGAGCAGCGATGTTTTCCACCTCGACCTTTCTGGCCAGCTTCGGGCCGCTCTTCTGGGCGGCGCGTTTCACGCTGCTGATATCCTTGCTGGGCATCGGACTGGGACTGGTGATCGGTGCGCTGATCTGCGCGGCGGCACTTTCCCGCAGAGTCTGGCTGCGCAGGTTTGCTGCACTCTGGGTGAGTTTTCTGCGCGGGGTTCCGCTGCTGGTGCAGCTTCTGCTTTGCTATTATCTTCTGCCCGTCATCGGCATCAATGTTCCCGCGCTGGTCGCCGCCGTGGTTACGGTCGGCATCTGTTCCAGCGCCTATGTTTCGGAAATCTGGCGCGGTGCGATCATCGCCTTGCCACCCGGACAGGCCGAAGCCGCAACCGCCATCGGCATGGGTCCGCGCGACATCTGGACCCGGATCATTCTGCCCCAGGCGGCCAGGCTTTCACTGCCTGCCCTTGTCAATGAGATGATCCTGCTGGTCAAGGCTTCATCGCTGGTTTCCGTGGTCGGCATACTGGAAGTCACACGCGCCAGCCAGGCACAGGCGGCCACCACTTTCCGTCCTCTGGAAGTGTATGTTGCAGCCGCGTGCATCTATCTGCTCATCAATCTTTGCCTATCCGCACTGGGGCGCTATCTCGAACACAGGATGAGCGCCACATGAGCCTGACGATCCTGCAACAATATTGGCCTATCCTGTCGAACGGCTTTGCGCTGACGATCCTGTGCTGGGCGCTGGGTACTCTCTTTGGAATGGCGCTGGGTCTTGTCATCGCGCTCGTGCAGCGCTACGGGCCGCGCCCGGTGTCCTGGCTGATCCAGGCCTATATCGAGATCATTCGCGGCACGCCCTTTCTCGTGCAGCTCTTCGTTCTCTATTATGGCGGCCCGCTGATCGGATTGCGGCTCGAGGCGCTGACTGCGGGGCTTGTGGGCCTGACGGTCTACGGCAGCCCCTATTTCGCCGAAATCTTCCGCGCCGGCTTCCTCGCCGTGCCGGTGGGGCAGCTTGAGGCCGCCCGAGCCATCGGCATGTCGGAACCAACCATCGTGCGTCGGATTCTCCTGCCGCTCGGCCTCGTCTCGGCCCTACCTGCACTGGTCAATTTCTCGATCATTCTGACCAAGGAAACAGTGATCCTGTCGATCATCACGGTGCCTGAACTCATGTATTCTGTGCAGCGCATGTCCACGGAAACCTTCCGCTATCTCGAAGCAAATCTCGTGTTGGCGCTGTTTTTCTGGGCACTGGTCGAGACAATCTCACGCGCCGGCCGCTGGCTGGAAGCGCGCATAACGAAACATCTGGTTGAAAGGACGTAAGATGCTTGCCGCGTCATCCGTCGAGATCCGCAAGGTCAACAAATTCTACGGCCCCTTTCATGCGCTGAAAGATGTGAACTTGTCTATCCTGCCCGGCAAGGTCACCTGTCTGATTGGGCCGTCAGGCTCGGGTAAGTCCACGCTGCTGCGCTGCATCAATTTTCTGGAGGAATATGATTCCGGCGAAATCAGCATCGATGGGCAGATGATCGGTTATGTCAGCCCGGGCGGTCGCAAGATGCCGGGCAGCAAGCTGCGGGAGATGCGCCGCTCCATCGGCATGGTGTTCCAGCAGTTCAATCTGTGGCCGCACATGACCGCGCTTCAGAATGTCGCCGAGGGATTGCTGCGAGTACGTGGCCTGCCGAGGGCGGAAGCAGAGGCCCGGGCTGCCGAGGCATTGAGAAAAGTGGGACTGTCTGACAAGACAGCCAGCTTTCCTTCCCGCCTGTCCGGCGGCCAGCAGCAGCGGGTGGCCATCGCCCGCGCCATCGCCATGGAGCCGCGGCTGATGTTATTCGACGAGCCTACATCGGCGCTCGATCCTGAACTGGTTGGTGAAGTGCTGAGCGTAATGAAGACGCTTGCTGCTGAAGGAATGACCATGGTCGTGGTAACCCATGAAATGGGGTTTGCGGCCCATGTCGCCGATCAGGTGGCCTTCATGGAAAAGGGCGAACTGGTGGGCGTGGACGCTCCTGCCCGGATTCTACATCAACCCGAAGACGCCCGTATTCAGAGCTTCCTGCGCACCTATCACGAACGCAACAGTTTCTGATGGTTCTGTTGCATATGTGGAACGGCCCGTTTAGCAAGGTCTTTTCTGTGTGAACCACCATCGGACGGTTCGGTTTGGAGGTCCGATCCGAATTTCTCCCACGGAGAAAATCATGACCGTTCCGATGACTCCCTTCCTGAAGACCATTCTTCGGCTCGATGCCGTGATTTCCGGCGCAGCCGCCCTGTTGATGGTAGCAGGCGCGCAAATGCTTGGGCCATTCCTCGACTTGCCGGTCCCGCGGCTGTTTTGGGCGGGAGTGGTGCTGTTCCCTTTGTGGCGTTGCTTGCTGTGCTGGCAGGACGCGAGAACGCTTCGCGCGTCGTGCTTTTCGATATCGTGTTGTTAAATGTAGCGTGAGTGCTTGCCAGTTTCGCCATTCTCCTCGCCAGCGTGGAGCCGAACATGTTTGGCGTCGCCTTTGTCGTCGCACAGGCCCTGGCTGTCGCACTGTTCGCGGTACTCCAGATTTCGGCTCTACGCCAAGCCAGAGAGGCACCAAGCTGATCGACAGACGTTTCCACGGCCGCGCCTGATCGTGACGAACGCAAAAGCCTATGCAAAACCTACAGTTCCGATTCCTTGAAATGCGCGCCTGCGCAAGATCCGAGCCTCGTTCAGGATTTGATGCATTGACGGCACTAGCGAGATATCGGAACGATTTACGATGCCGGACGCGAAAGCAACTAGTTGTAGCGCGCTGATGAAGAACGCCGCGATGGGAGGGTCTGCGTCGTATTGATACGGTGCTCCCGTTCAGCCCTTGTGGCGTCTCCAGTAAATTTTTCTCACGGTGTTAGCCGAATTGGATTCAAACTCACGTCTAAGTGTTACCGAAAGCTTGCGTGAGGTGTGAGCAGACCGTTGTATAACTCGGGCCGCCGATTGCGCTCGAAGTTAAACTCCTCCATTTTGCCATTAACACAATCGTCCAAGTCGCAATCCGCGAACGCTATCTCATCATCCAGCCCGGTTGTCTCGGCGATAACGCGACCATCCGGATGTATAATGCATGATCCCCCCATTAGGTCGACGCCATCTTCCTTGCCGGCTTTGGCCACACCCACGACGAACGTGGAGTTTTGATACGCACCTGCCTGCATACACAGCCTACTTTGAAACATGCGCAGTTCGGGGGTTTGCTTTGCTCGTGGATTATAAACTGGTGTCGTATATCCCAGCGCGATTAGCTCGACGCCTTGCAAGCCCATCATGCGATAGGTTTCTGGCCACCTTCGGTCATTGCAAATGCACATGCCTATCCGACCGCCGAAGGCGTCTACCACTGGGAAGCCTAGATTGCCGACCTCGAAGTAATATTTTTCGAGATTCTGGAACGGATCCTCGGGTCGATGATCGGTATGCCCCGGCAGATGCACTTTCCGATACTTGGATACAATGCGGCCATCTTTGTCGACAAGGATCTGGGTGTTGTACCGATGCGTATTCTCACCATCATTCGCAATCTCTGCATAACCAAGGCTGAAGCCAATGCGGCGGCGTTTGGCATGATCAAACAAGGGCTGCACATCACAGTTCGGCATAATGTGCTCGTAAAAAGCGTCAGCATCGGAAATATCGAAACGATACAATCTGGGAAAAAAGGTCGACAGTGCCAGTTCTGGAAAGACCGCGACATCGCATCCTTCATCCGCAGCCAGATCAAGGAGAGCCAATAACCGACCAACTGTTTCAGTGCGTGGCTCACCGGAATTGACCGGACCCATTTGTGCTGCTGCAATTCTAAGGACACGAGTCATTCTGTTTGCTCCGTTTTGGGCCAGTGGGCGTAACGTGGGTTATTTGCTATTGGAATGTAATGTGTTCGTGTACAGCCGAAGAAAATCTGCTCTGCAGGTCAACTATTCGCGCTGCAAACCTCGCATTCATTCTTCTGCACAAGAGAAACATAGTCTTTCAAACATGATCGCCCTAGAACGCAACGAAGTGCTGCGGCGATACCTCTCGATATTCACGCAAAGGCACCACGAAATTCGCAGGACGGATTGGGCTCTTGAGCTCTCCCCCTTCGTTTGAAAGCACGGACTTGCGCCGATCAGGATCAGGAACCGGAACTGCCGCCATCAACCTGCGTGTATAGTCATGTTGGGGATTATCGAATACTGCCGACCTCGGACCAATTTCAACAATTTCGCCCAGATACATAACTGCCACACGGTGGCTTACACGTTCTACGACGGCCATATCATGGGAAATGAACAAGAATGCTAGATCAAGGTCCTGCTGCAGATCGAGCATGAGATTGATGACCTGTGCCTTGATTGAAACATCAAGTGCAGAGACACTTTCATCGGCAACGATAACTTTCGGCTTTAAGGCCAGTGCACGCGCAATACAGATACGCTGCCTTTGCCCACCGGAAAATTCATGCGGATACCGCTTTGCCATATCCGGCGTCAGGCCAACCTTTTCCAGCATGTCTGCAACAACTTCCTTCGCTTCCTTTGCGCTACCCAGCCGGTGTTCAACGTAAGGTTCCGCGATAGCGGCTCCCACCGTCATGCGCGGGTTCAATGATGCATAGGGATCCTGAAAGATCATCTGGACTGTTCGACGCATCTCGCGCATGGCCAGCTTGTCGAGGGTCAGAATATTGCGCCCTTCAACGAGGACTTCACCGGAATCCGGTTCAGTCAGTCGCATGACGGCTCGCCCGGTCGTCGATTTTCCGCACCCGCTCTCGCCAACCAGCGAGAGAGTTTCGCCTCTACGAATGTCAAAGGACACATTTTCAACTGCGTGAACACGTCCGCTCAAGCGGGCCATGAAGCCCGAATAAATCTCGAAGCGCTTGGTAAGGCCTTTGACTTCAAGGACCGCTCCATCGGCCTTATCTACCGTATCTGCCACCTCGACTGGCTTTTCCGAAAGGCCGGTCGCATTGTCTACTATCGGAAACCGCAGGGGATGTTGACGACCCCGCATTGTTCCAAGTACGGGAACCGCCGACAAAAGTGCTCGCGTATAGGGGTGCTTGTTCTGCCGGAAAATATCCGCTGTCTTTCCTGTCTCAACCTGCCTGCCACGAAACATGACGACAGTACGATCCGATATTTCAGCCACCACGCCCATATCATGTGTGATGAAAAGAACAGACGTTCCCTCTTCTTCCTGTAGCGTCTTGATAAGATCGAGTATCTGCCCCTGAATAGTCACATCCAGGGCCGTTGTCGGTTCATCCGCGATCAGCAGTTTGGGTTTTGATGCCAGAGCCATTGCGATCATGACGCGCTGACGCATACCACCCGAAAAACGATGCGGATATTCATCCAAGCGGGAGGCTGCGGATGAAATGCGGACCTTTTCAAGCAAGCGGACCGTTTCAGCGCGCGCATCTGCCTTGGACATTTGTGAATGACAGAGCAGTGCTTCCGAAATCTGGTCCCCGATCGTGAAGAGCGGATTGAGGCTCGTCATCGGCTCCTGAAAGATCATAGCGATTTCTTTGCCACGTATCTGGCGCATTTTTTCTTCCGCGAGTGTCAGAAGCTCACGATCTCCCAGCCTGATACTGCCTTCGATGCGGCTCGTATCCTTCTGCAGAAGGCGCATGATCGACAGCGAAGTAACACTCTTGCCAGAGCCGGACTCCCCGACGATTGCCACCGTTTCTCCAGGATGAACATCGAAGGAAACATCGTTGACAACCGGTTTCCAGTTCCCATCGGCCATAAAAGACGTGGTCAGTCCTCGAACGGATAAAACAGGTTCGTTTTTGCCTACCGGTCCAATATTCTCAGCCATCATGATGTTCCTCCGCTTTCCTTTAGACCCTTCCGGCCATCAATCGGGCCAACGCAGCAAACCGTCAAAGCGATGCTTGCTTCGCTCCTCAAAGGGCGTGGCGATAAGCTCGTTCGATGCCCGGGCTTTGTCGAGTTCCTCGCCCAACCGTTGAGCAACGATGGTTTCCTGACTTGGATGGAGATTGCAGGGGTCAAGATAGAAATAGTTGTGCTCTACCTCATGGTCACGGGTGATGATCGGCGGGTTGCCTCGCGCAAGAGCCGTTACCAAATCCCAAGCTGTGGTGCGGGCATCAGCTGGCGATACGACCACCCGCAGGCGGTCGAGCGGGTTGTTTGTGGGATCTGGTTCGATCAGGGCTGTGATACCGGGACGGCCATCCAGCGTCTTCTTCCACAGTTCCAGATAGCCGGTCTCCCTCTCTCGGATTGCGGCATGGTCGCGCATTTCCCATGCTTCCAGTGCTGCCATAACGCCGTAAATGCTCTCTTTGCCAACTTTCATTCCGCGCCCGATACCGAGATTTTGCAGGAAAGCATTGCGGACAAGTTCCTTCTTGCCTGCAACGATGCCGGATGTCGGACCACCCAGAAACTTGTGTCCTGAATAGATTGCGATATCAGCGCCGCTTTCCAGAAACAGCTTCAGGTCGTATTCGGATGCAGCATCCACTATCACGGGCACGCTCTTGGCATGCGCGATCTCGACAAACTCGCTTAGATGCAGAAGGCCATAGTCGACGACGTGGTGTGATACGACATAAACCGCCGCAGCCGTCTTTTCGGTAATCGCATTTTCCATGTGATAGCGATGGGTCGATGTCGCCTGTCCGATCAGGACGACTTTGCCTCCCGCAAGCCGGATGGCCTGATCGACCGGAGCACCATAACTGACCACATGGCCAGTCTGCACAAGGATTTCATTCCTTTCCGGTGTGGCATCCGGCAATTTCTCAATTGCGAGAAGATTATTGCCTGTCATCGCACCGGCCACGGCGAGCGTAATGCCTGAGGAGCAAGACGCCGTGACGAAACCAGCTTCGCCGCCTGTCAGTCGGGCTATCACTTCACTTGCCTTGCGCTGGAGATCATTGATCTCGACGAAGTGAGGCAGGATCGCCGCCATCGCCTCTATTGCCTCCGGCACGACGATGGATGCGCCGAGCGATGTCATCGTCCCGGAAACATTGATGACTGGCCGAAGCCCGATCTTGCGGCGGATATCATCAGTCATTTCAATTCTCCCATTTCTTTCATTGTCTCAGGCATCGACATTTATGCCATAATAATGTAATAAATTCTCGAATTTCACACGGAGCACTTGATTGAAACTATCGTCAGCCGCTATCCCCACCGAAACATCCCCTGCGGATGACACCGAAACCAAGTCGTCACGCCGCTCGCGCGTGAGCGGTATAGATCGTGCGTTGCAGGTAATTGATTATCTTTATGAAACCGGTGCTCCGGCTGGTCCCTATGCGATTGCGAAAGCGATCAAGGCACCTTTGTCGACCGTGTATGTGACCATCGATGATCTCGTTGAAAAGAACATGCTCGCCCGCAACGCGGACGGTGCGATCTGGCTCGGTGCGCGGCTCTATCATTATGGTCTTGCTTACGCGCGGTCGCTTGATTTCATGAGCGTCGCCACGCACGAGATGCACGATCTGTGCCGCGAAACAAACGAAGCGGTACAACTCTGCGGCCGGGATGGGGACCATATGCTTGTTCTCGCCATGGCGGACGGGCCAAGCCCATTTCAGGTTGCCTCGCGTGTCGGCACAAGAGTACCCTTGAACTGGACTGCATCCGGCCGCCTTCTGGTCGGGCATTTGGCGGAAAATGAACGGATCGAGCTTTTCAAGCGCTGCGCCCGGACTTCTCCCACAGGTCGAGCCGAAGTCGACGCCACAAGTCTTTCGGAGGCAGCAGCGAAAGCGTTTGACGAACGGCTCTCGATCCAGATTGCAGAATCCGACTATGCGGTTGCCTGTATTGCGTCCCCGATTTGCGACCGCGATGGACAATGCGTTGCGACGATCTCCATCGTGCTTCCTGAACAGAAAGTGCTTTCCGACGAAAGCCACTACACCAGTCAGGTGCGAGCTTCGGCGGCGAAGATCGAAAAGCTGATGGGCTGGCGGAATCATTGACGCTGTCCTAGTCGTTCAGGGCGACGATCGCTTCGATTTCAACCGTGATATTGCCCGGCAAGGAACCCAAGCCGACGGCTGAACGTGCATGTTGTCCGGCAGTACCAAACACTTCGATGAAAAGATCAGAGCAGCCATTGATGACATTGGGATGCAATTCAAAGTCCGGCACGGCATTGACCATACCCAAGAGCTTCACCACGCGTTTCACGCGGGAAAGGTCGCCAAGCGCCTCATGCATGACAGCCAGCAGATTGATGCCCGTTAGTCGGGCATCCTGATAGGCTTGATCCACGCCGATATCGCCACCAACCTTGCCCGCACGCAAATGCCCACTCTCTTCCCTAGGCCCCTGACCTGAAAGGTAAAGGATATTGCCCTCCTGCACATACGTGACAAAATTCGCGATGGGCGGTGGCGGCGGCGGCAAAGTTATGCCAAGCGAAACCAACCGCTCATAGGGAGAATGCATTACTTCAGTCGTCAGGAGAGAATGAGACACGAATTTTCCTCATCATTTCGTCGCGGGAGTTCCCCGTTGATTCAGGGTTGTGCGGACAGCATCAGCGCCACGAATAGCCATGGCTATGGCGAACAAGTTTGCGGGCGCGCGGTATATAGCGGCTGGCCGTAATAGCCTCAGCACCGATGACTGCGTAACGGGGTTCGAACAGCCTGTTCAGTCGAGACACATCGCCATTGGAATCCGTCGCCTCCAGGTCGGCATCGACCAAATCAAAGATCGTGAAATCGGCACGTTGTCCAACGGACAGCCGGTTTTCCACCGAGAGCTTGATCACCGACGCCGGGTTATGCGTGACGGCTTCGATGACATTTTCAAACGGCATTTTGACCGACAGCAGCTTGGACATGGTTGTCGCCAAATCCCAGACGGGGAAGTTCATCGAATGGCAGTGCAAATCTGTCGAGATCGAAAATGGAAGGAGACCCCGTTCAATCGCTGCTTCGGCGACCTTGAACGAGAAAGATGCTCCACCATGGCCAATGTCCAGCCGGATGCCTTCGCCCGCACAGCGTTCCGCAAGATTGAATAGGTCTTCGTCTTCCATGATGCTGGAGCCGGATTTCCCGTTGAAGCAATGTGTGACCACATCGCCGGGGCCGAGGATTTCCAGAACCTCGTCATAAAGCGCAGGGGGTTCGCCGACATGCACCATCATCGGCACCTTAAGTATCTTGGCGATCTTCTTGCCAAGCTTGACAGGTGTAACGCCCCATGACCCGGTGATGACGTGGCTGGCCCGGACCTTGATGCCGACAATATGCTCGCTATTGGCCGCGTAGCATTCGAGAATACGGTCGAGATCTATGTCTTTGATATCACGTAATTCCGGGACGCGGTTGCAGGCGACAAGGCCGATAGAGCCGAGATTGAGAAAGGCTTTGATCCGTTCTTTGGCCGGTTCGATGATATATTCCCGGAAGCCATGGAAATTCGCCTCCCCCGCCGAACCGGCATCAACGAGCGTCGTCACCCCTCGCTCGGCGCCACACTCCGAAGGACGTATCGAAATATCCGTACCGCCGTGCCAGATGTGGACATGCAGGTCGACCCAACCCGGCGAAATCCAGGCTCCCTTACCATCGACAAGGTGCGCATCAGCAGGTGCATTCAACGACTTGCCGATAGCGATGATGTTGCCGGTCTTTCCTACCAGAATATCCGTCGTCGTATTGGCATGTTCTGCGCCGAAAGCCACCGGCTTGACATTGGTGACAAGAAGCGGCTTCGCCAGTTCACCGGAAATCATATTACAAATCCCTTCGCAGTCTTGGATCGAGCATGTCGCGTAGTCCGTCGCCAACCATCTGGAGCGAGAGGACGGAAAGAATGATGGCGAAGCCGGGGAAATAGGTCATCCAGTCGGCCTGACCGATATATTGGCGCCCTGCGGCTATCATTGTCCCCCAGGTCGGAATTTCGGGGCTGACACCAAGACCGAGGAAGGAAAGTCCGGCTTCTGCGAGCATTGCGCTCGCAAAAAGGAATGTGCACTGAACGATGATGGGCGAAATCAGATTTCTGAGCACGTGCCGTGTCATGATGTGGAATGTAGATATTCCGAGCGACTGGGCCGCTTCCACATAGGGCAGCTCGCGGATCACCAGCGTCGAAGCGCGCACGATGCGCGCAAGCCTCGGTGAATAGACCACAGACAGCGCAATGATGACCGTCGCCAGCGACGGGCCGAGCGCGGCGACCAGCGCAATGGCCAGCAGAATGTCGGGGAAAGCCATCATTGCATCGATCAGGCGGGCGATGGGCGTATCCAAACGCTGAAAGAAGCCTGCCAGCAATCCGAGCGTAACCCCTATCAGCGCCGAAAGGACGACAACCGCCACGCCCACCATGAGTGAAAGCCGCCCCGCATAGATCGTACGGGAAAAGACGTCGCGCCCGAACTCATCAGTGCCGAACCAGAACATCTCGCTTGGCGGCTTGAGACGGTTGACGATGGATAGTTTCGAGGGCGAATAGGGCGCAATCCAGGGTGCCAGCAGCGCGAGAATAGCAAAGACCGCAAGCACAATGATACCAGCCGCCACTGTCTTGCGCTTGAATAGCCGACGGATGAACAAAACGCGGTCTGAAGGGGTTTTTTGCGTAGTCGTAACAAGATCGGCCATCAGTAGCGAACCCTCGGATCAACGCACAGATAGAGCATATCGATGATGAAATTAATCAGGACATAGAGCCCGGCGATAACAAGCAGCGCACCCTGAATGACCGGGTAGTCTCGTCGCAGAACCGCGGACACAACAAGATTGCCAACGCCCGGGAGGCCGAAGACCGTTTCAGTCACCACGGCTCCGGATATCAGAACGGCTGCTGTGAGACCGACAACGGTCAGAATCGGGATCAGAGCGTTTTTGAGGGCATGCTTCATTACAACGCGCCGCTCGATCAAGCCTTTTGCCCGCGCCGTGCGAATGTAATCGTCGCCGAGAACATCCAGCATTGAAGCACGGGTAAAGCGCAGGATTAGGGCTGATGAAACCAGCCCCAGTGCGAAGGCGGGGAGGATCAGATGATACATCCGATCCGCAAAACTCGAACCCGGACCGCCATAGCCGGACACCGGAAACAGGTTCAGCCGGACCGCAAAAAACTGCATGAGAATGAGCCCCAGCCAAAAGCTCGGTATGCTTGCCGCTAGCATAGCGACCGTTGTAGCCGCCTGATCGACAAAGGAACCACGCCGGTAGGCAGCGTATATGCCAACCGGCAGCGCGATAATGCAGGCGATAAGAAGAGAAAGAACCGTCAAAAAGAACGTCGGTTCGGCTCGATCAAGCAACGCCGCACCTACCGGCATATTGAGAAAGATCGACTGACCGAGATCGCCTTTCAGGAGTTGGCCGATATAGTAGAAGTACTGAATGAGCAGCGATTGATCGAGACCGAGCCGGGCGCGCAGATCAGCAATGTCCTGCGCCGATGCGTCCGGTCCAAGCATGACAGCGGCAGGATCACCAGGGGTCACCCGGACGATCACGAATACGATCGTCACGACCAGAAACATGACAACGGCCATGCCAAAAAACCGCTGCAGAATGTAGCGCACCATACGATCAGACTCTCCAGATTAAACCATTCAGTGAATGCCGACCGGACGGACGGCATTTACTTTCCCGGAAATTACTTCTTCAACGACGCATTCCAGAAATAAGGCCATGGCGCAGGCTCAACCCCCTCCAGCTTGGTGGACATCGCCGCGACAGCATTGAAGTCGCCGATCTTGATCAGGGGCAGTTCGTCATAAATAGTTTTTTGAACATCTGCCCACAGCGCAACTCGCTTTTCCAGATTGGATTCGGCCGTGAACGCATCGACAGCGGTTTTACGCGCTGGCGTGTCCCACCAACCCGGTGAGCTGGTTGACAGAGAGCCCATCAAAGCAGGCTCCGGCAGGAAGGGACTGTGCGTTATATATATGTCCCACAGCTTCGGATCAGCGCGGCGCTGGGTCAGCGTCGCCCAATCGACAACCTGCAGATCCACATTGAATCCGGCAAGCTTCAGATATTCGGCAGCTACCTGCGCCATCTTGTAATGGAACTCGTACTGGCGGCTTGTCAGGATGCGCAGCGGTTCGCCATTATAACCGGCGGCCTTCAATTCTTCCGTCGCGGTTTCCGGCTGGGCCACATTATAATTCCCTTCGACGCCAGCCTCGGTATTCCAGACGAAATTGGACGGATAGAAAGCGCCGTCCAACGCGTAGAATTCCGTACTGCCAAACGCAGCCGCGAGCATATCCTCCATGCTCAATGCATGTGTTACGGCCTTCCGTACCAGCAGTTTCGAGGCCAAACCTTCCTTGGTGTTGAAAACAAAGACAGGATAGCCGAAAGGCTTCAGGAGCAATGGCTGGGAAGCCGTCGAAGATTTGACGTTGTCAAATGACTCGACCGGTATGGAATCGACATATTCATACTGCCCTGAAACCGCTGCTTCGACACGGGTGTTGGCGTCCGGGACCGATACGAAGCGGATTTCATCGAGATATTGATGGCGTGCACCGCCGTAACCGTCGCTCTCACCATCACGCGACTTGTAACCGTCGAAACGCACAAGCTGAATATATTGATCTGCCTTGCGTTCCTTGAGCATATAGGGACCGGTACCGATGAATTCGTTCATCGGTTCAGCCTGCTTTTCCGACGGTAGGATAATCGCCGCAGAATTGTTGAAGGCAAGCAAAGAGGTCAATGGCGCATAAAGCTCCTTGAGCTTTATCGTCACTGTAGCCGGATCAGTCGCCGCGATATTTTCGATAAAGGCCGACGCCTGTTTCCCGCGCGAAGCGAGCTTCGTCCAGCGTTGAAGCGACGCAACCACATCTTCCGAGGTCATACCGCTGCCATCATGAAACTTGATGCCGGAACGCAGCTTGATCTTATAGGTTTTTCCATCCGCGCTGATTTCGGGCAGGCTTTCCGCCAGCAATGGCGTCGGCTTCCATTCCTTGTCGAAGGTATAAAGCGTTTCAAAGATGTGTTGCGTGACGATGCCCACAAGATCTGCAGTGGATACCATCGGGTCAAGCGTCGGGGGTTCACCAATGGTCGCGACATTGATGACGCCACCCTTGTCCTCTGCCAGCGAAACACCGGAACTGAAGACCATGGTAGAAGCAAGAAGGAGTGCTAGTTTGATCCGCAAGGCAGAACCCCATTTTTAAATTGTTCCATAATTATGATATATACGCTTTTATAAAAGAATAGCTGAGAACGAGAGGGTGTCAATGCATCAAAAATCATCGACTGTGGAGAGCGACTGGATACCTCATCGGTGCTTGCGTTGAAGGCCTGATTGTTCACTACAAAATGGACGGCGCGCTCTCACGGGCTAAGTAAACTTATCTCGTCGTTTCCCGCCAACTTCAACGCATGCACGTTGATCGACGGAAAAATGCCTTCTGTCTAATACAGCAATCACCTATTACACTCGTTCATCTGCCAGCAATGCCTCGTGATAGACCCAAAACTCATAAAACGTTGAGCCAGAGTGTTGTCAGGGTCGTTACTCCGGCGGATGACCAGAAAGCCATTATCGACAAAGCTCGTAAAAGGCCGGATCTCCATGCCGCGTCCGCGAAAATACGTTGCAGAAGACGGGTCTCAATGGTGGTCGACCGCAGAATGCCCGCGAGCGCAACTTCCACACGCATGGCAAAAAGCGACCCCGGTTCGGGCGTAGTCATGCGTTCATCGGCAAGATCAACCGGTGAAATCTCCGGATAGTCTGCAAGCCTATGTCCCTGCGGAACACCTACGACCGCCGGTATCGGGCGAGTTTCAATATTGAAAGCGGGTCTGTCGAGCGGACCGTCCGCGAAGCCGAGATCGGCTTGTCCGGATGTAAACGCCTCCACCCACCAACGCGGATGGAATGCCGTTGAGAGAGGCATGGATATTGGGGCGCTGTTCGAGAAATCGGGCGAGGAAGCGCGGCATTGATCCCATTTGCAAGCGCCGGCATTGCAGCATTACGCAACATGCCCGCATTCTGATGGCTGATCTCGTCGGCGAAACTCCTGATGCGATTGAGCCCGACGTAGGCCTGCTCGACTTCCTGCAACAGCGTCATGGCCGCCTGCGTTGGGATCAACTGGTTTTCCCGCCGGTTGAAGAGTTTGAGTTTCGTATCGAGGGCTGGATTGGTTCTTTGCTGCTGCCAACTCGTGCAACGGTTAGCGTTGCTGATCTGGGCGGCGACACTATGATTGAGATTGTGTTTCCGCCTACAAGTAATCAATATCTTCTTCCAGATGCCCCCCGCCAAACCCAAGGGGCTGCCTCGCATTCTGTTTAAACTAAGAATAATTAGGCTTTCTTGGATAATATTTCTTTCATCGATTTCGATGTTACTCTCGAATTATCAGTAATACCGTCCAGTTTATTATATAAATTTGCAGTGACGCGCCATCATTACCGCGATATCTTCCTTCCCCTCTTCACGCAGTTTTTTGATCGCAGCGTTCATATCTGCAGACCGCTCGTCCTGCCCGAGCTTAAATTTAATTTCCATCTTCTCAATCGGCATTTCGTAGCCGACGATATTGGGCAGACGCCGCTCCAGACCTCCACGTCCGAGTTCCTTCATCTGCCAGGGCTTATCACGACCCTTTTCCATGTGCTGCACGAGTTCGTGTAGATGTTTGACGGTAGCTGCTTCCGACAGGATTTTGGGCGTGCCATGAATATGAGCAACCATGAAGCTCCAGGTCGGCGCGCTGTCCCTTTCCGGATAGCCCGGATACCATGACGATGACACATAATGACCAGCATCCATCAGGATTGCGATGGATGGCAGGCCGCGTTTCAGAAACTCAACATGATCGTTGGATGCAGCAACATGTGAGACCAGCGTGCCGTTTTCGCCGCGTGTCCGATCCATCATGAAGACAGGGTGCGATATAGCAACGCCACCTTCATGACCGGTGATCAAGGTGCCAAGCACCGTTCTATCAACGAGATCGAAAACCTCGGTCGTATCAGACGGCTGGAAATAGGGCTTTGTATAGAGCATCACTTGTCTCTTGATTTCAGGCGTGAATGGCGGGAAGCCGATCAGACCATGGGCACATGGCTTCCAACTGACCTGCAAGTTCGAATAGCAGATTTTCCGCCCCATAAGGAGCAATGAACTGGCTGCCGATTGGCAAGCCATCAGACGTTTCGTGAAGTGGAACACTCATCGCCGGCAAGCCAGCAGCGTTGACCGGATGGGTGAAGGTTGTCAGCTCCAGAAACTGCCGAGCAAACCCCTTCCAGTCGGGTGAGCGCACGTCGAGCACGCCAAGCGGAAATGATCCAACCGGCATTACTGGACTTAGCACCACATCGCATTCTTCAAACAGACGACCAAAACTGCGCGCCGTACTGTTTGCGGTCAAACGCGCTTGAATAACCTCCGTCGCAGTCAAGCCATCGCCGTAAGCGGCCAACCCCAAATTTGAAGGTTCGAAATAGAGGTCATTGGCAGGCTTTGCCATTGTCGCGGCAACATCCGCCACTTCAATTGCGGTGTAAACGGCGATCAGTTTTTGTACGGCGTCCGCAAGCTGAACGCCGTCAAAATCGGGCTTCACCCGAACAATGTTATGTCCGAGCCGTTCGCACAACGCAATCGTCGCCTCAAGTGCTGCGACTGTTTGCTCGTCCAGATCATGTCGAAGATCAGACTTCTGCCAGACGCCGATGCGAAGCTTGCCCGGCGCTATTCTGACACTGTTGACGAACAGGTCCGTCTTGGCCGGGGCGGCGTAAAGCGAACCCGGTTCAAGCGCATCTGTCAGATCAAGCATCATTGCGGAATCGCGAACCGAACGCGTCAACACATGATGGCTGACCATTCCGCCCCAGTTTTCTGTCGAGACCGGACCACATGGGACACGCCCACGCGATGGACGCAGCCCGAAAAGCCCGCCGCAAGATGCGGGAATACGGATCGAGCCCGCACCATCATTACCATAAGCCACGGGCACCATACGTGAAGCAACCGCTGCTGCTGCACCGCCGGAAGAACCGCCAATGCTGCGTGTCACATTCCAGGGATTGAGTGCCGGACCGTGCAGCGAGGATTCCGTTGCGATATTGCAGGAAAACTCAGGCAAATTGGTTTTGCCTACCACCACCAGACCAGCGGATTTGTACCGTTTGACAAGTTCGTGATCGCGCTGCGAGATATTTCCCTCGGCCGCACGACATCCAAAGGACATTGCTGCACCGGCATAGGAAGGACAATCATCCTTCAACAAAACCGGAACACCGCTGAGCGGACCCTCTGGCAGCGATTTAAGCTGTTCTTCCGCCTGATCGCGCATCTCATGGATCACAGCATTCAGCTCGGGATTGCACCGATCAATCGCTGCAAATGCCTCATGAACGGCCTCACGCGGCGACAGAATTTTTGCGCGAATGGCCTCTCCCAGACCGACGGCGTCGGCCCGGGTGTAGTCAAAGGATGTAGACGTCATGGGGTATCCCAATGCTAAGCTCGTGAAGCGGAGCGTTTTACTGTGCCTTGCTGATCGTCCAGAAACGAAGCGTATCACCAGCCCAGCCCTTGAAATGGTTCACTTTTGGGCCGGCAGCTGTGATCGATGGCAGGTTTACCAGACCAAGGATCGGAACCTGCTCACCCATCAGCGTGTTGAGTTCGTTGAAGAGCTTCTTGCGTTCTTCGACGTCGCTCTTCGCTGAAACCTGCTTGAGAAGGTCTTCCGCCTTGGCATCGTCCCACTGGCGCGCGGCATCGGCCTTCTTGTCACCGATCATCGACTGGAAAGACAACAGCGGATCAAGGCGGGCCGAATAAGCGAAAACGGCAAGTTCATATGCGCCACGACGATACTGATCGAGCTGGGTCGCCCAGTCACGCACTTCGAGTTGCGCATTGATGCCGGAGGCTGCAAGGAATGCCTGAACAATCGTGGCGACCTGCACGCGGTTCTGGCGGTTGGCGACCAGAAGGCTGATCGGTTCGCCCGTATAGCCTGCCTTGGTCAGCAGCTCCTGCGCTTTGGCTGGATCATATGCAGGCCAGGCAGCCGCCTGATTATCCGAATAGAGGGTGTTTGGTGCAATGACCGACGGGTTTGGCGCATACATGCCCTCACCGATCGCCGCTGCCAGTTGGTTAAGATCGATGGCGTGAGCAATCGCCTGACGCATCTGCGGATCTTTTAGCTTATCGGAAGTTGACTGAATTTGAAGTACCATCCATGCAGGCGTCTGCTGCACATTGACCTTCATGCCCTTCGCTTCCAGATCCTTGACGGCAGTTGGCTCTACTTCATCGATGAAGTCGATCTCACCGGAAAGCAGCCCATTTGTGCGCGTGCTTGAATCTGGAACAGTCATGAACTGAATGGTCTTTACATGACCTTTCTTGTTCCCTCCCAGACCGTCGGCATCGCCGGACAGAGCCGAATAATCATCGAAACGGGTTAGGTCCAGATAACGACCGCGCTCCCATTTGGAAAATGCATAGGGACCGGTGCCAATCGGCTTTACAAATTTGCCATCTGCATCAACGGATTCCGGGCTCAATATCCAGGGGGTGCACTGGATGGTAGCCATGGTGATAACGAAGTTTGGCGCAGGTGCTGCAAAGCTGAAGCGCACCGTGCTGTCATCAACAGCCCCGACCGACTTCAACTCGGAATCGACCTTGCCATTATAGCGATTGACGCATTGAAACGCTGTATCCGGCTTGAGATAACGCTCGAAATTCCATGCGACATCCTTGGCGGTCAGGTCTTTGCCATTGTGGAACTTGACGCCTTTACGTAACTTGAATTCATAGACCGTATGATCGGCATTCGCGGTCCAGCTCTCGGCCAGCATCGGCTTGATTGCAAGATCGTCGCCATAAGCGACCAGACCTTCGGCAATGTGGGCAACAACCATATCGGCATTGGCATCGCGATTGACGCCCGGATTTATGCTCGCAACGTCAGAGTGAATGGCGACGCGCAAGGTCTCATCGTCTGCAGCATGTGCTTGAAAGGATGTGGCGCTGAGACCAAAAAGCGCAATGCTGAGTGCAGAGCGGATTGAAATTGGATTGAACATTTTGGTTTCCCCTTTTTGTTTTTGATTTTGCGGTATGGTCAGCTTTGTGACCTCAGCACATCCGCGAAAAATGCTTCGACCGGCTCCAGCACTTTGAAAGGCTCGTGAGCGACGCCCGGCACCCTGTCCCTGCGAACCGCGATGCCATGCGTTTCAAATGACTTTGCCAGTGCCTCAATACGGTCAATCCGACACTCGCCTTGCAGATCAGCTCCGTCCATCCAAAGCGCGCTGCTACGCGGGATGCCGATTTCCCAAGTCGCGGTGTCTTCCTCACCGATCACTGTTTGAACCGTCACGGCCTTCATCGCTTCAAGATCGAGGCGGCAGCCAAAACGTGCTTCAACATCGCGAACGCCGACCCACCAGTCATAATCGGAATTGAGTAGAGTCACGATGCCCGGCGCTCCGATAGAGACCGCCTTGAGCCTGTGAGGATGCAGCATGAAAAAGCGCTGGCAGAACTGCCCGCCGCCCGAAAAGCCGTACATGAGGGCGCGATTGCTTTTGAGGCGATATTTGGCGGCCACTTCGTCGATCATCGACAGCAGAATATGGTCAAAACGAATGCCGTGGAACTCAATGCGCTTGTAATTGGCAAGATCGCCTTTCACGACGATGCCGGCTGGAAACAGCGGTGCGAGTACAATGCAGCGGTTCTCTCGCGCAAAATTTGCAAAGTGATCGCGGTATTGTGCCGCCGTCCGTCCCGTCCCGTGGACGATGACGAGCAGTTCGTGCGTCTCGGTGCCGTCTTCATCATAGTCCTCGGGGACATAAAGGCAGTAGCTGAAACGTTGATCGAACTGACTTGCAAAAAACGTGGTTGCCCCAAAATCGTAGAAGCTGAGTTTTTTGCCATGGCCCTCCCGCCTAGTGACAGGCTTTTCCTCAGTGCTGGACATGCCCTCCCCCCTCTCCGGATTTCCTATTTGCATTATCGCCGCGCCATTTGAGTTTGACGCCGCCCTCGCCCGTCAGTTCGAGCATTGGAATGGCTGACAAAAGACGGCGGGTATAATCGTTTTGTGGCGCGTCGAAAATCTCGTCGCGCGTTCCCTGCTCGATAATGCGACCGTCATTCATCACGACCACACGATCGGCAATTTGTTCAACCACGCCCAGATCGTGGGTAATGAACAGGCACCCGAAGCCATAGCTCTGCTGCAGCTTGGCGAAGAGATCGAGAACCTGCGCACGCACCGTTACGTCAAGGGCCGAAACTGCTTCATCGGCAATGACAAAAGCGGGACGACGCACGAGCGCACGCGCAATCGCCACACGCTGACGCTGCCCCCCCGACATTTCATGCGCATAACGATTGGCATAATCTCCACCGAGGCCAACATCCTCCAGTGTTTCGCGAACACGATATACTTTCTGGCTGGACGAAAGCTCTTTCGAGAAACGCAGCGCCTCACCCACCAACTCGCCCACTTTCATGCGCGGGTCGAGCGATGAATAAGGGTCCTGAAACACCATCTGTGTGTGATAACGATAATCCTGATAATGGGATGAACGTCTCTCGACAGGCTGCCCCTTGAACAGCAGCTTCCCTTCGCTCGGCTTGATTAATCCGGCCATCACACGCGCGGCTGTGGTCTTGCCCGAACCGGAGCCACCAACCACGGCAACAACCTCGTTTGGCAGGACGTCAATCGTAACCCCATGCAGAGCACGCTTGCCGCCAGCTTTCTTGAACCAGCCACCCCGGCCTTCAAAATCGACGACAAGATCGCGCACGCTGATCAGCGGATCAGCCTTTGGAACCACGCGCGCAGGCCCACGAACCGGCAACGTCGAGAGCAGTTTACGGGTGTAATCATGTCGAGGCATTGCCAGAACATCAGCGGTATTGCCCGTTTCAACCACTTCACCATGACGCATCACAACCACACGGTTGGAATAGCGTGCAATCATTGGAAGATCATGGCTGATCAGCAAAACGGTCGTGCCACGCTCCCGCGTGAGATCGACCAGCAACTCCATAACCTCGCGCTGGATAACCGCATCAAGCGCTGTGGTCGGCTCGTCCGCGATCAGCAGATCAGGCTTCATGAGCATCGCGCAGGCGATCATGATGCGCTGGCGCATTCCGCCTGAGAACTCATGTGGGAACGCCTCAATCGCCCGATCAGGATCGGCGATCCCGACACGCAACAACATGGCTCTGATCCAGTCGGCATGTTGCGCTTTGTCAGCTGGAAAGTGCAGTTCAAGCCCTTCTTCAAGCTGCCGCCCGATGGTCAGTGACGGAGTGAGCGAAGTCATCGGCTCCTGAAAGATCATGGCAATGCCATCGCCACGCAGCCCGCGTAAAGCGGTCGGCGACATCGTTGACACGTTCTGCCCCTTGAAGCGGATCGCACCATGACTTGTTTTAATGGACGCCGGAACCAGCCCCATAACCGCCCGCGCGAGCATCGTTTTGCCGGAGCCGGATTCACCAACGATGCCGAGAATTTCGCCAGCTTTTATGGAGAAGGAAGCGCGCTTGACGATCTCCAGTGCACTGTCGCCAACACGCAAGCTGACATCGTCGATTTCAAGCAGGAGTGCTGAAGTCATGAGCGCCTCCTCATGCGTGGGTCGAGGCGGTCGCGCAACGCGTCACCAAGAAGATTGATACCAAGCAGCGACAGCGAAATTGCAAGGCCGGGGAAGATACCAAGCCAAACGGCCTGCTCAATGAAATTGCGGCTTCCCGCGAGCATATTGCCCCAAGTCGGCGCTGGCGGCGGCACACCCAGACCCAGAAAGCTGAGCGAGCTTTCTGCGAGAATTGCCCAGCCGCACATGGACGTTGCCATGACCAAAACAGGTGCCAGGCAGTTGGGCAGAATGTGGCGCACCATGGTATAGATTTCCGAGTTCCCCATGACGCGGGAAGCCTCAACGAACTCCCGTTCACGCAGACTTAAAACCGTGCCACGGACCACGCGGATCACCGAAGACATATAGGCCAGAGCAAGTGCCAAGATGATGCCATTCTTGTTGGCACCAAAGACGGCCAGCAAACCAAGCGCCATCAATATGCCGGGGAATGCCAGCAAAGCATCATTGACCATCATCAACAGCCGGTCGAACCAGCCACGCAAGAAGCCGCTGATCGCCCCGACAAGCACACCGCCGAGGGTGGCGAGAAAGACTGTGAACACGCTGATTGAAACACTGGCCGATGCGCCTCTCATAAGACGGCTCAGCTGGTCGCGCCCAAATTCATCCGTACCCAGCCAATGCGCAGCGCTTGGCGGCGCAAGGCGCGCGGCAAAGTCGAGGGCCAGCGGGTTGTAAGGCGTCCAGAAGGAACCTACCACCGCTATCGTGAGAAGCGTTGCGGTCAGGGTCCCGCCAATAATCGCGTTGAGAGAGAGATTTTTCATTTCGCCGTCACCTTCGGGTCGAAGAACGGATAGAGAAGGTCCACAATCAGATTGACCAGCACATAAACGCAGGCAGTGAACAGCAAACAGCCCTGAATGACGGGATAATCGCGGGCAAAGATCGCATCAACGAGAAGCCTGCCAAGTCCGGGAATCGTGAAAACCGTTTCCACAACAGCAATACCGCCAAGCAAATTGCCAAGGATCAGCCCCAACAACGTCCAAGTCGGGCCAAACGCATTACGGAAAGCATGGCGCGACATCACGGTTGCTTCTGACAGTCCCTTGGCGCGGGCATGGGTAATGTAATCAAGGTTCAGCACCTCAAGTGTCGAGGCGCGCGCCATACGCAGAATGACGCCGATTTCATGCAGAAACAGCGTGGTGATCGGCAGAACCAGATAAAGAAACGCTTTCCATGGGTTCTCACCAAAGCTGACATAGCCGACAACCGGTAACCAGCCGAGCTTGAGGCCAAAGGCCAGCAACAGCAGCAAGCCCATCCAGAATGCCGGAACCGAAAGCAGCAAGGTGGCACAGGTCACAAACGCCAGGTCGGTCAGACTGTTCTGCTTCCAGGCTGCGATCATTCCAAGCGGAACAGCGACAAGCGTGGAAAGCACCACTGCTGACAAGACGATACGCGCACTCACCGAAAAGCGCTCCAGAACCAGCGAAAGAACCGGCTGCTGGTTGGCAATGGAAACACCGAGATCACCATGCAGAACATTGCCTCCCCAGATCAGGAACTGGGTGAAGATGCTGTGATTGAGGCCCAGCTGCTCGCGCAGTGCGGCTAGCGTCGCAGCATCCGCAGAATCGCCCAACATCAGGGCTGCAGGATCGCCCGGTATCAACCGGACAATCACAAACACAGCCACTGCCACGATCAGCAACGTTGGAATGGCCATGCCTATTCTGGAAAGCGCAAAGCGCAGCATTTCTTTAGCCTTGGATAAAGAGGGATTTCGCGCGTGGCGCAGCATCGGACGGTAGCGGCGTATAATCCTGCAGGCAGTAGGTCGCAAACCGGCGGTTCAAGGCGGGCAGCGGCGCGATTTCCATCATGCCAAGCGCTGCTTCCATCACCACCATGGCCACTGTGGCGGTGATGTTGTCGTGATTGCCAGGACGTGGCGGGCGGCAGACAGCATAAGGTGTCAGGAAGTCGTCAAACAGCGCCTCCTTCAGCTCCCTACGGCCAATTCTCCCGTCATGCGATTCAAGAGATTGGCGAACCCGCCAATCCCGGTAGAAGCTTTCAGGTACAAACGGAATGCCGGTGTCGCGCAGCTTCGTCAGCGCAATCGGGCTGACCCAATGATTGGCGTGAACGATCAAATCGTTCTCCGGCAAGATTGAAAAGGATTCGTCCGGCGCACATTCAAAATCGATGCCGAAACCAGCACTTGTTGCAATCATGATGTTGTTCGAGCAGGATTTTGGTGTCGAGGCCACAGCCTTGATTGCTTTCGCAAAATGCTCTTGCTCAAGCACCTTGCGGCGCACGAGACCCAAAGGAACACCCAGCTTCTTATAGTCGCGTTCGCATTCGAGATAATTGGCGGTGATCGAAATTCCAGCTTCATTGAAGCCGCTGCGCGCCAGCCCCCCAGCCTCGACAAACGTCACAAAATCGGGACCGTTATTATTGCGAACACGCAGCACAATACCTGTTTCCACACATTCAGAACGCCAGTCCCAGTTCTGGCCATGAACCAGATTACCAGAAGCACTTTTTGCAGGCATGATGAGAGCACCGGTACAGCCATCATCTTGCTCTTCAGGATCGGGAGAACCCGTTTCAGCGCGCGCCATCGCAACGACTTCCGTGCGTGCATTGATCATGACGATCTGCTCAAACGGCACATCCGCACCTTTGGCGATGCCGCGCATTTCCTCGACATAGGACGCGTCGAATTCCTCGATCCGGCCAGCAAATTCTTCGATGAGGCTTTGCCTGCGTTCAGGCGAAAGACCAAACACGTCAAGCGTGCTGGAATAAAGACCAGCGCTGCGCCGGATGCGTTCCGCTGCCAGCACCCCATATTGGCGCCCGCGCTCTTCCGGTACGCCCGAAACTGTAATGAATGGAAATGGGGCAACTGACATACTCAATCCATATTTTGTATTTTGTATCCGCTTAATACAATTCACATTCAATCATTGCGGAGTCAACAGTTTTTTATTAGAATAAGGAACAATTTGATTTCTACCCTTCCTACAGAAAGTCAGCCTGTCATTCCAATGGGATAGGCTATACGAGAAAGAAATGGCCTGTTGCGAAATATCCCGTATTCTTTGAGCATAAGTTCATGGGAGAACGCACATTCAGGGGGCGCTGCGCGTGAATATGGACGTTAAGAGATCAACAGAAGGCGAATCCGGCCTGAGCAGTCTTCAGGCGGAAGTCGCACATAAAATGGTCTCGCTCATATCCGCCGCACGCTGGAATATCGGTGACCGGCTGTCGGATGCTGCCATTGCAAAAGAGCTCCGTGTATCGCGGTCGCCCGTGCGTCAGGTGCTCAATCTTCTTGTGCAGCAGGGTATTGTCACTCAGACTCCCAATCGCGGATATCAGCTGCATCGCATTCCGGAACCGGACGAACTCAACGACAATCTGTTGCCGCCATCGGAGGCGGAAGAGCTCTACCGGCGCCTGATGAGCGCGCGCGCCTCTGGCGCTGTTGGCGACGAAGTGTCGGAAGCTGAACTCGCCGATCAGTTGGGTGCGACACGCGGCGCGGTGCGTCGGGTTCTGATGCGTTTTGCCACCGAAGGTCTCGCAGAGCGCCTTCCGGGCCATGGATGGCGCTTTGCAGAGTCGCTCGATAATGAGCGCGCGGTCAACGAAAGTTACGCCTTCCGTCTGGTGATCGAATGCGGTGCGCTTTCGCAAGCCGACTACGCGCCTGATCTTAGCCAGCTCGCAGCTCTGCAACGTGAGCAGAATGAAATATCGGTTCTGCCGATCCAGAGTCTCACACGGGATCTGTGGTTCAACGCCAATGCAAACTTTCACGAAACCATTGTTTCGTGGGCGAATAATCGGTTTTTCACGCAATCGGTCCGGTGGCAGAACCATCTTCGCCGCATGACGGAATATTCCGACTTCGATCGTTTGGGCGAAGAGCGTATTCGCAAGGCTTGCAAAGATCACTTAGGCATTCTCGAAGCCATCGAGAACAGGGATTTTGAATTTGCTGCAGCTTTGCTCAAACGCCATATAATTCGTTCAGGCGCTGAAGATGTTTAGATCACAATCTCACTTTTGACATCGGTAGGGTCCACACGACAATATATAGCGCGATACTTGGAAGACAGGGAACCGTTGTCCCGGCAGCTCGCCACCGAAATGATCGAGAAAGTTCTGGATACTTCTCTTTCCGATGCATGATCTGCCTCACGGAAAGCGGCGATGTCACGTTATCGGCCTCAGTACGCGATGCAAAGCCTAGCAAAGCATAGTCGGCGATAGTCTGCCATTTACAGGCAGTAATTTCTGCGCTTGGTCCGAAATGCCGACGGAGCAAGCCCATATCGAGCCAAAAACGCGGCCGAAAAATTTGCGGGAACCGGATAACCACAAGCGACTGCAATTTCGGCTATGGGGAGGTCGGACGTGGCCAGCAGCCTGCACGCGGTGTCCATCCTGATTTCCGTAAGGAAAGCAAAAGGAGTGCAACCCACTTTCTGCCGGAAGAGCCGGGCGAAATGATATTTGCTGATGCAGGCTTCGTTTGCCAAATCCTCAAGTGTCAATTCATCTGCAAATCGCACCGACATGAGCTCAATGACACGCGCGAGGCGGCTGTCAGTGATTGTGCCCGCTGTACGATTTTCATCCATCCCCGCATTGATCCCGTAGCGGGTTACGAGATGAACAGCGAGCCATGCCGCAGCGGTTCCTGCATATAATTCATCGACACCGCTACGCATCGCCTGCATGAGGTTTGCAAACATCTGGGCGACTGCGGGGTCGCGTTCGACAAGAACGTTGAAGGATGGGGTCTGCGCGGATTGCCCGATGCGGCGCAAATGTTCGAACGCTGCCTGCAATTGTCCATGGGGCAGATAGAGCAACGCACTTTCTGCCATTCGGTTTGGCGCGATGGTCAATCGTCCACGCGTTGGCTCACCGCCCCTACCCATCCCGATTGAGCCTGGCTGACGAATGGATCGATGCCATCGTCCGCCGCGATAGATGTCGAGATCGTAACGCCCTGCCACAGCAAGGCCAATGGTCTGGTCGGGCGTGATAATGGAAGAATAGTCGTCCTTTGAGGATGTAAACCAGTGACGATCAAGCAGCAGCGATGTCCAGCCGAGTGCCCGGCTCGACTCCTGTCTTACGCTTGGCAGGGCCTTCAAGCAGGCAAGGCTTTGCGTTGCGATCTTATATCCAGGCTCTGTCACAAGCATTTTCCTTTTTGGTTCATGCAATGACATCTTGCGCAATTCTTATGCGTCGTTGCGCTTCAATTCACGTGAACTTATGCGCGCGCGCAGATCCGTTTATTAGCAGATTCTGATGCAGCTTTGTGATAAAATTCTGATGGGAACACCATGTCCAGAATGAATTCGATGGCACCTGTTTGGATCACAAAAGTCACGGCTAACCGCAGCGCCTATATTGTTGGAGCGGTTATGGCTGATCTGCGTGTCCGGTCTGCTTCAGGCCTCAGGACGGCATCCGCTTTTACTGAATTCGGTGCGCTCTGGTGCGGGCTGGCTACAGGCCCGGTCATGCGCGCAGCCGGATATATGGGCAAGTCGTAATGAAACCAAGTCGGTGTTTGCCCCGCTGACTCCTCGAAAGGAGAATTGCAATGACGAGTGAACCGATCCGCGATCCGGCCAAGGATCGCCTGCTGACGCCGCAGAATTCTGCTTTTATCATTATCGATTACCAGCCGGTACAGGTGAACTCGATCGCCTCCATGGATCGCCAGTTGTTGTTGAACAACATAGCGGGCACGGCAAAGGCTGCTGTCGTCTACGGCTTGCCGATCATCCACTCGACCGTGAACGTGAAAACGGGACTGAACAAACCGCCTGTCCCGCAGGTTCAGAAGGTGCTGGCGGATTATCCCACATATGACCGCACGACGATCAATTCGTGGGAAGACGTCGAGTTCCGCAAAGCTGTGGAAGCAACGGGGCGCAAGAAACTGATCATGACAGCCTTATGGACGGAGGCCTGTCTGACATTTCCCGCAATCGATGCGCTGGCTGAAGGCTACGAGGTTTATGTTGTGGTCGATGCGGTCGGGGGAACCTCGGTCGCAGCGCACGATGCCGCCTTGCGCCGTATCGAGCAGGCTGGTGGAAAGATGATCAGTGTTGCGCAGCTGTTCTGCGAACTTCAGCGCGACTGGTCGCGTAGCAAGACCGTTCCGGCTTTCATGAATCTCTTCATTGAGACCGGCGGTACGGCAGGAATCCAGTTCTCCTATGATCGAGGCGAATAAGCCGGTCTGAACGCGTGGCGGCAACCGTTGTTTCCCGGTTGCCGCTCGTCCGCGCACGAGTCCTGCGAACAGCATTAGCTTGTCTGGTCGAGGAACGATGCTCCCATCGGCAAAGGAGTTGATCATGAACGAGGTTCATGTGGTAGCCGTTCTCTATGCGAAAGAAGGCCATGAGGACGCTTTGCAGGCTGATCTGACCACGGTTGCGCAGAAATCGGCGCAAGAGGACGGCAATATGCGATACGAGCTGTTTGCTGACGCAAACGACAGTCGGAGATTTGTGCTGGTAGAACATTGGCGCGATGCCGAGGCTCAGCAGCGGCATCACAATCGTTCGGCCCATATCGCGCATTTCCACGCCCATGGCGAGAAGAATGTCGAGCGTCGGGAAGCCGTTCATCTGCTCAGACATATCGTCTGATCGGCTATATTGTCTTTGTGACCTCGCGCAGAATGGAGCGCAGCCATGTAACCGCAGGATGCGCACCAAACGTATTATGCGACAGCATATCGATCTGTGCGCCCGGCAGGTGATAGGGCGCCTCGTGAAGAACGAGGCCATAGGTATCCCTGTGGGTTTCCGCGACACTGCGCGGCACGAGCGCAATCATATCCGTCGCGGCCACCAGCGGCGGCACGGCTAGAATAAGGGAGACCGTTGCGCCAATACGGCGTGACAATCCGGCTTCCCGCAGCAGTCCTTCGAGAAAAGGCGGGTTGCTGGTTACGAATGCGCGTTCCAGCCCTTCCTGTTCCAGCATGCCGGCAGTTTCCATAGCGGCACGTCCGGACAGCAGGACATCGACATGGGGATAATGTCCCAGCGTCTCAATCGTCATGGGGCGAGATGCGGCGGGATGGTCCTTACGCATGATCCAGACACTGTCGACCGACAGGAGCGGTTCGCGTCTGAAACGGCTGGGAATCCGTCCGAAAGCACCGACAACCAGATGCAGCGTGCCGCGATCCAGTTCTTCGACCAGATTGAGGTCGTTAAACAGGCGAAGCCATAATCTTATGCCGGGCGCCTCCCGTTCGAGCCGTTGCAGAACCGCTGGAAAGAGAGCGCCAATGTAAAAATCGGACGTGGCGACCACGAAACTCATATCCGCAGTCGCAGGGTCGAACCGATCAGGAGAGAGTGCAGCCGATATATCCGCCAAAGCCGCGCGTAACGGCTGAGCCAGTTCCTCGGCCCGGGGTGTCGGGTGCATGCCCTTGGGGCCGCGCACGAACAACTCGTCCGACAGCATATAGCGCAATTTTCCAAGGGCGTGACTGACCGCCGACTGGGTAAGGTTCAGTCTCTCCCCGGCTTTCGTGACGTTACGCTCTTCCATAAGGGCGTTGAAGACACGGATCAGATTAAGGTCGATATTATGAATTGTGCTCATGATTTGAATTATAACAAATCATTTCAATCATGGAAGGTGCGTCATCATATTAGCTCCAACAATCGCCTGCGAGTTCGAGAGCCGCAGGCGATTCCATAGACAACCAATTCAGGAACCGCGTGTCATGAGCAAGCCGGTTATTCTCTTTCAACAGCCAACTCCAGCCACCGAAAAGCAGGAGAGCCCCAAAACAGCCGGAAAGTCCCGCCGCCGGGCCTATCTCAGCCTTGCCCGCGCGTCGGTGATTGTTGCCGGGATTGGCCTTGCCATTGTCATTCCACTTGGCTGGGGCCAATGGGTTGCGGGCATGACCAACCAGACGACTGATAATGCCTATCTGCGCGCCGACACAACGCCAGTCAGTGCTGAAGTTGGCGGGCGCATCGTGCGCCTGTTGGTGGAAGACTACCAGCACGTCAAGGCCGGTCAGTTGCTGATGGAGATCGATCCGACCGAGTATCAGGCAAGGGTGGATCAGGCCGGAGCAAGTGTGGCCGCCGCACAGGCCGCAATCCGTAATGCGCAAAGCAACATTACCTTGCAGCAACGTGTGATCGAACAGGCGGAAGCCGGACTGGCGGCGCTCAATGCCGATCGCGAACGCGTCGCCAGCGAAGGACAGCGCCAGACATCCTTGACGAAAAACGGCTGGTCGACAGCACAGAAGCTGGAAGCCGCAATCGCCGACGTCAAGCGCATTGAGGCGCAGGTTGCCGAGAAGCAGGCCGAAATAGCAGCCCAGCGCCAGAAACTGGATGTTTTGGCGACCCAGTCCGATCAGGCAAAGGCAGAGTTGAGCAATCAGCAGGCCGCCCTAGCTCTCGCGCAGATTGATCTGGAGCGTACGCATATCACGGCTCCCATCGATGGCGTCGTGGGTGTCAGCGGTGCGCGCGAGGGACAATTTGTGCGGGCTGGTTCGCAGCTCGTTTCCGTGGTGCCGGTCTCGAAGCTTTACGTGGTCGCCAATTTCAAGGAAACGCAATTGGCCAGATTTCGTCCCGGGCAGATCGTCAGCGTCACGGTCGACACATTTCCCGGCAAGGAACTGCGGGGGCATGTAGAGCGTCTTTCGCCGGCAACCGGATCGGAGTTCAGTCTCCTCCCGCCGGATAATGCCACCGGCAACTTCACGAAAGTGGCCCAACGTGTCGGCGTACGCATTGCGCTTGAGAAGGACGGCGAACTCGATGCCCTCCTTCGACCGGGGATGTCGGTCGTAGCAACGGTGCATACCGATCAATATATCGAAACAACAGCCAGGCTCATCCAATAGCTGGGTAAGCGCGTCCCTTCAAAACCATAGTCTTGAAGGGACGGCGGGAGTTGGAAAATCATGTCCGCTACCACAACAGTTCAAGGTTCTACACCGCCAAAGACCGCCAGTCTTCCGAACGCGCGGGCGCTGATCGGCGTTGCCGCCGTTCTTCTTGGCACCGTAACATCGCTGCTAAATTCGCGCCTTACCGATATCGGGCTTGCCGATATTCGCGGGGCGCTGGGCGCTGGCGTGGATGAGGCGAGCTGGCTGACAACAGCCTATGTCGTTGCCGAAGTTGCGGCCATACCGTCCGCCGTCTGGTTGCGTTCCATTCTCTCTCCGGCCCGCGGGGTATTGATCGGCGCGCTCATCTTCACGATAGCTTCCATGGTGGCTCCCTTCAGCCCCAATATCCAGACATTGATCAGCATTCAGGCCATACGCGGGTTGAGCGCAGGCATTCTGATCCCCATGGCTTATGCTGTTATCATGCGGCACCTGCCGCAGCACTTGCGGCTCTACGGCTTGTCGCTCTATGCCTTGGCGTCGTCACTGACGCCCAGTCTCGCTGTCAGCATCGAGGGCTGGGTGATTACCCATCTGTCATGGGAATATCTGTTCTGGATCAATATCGTTCCGGGCAGTCTTACTCTGCTGGCGGGCGCCTATGGCCTTGCGAACGACCCCATCAAGTTTCTGCGTTTTCGTAGACATGACGGGTTCGGGTTGCTGGCATTGTCTCTCGGACTGGCCGCACTGGTAACGGCGCTCGATCAGGGGAACCGTCTCGACTGGCTTGAATCGGGGCTGATCGTCGGACTGTCTGCATCTGCATTGCTCTTGCTGGGGGTCTATATTGTGCACTCATTGCTGCACCGTGATCCCGTTGTCAGTCTGCGCCTGTTCGCCCGGCGAAATATCGGTTTCAGCCTGTTGCTGATGTTCGCCATGCGCATCGGGCTGATGACCTCCGCTTATCTTTTGCCGCAATATCTGATCCGTATTCAAGGATATCGCGCGCTGGAAAGCGGCACGATGTTCTGGGTATCGGCCCTGCCCCAGATGGTTTTAACACCATTGGTGGCCTGGCTGGTCTACAGAATAGATCCGCGCGGTTTGGCTGCTTTCGGACTGATGCTGTTCGGCGCCGGTGTTCTGATGCTGTCCAATCTCACGCATCTTTGGACATCGGACCAGATATTGCCTTCGCTGTTCGTGCAGTCCGTCGCCGCGCCATTCACGGCCATACCGTTGATGGTGCTGATAACGGAAGAAATCAGCATCCGGGAGATACCATGGATTGCGTCTCTGGTTCACATCGTGCGCACTGTCGGCACGGCCATCGGCCTTGCTCTGGTCAGCACATTCACGCGCATGCAGGAGCAATTGCACTCCAATCTGCTTGGCCTTCATCTGGAGCGCGGCGCAGTCGACGTACAGTCTCGCATAGAAAGATCAGCCGCCATGCTGGAAACCCACAACAGCGACTCGGCGGTCGCAACCGCTCAGGCAACGGCTTTGCTGGCCAGAACCGTTCAACGCGAGGCTTTCGTGCTGGCCTACAGCGACATGTTTGTCGTGATCGGCTTTGGCATTGTTCTGGCCGCGCTGGTGACGCTTTTCATGCGCCGTCCCACTCTGCCGGGAAAGTTCCTTTAACACGGGGAATTAGGGCAGCCGTTCTGTTTTATAGGACACCGGGTATCCGAAACAGGCACTACTCGACCCCGCACGCCACAATTATCTACAGGACATCGAAGCGGCGCTGTTCTTCAAGGCTTCGCCGCGTTCTTGCCTTAGGGCTAAATCTCGATAGGAAATGGACATGAGAAAATTTGTACTGCCGATCCTCGCCTCGTTGTTGTCGGTTTCAGCCGCTCAGGCAGCCGACTACAAACTGGATCCACTGCATACCAAAGCCATCTTCTATATGGATCACTTCAACACATCGACAAACAGCGGCGGCTTTTACGAAATCGGCGGCAATATCTCTTTCGACCCCAAAACGATGGATGGAAAAATCGATATTTCAATTCCTGTAAAGACGCTGAACACAGGTATTGCCGGGTTTGATAAGCACGTAAAAAGTGCCGACATACTGGATGCGGAAAAATTTCCGACCATCGAATTCAAATCGACCAAGTGGAACTTCGCCGGAGACAAGCTGGCGTCGGTGGATGGCAATCTGACCATAAAGGGAAAGACCCTGCCAATCCAGCTCACAGCCACCAAATTTGGTTGTTACCAAAACCCGATGTTCAAGGCGGAAGTCTGCGGCGGTGATTTTGAAACAACCATCGATCGTACCCAGTGGGGCGTGGACTTCCTTGTAAAGGAAGGCATGACCAAGATGGTTAAGCTCGAAATTCAGGCCGAAGCAATCAAGCAGTAAGCCGGCCCTCCTTTATACGGGCTTTCCGTGTGATTTGTTTCCCTCATGGTCACCTGCGCCCGGGGTCTGGCAGCGGTGATCATGAGAGACATGTCTGGTGTCAATCGTCCGCGGCGAACGGTGCGTAGCCTCAGTTGAGGATCAATTTGACAAGCAAAGGAACAACAAGCGAAGTTGCGATGGCATTGAGGGCCATGGCAATTCCGGCAAAAAGTCCCGCTGTTTCGTCAACATCGAAAGCGCGGGCGGTTCCAATACCGTGTGACGTTAATCCGACTGCAAACCCACGTGCGGCATAGTTTTTTATCCGCATGGCGTTCATCAAAGGGGTTACGACCAGCGCTCCAACAATACCGGTAAGTACGACGAGTACAGCCGTTAGCGACGGTGTGCCGCCAAGTGTGGAAGAGATTGCCATTGCAACCCCGGCAGTTGCCGATTTCGGCAGAAACGAAATCAGCACTTCGTTGGAAAGATGGGCCCATTCGCCCATGACAAGGATGGATAGAACAGCGAAGAAGGACCCCACGATCAGCGCTGCTCCCATTGGAATGAGCGTTTTTCGTACTCGCTGCCATTGGCGAAATAACGGGACCGCAATGGCAACAGTGGCCGGGCCAAGCAGGAAGTGGATGAACTGAGCTCCCTCAAAAAACCTTTGGTAGGGAACCTCGAAAATGAGAAGCAGACTGGAAAGCAGTGCGATGGAAATCATAACAGGATTGGCCAGCGGATGCCGTTTCAGTCGGACGGAAATATTCGATGCCAGGATCCACACGCATAATGTGAGAGTGAGCCATAGCAACGGTGATGCTGAAAGATAAACCCAGAGTTCGAGCGGATGTTTCATATCACGACCTCCGCTCCATGAAATGCTGCACGAGAACGAACGTCCAAACCGTTACCGCCAATGTGAGAACTGCTGAGACGACGACGATTACCAGAATTTCCGTGGCTTGCCCCTGAATCTGCTTCCACATCGCCACCACCCCGACGCCCGCTGGCACAAAAAGCAGACCGAGGTTGGCAAGAAAGCTATTGGCCGTGGTTTCGGCTTCGGCAAAGACATTCCAGTTGAACAGCTTGCATAGTTGCATGGCGACAAACAGAAGTACGAGCCCCACAACGGGGCCGGGAATGGGAAACCCAGTGATGAAGATGAGGCTCTCACCTAACAGCTGGAACAGTAATAGCAGCGCTATACCCTTGATCATTAAGGAGATTTCTCCATTGATAAACCTAGAACCAACACAACGACCGGCAACCCTTCCGTCTACAGATCAACGGCGATAGTTGCCAATTTGGCGGAGCGTGTATTCGCGAACCGCTCATAAGACTTAGGCACCAATAGATACCGTCAGGCGTCATATATCAATGAGCGCCTCAAGGAGAAACGATATGGAACTGGGCGTATATAGTTTCGGGGATGTGCAAAAGAATACTGCCACCGGCGAGCTTGGCTCGACAGCGGATGCAACGCGCAACTTGCTTGAGGCTATTCAGCTTGCCGATGAGGTTGGCCTCGATTACTTCGGCATTGGCGAGCATCATACGCGTGAGATGCCCGCTTCTGCTGCGACCGTTATTCTGGGTGCGGCGGCGTCGACTACGAAGAACATCAAGCTTGGCAGCGCGGTAACCGTGCTGAGCACCGATGATCCGGTGCGTGTTTACCAGCAGTTTGCTACCGTGGACGCGCTGTCCAATGGCCGCGCTGAAATCACCGCTGGCAGAGGGTCTTCAACCGAATCCTTCCCGCTTTTCGGACATGATCTCAACGACTATGACGAGCTTTATGCCGAAAAGCTCGATCTGCTTTTGAAGATCAATGAAAGCGAAAAAGTTACCTGGCAGGGTAAATTTCGCCCGGCGTTGAACGATGCGCTTGTTGTGCCGCGTCCCGAGAGCGGTTCGCTGCCGGTCTGGCTCGCCACCGGAGGCAATCCGCAGTCGTCGGTTCGCGCTGGCCTGCTCGGTCTGCCGATCTCTTATGCGATCATCGGTGGGCAGGCCTCGCGTTTCGCGCCGTTGGCCGATCTTTATCGGCGTGCCGCCAAGCAGGCGGAAATCGCACCGGAAAGGGTGAAGGTCTCGGTCGCAACGCCGGGCTTCATCGGTGAGAATGCTGCGGAAGCGAAGGAATTCTTCTGGACCCATTGGCATGCTGTCATGGAGCAACTTGGCAAAATCCGTGGTTTCGCACCGCCGCCTCGTTCACATTATGACCGCGAGGCAAGTGGTTCAGGCGCGCTTTTTGCCGGTAGCCCGGAGGAAATCGCCGAACGCATTATCGAGTTGCACAAGCACCTCGGCCATATGCGGCAGTTTTTGCAGATGGATGTCGGACAAATGCCCCACAAGGCATTCCTGCGTTCAATAGAACTGCTGGGCACCAAGGTAAAGCCGCTTGTCGATGCGGAACTGGGCTCTGGAAAATAAACAGGAGCAAACGGAATATGCTCATATCTCAGGTCAAAACTATCGGCATACTGGGTGCTGGCCGTGTCGGCACCGCCATAGCTCGTCGCGCACTTGCGGCGGGTTATGCGGTGCGAATGGCAACCTCCAAAGCGCCGGAAGAAATCGCGCTCGTACTGGAAATCATGGTGCCGGGCGCTCAGGCCGATACAGCGGAAAATGTGATTGCAGCTGCCGATATTGTCGTGCTTGCACTGCCACTTTCCAGATATCGCAGTCTTGTGCCGGAACAGTTGACCGGTAAGATCGTTATCGATGCCATGAACTACTGGGCACCGACGGACGGAACGATAGCCGAGTTTGAAGGTGAGCGTTCAAGCAGTGAGATCGTGCAGGATTTCCTGCCGGGTGCCCGGCTGGTGCGGAGCTTCAACCATATGGGCTATCATGAAATAGATGAGGAGGCCCGTTCGGAAGGTGATCCGGAGCGACGCGCGCTGGCCGTTGCCGGAAACGATGCCGATGCACGTCAGGCGGTGGCTTCTTTTATCGACCGTATCGGCTTCGATCCTGTCGATGCCGGACCACTGGCCTTCAGTCGTGCGTTCGATACCGGCACGCCGCTGTTCGGCGCGATTATCAATCGAGCAGATATGGAACGTGCTTTACAACTGCCGCAAGCTGGTTAGCCAACCGTAAATTGGGAGAAGACTGAAATGGCCGACATGATAATGGGCAAGGAAGATACGGGCGTTCGCAACGGACGTTATGTGGCCCGTATAGACGGCGTTGAAGGTGAAACTGAAATCACTTTCACCAAGCGCGGCCCCAACCAGATCAGCGCCGATCACACCGGGGCACCGGACAGCATGAAAGGTACGGGATCGGCTGCGGCGCTCGTAACTTTCATGATTGAGGATGCGCGCCGGGAGGGAATAAAAATCATACCGCTTTGCCCCTATGTCCGGGCGCAATATCGCAGGCATCCTGAGTGGGCCGATGTGATGACCGTGCCGCCGGGAGAAGACCCGGCGGTCTGATTTCTTTTTTGCAATATCTTGATGAAGGGCACAAAACCCCTGCCCTGCCGTGGGCGAGATTTACATCTCGCCCTGCTTCCGCCGATATAAAAAGTACCAGCCAAGCAAAGCTGACAGGAAGACCAGTCCACCCGCCAGACCCGGCAGGATAAAGGGCTGAAGCTTTGCAAGCAAAGGCGTCGGGCCGCCATTGCGCGCTGTCTCGACATCCTCAACAGAAACCTTGACGTCAGAATTGCCGAAACGGTTCAGGACATAATTTGCGATCTCCGCGATCTGGGTATCGGAGAGCGCGTTGACATAGGACTGTGGTCCAAACCCTGGCATCAAGATTTCGTGGCCACCGGTTTCCCGCTCAACACCGTAAAGGATGGTGGAGATGAGATTGGCGGGATTACGCGATCCGATGGTCGTGTTGTTGAACAGGGATGGGTATGCCTGTCCCTCACTGCCAGCCGCTTCGGGTTGATGGCAGCTCGCGCAATAGCCGCTATAAAGCTCTGCGCCGGTTTTCAGACTGTTATGGGAGTTTTCCGGAAAAAGACCGCGAATGGCGGCTTCGTCCGACCCCTTGCCCGTAAACGCGTGACGGGCTGTCTTGTCCTGCGGATCGCGCACAGGACGGGTTGATTTCAGGTAGACAGCAAGCGCCTTCAAATCGCTGTCTGGAAGGTGTTGCAAGCTGTTTTGAACGGCCTCCGCCATGCCACCGGCGGCTTGTGCCTTGCCCTCGACATGTCCTGTACGGAAATATTGCATCAGTTCCGTTTCAGTCCAGCCGCCAATGCCACTTATTGGATCTGAGGTGATGTTTGGCGCGTACCACGAACCAACCATCCCACCTGTCAGTTCCGCGTTTGCCGTCTGCCCCATCAGGATATTGCGTGGAGCATGGCACGACGCACAATGGCCCAGCGCGCCAGCCAGATAAGCGCCCCGGTTCAGCTCATCGCTTTTCGCCGGATCGGGCGCAAATGGCTCACGGTTGGCGAAAGCAAGATTCCAAGCCATCATTGAGATGCGGATATTGAACGGGAAGGGAAGCTGTGTCTGCGCTTTCGCTGGTTCGTCCACTGGCTCGACGCCATTCATGAAATAAGCGTAGAGAGCGTGAATATCCGCGTCTGTGATCTCGCCATAGGCATCGTAGGGCATGGCCGGATAGAGGTGACCGCCATCCTTGCGAAGGCCCTTGCGCACAGCGTTGGCAAAATCTTCTTCGGAATAGGTGCCGATGCCGAATTCTTTCGACGGCGTGATATTGGTCGAATAGATCGTTCCCAGAGGCGATACGATGCCATAGCCACCAGCGAACGGCTTTCCACCGCGCGGAACTGTGTGGCAGGCCATGCAATCGGCTGCCGTCGCAACGGCCTTGCCTTGCTCAACCAGCGCGTTCGTATCCGGGGACTGGGCATTTGCCGATCCGGACAGAGCCAACAAGGAGACGGCGCTGATCAGGAGGGTGCGAAGGTGGAACACATTTCTGTTTGTTGCCTTGCCCATTTTCACGCTCCCAAACGCCTGGAAATGTCGTCTGCTGCCTTGATGCCAAGTGCCGCCATGGTTAGCGTGCTGTTGACCACGCTCGCCGATGGCATGGCCGAACCGCCTGCAATCCAGAGGTTCTCGTGATCGTGAGCCCGGCAATTGCCGTCGACAACGGAGTCCTTGGGATCGCTGCCCATGATGCAGCCGCCCATGATGTGATTGTTGGCATTGAGCGAGGTGGTGATGTGGAGATCTGTAGCGTCAAACAGTCCGGCAATATGATTGAGCTGCTGGACGGCTGCGTCATAGCCTTTGCGGACATAATCGCCGACATCATAATAGACATCCGGGCAAGGAATCCCATGGGGGTCCATGCGCGTCTTGCTGAGCGTGACACGATTATCCGGGTGCGGAAGCGGCTCCAGGCTGATTGAGAGATCCACCCCGTGAATAGTGCGCTTGCGGATTTCCGCGTCGAGTTCCGGCCCCACGAGCCCCTTCTTCAAGGCCGCGCTGGCGGCTGATGTCACTTGGGTGATGTTGTTGAGAATCATCTTGTTGGACGAATATTCAGACCGGAATGCTCCGTCTCGCGGCCCGACAAGGCAGCTGGACTGCGCGGGCCCACGGCCAATCCAGAGCGGCTCATTTGCCTGGAAGAAGCAATGGAAGCCGGAATGATCCATCATGTTGCGCCCGACCTGATCCGACGAATTGGCGATACCGGCTGGGTTGCGTTCGTTGGCGGCGGCGAGCAGCAGGCGAGGCGATTCCAGCGAGTTACAGGCAATAACGAAAGCTTGCCCGGTTGCCTTGTGCGAGCGGTGCTGACTATCGTACCAGTGAACTGCCGTGATGCGGTTGTTTTCATCGGTGTCGATCCGATAGACGACGGATTCCGCCAGAACCACAGCGCCTTTGGCCTCGGCGGACACCACTGAGTGGATGCCGTTATACATGGCGCCTATCGGACATATAGGCTGGCAATTATTGTTGCCGCAGCAGGTGGGACGGCCATTCCAGGGTCTGGTGCTGCGCGCCTGCGGGATCGGCACGGAACGATAACCATGCTGGTTGACGACCTCGGCAAAGCGCTTGTCGCCAAAGCTCCACGGCACCATGTCCATCGGATAGGGACGGCTGCGTTCGGGTGGCGATTGCAGCGCCGGATCGTTCGGCCCGGCGACGCCCATGGCTTCTTCCGCCCGGCAGTAATAGGGTTCCAGCTCGTCATAGGAGATCGGCCAGTCGCGCCCCACGCCATAGGTGGAATACATCTTCAGATCGACCGGAAGGTGACGCCAGCTTGACGCCGCCCAGTGCCATGTCGTTCCGCCGACCGTTTTCAGATAGCCCTGCTTGAAGCCTTTTCCGTCCGGCCCCGACAGTCCGACATAGTTGTTCTCCGGCCAGTAGAGCGGGGCCGGAGCCCATTGCGACTGCGGGTAGAGCCCCTGAAAGTCCGAACCGGCACGGTTTGCGAAGGGCATATTGCGCCAGTTCTCGACAGCCTGCGCGCGGTCAATGCGCAAACCCGCATCAAGCACGAGAACGGATTTGCCCTCCCCTGCAAGCTGATCGGCGATCAAAGCGCCGACAACGCCCGAACCGACGATCACGACATCTGCGGTAGCGTCACCATTATCAAAGACGGGGGATTTCATCTTACAGCACCTTCGGGACGTTGACAGGCATACGGGTGATTTCTGGCGGCAGGTCCGTCCACCAGATCGGTCCCTTGTTGCAATAGGTCGGGACTACCAGTCCGTCGGCCACGGGCCGGTACATGAGCGCATCGTGATAGGCCACAACGACGGGGCCATTGCGGGTCGTGACGGTGCCCGTATACCAGGCGGTCACGATAGCCATGACGGCATCGCCAAGCCCCTCTTGCACGGCGGCAGCCTTCAGCATGTTGGGTTGAGGATTTTGCGTGGCGAGGCGACCAAGTTCCTGAACTGTTGTGGAAAATGTAGGATCATCGCCAAGGAACGCTTCGTAAATTCGCCCGGCGGTATGTGGGGAAAGGTCTCTCTGCCCGGTCACAGCGTGAGAGAGGGCAAGAAAGGACGCTTGCTCCCCGTCAGCAGCCGAAGATGGCTGGGCGGCCAGACCCGCACCGTAGCTTGTGATGCCTGTCAGTACGAATGCCGCACCGGCCAGCAAAGTGCGACGGGTCATGTACATGGAGTTGGACCGCAATGGAAAAACGGGTTTGTTCGTCATGAGAGATATCCCCACGCGTTCAGGATTTCAGATACTCGAATAGATATTATTCCAAGTAATTCCCTGGTCGGTAATTATGTCTTCTGAATAGGTAAAAGCCGATAAAAATCTTCGGGCCGCCCTTGAAACAGGGCGACCCGAATAATGTTACTTGGCGCTCTTCGCGTTCACGGTCGTGTAGCTCGTGATCAGGTTGCGGTAGTCGGGGATGTGGTTGGAGAACAACGTTCCCAGACCTTCCACATCGTTGCGCCAGTCGCGATGCAGTTCGCAGGCAGTACCAAACCAGGTCATGAGCTGAACGCCAGCCGCGCTCATGCGGTCCCAGGCCGAGTGGCGTGTCACGTCGTTAAAGGTGCCGGAAGCGTCGGTGACGACGAAAACTTCAAAACCGGCTTCGATAGCCGAAAGCGCCGGGAAGGCCACGCAGACTTCGGTAACGACGCCAGCGATGATGAGCTGCTTCTTGCCGGTCGCCTTGACGGCCTTGACGAAGTCCTCATTGTCCCAGGCATTGATCTGGCCGGGGCGCGGAATGAAAGGCGCGTCGGGGAAGATTTCCTTCAGTTCAGGCACGAGCGGACCGTTCGGGCCGTCTTCGAAGCTGGTGGTCAGGACCGTAGGCAGGTTGAAATATTTGGCCAGATCGGCAAGCGCCAGAACGTTGTTCTTGAACTTGTCCGGATCGATGTCGCGAACCAGCGACAGGAGGCCGGTCTGGTGGTCGACCAGAAGTACAGCTGCATCGTTCTTGTCCAGTCGAACATAAGGTTTCGTCATGGTCGTCTCCTTTGAATTACCCGCAAGTGGGGATGCTACGTGAACCATCGAACGGCCCTTTGCGGGTTTCAGAGCCATTTGGCATGGTTGGTATGCGTTACCGGCCGAACCGGTTCCGGGCCGCTGCGCCGGGGGCAGAAGCAGCGGCCCGCCTGCCTCAACCGAGCGGTTTCAGATGTGCCTCGATAGCGGTACGTCTTCCTTCCAGAAACGGTGGCAGGGAAAGGTTTTCGCCTAGGCTTTCCAGCGGTTCATCGACCGTGAAACCCGGACCGTCCGTTGCGATCTCGAACAGGTTTCCCGCCGGTTCGCGGAAATAGAGCGAGCGGAAATAATAGCGTTCCACCTCACCGGAATTCGGGATGCGGAACTGTGACAGCCGGGCGGCCCAGTCACGGCTTGACTGGACGTCAGGCGTGCGGAAGGCGACATGGTGTGCAGCACCGGCACCCTGGCGCGCTCGGCCAAGCTCCGGTTGCACGGCGACATGCAGTTCGGATGCCGCGCCGCCCTCGCCCATGCTGTAGACATGGACCTCGCCCTTGCCATCCGGCGAGGCATATTGCCGATCGCGGCTCATTTCGAGCACATGGGTGAGCAATGTATCGGTGGCCTCAAGCTGGGGCACGGAAATGGTGATGGGCCCAAGCCCGCAGAGCTGATGCTCGGTAGGCACCGGGCTCCGCTCCCATGGCTGCGCCAATCCGGCGCCGCCGTCTGCGACCAGCCTGAGACGGTGACCGTCCCCGTCTTCGAAATCGAGCGAAGCCCTTCCATCGATAATCTGTACCGGACCAGCGGCCACGCCCGCATCTGACAAACGGGCAGCCCAATATTCGAGATTGTTCTCGTTGCGCACCCGAAGTCCTGTGCGGCTGATGGACGAGGTTCCGCGCCTTTCGCGCTCCACCGGCCAGTCGAAGAAGGTCAGTTCGGTTCCAGGCGTCGCCGCACCGTCGGAATAGAAAAGGTGATAGGCGCTGGTATCGTCCTGATTGACGGTCTTCTTGACCAGGCGCAGGCCGAGCAGCTCGGTGTAGAAGCGCTTGTTGGCCGCGACGTCAGCGGTGATCGCAGTCAGATGATGAATGCCCGTCAACTGCATTTGAAAAACTCTCGCATTTGATACATTCACAGCCTGATCGATTTCGGCAGGCAAAGTAAGCAATCTATCCGGAAACGCAGCGTTCGCGATTTGCGAACGCATGCATGGTTGCTTCTCGTCGGGTTTCGGCAATAATCGCCATATGAGGTGGACAATCGACGAAATCAGGACTTTTCTGGATGTGATGGAGACCGGCACGGTCTCGGGCGCAGCCGCGCGCTCCAATCTTTCCAAATCGGTCGTCAGCAAGCGTATCGCCGAATTTGAAATGGCGGTGGGAGCGGCTCTTTTCCAGCGCCATGCGGGGCGCATAACCCCGACCGACAGCGCGCAGGAGCTGGCGCTCCGGCTCCGCCCGTCGCTGGCTGAAATGACCAATGCAGTGGAAAGTGCCGGCTGGGGCATGGCCGGCTTGCGCGGCTCGCTGGCGATTTCAGCGCCGATGAGTTTCGGGATCCGGCATCTCAGTCCGATCATTGCCGATTTTGCCCGCCAGCATCCCGATCTGGAAATAATGCTCGATTATGACGACCGCCTCATTGATCTGGTGCGCGGCCGTTTCGATCTTGCAGTCAGAATCGGACAATTGCAGAATTCCGGGCTGATGGCGCGCAAACTTTGCGAAGACCCCCGCGTGATGGTCGCAAGCGCCGACTATCTTCGCCGCCGCGGCGCACCCACCACTCTGGCCGAATTGCAGGACCATGACTGCATTGGTTATCTCAATCTGCAATCGGCGAGCCTTTGGCAATTTATGGAGCCGGGCGAAACGCCGGTGGGTTTTGCACCGAAAACCAGAATATCCGCCAATAATGGCGAAGCCATGTGCGATATGGCGATAGCGGGGCTTGGCATTGCGCTGCTGCCACTGTTTATCGCTTATAAGGCTCTGGAAACCGGGCAGCTTGTGAAGGTTGCAGAAAATCTCCGGCCCATGCCGCTGCCCATCTCCGCCGTCTGGCATCCGGTGAAACCAATGCCCATGAAATTACGCGCGATTCTCGACCATCTGGCCAAGGGATTTTCGCAACTCCCGATCTGAATGAAATAATCATGCCAAGGACCATCGGCAGCTGAAAACGGCGCCACAAATCCCTTCGTGTTCCGAGGTCGATGACGTGTTGCCGGACAAGCTGGCAGGTTACGCGCCTATAATGTGCGGAGCTCTGTATCCCAGCTTGCCAAGCACGTTTCTGGTATCCACGATCAGCGCTGCTTCTTTCACGATGCACTCGTAATCGACGGCGTCGTGGTCAGTGGCTATCAGCACGGCGTCATACTGATTTAACTGTTCTGCCGAAAGAGCGACCGACTTCTTGCCCATCAGGTGGAGGAACTCGCGAGTGCGTGGTATCTCCTCGACGAACGGGTCATGATAATCGGTCCGGCCACCGCGTTCTTCAATAAGTTCGATCAGGCGCAGCGACGGGCTTTCCCGGATGTCAGGCACGTTTTTCTTGTAAGCCAGACCGATGATGAGAACGGTCGAGCGGCTGAGAGCCTTGCCGGCGCGCATGTCGAGCGCTTCCGCCAGCCGCCCGATCACATAACGCGGCATCGCCGAGTTGATTTCGCCTGCGAGCTCGATGAACCGTGTCGGCAGCTCGAATTCGCGCGATTTCCAGGTCAGGTAGAAGGGATCGATCGGGATGCAATGACCGCCAAGCCCAGGGCCGGGATAAAACGGCATATAGCCAAAGGGCTTCGTCTTCGCGGCTTCGATGACCTCCCATATATCGATACCCATCGCCGTATAAAGGGTCTTGAGTTCGTTCACGAGAGCGATGTTCACGGCGCGGAAGACATTCTCCGTCAGCTTTACGGCTTCCGCGGTTGCGTTGGACGAGACGGGCACCACGGTCTTGACGACTGCGCCATAGAAGGCGGCCATCAGTTGCTGCGCTTGCGGGCCGTCGCCGGAAACGACCTTCGGTATTGTCGAGGTTTCGAAATGGCGGTTGCCCGGATCTTCACGCTCGGGCGAAAAGCCGAGGAAGAAATCCTGGCCGGACTTCAGGCCGGTTTCTTCCAGAATTGGACGCACCACGTCATCGGTCGTGCCCGGATAGGTGGTGGATTCCAGCACGACGAGCTGTCCGGGACGCAACGTGGATGCGATGGACCGGCTCGTCGCCATCACAAAGGAAAGGTCCGGGTCGCGATGCTTGGTCAGCGGCGTGGGTACGCAGATGATAACGACATCGCAGGCAGCCAGCGCGTTGAAATCGGTGGTCGAAGCGAAGCGGTCGGCCTTGCTGACCCTCGCCAGCACGTCATCCGACACCGCTTCGATATAGGATCGATGTGCATCAAGCGAAACGATCTTTTCCACATCGATGTCAAAACCAGTGACACGGAAACCGCTGGCGGCAACGGTGACGGCAAGCGGTAGCCCCACATAACCGAGGCCGATAACGCCGACACGCGCGCTCCGGTCCTGGATGCGATGGGCTAAATCATGAAAACTGGCCCGGGAAACGGTCAAAGGAGCGTCTTTCTTTAAATGGAAAGCAAGGATCGATGACGGACCGCGCGCAGTCCTTTTCCCCACATCATTTTCATCAAATTAGCAGGTCCTGACCCTAGATGGCTTGATTGCCGAAACCTGTCAAGAATGCCTGACCCTGTTTCCCAATTGCGTCACTGGCACATCATCGCCTTATCCCACGCAAAACTGTTTCGCACCTTTGCCGGAATGCACTAAGCTCAGAATCTCGTGATTTGAATTCTGTTCGCAGCTTCCTAACCATCGTTTTTCGCATCTCCCATGCAAGGTTTTTTTCACGCTTTGCCGGAAGTGCATTTTATAGGTCACAACCATGCGCAAGACCCAAACCGGCGTATCGACCGTCCTTCTCGACAAGGCCGCCGAATGGCTGACGCGATCATCGATGGCGGGAGAGACCTTGCAAACCATCCTTCTGGGGTTTTGTGAGCGCCTCGCCGCCGCTGGCCTGCCGGTCGCGCGGGCGCATATGACATTCTCGATGTTGCATCCCCTTTATGATGCCGTCGGTTTTACATGGCATCGTACACAGGGCCTGACCATTGAGGGATACAGGCACAGGCAGGGCGAAAATTCCGAACGTTTTCGCGCAAGTCCGTACTACTATCTGCTTTCCAACAAGCTCGACCATCTGCGTCGTCGCTTCACACCGGATTCCGTCGATGAATTTCCGGTCTTTACAGAGCTGAAACAGCAGGGAATGACCGATTATCTGGCATTCATCCAGCCATTCGGCGCTCATTCCATGCAGGGCATGATGGGATCGTGGGCAACGGACAGCCGCTCCGGCTTCGATGACGACATGATTGGCGCTCTTCTGAAACTGCAAAGTCATCTGGCGGTTGCGGCGAAAATCGCTGTGCTCAGCAAACTGACGGACAGCATGCTGACTACCTATCTGGGCGGCGATGCCGGCCGGCGCGTTCTCAACGGCCAGATCAAGCGCGGCGATGGCGAAACCATACGAGCAGCACTTGTCATGGGCGATATGCGCCAATCCACCGCGCTTGCGGAGAAAGAGGGGCGGCAGGTCTATATCGACACGCTCAATCAGTTCTTCGATGCTCTGGCGGCTCCGTTCAACCGCAATGGCGGCGAGATCCTCAGTTTCATCGGCGACGGCTTTCTGGCCGTTTATCCGTGTGGCCGCCACCGTGAACCTTCGGTTGTTGCCTGTCAGGCGGCGCTGTCGGCACTGGCTCAGGCGCAAGCCAATGTGGCCAGTCTGAACCGGGAGCGCCGAAAGAACGGCAAGTCTGCCATCCGATACGGCGTCGGGCTGCATGTGGGCAATGTGATGTTCGGAAATGTCGGCCTGCGAGACCGGTTGACCTTCTCGGCATTCGGTTCCGCCGTCAATGAGGCGCAGCGCCTGCAAGCCTTGACGAAGCGATTTTCGTCGGAAATTATCGCCAGCGGAAATTTCGTGAATTATAGCGGCGGGGACTGGGTAAAGCTTGGGGACGAAAAGTTGCGCGGTGTGGGACAGAAAGTGACGGTCTATCGTCCAAACTCGCTGACATGTTGTAATGCGGACGAACTGGCGGACGGCTTCAACGCAGGCGGGTTGTCCGAAGCGGAACAGATCATGCTGCTCTATCGCGACGCGGATTCAAAGGTCTCCCAAACGGGGGAGAAAGCCACAAAATGAAGCGTGTCGTCCTCTCTCTGGCTGCGCTCCTGTTCATCTCGATTCCGGCGGCGGTAGCAATGGAGGCCTGGAATACACCTCGCGGCGATGATTTCGAGGGCACCGATTTTTCTCCGTCAGGCGGTCTTTATTATCGTCGCAATTTCGAGCAAAGCGCAGGCACTGTCGAGTTTCAGTCAGACGTCACCTTCAAGGGCAACAAGGCGCTGAAACTGAGCGTCAAACCCCTTTGCCCTCAAACCAAGAAAAATTGCAGCGAACGCGCGGAAATATGGGAGAAGACCGATCAACGCGTGCCTTACGATCAGGGTATCTGGTACGGATTTGCCGTCCGGTTCGCCGACCCCATTCCCAGTGGCGACCACCGCTATCTGATAGCGCAGTGGAAACGTGAGATCGTACCGGGCGCGGAGGGTGATTTCAGCCCGTTTCTGGCGCTTCGGCTGAACAACGGCAAACTTTTCGCGACGGTCGAGACCAATTATATCACGCCCGCCGAAGTAAACGCCAAACCTTCCGAGCCTGAAGGCACGCCGGTCTGGTTTCGCCCGGATGTCAACCAGATGCGTGCTCTGGTCGCCAGTCAGGAGGGCTGGACCACGCAGGACGATCCGCGTTTCGATAGCCGGACGAGCGCGATGACCGTCATCGATCGCGGCAATAAACTGCCGTCGCCGCACTCCGGCTGGATCGACTTTGCGATCTATACGAAACCCGGTCCTGACGGGTCCGGGCACATCGAGATATTCGCCAACAACAAATGGGTTGTCACGGTGAAGGGCCGCATCGGTCACAATGATCCGGGACTGGGCGCCAACCAGTATTTCAAGTTCGGGCCTTACCGGGCTGCCGACAAGACGGACTGGACGCTTTACTACGATCATTTTCGTCGTTCCTCCCGCTGCGAGGACGTGATGGAGGCAAAATTCTGCCCGGTTTTTTGATCGGGCCGCAGGGGACGGTGGACTGCTCTGGACACGTCGTTGACGCTGCGCTAGGCTCAATTCGTGGCCGCGAAAGACGCTTTGGGGATCGGTAATTTCGCATGAAGTCGAGTACGGATCTGTTACGCGTCGAGGGTCTGGATATTTCCTTTTCCACGCTGGGCAACAAGTGGAGCGTCGTCAACGATGCCAATCTGCGCATTCTGCCCGGCAAGGTGACAGCGCTCGTTGGCGAATCCGGCTCCGGTAAATCCGTTATCAGCCAGTCGATCATGGGAATTCTGCCTCGCAACGGCCAGGCCGAAGGGAAGATTCTGTTCACCGATCCGGTGAATGGCGAGACGACAGATATTCTCAAGCTGGTGAATGACGGGCCTGAAATTCGCGCCCTGCGCGGCAGCCGTATCGCCAAGATATTCCAGGAACCGATGACGTCGCTGTCACCGCTCCATACGGTTGGCAACCAGATCAGCGAAGTGCTGACGATCCATGCCGAGATGACGAAGGCCGAGCGGCGCGCCCGCACGGAGGAAATGCTGGGGCTGGTTGGCTTCTCCAACCCGTCGCGGACGTTCGACATGTATCCCTTCGAGCTTTCCGGCGGAATGCGCCAGCGCGCCATGATCGCCATGGCGTTGATCTGCCGCCCGGCGCTTCTGATCGCCGATGAGCCGACGACGGCGCTGGACGTGACGATTCAGGCGCAGATTCTCGAATTGCTTCGCGATTTGCAGCATAAGCTCAACATGGCGATGCTGTTGATCACACATGATCTTGGCGTGGTGGCCAATCTGGCCAATGAAGTGGTGGTCATCTATCACGGACGAATTCTGGAAGCCGGGCCGGTGGAGGAAATTTTCCGCAATCCGCAGCATCCCTATCTGAAAGGTCTGATGGCTGCTGTTCCGCATTTCAACATGCGCCCCGGCGAGCGCCTGAAGGCCCTGCGCGAAGTTCCGGTTCAGGCCGAAACGCTATGGAAGAAGAAGCCGCCTAAGGGCGACGCGCCGGAAATCTTGCTGTCCGTGCGCAATCTCACCAAGGAATACACCATTCGCAAGGCGGGCCTGTTCGGCGATGACAAGGCAGCTTCGGTGCGCGCCGTCGATGGTGTCAGTTTCGATATAAAGCGCGGCGAATGTCTGGGCCTCGTCGGCGAAAGCGGCTCGGGAAAAACGACAGTCAGCAAAATTTTGATGCGGGCCGTCACGCCCGATCAGGGTTCGGTTACCTTCGATGATGGCGACGGACCGGTGGATGTGCTTGCCGCTGAGGGCGCGCAGCTGATGGATCTGCGCACAAAAATCCAGATGATATTTCAGGATCCGGTCTCGTCGCTTTCGCCGCGCATGACTGTCGGCAGCATCCTGAGCGAGCCGCTTGAAATCCACAAGCGTGGCGACAAAGCCTATTGTCAGCAGAAAGTGCGGGCGCTGATACAGGCGATCGGCCTCGATGAGCGCTATCTCAGCCGTTATCCGCACAGCTTTTCCGGCGGTCAGCGCCAGCGGATCGGCATTGCGCGCGCGCTGGCGCTTGGACCGCAGCTTGTGGTCTGCGATGAGCCGGTGTCGGCGCTCGACGTTTCGGTGCAGGCCCAGATTCTCAATCTTCTGAAGGACCTTCAGAAGGAACTCGGCCTGACCTATCTTTTCATCTCGCACAATCTGGCGGTGGTCGATTACATGGCCGACCGGATCGCCGTCATGTGCGGCGGACGGATTGTCGAACTGGCGCCAAGCGAAATCATTCTGCGCAGGCCGGTTCATCCCTATACGCAGGCCCTGCTTGCCGCCATACCTTTCCCGGACCTCGACAGGCCGCTGGATTTCGATACCCTGCGTGGCAGCGGGGCGTCGGATCGGCGTGGCTGGGGGCCGCTTTTTTCCGGGGAGACGGGCGATCTGGCGTCGGTCGATCTTGGCAACGGCCATCTGGTTCTGGCGAGCAGCTCAGCGACGATCGGGGAGTTGAGAAATTGATCACCCGCAGAACATTGCTGGGCGGCGCAGCCGCCTCTCTTCTCCCGCTTCCAGCTCTTGCCGACTGGGACCTTGAGCCGGATTTTTTTGACGCGCATCTGCTCGCCCGCAGCCTGCCGCCGATTGGCGAACGGATTCCCGCGCAGCCGCGTGTCGTTCGCATGAAAGACATGGGGCGCCAGCCGGGCCGTTATGGCGGAGAGCTGCGCACGATCATCGGCAGCCAGAAAGATATCCGCTACATGACCATCAACGGTTATGCGCGTCTGGTGGGCTATAATGAGCGGCTTGAATTGCAGGCCGACATTCTGGATTCCTGGGAGGCGCAGGACGACCGGATTTTCACCTTTCATCTGCGCGCAGGGCATCGATGGTCGGATGGCCAACCGTTTACAGCCCTGGATTTTGCCTATTGGTGGAATGATGTCATTCTCAACCCGGATCTGACGCCGGATGGCGGTGCGCTCGAACTGCGCATCGATGGCAAGCTGCCGCAATTTGAGCTGATTGATGAGCGGACTGTCCGTTATAGCTGGCAATCGCCGAACCCGGATTTTTTACCCAGTCTGGCGGCCACACAGCCCATAGTCCTTGCCGGGCCGTTTCATTATCTGCGCCAGTTCCATCCGAAATATCAGGATCCGTTCCGCCTCTCGTCGCTCATGAATCTGTATCGCGTCAAGAAATGGACCGAGCTTCACACGAAGGTTTCACGCCAGTATCGACCGGAAAATCCTGAACTGCCGGTTCTCGATCCATGGCGCAACATGACCGCGCCGCCAGCCGAACAATTCGTGTTCGAGCGCAATCCCTATTTCCATCGCATTGATGAGAACGGGCGGCAGTTGCCCTATATCGACCGGGTTATCCTCAATGTCAGTTCATCCTCCATCATTCCGGCCAAGGCCGGTGCCGGAGAGAGTGATCTTCAGGCAACGAATATCGATTTTACGGACTATGCCTTTCTGAAGGATGCCGAAAAACGCTATCCCGTGAAAGTCCATTTATGGAAGCTGATACGCGGATCACGTCTCGCGATCCTGCCCAATCTCAACTGCGCGGACGATGTGTGGCGCGGTCTTTTCAGGGATGTTCGCGTCAGGCGGGCTCTTTCGCTTGGCATTGACCGGCATGAGATCAACATGGCGGTGTTTTATGGACTGGGTACGCCCAGCGCCGACACCTTGCTGCCGGAAAGCCCACTCTATAAGCCTGAATATGCCAATGCGTGGATTCAACACGATCCCGATCAGGCCAATGCGCTGCTCGATGAAGCCGGTCTGCAAAGGCGCGATGCGAACGGCATCCGCCTGTTGCCGGACGGACGGCTCGCGCAGATCACGATTGAATCGGCAGGTGAAAGCACGCTGGATACGGACGTGCTGGAACTGGTCACGGATCATTGGCGCAAGATCGGCATAGCGCTGTTCACCCGCACCAGCCAGCGTGATATTTTCCGGTCCCGCGCCATGGGCGGGCGGATCATGATGTCCATATGGTTCGGGCTTGAGAACGCCGTTGCCACCGCAGATATGAATCCTGCCCAACTGGCGCCAAGCTCCGACGATCAGCTGCAATGGCCGCTCTGGGGCATGTATCAGCTGTCGCTCGGCGCAAAGGGCAAGGCACCTGATCTGCCCGAAGCGGTCGAGCTTTGTACGCTACAGAAGCAATGGCGCTCCTCCGCGCATATGAGCGAGCGCTCCGAAATCTGGCACAAGATGCTTTCGATCTTCACCGATCAGGTGTTCTCGATCGGTCTGGTCAATGGCACGCCGCAGCCGATCCTGCATACATCCTATCTGCGCAATGTCCCGGAAAAAGGATTATGGGGCTTCAATCCGACTTCGTTTCTGGGCGTTTATATGCCGGATACGTTCTGGTTGGCCGACACGCCCGAGGGCCCGAAGCAAAAACTGGCGGGAGAGGGCTGAGATGCTGCGCTATATTCTCTGGCGCATCGCCGCCATGGTCCCGACCTTGCTGATTATCTCGGCGCTTATCTTCACGATCATCGAGCTGCCGCCGGGAAATTTCTTCGAAAGCCAGATTGCCGAGCTTCAGGCACAGGGCGAAACGGTCAATCTTCAGGAAATCGAGGCGATGCGCCGCCAGTACGGTTTCGACAAGCCACCGGTCGTGCGCTATTTTTATTGGCTGGGCGGAATGCTCCAGGGGGACTTCGGCTATTCGTTCGAATATCAGCTGCCGGTCAGCGAGGTGGTCGGCGACAGGCTGTGGCTTACGATCCTCGTCTCATTCTGTACCATTGTCCTGACCTGGCTGATCGCCTTTCCCATCGGCATGTATTCGGCGACGCATCAATATAGCTGGGGCGATTACGGGTTTTCGCTGTTCGGGCTGCTCGGCATCGCCATTCCGAACTTCATGCTGGCGCTGATCCTGATGTATTTCGCCAATATCTGGTTCGGGACGTCCATCGGTCACCTGATGGATCAGAAATATATTGCCGAACCCATGAGCTGGGCGAAGGCGAAATCCATTCTGGAGCATCTGTGGATTCCGGTGATCATCGTCGGAACCGCCGGAACTGCGGGCATGATCCGGCGGTTGCGCGCCAATCTTCTGGACGAGTTGCAGAAGCAATATGTCATGACGGCGCGGGCCAAGGGCCTGCATCCGTTCCGCGCTCTGGTTAAATATCCGCTGCGCATGGCGCTCAATTTCTTTGTGGCCGACATCGGCTCCATCTTGCCGACGATCATATCGGGCGCCGAAATCACGGCAATCGTGCTGTCGCTGGAAACCACGGGGCCGATGCTGATCAAGGCGCTGCAAAGCCAGGACATGTATCTGGCCGGGTCTTTCCTGATGTTCCTTGCGTTTCTGACGGTTATCGGAATGCTCATATCCGACATCGCCCTGGCGATCCTGGATCCACGCATCCGGCTGCAAGGGGGGCACAGAAAATGAGCACCATGCTTCCGCCGCCGGGCGCGCCGCTTCCGCATTTCGTGTCAGACGCGCCGTTCGATCCATATTCCGTCGAGAAGATGACGGATGCGCAGGCGAAAATCCATCTCGCGTCCAACCGCCAGTTGATGTGGTGGAAGTTCAGGCGTCACAAGCTTGCGCTTGTATCCGGCATTTTCCTGATCCTGCTCTATGGCGCCATCGTCATCGCGGAATTTCTGGCGCCGTATAATCTGCATACGCGCAACGTCGATTTCATCCATGCCCCTCCGCAAAGGGTGCATCTGTTTCACGAAGGAAAATTCGTCGGGCCATTCGTTTATGGTCGCCAGATGACCCTCAATATCGATACGCTGCGGCGCGTCTACACTGAAAACAGAGCGGATGTGCAGCGGCTGCGTTTCTTCTGCCGGGGCGACAATTACCGGTTCTGGGGGCTGTTGAGCAGCAATTTTCATCTGGTCTGTCCGGCACCGGATGGGCAGATGTTTCTTTTTGGCACTGATCGCCTTGGCCGCGACGTGCTGTCCCGTATCATTTATGGCGCGAGGATTTCGCTGACCATCGGCCTTTTGGGCGTCACTATCAGCTTCGTGCTCGGCATTATCATCGGCGGCATTGCGGGTTATCGCGGCGGCTGGTTCGATCTGATCGTCCAGCGGATCATCGAGGTCTTGCAGGCCTTGCCGAGCCTGCCATTGTGGATGGCGCTTTCAGCGGTGATGCCGATTTCATGGAGCCCGATCCTGATCTATTTCGGCATTACCATCATTCTGGGCATGCTGGACTGGACCGGACTTGCGCGCGCCGTTCGCTCGAAAATCCTTGCGCTGCGCGAGGAGGACTACGTTCTGGCTGCCCAACTGATGGGGGCAAGCAGCCCGCGCATCATCGGTCGGCATCTCGTGCCCGGCTTCATGTCGCATCTGATTGCGGCGGCCACCATATCGATCCCCGGAATGATTCTTGGGGAAACAGCGTTGAGTTTTCTAGGACTTGGGCTTAGACCTCCTATAACGAGCTGGGGAATCCTTTTAACCGAGGCCCGCAACGTCAGTGTCATCGCGTTCTATCCTTGGCTGCTTCTGCCCATGGTTCCCGTCATTCTAGTCATTCTCGCGTTCAATTTTTTGGGAGATGGCTTGCGCGATGCAGCTGATCCTTACAGATAAACGCAATCATGAGGCCACACCGCGTGCATTTTCCCAGCATCGCCGTCTTTACCGGTTCTGAATATTTCACCTTGAATGAGCTGCAAGCATGTCCTGCACCGGAAAGGTTTTGAACATGATGCGCCGTTTTGAGGATGCGCGTATTCTCATGTACAGTCACGATACGTTCGGGCTGGGGCATTTAAGACGTTGCAGAACCATCGCGCATGCGTTGGTCGAGGATTATCGTGGACTGAACGTTCTGATCATGTCGGGCGCCACGATCGCGGGCGCTTTCGATTATCGCGCCCGTGTCGATTTCGTGAAAGTGCCGAGCGTCATCAAGCTGCGCAATGGCGAATATACGTCGATGGCCCGCCATATCGACCTCCATGAAACGCTCAAGATGCGCCAGTCGATCATTCGCCATACGGCGGAGACCTTCCAGCCCGATATCTTCATCGTCGACAAGGAGCCGATGGGGCTGAAGGGCGAAGTGGAGGAAACGCTGGCCTATCTCAAGGCCCGCGGCACCAAGCTTGTTCTGGGTCTGCGCGAGGTGATGGATGCGCCGCATCTTCTGGAAGCGGAGTGGAAGAAGAACGACGTTATCGAGAAGATCGACCGGTATTACGACAATATCTGGGTTTACGGGCCGCCGGATTTCTACGATCCGCTGGTCGACATGGACGTGCCGGAGAGCGTTCGCCGCAAGATGAATTTCGTTGGTTTTCTCCAGCGCAGCCTCGCACAGGACAAGACATCGTCGCCACATGTCCCGGAGGGAGACTATATTCTTGTCACGACCGGGGGTGGCGGCGATGGCGCAGATCTGGTGCGCAATGTCATCAATGCCTATCGACAAGTGCCGGAACTCAACCATCGCGCCTTCATCGTTCTCGGCCCCTATATGCCTGCAAAGGAACGGACGAGGCTGCGTAAAAGCGCCCAGAATATTCCCCATCTCGAAGTGATCGAGTTCGATAACCGCATGGAAGACCTGATCGCCGGTGCAAAAGCCGTGGTCGCCATGGGCGGCTACAACACCTATTGCGAGATCTTGTCGTTCGACAAGCCGGCGCTGATCGTTCCGCGCACTGAGCCGCGGGAGGAACAATTGATCCGCGCCAGCCGGGCGGCCGAGCTCAATCTGATCGAAATGCTGCTTCCGGAGGAGGCCGCCAATCCGCAACGTCTGGCAGATGTTCTGCAACGTCTGCCCGACCGGGTGCCGCCATCGGAGGGCAATAGTGATATGCGTCTGGAAGGGCTATCGCATATTTCCCAAATTGTCGGGAAATGGCTGGATGAGAGCGAGCAGAAGGCGGCTGCGGAGATACTCATTGCTGCAAAATAATCCGGCATCCATGCCTGTTCGTCGAAAATTGCTTGTGGTGTTGAAGGGCTATCCGCGCCTTTCGGAAACTTTTATCGCGCAGGAACTTCTGGGGCTGGAGCGTGCCGGCTTCGACCTGACGCTCATTTCGATGCGCCGTCCGACCGACAAGAAACGGCACCCGATCCATGACGAGATCAAGGCCCGCGTCGTCTATCTGCCGGAATATCTTTATGAGGAGCCGTTGCGGGTCTGGCGTGGATTTCTGGCGGCTTGGCGTCGCCCCGGCTTTCGTCCGCTTTTGCGCCAGTTCTGGAAGGATTTGCGGCGGGATTTAACGCCCAACCGCGTGCGGCGGCTGGGACAGGCGATGGTGCTTGCCCATGAATGGCCGGACGGGGGCGAATGGTTGCATGCGCATTTCATCCACACACCGGCCTCGGTGACGGCCTATGCAAGCCTTCTGACCGGCGTGCCATGGACATGTTCTGCGCACGCCAAGGATATCTGGACTTCGCCGGACTGGGAGCTGGCGGAAAAGCTCGGGCGCGCCCGCTGGAGCGTCACCTGCACGCGTACCGGCTATGAGCATATGCGTGGCCTCACCCCGCGCAAGGAAGCGGTCCATCTGAGCTATCACGGGCTTGATCTCGACCGCTTTGGCCTCTTCGAGAGGCCGCGCTCGTCGCGAGACGGAACCGACGCCCGCGATCCGCTGCGTATCCTCAGCGTCGGGCGGGCGGTGCCCAAGAAGGGCTATGACGTGCTTTTGCATGCTCTGTCGTTGTTGCCGCCCGGTCTACACTGGCGCTTCACGCATATTGGCGGCGGCGATGAACTGGCTCGTTTGAAGCCACTGGCTGAAACCCTTGGCCTCGCCGACCGGATCGAATGGAAAGGCGCGCTGGCGCAGGAAGAAGTGCTGCAGCATTACCGTCAATCGGACATCTTCGCGCTCGCATGCCGGATCACGGCCGATGGCGACCGCGACGGGCTGCCGAATGTGATTGTCGAAGCCTCAAGCCAGAATCTTGTCTGTGTCTCGACCAACATATCTGGTGTCCCGGAACTGTTGAGCGACGGCGAAAACGGCCTTCTGGTGCCTTCCGAAGACGCGCAAGCTTTTGCTGCCGCGCTGGCCCGGCTTGCGGCAGACCCACAATTGCGCCATCGGCTGGGGGCGGCGGCAGAGCATCGTGTTCGCCACCATTTCGATCACCACGCCAGCATCCGGCAGCTAACGGATCTGTTTGAGCGGGAATGGATGAAAGCATGAGCGGCAGCCCTGAAACGCCCGGTCCGAAAGTCCTGTTTTATGTGCAGCACCTTCTGGGGATCGGGCACATTGCGCGGGCAAGCCGCATTGCGTCGGCAATGAAGGATGACGGTTTCGACGTGACCGTGGTGACAGGCGGCCTTCCCGTTCCGGGGTTTCCGGCGGATGGTATTGCGGCAATTGCGCTGCCTCCGGTCGTTGCCAGCAATGCCGGTTTTTCCGGTCTTGCCGATGAAAATGGCCAGCATGCGGACGAAGCTTTTCTGGCGCGGCGGCGGGATGAGCTGCTGGAGATATTTCACCGGTTGAAGCCGGATATAGTCATTATCGAGGCCTTTCCGTTCGGACGGCGGCAGATGCGGTTTGAGCTTATTCCGCTGATCGAGGCCATCGAAAATTCCACGCCGCGCCCGAAGCTCATCACGTCCGTGCGCGACATTGTTCAGCAGCGGACAAAACCGGGCCGCAACGAGGAAACGGTTGCTCTCATCAAGGCCCACTTTGACCGTGTTCTGGTGCATGGCGATGAGAATTTCGTGCCTTTGTCCTATAGTTTTCCGCTGGCGGAAGAGATTGCCGACCGCATCGTTCATACGGGTCTGGTTGCGGCTCCACCCGCGCCTGCCAGCGCAGAAAAATTCGATATTGTCGTCTCCGCGGGCGGCGGCGCGGTGGGGGCCGCATTGGTGAACGCCGCGATTGGCGCTGCCCGACAGCACACGCAGCGCAGCTGGTGTGTCATCGCTGGCCCCAACCTGCCGGAAGCCGATTTCCAGAAGCTCCTGCAAGACAGCCCGTCCAATGTGCAGGTCGTGCGCTTCCGCAAGGATTTTCCATCGCTATTGCAGGGAGCCGAGGTTTCGGTATCGCAAGCCGGATATAACACGGTCTGCGATCTGTTGCAGGCGGGATGCCGGGCCATTCTGGTGCCGTTCACGCAAGGCGGGGAAACGGAGCAGGCGGTAAGGGCTGAGCGCCTTGAGGAAATGGGGCTTGCCATTGCCATTTCCGAAGATCGTCTCGATGTTCAGGTTTTAAGCGATGCCATTACTGAAGCGCTTGAAAATCCGCCGCCGCCCGCCGCCGCGCTGGATCTCGACGGAGCCCGAAAAACGGCCCGCTACCTTCGTTCTCTCCAATAAGATATACGCGAATGCGGATTCCCCGTTGGTCAGACATGCTATAAGATGACTGCCAATATGCGCGGCCTACCAGAAACCGGTTCAAAGCCTGAATGACAGCACCGACAAAAGCCCGTTTTCCATCCGAGCGTCTGTTGCGAAAAGCTCGGCTGGCATCCGGCCTTGTCATGGTAACGTTCCTCGCGCTGCACATGAGCAATCACGCGCTGAATCTGATTTCGCTGAATGCGGCGGAAAAAGGCAGGCTGCTCTTTCTGCTTGTTTGGCGCAATCCGGTTGGAACAACGCTGCTCTACGGCGCTATTTTCATCCATCTGAGCCTTGTGCTTCGCTCGCTCTACAAGCGGCGCTCGCTGAAATTGCCATTCGGCGAAACCATGCAGATTCTCTTGGGCCTGCTGATCCCGCTTCTGATCATGGAACATGTGATCGGCACCCGCATCCGGCATGAGCTGGTGGGCTATAGCGATACCTATCGAAGTGTCATTCATACGCTGTGGGTGGCGTCGCCTTTCAACGGTATGAAGCAGAGCGTCGCTCTTCTCGTCGCGTGGACGCACGGATGTATCGGCATCTATTTCTGGCTTCGCCCGCGCCGCTGGTTTCAACGCACCGCGCCGCTTTTGTTGAGCATGGCCATTCTGTTGCCTGTCCTTGCTTTGCTCGGATTTGCAAATTCCGGGCGGTTGCTGGCCAGTATTCCGGTGGAAGCGGCCTCCTTGTCCGGCGGCGAGACCACACGGCTTTCGCGCGCCATTGACGCGGCAAGCCAGTTTCAAATCAGGCTGGCGCTTTACGGCCTGTTCGGCGCGGCTTTGGCGCTGCTGTTTATGTGCCGCGCCATGCGCAGCCGGCGGGAATGGGCAAACCAGATCAGGGTCACTTATCCCAGCGGCGAAATCGTAGCTGTTCCACGCGGCTTCAGCATTCTTGAAGCCAGCCGGTCTGCGGGGATTCCGCATTACTCGATATGCGGCGGCAAAGGCCGTTGCTCCACCTGCCGCGTCAGGGTGGTCAAGGGCGGCGACGAATTGCCGGAACCCGGTTCCATCGAACAGGAAACGCTGCATCGTATCGGTGCCGACGGCGATGTTCGCCTCGGTTGCCAATTGCGCCCGGAAAAAGATGTCAGCGTCGTGCCCCTGCTCATGCCGGACCCCGACATCGCTTCGGAGGGCGCGGCGCAATTGACCGTCGCCGGGCAGGAGCGGGACATTACGGTTCTGTTTTGCGACTTGCGCAGCTTCACACAGCTGGCAGAAACCAAGCTGCCTTACGATGTCGTTTTCCTTCTGAACCGATATTTTGCAATTGTCGGGCAGGCGGTTCAGCAAGTCGATGGCAGGCTGGATAAATTCATCGGGGATGGCGCCATGGCGCTGTTCGGGTTGCGCGGATCAAGCGAGGATGGTTGCCGGAATGCCCTTGCCGCCGCAGCGCAGATCGTGCGGGATATAGAGCGCCTCAACGAGGAAATGGCGGATGAACTTTCGCTGCCATTGCGGGTCGCCATCGGCATCCATACCGGCCCTGCCATTGTCGGAACCATGGGCTACGACAAGGTGAAGGGGCTGACGGCGGTGGGCGATACCGTCAACGTTGCCAGCAGGCTGGAAAGCGTCGCCAAGGAACAACAGGCGGCAATCGTCCTGTCGGAACCCGTCGCAACCCGCGCCGGCATGACGGTCGAAGATCTGGAGGCGGAAGATATTGCAATTCGCGGGCGATCAAATCCACTTCGGGTCTATGTGGTTTCAGCCGAACAGGCGGCCTTGCTGGCTTGACGCCAGCTGGTGTTTAACCCGGTGAAAATCGCGTGCTTGTTTGCCGTATACTGTGCCAAGCGAACGATTTTACCGGTATAAACAAAAAGATAGAGTAGTTTTCATTAATCGCATATAGGAAGAAAAAGCATCCTGTTGATCTGACGTCTGGTGCCCCATGGAAAAAAGCCTCGCCCGCTATATCTGGTCCTCGACACGTCTTCAGCAGGCATGGATTCTTTTGGTCGTCGCACTGTCGATGATCCCCTATTTCCTGTCGTTCGACCTGCCCAAGCAGATTATTAACGGGCCCATTCAGGGCAGCGGGTTCGAGACGCCGGGTGCGACGCAGACCTTCATGCGCATCGCCTATAACATCCCCTATTTCGGAGAGGTGGTGTTCTTCGGCGGCTTGCAGCTCAACCGCATCGAGATGCTGGTGGGCCTCAGCCTGGTCTTCCTGCTTCTTGTCGTCGTCAATGGCCTCTTCAAGCTCTATATCAACACCTATAAAGGTCGCCTTGGCGAGCGCATGCTGCGACGCATTCGCTTCGAGTTGATCGACCGAGTTCTGCGTTTTCCGCCCCATCATTTCAAGCGGGTCCGCTCGGCGGAAATCGCGACGATGATCAAGGACGAAGTGGAGCCGATGGGCGGTTTCACCGGCGATGCGTTCGTGCAGCCCGCTCTTCTGGGCGGGCAGGCGCTGACGGCGCTGATCTTCATCGTGATGCAGAATTTCTGGCTCGGTATGATCGCAGCCGCCATCGTCGCGGTGCAGGGCATCATCATCCCCAGAATGCGCAAGCGCCTGCTGGAGCTGGGACGCCAGCGCCAGCTTACGGCCCGTCAGCTTTCGGGGCGGGTGGGTGAGATTGTCGATGGCATCAGCACCATTCACAGCAATGATACGTCCAATTTCGAGCGCGCCGATATCGCCGAGCGGCTGGGGCGCATCTTCAAGATCCGCTATGATCTTTACCAGTGGAAGTTTCTGGTCAAGTTCATCAATAACTTCCTGGCGCAGGTCACGCCGTTCCTTTTCTACATGCTCGGTGGCATCTTTGCCCTGCAAGGCCGTCTCGATATCGGTCAGCTTGTGGCAGTGATCAATGCCTACAAGGACCTTCCGGGACCTTTGAAGGAACTGATCGACTGGGACCAGTCGCGGCAGGACGTGCAGGTTAAATATGCGCAGGTCGTCGAGCAGTTCAGCGTCGATAATCTGATCGATCCGAAAATCCATGCGGTCGAGTACCAGACAACCCCGCCGCTGAACCATTCAATCGTTGCATCCAATGTAACGGTTCTGGATGATAGTGGCGGACGCCTGCTCGAAAATCTCAATATCGAAATCCGCCCGACCGAGACGGTTGCCGTCATCGGACCGGCTGGCAGCGGCACCGAGGTTTTCGCCGAGCTTCTGGCGCGGCTTGTCTGGCCCGATTCAGGACGGCTGACCATTGACGGGCACGATATTTTTGCCCTGCCGGAATCGGTCACGGGTCGCCGCATCGCCTATGCCTCGTCAGATGCCTATTTCTTCAGCGGGTCGCTGCGCGACAATCTGCTCTACGGCCTCAAGCACGCGCCATTGACCGAAGTCCAGTACGACGGGGCTGCGGCGATGGAGCGACACTGGCAGGTCCAAGAGGCGAAGAGAGCGAAGAATCCCGCCTTCGACCTGAACAGCGATTGGGTCGATTACGGGTCGATGGGCATATCGGACGCATCCGAGCTCTACAAGGTCGTGCGCCCCGTGCTGGAGGCCGTGATGATCAAGCAGGACATCATCGATCTGGCGCTGCGCTCACAGGTCGATACGATTGCGCATCCGGCGCTGGTGGATCGTATCGTGGAATTCCGGCAGGCCTTGCGCGACAGGCTTGAACAGGAAGAGCTTGCCGATCTTGTCGTTCCATTCGAGCCGGATATTTATAATCCGCAGGCAACTGTCGGCGAAAATATGCTTTTCGGCGTGCTCGACCGTTCGTCCATGACGATCCGGCAACTGGCGGCGCATCCTTTCTTCAAAAAGGTCATGAGCGAAAACGATCTCCATGTGGATCTTTATCATATGGGTCGCGAAATTGCGGAGAACGCGATCGAACTTTTCCGGGATCTGCCGCCCGACCACCCGTTTTTTCAACAGCTGACATTCATGCGTCCGGAGGATATTCCGGACTACCAGCTGCTGCTGCAGAAATTGAAAGATGTCGAGGTGGGAGCCGTTTCACCGGAGGACTGGGGCAGCATCGCTCGCCTGAGCTTCGCCTATATCGAACCGCGCCATCGCTTCGGCTTGCTGACCGATGCCCTGAAAGCCAAGATCGTTGCGGCAAGAAAACAGGTGGCGCAGGACATGCCGCCCGACCTGCAAGCCGTGATCGAGACCTATCATCCGGACAGGTTTATTTCGAGCGCTAGCCTGCTCGACAATCTGCTTTTCGGCAAGGTGAGTTACGGGCAGGCGGATGCCATGGGACGCATCCGGGCGATCCTGATCGACCTTTTCGAGGATCTGGGCCAGTCCGAGGCGATCCTTTCGATAGGGCTTGATTTCGACGTCGGCTCAGGCGGAAAACGCCTGACAAGCGTCCAGCGCCAGAAGATCAATGTGGCGCGCGCCCTGCTCAAGCATGCGGATTACGTGATCTTCAGCAGACCCTTGCCGGCGCTGGACCAGCGGATACAAATTCAGATCGCGGAAAATATTATGCAAAATCTCCATAAAGAGGGACATACGCCCGCTATAATATGGGCTTTGAGTAATTTTCCTCTCGCCAGTAATTTTGATCGCGTTATCGTATTCAAAGGCGGTCGTCTGGTTCAGGATGGCACCTACGAGGCGCTGCTCGCGGAGGGTGGCGTGTTCAAGGAACTGGTGGCGCAATAGACCTGTCCGGCGGTTGCCGTGGGATCGATCTGGAGAGCAGGGGGAAGGAAATGGTGGGTTCATGCTTCTAAAAGACGAAGTGGAGATGTTGCGACGCATTCCGCTTTTTGCCGGTGTAGCGCCGGCGAAGCTGAAGCTTCTCGCCTTTACCTCCGACCGGGTCAGCTACAAGGCCAATCAGTCGCTCTTTCAACAGGGTGATGTGGCGGACGCAGCCTATGTCATTCTTTCGGGCAATGCCGATATTCTCGTCGACACGCCGGACGGAGCGATCAAGATCGCGGAAGCGCAGCATGATTCAATCGTGGGCGAGATCGGCATTTTGTGCGACGTATCGCGCACCGCAACGGTGACGGCGTCCACGGCGCTTGAGGCTCTGCGCATCAACAAGGAAAACTTCCTGAAGCTGCTGGCCGATTATCCCGAAATGACGATCGAAATCATGCGGGTTCTGGCCAACAGGCTGAGCCAGACCACAGCAGAACTGACGCAGGAGCGCAGTCGGCATTAGAGCGCCGATCTGATTGGATCAGATCGGCGCTCTAACTATTTATTTTACCGCGCATTTTTTCCGAAAACCGTTTCACACTTTTCGGAATGCGCTCTAGGCAGACTGGATGGAGCCGTCGCTGAGATCGATCCGAAAATTACGTGAAGGCAGGTCGCCCAGATAAGCCGCCATCATGCGCAACAGAATACCGATTTTTTCCTGCAAGCTGCCCGGCTCGTCGGTTCTCAACGCAAAAAGCGCGATGAATGTCTTGTAGATGCGCAGCCGGTGCGGACATATCCACCCAAGCGCCAGTTCGCTTGCCTTGCGCAGGCGGTACCAGTCGCCCAGCAAATCCACAAACGATAAGCTTTGAAGTGTCTCGTCATGCAGGGCATGTTCGGCACAGAAAGCCCTGATTTCGTCCTCTGAAACACGATCTTTCCATATAGCGATGAATATGCCGGTCGCCTCGTCCATGCCCATGGATGAAGTCTGCCCTACCAGAGGCAGCAGATCGGTCAGCATCAGAAATTTGGCGACCATAGCCAGATCTTTCGGCCATTCCTTGCGCAGATAGCGGTGAATGACGAGCTGCTGCACATGTTCGGATAAAAACGAACCATAGTCCGGCGTATCGAGAATGGCGCCGACGTCCTTGCGGGTAACCGCCAGTTCCGTTCGGTATTGTTTGTCGAGATTAACGTCCCGGGCAAGCCCGTCGAGCATGACCGTTTCGATATGGATGTCGCTGCCGATTGCCTTGACGATCTTGAAGGCGGGCGGAAAGGCCACAAGCGACGGCACGCCGACATTGATCAGCCAATCCTGGCCGACTTTTGCCTTTGCCGTATCGTTGATATGCAGGTGGCCGCTGAAATGGACGCCAATTCCGGTCTTCGCAACAGCTTCCACCGTTGCCGGTGCGGGCGTTCTTTTGACAGCTCCGGTCGGGCCAAGGAGCGAAAACTCATCCGCACTCGTGCCGTTCAGCATGTCGATGGCCGGATAGTGCGAAAAGGCAAGCAGGCATTTGCCGCTTTCGCGCGCGCGTCGGGCCACGTCCTGCATCCATTGAAAGAGAAACTGCTTATGTTCCATCATGGCGTTCCAGCCAGCATTGGTGCTGTCCACGAAGGCTCGCGCTTCTCCGTCCGCAAAGTCTCCATCGCGTGGCGCAAAGACATTGGCATCAAGCATAAGCAGCCAGAGACCGGGCACCGGTTCCACCAGATAGGACGCATCCATAAGGGTGTAGCGGTTACGACCGTCCGGCGAGGTTACACGATAAAGTCGGCTATCAGGCGCATCGTCTGTTCCAAAAGGCGTTTCCCAATGCAGGTCGCTTTCCCTGCGAAAAAAGCCGAGACCGCTTATCGTCTGCAAGCCTTCAGGATAGCCCTTGCAGTACATTTTGGGCGTAAGAACAAAGCCATTTGCCTCGTTATCGATGAACTCTGTGCTGCTTGCCACGAAAGTGTAGCTGCCGTCAGCGTTTAGCAGGCGCTTGCCGTGATGGCGTCCGGCGGGGCCGAAAATATCGTGATTGCCGGGAACCGCGGTGAAAACCATCCCATGGGCATGCCGATAGGAATCGAGCACGCGCTGAAGCGCGGCAAGCGTCGAGACCTGGCCATCGTCGGAATAATCACCCAGAAGGACAACCTGCTTGATCTGGCGTCTGGCAACCTCATCGAGTGCTGCGCTGAGCGCATGATAGCTTTCGTTGAAAACGCGTGTCGAGCGAACCGTATCGGTCAGCCCCCGCGCAGTCATGAGGCCGTTTTCGGTTTCAATTCCCTTGAAATCATAATCGCCATAGAGATCGTGGAAATGTGCGTCGGCGATGACGGCAATGGTCGGCAACATGGCAAGGGACATGAAGGAGGAATTCCTGTTCCGGTGGGCAGTGGATAATAGATGTCATAAAGTTTAAAAAACAGATTGCTATCGCCTGCCAGTGGATTGAATGTGGCATTTGCACCCGGCCGAACGCAGGCGGGGCTATATTGAGTGGCGAGTACGATGACGGATAGTGAAATAACGGTCCGATTCTGGGGAACGCGTGGGAGCCTTCCTGTTTCGGGCCCTGATTTCGAGCGCTATGGTGGAAATACGTCCTGCATAGAGTTGCAGTGTGGTTCGCGCAGGCTGATCTTCGATGCCGGTTCGGGTATCCGGGAAGCCGGAGAGGCGATGACTGCGGAAGGCATATTGCAGTACGACCTGTTTTTCACGCATTCGCACTACGACCACATCATGGGTCTGCCATACTTCCACCCGGTGTTTAATCCTGCGGCGCGGGTGAAATTCTGGTCCGGCCATCTGCATGGCCAAATGACAACCCGCGAGCTGCTCAATCAGTTCATGCGCCCGCCATTCTTTCCCATCGCGCCGGATATCTGGAAAGCCACAGCCGAATTTCAGGATTTTCAAACAGGCGACACCTTGTCCCCATGCGATGGCGTGACGATACGCACGGGCAAGCTTAATCACCCCGACGGCGGCGTCGGTTATCGCATTGAATGGGCGGGAAAGTCGGTGGCGCTCATTTACGATACGGAGCATGTCGGGGATCAGCTCGACCCCAATGTGCTGGCGCTGATCGAAAATGCCGATCTGATGGTCTATGACTGCACCTATACCGACGACGAAATGAAACGCTGCTTCGGCTATGGTCATTCGACCTGGCGTCACGGAGCGCGGCTTGCAAAGGTCGCGGGCGTGAAGCGCTTTGCGCTGTTTCACCACGCGCCCACCCGCACGGACGACGCGCTGGATGAATGCGAGCGGGCAACGCAGGAACTGTTTCCCATGGCCTTCGCAGCCCGTGACCGTCAGCTTGTGATTGTCTGAACCTCGTCGGGCAAACGCTTCCAGACGATCCCCGGCTTTTGTGTGGTGATGCCGAACAGCGCGTCCAGAAAATCCCAGGCCGCTTCATCGTGCACGAGATGATGCGCCAGAATGCCGATTGGTTCATCATCTCCGTCGAAGCGCTGTTTCATCTGGGTGACTATATCGGCCACCAGATCGCCATGCGGACGGCAACCGCGTGTTCCATGCCAGTCCATAAGATCGACATGGGTATTGATGCACGGGATTTCGCCCGGCTCGGTTGTGGCCGGGCCAAAAACCGAAAGCGCGGCGAAGCCTGATTTTTCCAGCTCAATGCGAATGCTCTGATCGATCCGGTTCCATGGCGGAACCAGAACCGGCGAGAGTTGCCCGCGATAGAGCATTTCCAGTTTGGAAAGCCCTGCTTCCAACTGCCCGAGAACCGTCGCAAGTGGCCGTTCCGGCCCAAGCTCCTGCTTTTTCCGACCAGCGGCGGCATGGCTTTCATGCGACCATCCGTGGACGGTGACCGTGACAAGATTTTTGCCGGAAAGATGCTCTGCCAGCGCCTGACCCGTTGGCGCCGGTATGACCGCAAGGGCAAGCGGTACATGGTAGCGGTCAGAAAGCGCGATCAATCGATCCAGTGCCGGTGTCGGCTCCACCGCATCGTCATCGCGCAGCCAGAACCGGGCAAGACGTCCGGCATCCGACCATCGCTGCATCTCGGACAGCAAGGGTTCCCAAGTGGATTGATCCATCATCCCTTCGCCTTCTCGTGTTCGCGCATAAGACCCTGCAGAAGCCCGTTTATCCTGATTGCCGCCTGCTCAAGCGACCGTTCGTCATGTACAAAACGCCGGGCTGCTTGTCCAAGCGCCAAGGCGTCCTGTGGATTGTCGAGAAGCAATCGGATGGCGTTGGCATAGGCTTCAATGTTGCCCTCTTCGACCAGAAGACCGGTCGTGCCGGACATGACGACTGCGGGGACGCCGGCTGTCGCCTGCGCAATAACAGGCAAACCGGCAGCCTGGGCTTCCAGATAGGCTATGCCATAGGCTTCTCCGACGCCGGGCCAGACATAGATGCCGCCCGCTTGCAACAGGGCGGGGATTTCCGTTTCACTTTTCTGCCCGACCCATTCGATCCGATCCCCGAACGGGGAAAAAAGCGCTTGGACAGCCGCTTTTTCGGGGCCGTCGCCGATAATGCTCAAGGTCCAGTCCCGGTCATCCAATTGCGCCAGTGCCGATGCAAGCCTGTCAAAACTTGCTAATTTATCGCCGTTTCGCATCATGGCGATGGTTACAAGCCCGGCGGGATCGCGGTTGGCGGGCTGTCGATAGGGTGCAACATCAATAAATGGCGGCAGAAGCGCAAGCGAAGCCTCGGGCATCAGGGTTGCAAGACCATCCCGGTCGCGCGCGGTAAAGCAGAGGTTGAGGGCGGCTGTTGCGACCGCGTCCCGGACACTTTCCTGCTCGGCCTGCCATCCATCGGCATCACGCTTTCCGGCATAGGAGGCTTCAGCCGTCACATAGGGTATGTCCAGTTCCTTGCAGATCGTTGGCCCAAGCAGATCGGGCGACTTGTAATAGACGTGATATGAAAACCAGAGGTCCGGCTTGGGCGTATTTTTCCAGCGTTGGCGAAGCCGCTGCAACTCATCCTCGGCTTCATTGCGCAATGCCGCGTAGGCATCAGGCGTTCTGTGAAAGCTTCTCAGATGCGAGACGACCTCCACTTCATGCCCGGCCATTTCCAGCGCCCGGACCAGCAAACGCGCCATCATCCGATCTCCTGAAGGCACGGGATGATCAGGGGACTTCAGCGGTGCATAAAAACATATCTTCATAGTTACCAATCGTAGCCAGAATCACGAGGGCACCTTGCAACCATTTGCCGGAGGCCGCCAGACACAATAGGCGGCAAAAGCGGATCGCCGATACTTGGCCTTGCTTCGGAAAAGCGGAGAAGTTTTCGATGGCGCGAGGCGCATCAACAAGGGGCTGCGTCGTCAATGCTTTCCTCAAGTCGCTGAACTGGATTCACAAGGCTTCCCCCGGCGAAGTGGCCGATGCCGTGCCGGAGGAATATCTGCTAGGCGACCGCGCGCTTTACAAAACCGGCTTCGAGGAATCCCGCGCCATGTCTTCCGAAAAGGGTCTTATTGCGGAAAACGGGTTCAAAAGCCTGCATGAACGGCTGAAAGCCCTCAATCCGCATCCGAAGAGAGCCATCGAGCATTTGTCGAAGCAGGACCGGTGGCGGCAGCTACCGTCCACCGTCCAGTTTTTGCAAGAACCACATACCCATCGCCAGACCGAGATTGCCGAGCTTGCGGCCTACAGGAAATCGCCAATGCCGGACGTTAGCAAAAACGTCCAGCTCGGCGTCATCGCCGCAGATTGCTTTGGCCATGATCTCGGCTACTATGTGAGAGGTGGCAATCCCGTGTCCCGAATAACCCTGTGCGTAGTACACATTAGGCTTAATCCGCCCGAGTTGCGGGATGCGATTGATCGAAACACCGTCCATCCCGTGCCAAGCAAACTCGATTTCGACATCGCGAAGCTGCGGCAAGGTTCTCTCGATGGCTGGGCGGATCGCTTCGACCAGATTTGCGGTATCACGACCGCTATAGTTTGTGCCGCTGCCGAAGATCATCCGATTGTCCGCGGTCACCCGATAGTAATCAAGCACAAAGCGGGTGTCATAGATTCCGTAGCCCTTTGGGCTGATACTGCGCGCCAAGGCATCCGTCAGTGGAGCGGTGGCGATGATGTCAAGCGAGATTGGGAAGAGCATTCCAGACAACTTGCGCTGACCGAGTTTGTGATAGCTGTTTCCGGCAATCAACACGCTGTCGGCAGTAACGCGCCCTAGGGCAGTCTCCAGCACGGGACGCCGACCGTAGATCAATTTCTCAACGCGAGTCTCGCTGAAGATATGTGCGCCGAGATTACGGGCGGCGTCGGCCTCGCCCAGGCAAAGGTTCAAGGAATGGACATGCATGTTGCGGCGGTTCACCAGTCCAGCGGGATAGATCTGGCTTCCGACATACTCCCGGAGCGCATCACCCCGCACAAGCTCGACCTGATCGCCCATGCCGTGCTGCTGGGCAGCACGCTCCATTTCCTCCAGCTCAGGAATGTGAGACATATTCCATGCCGCGTGGACGTGGCCATGTCTCAGGCTGCATTGGATTGCGTATTTTTCCACACGTTTCTGGATGATATCATGACCACGCCAGCGCAGGTTCCAGATATATTCCGCCGCTTCTTTACCAAGGGTCCGACGAAATTCCCGCTCCATGGCTCGATCGCCAGATAGCGAGCCGGTGATTTGCCCACCATTGCGCCCGGACGCGCCCCAACCAACGTGATTGGCTTCGAGCAGGGCCACACGCACACCACGCTCGGCCAGCTCCACAGCGCTGGCGACGCCTGTGAAGCCGCCGCCCACGATGGCGACATCAACGTCCAAGTCACCATCCAGGATTAGGAAAGGGTCAATTTCGTTGGCTGTCGCGGCGTAATAGCTGCGGGGATAGTTTTCCGTCATATTTTTTGATCCCGGCTCGAGATAGACGTTATGGCGACTGTCGATAGGTCTGGACTTCAAAATCGGTCACCCGATCAGCGAATACCCCCTGTTCCTGTCGCTTGCATGCGACGAACGCTTCGACGAATTCGGGATGCAGAATGGATTTGACCCTTGCGGAAGCCTCGAAAATATCGAGGGATTCTTTCCAGTCCCGCGCCAGGTTCGATAGATTGATATTGTGAGAATTTCCGGTGACCGGCCCAGGCGGCTGGACCTTACGCTGAAGCCCATCCAATGCCCCGCCCAGGATAGCGGCAAGGACGATATAGGGGTTGGCGTCTGCTCCCGCGACGCGATGTTCGATACGTCTTGCCGAGGGAGGACCCGCAGGGATGCGAAGAGCACTGGTGCGGTTCTCATAGCCCCAGGCGATCTTTGTGGGCGCCAGTCCTCCGGGACATAACCGCCTGTAGGAGTTCAGATGCGGCGCGAAAGCCAGAGTCATTTCGGCCATGCTGTCGAGCAGACCGCCAACTGCATGGCGCAACGCGTCACCTCCCCGCGAACTCTGATCGTCAAAGATGTTATGTCCGTCTTGGTCCAGAATGGAGAAATGCACGTGCATGCCGCTTCCGGCATGTCCCCGGAGTGGTTTGGCCATGAAGCTGGTGACATAGCCATGAGAACGGCCGACGTTTCGAATAATCTGCTTGAAAAGCACCGCATCGTCGGCGGCTTTCAGAGCATCAGCCTGATGCAGAAGGTTGAACTCGAATTGCCTTGGCGCGCCCTCAGACGTGGCGGCTTCGACCTGTATGTTACACGCGGCCGCGTGAGCGTATATTTTCTCTAGAACTGCCGAGGCCTGGACGAGCTCAGCCACCGAATAGATATTGTCAAACGCCGGAGGCACAGCGTCATATATGACTTCCATTGCCCCTTTCGGTTGGTCATCGAAAAAGTAGAATTCGATTTCGGTTGCTACAACGGGACGCAAACCAAGCACATCATAGCGCTTCAGTACTTCGGCCAACAAATGTCGCGCGTCCGCGAAGTAAGGACTGCCATCCTCCTTACTCATCCACAAATGGAGCAGTGGCTGATCGCCGTTCTCTGCCCATCCCAGATCACACAGACCGCGACCTGTCGGATGGCATATACCGTCCAGGTCCCCTTTCTCCAACGTGAGATGCGTACCAACAACGTCTGTGCCCCAGATGTCTACCCCCACAGATGACATCGGCATTCGCGTGCCGCTGCGAAGTGTGACCTCAAGCTTGCGCCAAGGGAGACGCTTGCCGCGAAGAATGCCGTTCATATCAACTATCGCCGCATAGAAAGCACGTGGCGGCTCGGTGGTCACGGCAACCGTCGCACCACTCATGATCGCGGGCTGATTCATACTTCTCTCCGACATGGAATTCCAAATTCAAGTCTCTCCAACGAGAGACGCTTCCGTTTCTCCGCTCACACTTCTGCTCAAAATCGCTTCTGGCAATCCCTGCCCGAACTGATCTGGGATCGGACTGGTGGCGAGGCATGGATTTTTGATCCCGGTATTACGCGGATCAGAGATCATGTAGTCGTAGCTGTGGGACAGAGCGTTTGAATACGCGAGTTAGATAGAGCAGGTAAAGGAAGCCCGTTCCCAACCAAATCAAGCCCACATCAAATGTGTTGGCCGACAGATTGGCCCACAGCCATAGTGTTAGCAGAAAGCCGATACCTGGTAGCACCCCATAGCGAATTGCATCCCACCCTTGGCGTCTGTTCCCATCCAGAAAGCCGGTCTTGATTACCGCAAGATTGACGAACGAAAACCCTGCCAAAGCACCAAAGCTGATCATGCTGGCAGCCTGTTCGAGTTCGATGGTCAGGGCCAAGAGCGATGTGGTCGCTACGACCAGTATCGCGCAGACAGGCGTACCAAACTTGCGACTAATGGCACCAAACACGTTTTGCGGGAGTACTCGATCACGCCCCATCGCATAAAGAATACGGGACACGCTGGCTTGTGCAGCCATGGCCGAAGCGAATGTGCCCGACATATAGGCGGCTGTGAAGAAACTGACCAGGAAAGCCCCGCCAGCTTTGCTCATTACGTCCCGCGAGGCCGAGTCCGGATCGGGGAACGAGCGCCAGTCGGGATAAATCATGTGCCCGGTCCAGGATGCTATAATAAACAATAGCCCGCCTATGAGCGTGCATAGCATGATGGCGCGAGGAATGGTGCGGCGTGGCTCGCGGGCCTCCTCCGAGAGCGTAGAGACCGCGTCAAAGCCTAGAAACGAAAGGCACAGGATCGCCGAACCTGCCACGATCGTCCCAAGCTTCATGTCCGAGCTATAGAATGGCGCAAGGATCGAAGTCGTGCCATATCGTCCGAAAGATGTCAGGAAAAGTGTAAGGAATACGGTCAGGAAGATAAGCTGAAAGGCAATGATGAGGAAATTCATTCCCGACACGATCTTGATACCGAGAATATTCAGACTGGTCACGAGCAGGATCGCGCCAATAACCCACAAATGTGGAGATATGGCAGGAAAATATTGCGACATATATATGCCGATTAAAATAAAGTTGAGCATCGGCAGAAAGATGTAATCCAGCAGTAAGGCCCACCCAACCATGAAGCCTATGTGGCCACCAAACGCTTTTCTTGCATAACTATAGGCCGATCCGGCTACAGGGTACGCCTCCACCATTCGGCCATAACTGTAGGCCGTGAAGAACATGGTCATCAGGGTGAGCGCATAGGCAGTTGGCAGATGTCCCTCCGTGACGGTAGTTACAATGCCGTACGTGTCGAAAACGGCAAGCGGCACCATGTATGCCAAGCCAAACGCGATAAGGGCCGGCATTCCCAGGACCCGCCGCAATGCTGGCCGATTGCCAGTGTTTCCGATACCGGAACCGATCTCCTCGGGGGTATATGGGGCATCCTGTAATGGATTGTCGCCATTTATTTCGCGATTCATAGTTTCCTCCCTATTTCGCGATGCGTTATGTTTTCAACGATGGCCCGTTGGAAATGCCCCCTTCTCCGATCCAGATTGATTTCGAATGCAACTATGCTGCGAAGCAACAAATGGTTATTGATAAAATGTACTTAGGATTACCAAAAAATAATTTGCTGATTAACTACCTTCTCAAAATATTATATAGTTAATATTAAAGCATAGGCCGATTATTTTTAATTGAAATCAAAAATAAGCTTTGACATTTAGTATACCCGCGTTCCGCAGTGGATCGAGAGGTGCTACTGTGGCACGACAATTTTTGCGCGAAGCGGCAACCATGTGCAATTCGCAAAAAATTGCCGACGCTTTGTTTGATACTGGAAGGATTGGCGCAACAATCTTGGTGGATGGCAGATCACGATTGTAGATCCCCATAAAGTGCGAGGCTTGTCCTGTCCGCGCAGCCAGTCAAGATAGGTCGACACTAAGGATGGAATCTGGATGCGGGTGGCCGGCATCCCCCAGCTGTTCTCGCGAAGGCATCTCGACGCCAGATTGCTGGTCCTTCTGGCAGCTGGAGTTGGACATTGGTTCTACAGATTAGAGCCGCTAGGAAAATGTGCAGCGCCCAGTCGGATCGGCGCACCTGCTTCACATTTTTGACATGGCAAGCGGCCCCGGCTCAGGCCGGACCGCCTTTTATTTAGGCTTCAAAAAGTTCACATCAGCCTTATGTCGCAAGTCAAAACTTGACGACATTTCCCGCACCCACAACCGGAGCTTGCGGCGGGCAGCAATAAATTCCGAGGCTACTTTTATTGTCGAGCGGGATCAGTCCCTCATCCATATCAGTTTCAATATCCGTCTTTGCAGCAATGGCATCCCGCCGGCGGTAAATCCGAAAAACTTGCAATGGGCAAAAGCGTCGGCAAGCCGAGGCGCGTGCACTGGTGACAAGAGCGGGCTTGCAAAACCATATGCATGATCCTGCTTGGGGGCAACTCAGCGCACCTTTCGCGAGCCCGTAAATCGGCCCTCGTTGCCTGAGGCCCGGCAATAGGCTCCCGCCTCGGCGAATTCTGAGAGCTGATGACCAAGGTCGCACTTGGCCTTGACCAGAAAGGTTGCGGCAGCAAGATTGCAACATCTTGCTGCCATTCATCCAGCTCAGGCTCCTGGCGAGTAACCGAAGGTCACAGCCGGGTTTTCGGCTGTTTCCACCCAGATACTCTTTGCCTGCGTATAGGCCATCAAAGCATCCTTACCGCTCGAGCGACCGTAGCCGCTGCGTCCGAAACCGCCGAACGGTGACATAACCGAAATGGTCTTATACCCATTGATCCAGAAGGTTCCGGCCCGCACGCTGGCCGCAACACGGTGAGCCCGCGCGACATTCTCGGTCCAGACAGCACCGGCCAGCCCGTAGGCATTGTCGTTGGCAAGTGCAATTGCTTCCGCTTCGTCATCGAAAGGCATGACAGCCACGACCGGGCCAAACACTTCCTCCCTGGCAATCGTCATTGCGGGATCGACACGATCGAGGATTGTCGGAGCGTAATAGTAGCCTCCAGTTTCGCGCAAAGCTTCCGGCTTTCCGCCTCCCACCGCGAGCACCGCACCATCCGTCACGCCGTCGCGCACCATCTGGTCGATCTTCGACCATTGCCGTGCATTGTTGATCGGTCCGATATGCGAATTGTCGTCATAGGGATCGCCCACAACGATACGGCTTGCAGCATCGGCGTAACGCTCCACGAACTCCTGATGAATGGAGCGGTGAACCAGTAAACGCGAACCTGAGACGCAGCTCTGCCCCGCTCCGCTGAAGATGGCCGACTGCGCGCCGATCAATGCACGGTCCATATTGGCGTCAGGGAAGACAATATTGCCGGATTTTCCGCCCAATTCGAGAATGCACGGAACAACGTTCTTCGCGGCTGTCGCCGCGATCGCAGAACCGGCCTGCGCCGAACCGACGAAAACGACGAGACCGGTGCGCGGATGGGAAACCGCAGCCTGCCCGGCAGTCGGCCCCCGCCCGGCGATTACATTCACCAGACCACGCGGCGCACCGCCCAGTTCACACATCAAGCCGAGGATAAGCGTGGAGAGCGGTGTCAGCTCGGATGGCTTGATGACAACGCCATTGCCTGCGCAGATTGCCGGTGCGATCTGCCATCCGCCGGTAAACAGAGGCGCATTCCACGGCGTGATCTGCGTGACGACGCCAATGGGCTCATGGCGCGTATAATTGAGATGGCTGCTCGGCACCGGAATCACATCGCCATAGAGCTTGTCGCACCAGCCCGCGTAATATTCGAACATCTCGGCAACGCGCACGGCTTCGCCACGAATGTCGCGGATAGGACGCCCGGCAGAACGGCTTTCGATCTCGGCGATCAAAGGAGCATGTTCGCGAATGCACCGGGCGATCTCATTCATCACGCGACCGCGTGCCGACGCCGTCAGGGCCATCCATTCCTTTTGCGCGCGGGCAGCGCTATCCATCGCGGCATCGATAATCGACTGGTCGGCATCCTTGAAGGAAGCGAATATCTTGCCGGTTGCCGGATCGGTCAGCTTCTGTTCGTCACCGCTTCCGACGACGATTTCACCATTCACGAAACTGCCGATCTCACTCTTCGGAAAGAAGCTCTGAAAAATTTCGGCAATGCGCGCGGCCTGTGCTTGGGGGTCAATTGGGTGCATCATTATTCTGGCCTTTACTTCGATGAGACGGGTTGGAAAGCGCCCATGCGGGTGAAGTCGTCGCGGTCCTCAAGATGGCCCGAGCCAGCCCAGAGCTTCGCCACAACGGATGTCAGAGGGATGTCTGCGCCGGTGCGTTCGGCCAGTTCCTGCGCCAAGCGCACATCCTTGCGCATCAAGCCCATCGTGAAACCACTGTCGAAACGGTCGTTCATTATCCAGGTCGGAAAGTGAATCTCGCTGATCATGGATTTTCCTGAAGCCGCATTCAGAACACGAAGGGCGGATTCAGGGCTTATTCCAGCGGCAAGCGCCAGTTTCAGGCCCTCGCTGGTTGTCACCATATGAGCTGCGGCAAGCAGATTGTTGACGAGCTTTGCAACATTGCCTGCACCGCTCGGTCCCACATGCAACGCCTTGGCCGCCATGGCTTCGATAACGGGTTGGGCGAGCGACAGATCCGCATCGCTGCCACCGATCATCATTGTCAGTTGGCCCGACGCAGCACCGGCCGGGCCGCCGCTCACGGGAGCGTCGAGGAAGCCATGACCAAGCACATCGAGCTTCTGCGCGAGCGCCCGGCTGACATCCGGTTCGGATGTGGATGTATCGATAATGACGACGCGGCTGCGCCAGGCACCCAACTGGTGGATATGCGCATTGACGACGTTCTCGACATCACGCGCGGTCGGAAGTGAAAAAACCAGAAAATCGGACTTTTCGAACAGCAGGTCGAGCGTGTCTGCGGGCGTCACATTCACCTTCTGAGCTAATGCCTTACGCTCTTCGGACAAATCGAATCCGAACGTAGCAAACCCCTTTGCCGCCAGGGTCTGCGCCATGCCGAGCCCCATGCTGCCGAGGCCGGCCACACCGATCACCGGCGGTTCCTGTTGCGCCATTCCAAATCTCCATTGTTCCTTGATCGCCTGTTCGGCAGATCGCGTTTCGAATGGAGAAAAGCTCGCACCAAAGCGCCCGGTCGCATAGCCGGTTTGCAGACAACGCTGCGTCCCGTCATGCGCAACAGCAATTCGCAAAACCTATTGAAACGCTGTCATGTTGTTGGCGAGAAACCCGCTCAACCGTTCCACCGATAGCGGCAATCGGCGGCGCGCCCGCACCATGAGATGTGCGCTTGCTTCCGCCAGAAGCGGGTCGGACAGTTCGCGTATGGCGACGGCCTCGCGCGCCAGTTCGGTGGATACGGCGAAGCGGGGCAGAAACGATATGCCAAGTCCCGCAATCACGAACCGCCTCAAGACATCGATCGACGTCGTTTCGACCAGAGGCGAAATCGCAAAACCGCGATCGGCTGCAACCCGCGTGACAAGCTGGGTAATGCCATGGCCCGGCCCCAGCAGCGCGTTGGGCAAGCCCGCGCAATCGGCCAGCTCCAGCCGTTCCTTTGCCAATACCGGATGGCCCGGCGGCGCAACCACGCAGAGCGGCTGTTTGGAAATGGCAAGCGACCGAACCCGGGCATCCGTCAGCGGATTATAGGCGATGCCAATATCAGCGTCTCCGTTGGCAATCCCATCCAGAACGCTCTGCGTGCCGCCAAGCTGCAGATCGTACTGCACGTCTGGATAGATTCCGACGAAGGAACCGAGACCATGTTGCAGAATATCAGCGAGAAACCCTTCGCCGCACAAAATGCGGACACGTCTTTGCTGCACGCCCTTAAGGAAGCCCAGTTGCTCTCTCAGGAGACCATGCTCTTCCAGAACCCGCCTGCTATGCTCCAAAACCAGTTCGCCAGCTTCGGTCAAAGCCATGCCGCGTGCGTTTCGTTCAAACAGGGGCAAACCAATCTTGCGCTCTGTTTCTGCAATCTGACGGCTCACCACTGAAGGCGCAACATTCACGTGCTCGGCGGCACCTCGGATCGACCCGATCCGGACCACCGCCATGAACATGCGCAATTCTTTCGCATCAAGTGTTTCCATGGCGCTATGTTGCCTGGTTGGTATCCGGGATCAAGGGAAGGTGCGAACAAGGCCGGGCAGCCGTCAGCTCGACGCCAGTTCACTCGCGACCAGCTTGATCCAGAAATTGGCGCCTATCGGCAGAAGGGCGTCATTGAAATCGTAATATGGCGAATGCAGACCCGGATTGAGTCCCTCACGACGGCTGCCGAGCCAGAAGTAACAACCCGGCTTCTCTTGCAGCATGAAAGCGAAATCTTCAGCGGCCATGCTTGGCGCCACATCAAGAACCTTGAGACCAAGATCGGGTGAACCGGCGAGTTCACGGATTTTGCAGGCATTGCCTGCCGTATTGATCGTTGAAGGATAACGTTTTTCGTAATCGACACGTGCCGTACAGCCAAAACCTTCGGCGATAGAAGTGGCAAGCTCGTGCATCCGGCGGGCAATCATTTCCCCGACATCGGGCAAGAACCAGCGAGTGGTTCCACGGATAACCATGCTTTCCGGGATGACGTTCCAGGCGTCCCCGCCATGCATCTGCGTCACGGAAACAACGGCGGATTCGAGCGGCGAAACATTGCGGCTGGCAATCGTCTGCAACGCCGTGACCAACTGCGCGGCGGCGACCACCGGGTCGGCGCCTTCATGCGGCATCGCGCCGTGCGCTCCCTTGCCAGTCAGTTCGATCTCGAATGTTCCGAAAGCTGCCATCATCGCATCGTCGCGGGCCACGCAGGTCCCGACGTCGAGTGCCGGCCAGTTGTGCAAACCGTAAACCGCGTCGACTGGAAAGTCCGTGAACAGCCCCTCCCGCACCATCTCGCGGCCACCGCCTTCGTTTTCCTCCGCCGGTTGGAAAATAAAGCGTACGGTACCGTCAAATTCAAGCTTGCTGACAGCTTTTGCTGCAGCCAGAGCCATGGTTACGTGTCCGTCATGACCGCAGGCGTGCATTTTGCCGGGCTTCTCCGACGCGTAGGCAACACCGCTCTTTTCCGCGATCGGCAAAGCATCCATATCCGCCCGGATGCCGATAGCGCGTTTCGATGTTCCGCGCGTCAGGCTGCCGATCACGCCCGTTCCCGCATAGCCCGGGCGAACATCGAAACCCCAGAGTTGAAGCTTTTCCGCAATAAAGGCAGCAGTGCGATTTTCCTCGAAAGCTAGCTCGGGGTGCCGATGCAGATCATGCCGCCAGGCCGTTGCTTCCGCAATGTCGGCTTCGCTGAGAAAAACAGCCATAGAACAATTCCCTATATATTAGAGCGGCTCCGGAAATGCTCCAGGCAGGCCCGCTGATCGGGCCTGCCATGAAGCAGTTTAGCCCGTAATACGCAATGTCAGATCGGCGACGACCACCGAGCCGAGATAGGTGCCGATCATCACGCAGATAGCGACAACGACAATCTTCCAGCCGGAACGGCGGGCAATCTCGAATTCGTTGCGTGTCAATGCCAGGCCACCATAGGCCAGCGCCGGTGTTGCCAGGGCCAGAAAGTTCAGTTCTCCCACCTTCGCCAGAACAAACTCCGATCCGGGAACGCCAGGAATGGTGATGACAATGGCAATGAGGGAAACCCAGGCTACACTCGGCAGATAGAAAGGCATATAGCGCGCAAGGATCAAGCCGCCGATAGATGCAGCATAAAGCACCGCCATGCCTGGCAGGGCCTGAGCGGGTGTCACTCCCGTTCCGACCCAGTTCGCGACCAGTCCGAGAAAGCAGGCAATCACAAGAAGCAAGGCATTTTCGACAATATCGATCTTGCGCTCGTCAGTCGTCTCGACAGACAGGGTCAGATTGTCGATCGTGTTCTTCACTGATTTCGAAGTCATCAGTCTCTCCCTTACGCCGCGTCGCGATATTCTTCGGGGCGGCATTTTTTATAGAGCCATTCCGTCAGCGGCAACGCCACAAACAGGCCGACATAGAGTCCCGTCGCATAGGTGAGGATGTTGCTGGCGGCAGCCAGGGCCAGAATGAGATCCTTCTGTTCCGGCAAGACACTGACCAGACCGCCCGTGCAGGCCGCGAGCATGCTGCCCGAACCGACACCGCATGACATGGCCAAGGCGCGAAAATCAAAAAGCCCCAGACTGTTGACGAGCGGCGGCATCAAGGCAAAAACGAACGTGCCAATCAGCGTTCCGGTAGCGTAGACGCCCATCACGCCCGCACCTTCCGGACTGTCCAGGCCATATTTATCGGCAATCAGCGCCAGATTGGGCTCCCGGTCAATCGAATAGGTCGCGCCGATGGTTTCGCGGCCCATGCGCAGCAGGAAAACGGCGATAGGAAAGGCGACGGCAATGGTTCCGAGATTGCCGATTTCCTGCAGAATGAGAGCCGGTCCGGCAGCAATGATGTTCTCGATCTGAGGGCCGACAGTCGTGCCGAACTTGGCAATGAACGGCATGATGGCAATGGTGATCATAGTGCCTGACAGCTTAACGGAGTCAGATTTCAGAACTTTCCCCGTCGCCTTGAGAATATTCGGATTGAGGATGACGCCAAGAGCAAAGGCGTAGAGCATCGGCAGGAAGATTACGGAACCGATGCCGATGGATATTTTCCGAATGCCGATCAGTTCCGAAATACAGATGATTGCCAGTACGAACGCGTGCAACCAGATATGGCGCATCGCAAATATATTGTTCCCCTTCACGCGGGCCTCCTTGTTTTTCTTCATACGCGCTATGCTTCAGTATGATGAGTTTGGATCGAAGTACCAGCCTCAGGGGTAGGAACACAGCGTTGCTCTTGCAACAACGGCGGCGAACTGCCGAGCGCTCGCGGCTCCAAAGCCGCCCTTTACGAGACGGATTCGCAGACGATATATCTTCCCCATGCAACGCAATCGGTATCACCATTTGGGCTGGCTCCATGGTATCGAGCTTTTCGAAGCCGCTCTCAGCAGCCAGACCTTTGCCCGCCACGCCCATGAGGGTTTTGCCATCGGCGCGATCGCCGAGGGGACTGGCGGCTATTATTGTCGGGGCGAAAGCATGGTGCTGCCCGCCGGCTCGCTGTCCCTCATGAACCCCGGGGAACCGCACACCGGCTACGCGCCAGCCGGCAGGGTGCGATACAATATGCTTTATGCGTCCGAAGAGGCGGTGCGCGCTGTACTGGGGCTGCGTGACCTGCGCGGTTTTGCAGAGATTGCGCCCCGGGATCGTGGACTTAAGTTGACGAAGGCATTGACGCGGCTCGCTCTCTACCTGAATGGCGCGCTGCCGTCCGACGCCCGTCTGGGAGCCGAAGAGTCCGTCCACGCGGTGCTGGCGGAGGCCTTCGCCCGTTACGGCTGGGCGGAATTGCGCAAACCGGGTGACGAGCCTGCTGCTATTCGGGTTCTGCTGGAGCGGATCGAGGCCGGTGTCACTGCGGGCGAAGAACTCAGCCTGTCCCGCCTGGCGGATCAGGTTGGGCTCAATTCATCTTACCTGATCCGCAGCACCAGCCGCGCCACTGGACTGACGCCGCATGGTCACGTGTTGCGCGCCCGCGTGGATCACGCCCGCCGCCTGTTGTTGAACGGCTTTTCCGCTGCCGAGGCAGCCGTCGCTGCCGGGTTCTGCGATCAGGCCCACCTGATCCGGCAGTTCCGCCGCTACTATGGGGTGACGCCCGGGGCACTGATCCGGCATTAGAGCCGCATCCCCAAGGTCAATTTTGTCCAAGACGGCCCGCCATGCGACATGGCATGGCATGGCCCGAAAGGACCCATGCAATGCCCCTGAAACCTGTCATTATTCTGGATGAAACCCTGCCTACCGGCCTAAAGGCCAACTTCGCCGCTGTACTGGGCATGAGCTTGGGGCGGCTTTGTCCTGACCTCATCGGCGCCGACACGCCCACGCAAAGCGGCGATACGTTGGCCGGGATCACGACAGTCGCGCTACCAATCCTCGGTGCCCGGGCGACCGACCTGCCGACGCTGTTTGCAGCTGCTGCCGAACTGCCGGTGAAGCTCGCTTACATGCGCGCGGCCTTCGAAGCCCGCGATTATACTGACTATACCAACCGCATCGCCGCCGCGCCGCTGACCGGCCACGCTCCGCAGGCGATCCTTCTGGCGGGGCCGCGAAAGGCTGTGGACCGGATTTGCGGCAGCCTGCCGCTCCTGCGCTGATGCGCGACGTGAAATGCCTCACGCCATACGGTCAGAAGGGATTTTTGAAGGTCATCAAACGCGAGGCGGTAGGACGTGCTGTTCGTCAACATTCGACCGCATGACCTTCGCCAAATCCGCGAAGGCCAGCAGTCCTGGCGCTTTCAACTCTTTCAGACGAGCGCTTGCGCCTGGCTATCGACGCGTAGCGCTCGCTGCTTCATGTCGGTCCCAGCAATCGCCAAGTTCCCTTGACAGTTTGTGCTTCATGATACGCTGGCTGGGCGTGCGTTCAAACTCGTCGATCACCGCGATGTAACGTGGATTCTGATAGGCCGCGAGACGGGTCGCCAGCCATGACGAAAGCGCGGCCGGGTCGACTTCGCAACCGGATTTCGGCTTGACGAATAGCTTTATATCCTGCTCGCCGATTTCGGCGGCAACGCCGACAATCGCGCAGTCTTCTACTGTTGGATAAGCTCCGGCGATGTGTTCGACTTCCCAAGCGGAAACGTTCTCGCCCTTGCAGCGTACGCTGTCGGTCAGGCGACCATGGAACCAGAGATTGCCGTCCGCATCGAAGGACCCGGAATCGCCCGTATGAAGTGCACCGTTGCGCAGCGTCTTCCCTGTCGCTTCCGGGTTTCGCAGATATCCCTGGAACAGAGCGCCTTCAATGGAAGACCGCACAACGATCTCACCTTTTTCACCGTCAGGAACCGGTTTTCCGGTTTCGTCGAGAAGATCGACCGTGAACCACGGCATTGGCTTGCCGACGGCGCCGACGGTTCCGTTATCGTTGCAGGTGGTGATGCTTGAAGCTTCGGTCATGCCATAGCATTCGCGCATTTCCACCCCGAAGCGATCGCGGAAAAGCGGCCAGACTTCCTTGGGACAGCCGCCGCCCCAAGCTATGCGCACCGGGTGATCCCGATCGGAAGCGCTTTCCGGCTGCTTCAGCAGTATTTGCAGGATACCGCCCAGATAGTGGATATGGGTTGCACCATATTCGCGGACCTGTGCCCAAAAACGGCTGGCGGTCCCGGCTGATCCGCATCGCGCTTGAGAATGAAAACCCCTTCGCAGTATCCCAAAAAGTAACGATTTCCGGCTGCGCTTTCGGATATTGCTGGGCCAAATAGCGGTTACAATCTGCCGCTTTCCATAGCAACTGTGCCGACGCAACGGGTTCGTTCGCCCAGGCACGGTTGCTAGGAGATACTGTTGGACAGCTTGACTTGATCGTTTCTGCGCAATCAGGAACCTGCTTGCCTCTATTAAGAAAAGTTATTATTTCAGATCGTCCCAGAGCGGTTCTTTTAACAGAATCGACAGAACCGCTCTAACTATTTGTTTTGTCGCATTTTCCAACGCAAAACCGTTTCACACTTTTGCTGGAAATGCTCTCGTTTCAATGAAAGCCGCGTGAACTTTGCCGGAACAGAATTCGAGAATGGAGACGCAGCCGGCGGTCATTCAGGTCAACGATTTATCCGTCGACTATGACGGTTCGCCTGCGCTGACATCCGTTGACGTTTCAGTCAGCGCCGGTCGGATAACCGCGATATGCGGCGCCAACGGTTCGGGCAAAAGCACATTGTTGCGCTGCATGGCGCGCCTGCAAAAGCCTTCGCGCGGCGTAGTGCTTTTTGAGGGGCACGACATAAGCCGCATGCGCCGCAACGAACTCGCCAGAAAGGTCGCGGTGCTGGGGCAGATGCCCGAAGTTCCTGCAGGCCTTACGGTCGAGGAGCTCGTTGAAAATGGCCGCCATCCCCACCGGGGATTGCTCTCGCGTCTGGGGCAGGCGGATCGGGCCATAATCGCGCAGTCGATTGCACAGGTCGGTCTGGAGAAACTTCGGCACCGGCAGGTCGCTTCACTGTCGGGCGGTGAGCGGCAGCGAGCCTGGGTGGCTCTTGCGCTCGCGCAGAACCCTTCAGTGCTCTTCCTTGATGAGCCGACGAACTTTCTCGATATCCGCCATCAGTCCGAGCTGCTCACACTTCTGAAAAAGCTGAACAAAGAGCGCAACCTCACCATCATTGCCGTGCTCCACGATCTCAATCAGGTAATGGAACTGGCGGACGATGTCATTTTGATGCGCAAGGGACAGCTTATGGCCTCGGGCACCCCGCAAAACGTTCTGACGAAACAGCATCTCAAGCAAGCCTTCGAGTTCGACATGGACGTTATCGCTCATCCGGTCCTGCCGATCTCCTTCTGTCTGCCGCGCTGGATTGTCGATGATCACGATCAGGCCGCGCGATGACGCCACGGCATGCCGTCGCGGAAGCCGCGAAGCCAAGGATCCATGTTTTCAGCCTGTTCATACTGGCGACAGTGCTCCTGCTGGGGCTGATTATCGCCGAACTCGTCGTCGGCAGCGGCAACGTCGCGCTCTCCGATGTTTTGCAGGCGCCATCGCGGCCGCAATCGCTGGCGCAGATCATCATCGAAACCATCCGCCTGCCGAGGGCTCTTGCCGCCGTTCTGGTCGGCGCCGCACTCGCGGCAGCAGGTACGGTCATGCAGACGGTGTTGCGGAATCCCCTTGCCGCACCTGATATCCTGGCTGTGACCAGCGGTGCGCAACTGGCTCTCATCATTGCAAGCCTGTTGCTTCCATTCGCTTTTCCGGGTTTTCTCGCGACCATCCTCGGTGGGGCCATCGGCGGCGGTCTCTGTCTTCTGGTGGGTGGCGGATTGCGTGCGCAGCCGGTCCGGCTTGCGCTCGCTGGGGTAGCTATCTCCCTCGCCTTCTCAGCGCTGTCATCCGCGATTGTTCTTATGGCCGACGATCGGGCATCGGGCGTTCTTCTGTGGTCGTCAGGTCTTCTGGAGCAATCCGGCTGGACCAAGGTTGCTTCACTGGCGCCCGCAATATTGGGCGGAATATTGCTGCTTGCCCTTTTGGGACGGCAGTTCGACGTGATGGCGCTCGGCAATGATATGGCCTCGGGCCTCGGAATGGGGAAAGCACCCGCCATCATCGGTTTGCTGGCTACGGTTGTTCTTTCCGGCGCTGCGGTTTCCATTGCGGGGCCGATTGGCTTCATTGGCCTTGCGGTCCCGAATTTCCTGCGGGCCGTGGGTTTCCACAAACATGGTATCCTGCTGCCCGCTGCTGGCCTTTTGGGGGCAATCGCACTTCTCGCAGCCGATGTTTCAGCGCAGATGTTGAGCAATAATGGCACGATCATTCCAACCGGCGTTCTTGCCGCTTGTTTCGCGGCGCCTGTCCTCATTCTGGTTCTGCGCAGGATCAAGGGGGAGATGCGCACGCGCGCAAACGTCGTTTCGGAAAAGGTTCTGTTTCAGCGGAAAACTGTGCTCTATTCCGCTCTCGTCGGAATGATGCTGGCGGCTTTCCTGCTCGGCCTGCTCTTCGGCGATGGAGTTGCCGGTTGGCAAACCGATTGGAACACCGTCTCCGCACTGCGCATGCCCCGCGTGTTGATTGCCATGGGAGCGGGAGCGTTGCTGGCATGCGCTGGCCTGCTGCTTCAGCTCGTCACACGCAATCCGCTTTCAGGTCCGGAAACTCTGGGCTTGTCGCAAGGGGCAGCGCTTGCCGGACTTGCCGGCCTTTTGATCGGTGTCGTGCCCGGCAGCCCGCTATTCGCGCTTCTCGCGGTGCTCGGGGCAGGTCTGGTCGTCTTGTGCATTTCCCTCCTTTCGGCCCGCATGTCGCCGGAGCGCACGGCGCTGACCGGCATCGCGATTGCCGCCAGCCTCTCCGCCATCAGCACCATCATTGTCATTGAAGCCAAATTACAGGTCGCGGAAGCGCTTTCCTGGCTGGCAGGGTCCACGCATGGGCGAAACTGGCAGGATGTGGCGGCGCTCGCACCCTGGCTCGTCCTCATTCCGTTGATGATGGTGCTGGCAAGGCGGTTCGATATTCTGGCGATGGGGCGGGACGAGGCGGAATCCATCGGTCTCAATACAATGTCCGCCCGCCTCTGGACGATGCTTTTGGCCTCGCTGGCGGTGGCCGGTGCCGTGGCGACGGTCGGTGCAATAGGCTTCGTGGGGTTGATAGCGCCGCATGCTGCCCGTTTGTGCGCTGGCGCGCGCTATCGCCAGCTCGTGCCGGTTGCAGCCCTTATGGGAGCCATTCTCACCGCCTTCGCGGATATGTTCGGAAGGACGCTTATCGCACCGCAGGAAATTCCGGCAGGGATCGTTACCGCCTTCATCGGCGCGCCCTTGTTCATTCTATTGATGCGCCGTCAATCGCGTTGACCGCCCCCTTCAGATCGGCAACGCGCTTTCCAGCCGGTCAAGCAGACGCAACATCGACCGTGTGGAGCCGAAGGGCCAGATATCGGGACCGACAGCGTGCACCTGATTGCTCGCGACCATCGGCAGGACCGGCCAAAGGGCACTTTCCGTCAACTCGCGCGGCGGCTCATCGCCAAGTAGGCAGAGATGCGTATCGGCGCCCAGCGTGGCGAGATCTTCCAGCCCCAATGTCGTAAAGCCGAAGGATTGGCTGCCCAGATCGACAGCCGGTGAAAATCCGGCTTTCACCAGTGTCATCATCACAGCGGAATTGGTTGTGAAGACGCGCAGACGGGCAACGCCCGGCAATGGCTGCGCGATGACGATCCTCGTTTCCTGCGGCGAGCGCTTCGCCCTCGCAGCAGAAAGACGGCCTTCAAAAGAGACCCATTCCTTACGCGCTTCCGCTTCCCGCCCGACCGCCTTGCCAGCGGTCGATAACCCGGCTTCCATGTTGCTGTAGAAATCGGACTTCTCGGAACCCGTATCGATCAGCAAGGTTGGCGAAATTTCGTTCAGGCGAGCCGCAATGGCGCCGTGGCGCAGCGCGGACGTGATAATAAGATCGGGCTTCAGCCGCATCAGGGCTTCAAGGCTTGGCTGCTGACGTCCGCCGACATCGACCGCTTCGGAAAGCTTACCGTTCTCGATGTTCACCCATTGGCGATATCCCGCCAGATCGGCAACACCGACCGGGACAATATCGAGCGAGAGAAGAATCTCGGTCGCAGCCCATTCGAGCGTTACAATTTTCAACGGCTCTGCACGGGCGACAGAAGTGAGGGCAGCCATGGCGGCCCCCACAAGAACATCACGCCGCGAAAAAACTGTTACCATCGAACGCTCGTCGTCGCCACGATGGAACGACCCTGGCCATAATAGCACTGGCTTGTGGAATTGCAGCCAGCCACATATTTCTTGTCGCCGAGATTATAGGCGTTGACCTGCAGGCGATAGTTGCCGAAGTCGTAGCGCAGAAACGCATCGACCAGCGTATAGGACGGCACATAGAAGGTGTTGAGCGTGTCGCCCGCCGTCTTTCCGATGCGGCGCACGCCGCCTCCAACGACAAGGTTGCCTTCGATATTGCCCGGCAGCGGCATGTCGTAGCTCAGGAACAGGGATTGCTGGTTCTTCGGCACGGTATAAGGCAATTTGCCAATCTGGGCAGGATTCTGGCTTTCGCTGACTTCCGGGTCCTGGAAGCTCAATGCGCCGGTGACGTTGAGCCTGTTCCAAAGACGTGCGGTTCCCTCGAGCTCGACCCCGCGAACCCGCACCTCGTCGGTCTGGTAATAAACGCCGGAGATGCGGTTCACGACATTTTGCTGCTCCGCTTCGAAAGCCGAAAGCGTGACAGTGTAATCCTCTCCCTCCGGTGCATATTTCAAACCCACTTCCTTCAGGGTGCCGGTCGTGGGTTTGAGCGGCGTATCGGCGAGCGTCAATGTCGGCAGGAAGGAAGTCGAGTACAGCGCATATGGCACGAAGCCTGAATCGAACAGATATGCCACGCCGACGCGGCCGGTGAACTTGTCGGGGTCCTGTTCGTAATCCGTGGTCTTCCCCGATGAAAGTGCGGTCTGCTCGGAACGGATGCTGACGAAATCCTTGCGGCCGCCCAGCGTGACGCGAAGCTTGCCCGCTTCGATCTGGTCCTGGACATAAAGGCCGGTCTGGTACTGTTTCTGCAAAAGCCGTGTCGTCGGAGACAGCTCGGCGAGAGGCTGGTCGTAGGTCGGATTGAAAAGATCCTGCGACGGGCCGCTTGCCGAAGCGGTATAATTATCGAGGCGTTGCCATTGCTGGTCGACGCCCACAAGCAGGGTGTGCGCCAACGGCCCCGTATCGAAACGCGACTCCAGTTGCGTATCGAAGGCTATCGCATCAAGTTCGGGCTGGGCCAGATAGTTGGTGCGCGGGATCGTATGACCATCCCAGCCCTTGGTCGGAATGACACCGGTGAACAGATTGCGGTAATCCGTCTTCATATGCGAATAGCGAAAATTCTGGCGCACGGTGAACGTGTCGTTGAAGCGGTGTTCGAAATCATAGCCCACATAACCGATCTCTTTCTTGTAGATCGCATTGCGCGGGTCGCCATCGGAAAAGTCGCGTGAGATCGTCTGTCCAGTCGGATTTGGCAATACGCTGCCATAGGCCGGGATGATGACGCCGGCCTGCCCCATATTGTCCTTCAGGTAGCCGCCGGAAACCACAAGGCTGGTATCCGCATCGGGCCGCCAGGCAAAACTGGGATTGATCGCAATGCGATCGTTCTTGCCCAGATCGTAAGACGTGTTGCTATCGCGGAAAATTCCGTTCAGGCGATAGGTGAAGCGGGGATCGTTGTTGATCGGCCCTGTAATATCGACGCCGAATTCCTTGCGTTCAAAGCTTCCGCCGCGCAGATAAATTTCCCGCGAAGCTTCGGCCTGCGGCTGCTTGCTGACCATATTGACGATGCCGCCGACATTGCTCTGGCCAAACAGGGCAGAACTCGGGCCGCGCAGGATTTCCACGCTTTCCAGAGAATAGGGTTCGACAACAAAGCCCGAATAGCCGCCGGATTGGCTGGCAATCTGGGGAATGCGCAGGCCATCCAGATAAAGATCAGCCGGAAAGCCGCGCACGGTAAAATAGTCCGAACGAACATCGGCACCATAACGCTGTGCGTTCACATTGGCGCTATACAGCATCGCTTCGCTGACCGACTGCACCGCGCGGTCATTCATATTGTCACGCGTGACGACCGAAATAGACTGCGGCGTTTCGCGGATTGGCACGTCACTTTTGGTTGCCGCACGGCTGTACTCGGCAATGTAACCTTCCACAGGCGCACGCGGGCCTTTCCCACCGGACGTCTGTATCTCAATCGTGTCGAGCTTGAGGATTCCAGCCTCTTGCGCTGCTGATGGCGCCGCGATTGCGATGGAAGCCGCGCCACCAAGAATTGCGGTTTCCAGCAGACATTTGACGCTCGTCCGTCGCGACTTCTTTGTGCCCTGTTTGCGCGCAGCACCACTCGTATTCAATTCGGCTCTCCTTGCCGACCGGCAGGCGGGCGGCACGTTACCCCGCTGGCTGATCATGGCTGCGGGCTATGCAATGATTTTGGCGTTGCGCAAATTTGAATTTCAGAATAATTCTAATTTGTGCGTATCAATGAACGCGTTACGCGGCTGAATATATTTCAGCAACCTTGATGGAGTCAGGCCAAACTCCGTTGCAATCGGGTCAAAATTCTGCAATTTCCGTCAAATATGACAATTTCAGTCAAATTGGGCCAAACGGAAATTTGCATGCGACCGAAACACGCCATCGACTATCAGAATTTACCGCGGCCTTTAGCGGTCATGCGGCGTGAATACAAAACCGGCATGAATTTTGGCTGGCATAGTCATCGGCGCGGACAATTACTCTACGGGAATTCCGGTTACATGACGGCGCTGACCGAAGAGGGCGCTTTCATGCTCCCCACAGGCTACGCCGTGTTATTGGGACCGGATCTGCCCCATGCGGTGGAAACGTTCGGTGAAACGGAAATGTACTCGGTCTATGTGGAAGAGAACATTTCGCGGGATTTGTGGGAAGAAACGCGCGTCCTCAAAGTCTCCGCATTGCTCGACGCCAGCATTCAGGCGCTTGCGAATGAGCCCGTGCTTTATGACGAAAACGGACGCGGTCGGCATCTTTCCGCTCTCATTCTGGACGAAATCCGCTGTGCGAACAGACAACCGCTGACAGTACCGCTTCCAGCAGAAAAACAGCTGCGAAAACTGTGCCGGAATCTACTGGATGATCCGGGCCTGGACCTTACCATCGATGATTGGGCCGAACAGGTGGGTATGAGTCGGCGGACGATGACACGCAAATTTCGCCAGGAAACGGGCATGAGCTTTATTGAATGGCGTCAGCGCCTGCGCGCTTCCCACGCCATGCGCCGGCAGGCTGAAGGGGTCCCATTGGCCGTCGCGAGCGTGGAAGCGGGCTATCAAAGCGTTTCAACGCTGCGCAAAGTCATGAAAAACCTCAGTCTGGCATGACAACTCCACGTTCATCGAATACCCAAAAAGGCTGGCTCATTTTCTGGGTAAGATCATTCTCTTGTCTCTGCGGTAGTATTGCCGCCAGGGACCAGCTACCGCGACCTTGAGCAAATGAGGGGCGAGCGGGGTGTCCCTGTTGATCGACTTAACCGGCGACATTCGCGGTAAGGCAAATTACGAAGTTGCGAGGCGCGGCTTTGATGAAAACTGAAGCAATTTCCTTCGGAGCATCGGATTAAGTCTCTTTTCGACAATTCCATGGAATACGACCGAAAAAGAAATCAAAGCGACCATTGTCAATGCAAGCGCACTTAACGGTGAAACGTAATCGAGTAGTTTTGCAATCGCGATATAACCGACGTTCTGGTGCAGCAGATAAAGTGAGTAGGTTGCACCACCTAAAATACTAATAATGTTAAAGTATCGCTCGTTAATTTTTAAATAGAGCATCAATAAGAACATAGCTATCGAACAAAGAATGATTGCAGCGATTACCACAGAAGAAAACGTGGTCGAGTAAGCGGCTTCAGCCCATTCTATACCTGCAGTTGCTGTATATATCGAGTAACAAGCAGCGCTAATGAATAGAACGCACGCATAGTATGAAAACTGTTTATGGAGGCGATTCAGGACGATTCCCATCGCAAAGAAGCCGCTGTGTTCTGTAATAAAGAGGTTCTGGAGATGTTCGGAGCCGATATAAAACTCATTTGTCAATGAAAAGGCCAGCCAGATCGGAATAATCCTAAGGATATTCTGAAATTGACCGAGGGCTAAAATTATAAATATCCAACCATAAAAGATGACCTCGAGGACAATTGACCAGTATGCGCCATCAACGAATGGCTCGCCAAGCAATTTGGAAAAGATGATTGTGTTGGCCAGATACTGGCGCATGCTGACATGAAATAATGGATTTGATGAAAGCCATATTGTAGCGGCGGTCAAGGTCATCATCATTAAGAAAGTAGGGTAGATGCGCGTAAATCTCGCGATCATAAACGACCAGGGCCTTTGGCCTTCGGCAGAGTAAGCAATTACATACCCACTGATAATGAAGAAAACGCTGACCCCCAATGACCCATAACTCGCTATGGCTTTCATTGTTTCGGGGATATTGATCGCTGGCAATTCACCAGCGGCTTCACCGCGAAACGCGAAATGGTAGCACATGACGGCAAGCGCAGAAATGATGCGCAATATGTCGAGACCGTAGATGTGGCTGTGATGCGCGGAGCTCTTCATGGAATTAACCCGAAAGGTATGCGTTGAACTTTGCAGCGGGATGTCGCGCCTGTCAGGTTGAGTTCGCCCTAACCATGCTGCTGTCTGAAGCTGCACATCAGCAAAACCAAATGTTTTCAGATAATTGCATTTGGTGATCGCTGAAATAACCAGTTTTTGTTGGCGTCCTGTAAAAACGAAAGTTTTCTGCCTGGAGCTATCCCACTGGCAAACCCAATCAAGGTCAAACAGCCTACAGTGGACGCAATTATCCTTCGAGCGCGTTTCGATCCGATCGGATCAGATCGGCGCTCTAACTGTTTATTTTACCGCGCATTTTTTCCGAAAACCGTTTCACACTTTTCGGAATGCGCTCTAAATTTTTAGTAAAAGCCATTTGCCACCCCAGATTACATAGCATTGTTGAATAACCGTTTTTGGATATGTGGCAAGCGAATAATTATAAGATGCGTTGGGCCAATTGGCCCGGTTGCAAAAATTCCAATTGGCTGTGGAGAAGCCTTCCCACGCCTGGGTCACGCGGCTCTGGCGCCGAGATTCTGCTCGAGCATTGCCACGACCTCGGTGAGCGGGGTGTGCCTGTTGATCCTTCGACGATCTGTCGCTGGGTCAAAGATTCGCGCCGGAGACTGAAAAGCGGTTGCGTTGGCACTGGCGCCGATCCGCCAATATTTCCAGAACAGGGCGCATCAGGCCGATAGGGCCTGATGTATGTGGTTTCAACAAAGATAAGGAAGCTTCACTCGAAATCCATCGGCAGCACATCGGCCGGGATATTCTGATAGCTGACGGGGCGCAGAAAGCGGCGGATGGACATGGTTCCAACGCTGGTTGCGCCGAAATTGGTGCTAGCCGGATAAGGCCCGCCATGCACCATCGAATCGACAACTTCCACGCCGGTCGGGAAACCGTTGGCCAGAACGCGTCCGGCCTTGCGTTCCAGAACCGGCAGGAGCTTGCGGGCTGAAGCGGCATCGTCCTTGTCCATATGCAAGGTTGCCGTCAGCTGGCCTTCAAATCCCTTGGCCAGATGCACCATGTCGTCGACCGACTTGACGCGAACGACAACCCCGAGCGGGCCGAACACTTCTTCGCCGATCGTGTGATCGCCAAGAAAGGCTTCGCCGGTTGTCTCATAGAGGTTGGGCGAAGCTTCGCGACCCTTGCTTTCGGTCGCCAGCACGGGCTTGATGGAGTTGCGGCTGTCGAAATGCGCCTTGCCGTCCCGATAGGCCTTGGCAATGCCGTCGGTCAGCATGACCTGCGGAGCGACCTTTTCCAATGCGCTGCGGGTAGACTGCACAAAGCTGTCGGCGTCCGATCCGTCGATAACCACGGCAATTCCCGGATTGGTGCAGAACTGACCGGCACCCATGGTCAAGGACGCGGCCCAGCCTTCGCCGAGCGACGAGGCGCGTGTTTTCAAGGCTTCCGGCAGCAGGAACATCGGATTGACGGAGCCAAGTTCTCCGAAGAACGGGATCGGTTCCGGGCGCTGTGCGCACAGGTTGAACAGGGCGCGACCGCCTGCCAGCGAACCCGTGAAGCCGACGGCCTTGATCAGCGGATGCGTGACCAGCGCTTCGCCGACTTTGCGGTCGCCACCCTGGATGAGGCTGAACACGCCCTTCGGCATCCCGGTCCGGGCAATAGCGGCATGAATGGCGTCAGCGACGATTTCGCCGGTGCCGGGATGGGCGGAGTGACCTTTCACGACAACCGGGCAGCCTGCAGCAAGGGCAGCTGCCGTGTCGCCGCCAGCGGTCGAGAAAGCGAGTGGAAAATTGGAGGCCCCGAAAACGGCAACCGGGCCAATCGGACGCTGCATCAGCCGGATTTCCGGACGCGGCGCTGGCTTCCGATCCGGCAGGGCCTCGTCAATGCGACGATCCAAATAGTCACCCTTGCGGATATGGCTGGCAAAAAGCGGAGCTGGCCGGTGGTGCGTCCACGCTCGCCTTCAAGTCGGCCTGCCGGCAGGCCGGTTTCCTGCGTGCCGATTTCCGTGATGGCGGCAGCGCGTGCTTCGATTTCGTCGGCGATGGCTTCAAGGAATTGAGCGCGTTCTTCGCGGCTCGTATAACCATAAGTCCAGAAAGCATCTTCCGCCGCTTCGCAGGCGCGCGCTACCAGAGCGGGCGTCCCGACAGCAAATGCATAGGATGGACCACTCGCAGGTGTCGAGGCAAATGTCGCCTCCCCTGCCACCCATTCACCAGCGATCAGATGGCATCCGTGGGGCTTAAAAATCATTGTCATTTCCATTTCTGGTCTATTCACAAATGCATAATATGTATTTGGTGATAGACGTCAATACATCATATGACTCTCACATGCGGTCTTGTTCTACGCAATCAGAATTGCTACACGATTGAAGCACAACCAAGGAAAGCTTGCGGTGACGAACAAAGACAAGGACACATCCCGCTCAACTGGCAATCTTGTCGCCAAGGTGAGTGAACAGCTGCGGCGATCCATACAGTCAGGCGAAATAACGCCCGGAACGAAGTTGCCGAGCGAAGCACGACTTACTGAATCTTTTGGCGTCAGCCGCACCGTCATTCGCGAAGCAATCGCCGCGTTGCGGGCTGACCGGCTGGTGGAAGCAAGACAAGGCGCGGGCGTCTTTGTACTCGAACCCCAGCCTCCAGAAACAGCTCCCTTCCAAAACCTTGATTATGAGCGCATTTCTTCCGTCATAGAACTGCTGGAACTGCGAACCGGCGTGGAAGTTGAAGCTGCGGGACTTGCCGCCTTGCGTCGTTCGCCGCAACAGGAAGAAGCCATCATCAATTGTCACAAGCAGGTTCTGGCCTGCCTCGAATCCGGTAAACCCACGAGCGAGGCGGATTTTGCCCTGCATCTTGCCATTGCCGACGCCGCCAACAATCCGCGCTTCCGCGAGTTCCTGGCAATGATCGGCAGCGGCGTCATTCCCCGCGCCGCGCTTCAGACCGGTACAGATACCAGTCCCGGTGATTATATCGCCCATCTGCACAGGGAACACGCGCAGATCATAGAAGCGATATTCAACGGCGACGAAAACGGTGCGCGCGAGGCGATGCGCCGCCATTTGAAGGGGAGCCAGACCCGCTATCGCGCCATCCTGCAGAGAACACATGACAACTTATAATATAAGTTATTGACACTTATCATCTGACTAGGCTAGGTCCTATGTGTAATTTTCCAGAAGGGATCGACACATGGAACCGCAACTCATCAAACAGAAACTGGGCGCTGGCCTGCTTTCGTTTCCGGTCACGCATTTTGATGCGGAGGGGAATTTTGCGCCTGAAAGCTATAAGGCGCATGTCGAATGGCTTTCGGGTTTCGACGCCCCTGTGCTGTTCGCAGCAGGAGGCACGGGTGAATTTTTCTCTTTAAAACCCGACGAAATTCCAGCAATCGTTTCGGCCGCCAAAGAGGCCGCAGGCGGCAGTGATACGGCCATCGTCTCTGGTTGCGGCTATGGCACCGAGGTTGCCATCGAGATCGCGAAATCGGCAGAAAAAGCTGGGGCGGATGGAATTTTGCTTCTGCCCCATTACCTGATCGATGCCCCGCAGGAAGGGCTCTATGAGCATGTCAGGCGCGTCTGTCAGTCCATCGGTATCGGCGTCATGGTCTATAACCGCGATAATTCGGTTCTTCAGGCCGACACGCTGGCCCGCCTTTGCGATGCCTGCCCCAATCTAGTCGGTTTCAAGGATGGCGTTGGCGACATTGGTCTGGTTCGCCAGATTACCGCAAAAATGGGCGACCGCCTGACCTATCTCGGCGGTATGCCAACGGCAGAACTCTTCGCCGAAGCGTATCTCGGCGCGGGCTTCACCACATATTCCTCGGCGGTTTTCAACTTTGTTCCGGGCCTGGCGGTGGAATTCTACAAGGCATTGCGAGCAGGCGACCGCACAAGCTGCGAGCGTATCCTCAATGAGTTCTTCTATCCGTTTATGGCGGTCCGCAGCCGCCGCAAGGGCTATGCCGTTGCCGCGGTCAAGGCTGGCGTACGCCTGCAGGGCTTTGCTGCCGGTCCGGTTCGTGCTCCTCTTTCCGACCTGACCAGGGAAGAAGAAGGCATGCTTGAAGCTCTGATTGGCAAATATGCCCGCAAGCAGGCGGCCTGACACCGTACTTAAAAGCAGAAGCCGCAGTTTATAGCTGCGGCTTCTTGATGCCTTCACGTCAGGGAAGCGACCATTTCCTCGAGACGCGCACAGGCTTTGACCAGTTCTTCTTCCGAAGCCGCAATTGACAGGCGGATAAAGCCTGGGGCTCCAAAGGCAATGCCCGGGACACTGGAAACGCCGAAATCATTCAGCAGATATCCTGCTACGTCAGTATCGGTTCGAAGGACGCTGTCTGCACCGGTTTTGCGGCCGAAAAGCTTTTCAACACCGATGAAAGCGTAAAAAGCGCCATCGGGTTTGAGGAAATCAATATCCGCAATCTGCGCCAGATGGGCGGCCACCAGATCAGCGCGGCGGCTGAAGGTTTTTGCCGCCTGCGCCACATAGGCTTGATTACCGTCAAGGGCTGCCTGCGCCGCCGCCTGCGCGATAGAGCATACGGAAGTCACGCTTTGCGATTGCATCTTGTTGATCGCGGCAACAAGGGCTTTGGGACCTGCGGCATAGCCGACGCGCCAGCCCGTCATGGCATAGGTTTTGGAGACACCGTTGACAATGAGCGTGCGTTCGCGAAGCTGAGGACACGCAGTCCCGAAAGATATGAACGGCACCTCGCCTAGCAGGACATGCTCATAGATCTCATCGGAGAGAATAAGAATGCGCTCGTGCTTTCCAAGGATATTGGCGAGTTGCTCATATTCATCTTCGCTATAAATGGCGCCCGTCGGATTGGACGGGGAATTGAGCATCAGCCAGCGCGATTTGGGCGTAATAGCCGCCGCAAGCTGGCTCGCCGTCAGTTTGAAACCGGTGTCCGGTCCGCAAGGCACGAAGACCGGCTTGCCGCCATGCAATGCGACAATATCGGCATAGGATACCCAGCATGGCGTGGGGATAATCACTTCATCCCCTTCTTCCAGCGTTGCCAGAAATGTGTCGAACAGTATCTGTTTGGCGCCGTTGGCTACGGTCAGCTCATCAATGCTGAATTCAAGCTGGTTGTCGCGGCTGAACTTGGCAATGATGGCCTTGCGAAGCGATTCCGTGCCAGCGGCGGCACCATAACGCACGCCACCGGCTTTCACAGCCGCATAGACAGCATCCAGAACGGGGGTGGGCGGTTCAAAATCAGGTTCACCCAGAGAAAGATCAACAATGTCTCGGCCCTCGGCGCGCAGTTTCCGGGCGGCCATGGCGACGGCCATGCTGGGGGATGCCTGAATGCCCGATGATCGACGATTTTCGTACTGCATGGGAATACTCTTTATTCGTGAGATAAAAGAAGCCGCCCGCGTGGGACGGCTCACGTGGGGCGGCTTGCGGGGATGTTCAGGATTATCCATTCACGACATAATCAAAATCCCGGTCGCGTTTGACGGCTTCCGCGTCTCGCTTGTCGAGTGGGCCGTAACCGCCGCCGCCGGGCAACTGCAGGATGAGCCTGCGACCGGCAGGAACATGCTGGCGTCCCTTGGCGTTCAACACCGTACCGTCGTCGAGAAGGACTGCGCCAGCGGCTCCGTCTTCTCCCCCTTCGCGCCCACGCGGCGGGTGCTTGATGCGGTCGAACATTGCGTTGAAATAAATCTCGTGCCCTTCGGTTGGAGCGATTTCCACCACCTGACCGAGACCGCCGCGGAACTGACCGGCACCACCTGAACCATCGCGCAGTTCCTTGCGCCAGAAAATGACCGGCCCGACATGCTCGGTTGCCTCAATCGACATTGAATGCACACCGCTCGGGAAAGCCGTGGCGCTCAATCCGTCCAGGTGCGAGCGCGCGCCGGTGCCGCCGCTGTTGAACAGCAGCACTTCCGCACGCTGGCCGCCATCCCTCGGGGCATCCTTGCCGGTGAGCGGACGTGCGCTGACATGCAGGTTCCAAAGCGCACCAGAACCTTCGGCAGGCACTTTTCCCGGCAGCATCTTGTGGACTGCACCGAGCACCGCATCGGGCACAAGATGGCCGAGCACGTGGCGCACTGAAACGGGAGCCGGACGCTGCGCATTGAGGATGCAGTCTTTCGGCGCTGTCACCTTGAACGGCAGCAAGGAGGCATGATTATTGGGAATTTCCGGTGCGAGCGAGCATTTCAGGCCATAGCAGGCATAGGCGGCAGAGTAGATCAACGGACAGTTGATGCCCTTCGGGCTTGGTGATGATGTACCGGCGAAATCCGCCAGAATATGATCGGCATGCACGTCTATCCGCACGGCAATGTCGATTGGATCGCCGTAGCCATCGACGCGCATCACGTTGGAATAGGTGCCGTGCGGCAGGCTGGCCAGACGTTCCAGCGTCGCATCATAGCTGCGCTTGAAGATGAAATCGGCCAGGCCTTCCAGATCATCGAGCTGGAATTCATCCATCATGTCCATCAGGCGGCGATGACCGATTTCATTGCAGGCTGCGAGCGAATAGACATCGCCGACGACCTGATGGCTTTCGCGCACATTGTTTCGCAGTATATTGACCAGGTCCTTGTTGACCACACCGCGCTCGGCAAATTTCATGATCGGCACGAAAATGCCTTCTTCATAAACCTCGTTCGCGTCTGGGCCGAAGCCGCGCCCGCCAACATCAACCACATGGGCCGTGCAGGCAAAGAAGCCAGTCAGTTTGCCCTTGCGAAAGCTGGGTGACACCACCGTGAAGTCATGCAGGTGCCCCGTGCCTTTCCATGGGTCGTTGGTGATATAGACATCGCCCTCGTAGATGTTTTCGCGACCTATGTCGTTGATGAAGTGGCCGACCGCTTCCGCCATGGCATTGACGTGGCCGGGGGTGCCGGTCACGGCCTGCGCGATCATGAGGCCTGCGCGGTTGAAGACACCTGCGGAAAGGTCGCCGGATTCACGCACGCTGGTGCTGAAAGCGGTACGGATGAGGGTGACGGCCTGTTCCTCAACAACTGAAATCAGGCGATTCCACATGATCTGCATATGAACGTCGGAAATGGGTTTCTTTGTCATGTGAGACGGCTCCTTGGAGCATTTCCAGCAAAAGTGTGAAACGGTTTTGCGTTGGATAATGCGATAAAACAAATAGTTAGAGCGGTTCCGGGGATTCTGTCAGAACAGGAACCGCCCTAGGCGGCCTTGGCGCGCAGCAGCAGGCATCCATCGGCCTGCATGATCGCTTCGCGGCTGGAGGTGACAACGGTCGAGGTTTCGCGTTCGGTGATGATGGCGGGGCCAGCAATCCACTCGCCTGGTTTCATGGTCTCGCGCTCGACGATCGAGGCTTCGAGGAAGCGTTCTTCGAGAACGTCGAACACCTGACGCGTCGCGGATATGGCGGCTTGCGCCTGTTTCTGAATCGGCTTTGCAGGCGTTGGGGCAGCGGCGTCTGCACTTGCGCGCAACGACCAGCTGACAATCTCGACATCGAGATCATCGATCACGCGGCCGAAGAAACGCTCATAGCATTCGTCAAAAAGCGTGCGGAACAGCGTCGCATCCGCATCGCTATAGTCGCGGACGTCAATCGTAACCGGCACTTCCCAGCCCTGTCCGGCATAGCGCATGTAAGCGGTGCATTCGAGCGTCGGGCTGGCATCAGGCGCGCCTGATCGAACGAAGGAAGTTGCTTCCTCGACCAGTTCCCTGATGACCGCATTGATGGCCCTGCCTTCAAAGCGGCTCAGGCGGCTATAGGCACTGCGTACCGATTCAAAGCCGAAGGGCGCACGCAGAAAACCGATGGCCGAACCGACGCCGGCTCCGGGCGGAATGAGAAGATCGGTCACGCCGAGTTTTTCACACAGGCGCGCGGCATGAACCGGAGCGGCACCGCCAAAGGCGATCATGGTGAATTCCGACAGTTCCTTGCCGTTCTCAACCGCATGCATGCGTGCGGCATTGCTCATGTTCTCATCCACCACTTCGCTCAGACCATAGGCGGAAGTGGCAATGTCGGAACCGAGCTTGGAGCCGATATCGGCGTCCATCGCTTTTTCCGATGCGGAGCGCGAGAGTTGCATCGTGCCGCCCGCAAATGTATCGGGGTCGAGGCGGCCCAAAATGACATCGGCGTCCGTAACGGTTGGATGGATGCCCCCCCGATCATAGCAGGCAGGGCCGGGTTCCGATCCCGCGCTATGGGGTCCGACGCGTATCTGACGCATGGAATCGACGGTTGCAATTGAGCCGCCGCCCGCACCGATCTCGACCATTTCGATCACCGGAATGGAGATCGGCATGCCGCTTCCCTTCTTGAAGCGATAGGTACGCGCCACTTCAAAGGTTTTGGAGGTTTTGGGCATCTGCTGCTCAATAAGGCAGATTTTTGCGGTCGTGCCGCCCATATCGTAAGAGACAACCTGATCAAGCTTGTGATTGGCGGCAATGTGGGCCGCGAAGATCGCGCCGCCGGCGGGACCGGATTCAAGCAAGCGAACGGGAAATTCGATGGCGCTTTCAATGCTGATGATACCGCCGCCCGAATGGATCATGAAGACGGGCGCGACAAGGCCCTCTTCGCGCAGTCGCCCGACAAGACGATTGAGGTAAGACGCCATCAGCGGCTTGACATAGGCATTGGCGCAGACGGTGTTAAACCGCTGGAATTCGCGCATCTGCGGCGAGACTTCAGAGGAAATCGATACGGACAGACCGGGCTTTTTGGCGAGAATACGCTCGCGGAAGCGACGCTCATGCTCGCCATTGAGATAGGAATGGATGAAGCCGACGGCGACACTTTCGTAGCCTTCCGCAATGATGCGGTCGCAAAGCGCATCGACTTCTTCTTCATCGAGCGGCTTCAAAACCTCGCCACGCGCGCCGATGCGTTCGTTAACAACCAGCCGGTCGTTACGCGCAACAAGCGGCGCGGGCAGCACGATGTCGAGATCATATTGCTCGAAACGGCTTTCCGTGCGCATTTCGATCACATCGCGAAAACCTTTGGTTGTCACCAGTGCGGTTTTCGCGCCGCGTCGCTCAATTAGCGCATTGGTGGCAAGCGTCGTTCCGTGAATGACAGTGTCGATCTGATCAAGCTTGACCCCGGCTTTTTCAGCCACTTCCCGAATGCCCTTGACGATGGCATTTTCGGGAAATGCATAATCCGTCAGCACCTTGGTTGAATGAAGGGTGGAACCCACTTCCATTGCCACGTCGGTGAAGGTTCCGCCGATATCGACACCCACCCTGATCAGTTTGCCATCTATCGTCATTTTCTGCTTAACTCCCAGAAAGATATCCCCGAAAGGGACGAATACGTTGTGTTCTGTCACGGCTCAGGTTCGGGCACGTGTTTATCGGTTCCCGCAAAAGGCCTTGCGGGTTCATGTCTTTGGATACTGGAGACTTTGGATGTGCCGGTGCGTTTCACACGCACCGGGAAAGCTTATGTGTTGGCGTTATTGCTTGCCGGTGAAATCCACCCCTTCAAGCGTGGCTGGCAACTTTGGACGGTCGACGCCGATCCACTTCTTATAGAGCGTATCCAGCGAACCATCTGCGTTGTGGCGCGTCACGAAATCATTGAGAAAATCGAGCATGGCCTGATCGCCCTTGCGCACCGCCATGGCCTGGATATTGTCCGCAGCCTTGTATTTGCGAACATATTTGTCGCCATTCCCGGTATTCTGGATCACAAGGCCATAGGTGAGGCTGCCCAGGATCGCATCAACCTGGCCCGACAGAAGCGCCTGCACGGTGGTGGCGTCGTCGTCAAAACCCTTGATTTTTGTGCCCGCGGGGGCGGCCTTTTTGAGGATCGGCTCGAAAGCGCTGCCGCGATTGACACCGATCGTGTAATTGACGAGATCCTCGTTGCTGTTGATCTCAGCGTCCTTTTTGCCCCAGACCGTGATGTCATTGGCCGAATAGGGAAGCACGAACTGGATGACCTTTGCGCGTTCGGGGGTGATCGTCATCGAGGGCACCAGAAAATCGACCATGCCATTGGTCAGCAGCGGAATGCGGTTTTGCCCTGTCACACGTTCGAACTTGACCTCGACGCCCAGCTCCTTAGCAATGAGATTGGCCACATCGATGTCAAAACCACCATTCTTGCCGTTCTCATCGATGAAACCCCATGGAAACTGATCCATCTGTACGCCGATGACGGCCACGCCCTTGGCCTTGATTTCCTCCGGGCTTGCGGCTTGCGACGCACCGACAGACAAGGCCGATGCGACGAGGCTGGTTGCAAGGCTGAGGGCAATCGCGGAACTCTTGAAAACTGCGTTGATCATGTTCTTACCTCTGGTTTGTTTTATCGTTGATTAGCGTGAAGCGTTCAGCCGCTTCTCGATCCGGGCGCTGTAATAAGTGAGCGGCACGCAGATGATGAAATAGATGAGCCCCACGGTGCCGTAGACCTTCATCGGCTCAAACGTGATATTGGCCATCAACTGTCCTGAACGGGTGAGTTCAGTCAGTCCGAGCAGCGCGGCCAGCGCCGTTCCCTTTATCAAATTGACCAGAAAGCCGATTGTCGCCGGAAGGCCAATACGAAAGGCTTGCGGCAGCACGACATCCTTCATGCGATGGAAATAACCGATACCGAGCGCGCGGGCGGCCTCATCCTGCCCGGTGGGCACAGCCTGAATGCTGCCGCGCCAGATCTCTCCCAGAAAAGCACTGGCATGCAGCGACAGGCCGATGATCAGCGCCACCCAGATGTCAACCCGAATACCCAGAATGGGCAGGCCGAAATAGACGAAGAACAGCTGGATCAGCAGCGGTGTACCCTGAAAAATCTGGATATAGGCCGCCATCAGATAGCGCAGCCACCTTTTCGTGGCGGTGCGTCCCAGCGCTACGACCAGACCGCCCAGCCCCCCGAAAGTGAAGGCAAGGATGGAAAGAATGACGGTCCATTTTGCACCATCGAGAATGAAGAGAAATTCGGAGAAACCAAAACTGCGGATCATCTTGGGACCTCACTTCGACGGATAGGAAAAATAGGTCCTGCCGATGATTTGCAGAACGATCGAGAAGAATTGCGATAAGGCCAGGTAGATGACGCCGAGCACGAAATAGATTTCAAAGCTGCGGAACGTTTCCGAATCTATCATCTGTCCGACATAGGTCAGTTCTTCCGCGGAGATCGACGCGACAAGGCTTGAATTGAGCATCATCAGGATGAACTGGCTGCAAAGCGCGGGATATACAGCGCGTATGGCGGGACGAAAGATGATGAAACGATAGATATCGAAGGTATGAAGCCCAAGCGCCCTACCAGCTTCGATTTGACCTGCCTTGATCGATTCCACACCGCCGCGCACGATTTCCGCCGCATAAGCCGCGCAATTGAGCGTCATGGCGAGAATGGCCGCCTGTTCGGCGGAAAGCGTCACGCCCAGCGAAGGCATGCCGAAGAAGATGAAGAACAATTGCACCAGAAACGGTGTGTTGCGGATCAGCTCGATATAGCCGAAGGCTGTGAGCGCGATCACCCGCACCGAACTCATCCGCATCAGCATGAAGACGACGCCCAGCGCCAGGCCCAGGACCATGGAAATGGATGAAATCTTGAGCGTCTGGATCGCACCGTTGAGGAGCGCGGGCCAGGCTGCCAGAACCGGCCCCATGTCGAATGTGTATTGCATCAAATTATTCTCCCATTCGCGGCCATTTCCCCTTTGTTTCTTAGTGGTTCAGTATTTGGCCCAAAAATGCCTTGGCGCGCTCATGCCTTGGATTGCCGAAGAATTCAGCCGGTGGCGCGCTTTCGATGATTTCGCCGCGGTCCATGAAGATGACGCGATGAGCGACCGCGCGCGCAAAGCCCATTTCATGGGTCACACAGATCATGGTGATGCCGTCGTCAGCGAGACTGACCATTGTGTCCAGCACTTCCTTGACCATTTCCGGGTCAAGTGCCGAAGTCGGTTCGTCGAACAGCATGATCTTTGGCCCCATGCAAAGCGCCCGCGCAATGGCAACGCGTTGCTGCTGACCGCCGGAGAGTTGTGCCGGATATTTTTCGGCCTGCTCGGCAATATGAACACGCTTGAGGAAATGCATCGCCTTTTCCCGAGCTTCGGCGAGCGAGTTCTTGTGCACACGGCGCGGCGCCAGCATGCAATTTTCCAGCACTGTCATGTGCGGAAACAAGTTGAACTGCTGAAATACCATGCCGACATCGCGGCGAATATGATCGACATTGGCGCCGGTATGCCCCAGGCGAGTGCCATTTACATCGATAATGCCGTCCTGAATTTCTTCCAGGTAATTGATGCAGCGGATCAGTGTCGACTTGCCCGAGCCGGATGGACCGCACAGCACGATATGCTCACCGCGGTCGACCTCCAAATGGATATCCTTGAGAACATGGAGCTGGCCATACCATTTGTTGACCGCATTCATCGTGATGGCTTTATCAGACATCTCATTCTCGCTTCGTCTATATTTGCAGAAGGAAGCCAGCGCTCAAGGCTGGACTTCAAAAATGGCGTCGACTTCAACGGCAAAACCGCGCGGCAGGGAACCTGCGCCCAGGGCCGTGCGGGCATGATGCCCCTTCTCCCCCAGCACTTCGATGAGAAGATCGGATGCGCCATCGATCACTGCCGGATGATCCTTGAAATCAGGTACGGCATTCACGAACCCCCGCACCTGCAAACAAGCTGAAATTCGATCGAGATCGCCATCAAGGGCGGAGGCCGCCCGCGCCAGCAAATTGAGCGCACAAACGCGCGCTGCCTGATAGGCTTCTTCGACATTCATGGTGCTGCCAACCAATCCGAGATAGCAGTCAACCCCATCGACACGCGGCACCTGACCGGAGATATACAACGTATGACCACTCAGCCTGTATGGTACATAGGCGCCACTGGGCGCCGTTAGCTCGGGCAGGATAAGACCCAATTCCTTCAGTCTGGCTGAAACCAGTCCCATTATATTTCCCCTTATTCTATCCGGAACACACGTATGACCAGAAGGCGCGTACGTCCGCTCAAGACCACTTTGAGAGCACGCATCCCACCACTCAGTCCATGACGCCGGCGGATTGGGTCGAGCAGCCGAAACCAACTTGCTTCCCCATCGACAACCCAGAGATTTGATAAGTGATATTATGACTATGCCATTTGTTATGATGATAGGTTTGCTAAAATATTATCACTTGTCAAGACGGATATTTTGGAGGCGACATAAGGCGAAGCCGGTCACAGAAGAACCATTTAATGAAATAATTTCCGTCATTTAAGAACAAAAAAACCAAGCCATGCAGCGAATTATTGACCAAAAAATTTTCATCGTAGCCACCCCATATGATGAGTCTCTTTCGGACAAAAACCATTCCCTTTCCGTGAAAGAGAGGGAAAATTCATGGTGAAATCTGAGTCGAGACCTATAAGATAATATCTCTATATCAGTGATATTATCTTGTAATTCTATTCACGACATCGTATCAATCACAAACAACCTGATCGGCCAAATTGGAACTGACGGACATTGAAGACGCTCACCGCACGGACAATTGAAAATCTTAAGGCCTTCATTCGCGATGGCGATTTTAAAACCGGGGACAAGCTGCCTACGCTGGTGGAGCTTGGCGAAACGCTGGGCGTCAGCCGTACGGTCATCCGTGAGGCCATTGCAGAACTTCGCTCTGACGGTCTGCTGGAAGTGAAGCACGGCGTTGGGGTTTTCATCCGCGATTTCGAAAGGCTGCGTTTTTCAGGCGATGATGTTTCGCCGCTTGAGCCTTTGGCGCGGTTGTCGCTGCCATTCATGGATTTGCTGGAATTGCGCATGGCCTTTGAGGTTCACGCTGCGGGATTGGCCGCGCAACGGCGCTCCTGGGCGCAGGAGGCCAATATGTGGGAAGCACTCAAAAAATTCGAGGCGTCCGTTGACGACGAGGCAGCACTCGATGAGATGGATTACATCTTTCACCGCTCGATTGCCGAGGCAACCAACAATCAGGCCTTTATCGAGTTTTTCAGCGTCATGAGCCTGAAAATCCTGCCGCAGCCCGCATTTTCGAGCGATCTCAATCCTGCATTGATTACGCCCGATTATATTCGCAACAGCGTGACTGAACATCGTGCGATCTGCGAAGCCATCAGTGCGGGGAACGCAGACGCCGCGCGCGACGCCATGCAGGCCCACCTCGCCCGCAGCCACCAGCGCTATCGCGGTTTCAACGGCAGCATCGGATCGCCTCTGAGCAATGTGACGGAGCTTTGAGCCTGGTCAGAAGCGCCGACCATGTTTCTACCGCCAAAATTGGTCTCTTTGGCGGTAGAAATAGTTCCAAGAAATTTAGAACTTTACGCTCAGCCTGGCCTTGCCCGCATTTTGATTGAAGCTTGAACCATACTGACCTGAATACTCAAGACCCAGCGTCGTCTGATTGCCAAGATCAATATCAAAGCCAGCTTTGATAATTGCGGTGTCCTTCGCAATTGGCGCACCAGCCACTTCAAATATCGTTCCGGTATCGAATGCGGCTGCTGTCGTCGGAATGGTATCGCCATAGGCGTGCTGCCAGCCAACCGTACCGCTAAGCCGGGCATTCATGCCGCCCAATACGACTGGAGCGGAAGCGCGAAGACCAATTGTGCTAAACGTGGCTGTCGTCGTTTCTTTTCCAATCCGGAGCGCTGCGTTCCCGCCATGCTCATTGAACCGGTCGGTTTGCAGGCGCACCACTGCGACATTTGCGAATGGCTCGATCGCCGTTCCGTTCAGATCAAAACGATGCGAGAGTTCGCCGAATGCCTGAAAGCTGTTTGCGCTGTAATCGGCATCGAGACTTTCTGAAAAGCCGGGGAAAGCGACAAGGCGATCCGTTTCGATCTTGTGCCAGCTATAGGCAAGGCCTGCCTTGAGCATCGTCGCGCTCCACTGGGTGCCGCCATAGATTCCCAGATGGTAGTTATCACTGTGGCTAGACGAGTTGCGATCATTCACATCGAAACTGGTGCGGCTATAGCCTGCGAGAGCACCCAGCCTCCAGTTTTCGGCGACTTCCGCGTCATAGCCCGCAACAAAGCCGCCCGTCGATTGCTTCAGCTTGCCAGCATTTCCATCCGCGCCGGTTTCACTCCATTGACCGAGCGCCTGTCCCCAGATTGCTGCGCGGGGCGCAGAAACCTGCGTCGAATCCGTATCCGTTGCGACCGACGATGATGCAGCATGCTGCCCCCCGCCACCAAACGCCGCGTCGACGCGGTCCATAACGGCATTGCGAACGATGGAGCTGTCATTGATGAGCGCAGTTCGCGTCGAAGCATGGATTTCCCCCGAAAGCGCGTTGAATGCGCGACGCGCATTCTCTTCGCTATCCTGCATGACGACCGTGTCGTAAACGGCATTACCAGCACCAAGATTCTCGACGGCTACGGCCACCGATTTCTGATTGCTTGTCTTCGCCGTTGCAGCGAAGTCGACATTGTTGCGAGCAATGTCGAGATAGACCGCATTGGGATCATAGGCCAGACCAAGATCCACGAAAGGCATGTTCTGGCTCAAATCGCCGAACGTACCCGCAATGCCGCCTTCAGCACTCAAAATGGTGTAGCGCTTGCCCGGCATATAGGTGCCAGCGGCTTTTTCAATATAGACCTTCGCGCCACCAAGCGTCGCCTTTCCGCTGACATCGATGCGGTCGCTTTTACCGGAGGCATCAATTTCCGCGACGTAAGTGGCTTCTGCATCAAATGCCAGATCGCCAGTGACCTTCAGCGTGCCGATAGAATTGCCCGGTGCGATGATACTGCCGGCGCCGGCATAAAGGCCTCCCATTGAACCTGCACCACCCAGATGAGCGCCGTTTTCCACGCGAACTGTGCCGCCAAGGAATGCTCCTGAATGGGATGCATCGCCAATGACAAGACCGCCTTCTTTTACAGTGGTCCCACCTGTGTAGGTGTTGACGCCATTCAGAACCAGCACACCAGCGCCGGACTTCGTGAGACTGCCAGTGCCATCGATATTACCGTCGAAACGGGTATTGGCGATCTGGTCAACGGTCAGAGCTGCCGAGCCAAGGCTCACTGTACCGCCCTCGCCCATCAGTGACGACATGCTCACATTGAAATTGTTGAGATCGAGCTTGCCGCCATTCACCGCGAAAGCCGTGTTGTCGACGAATGCCCCGCCCACGCCAGCCTGAAGCACTCCGCCTTCCACCAAGGTTCCACCCGTATAGCTGTTTGCCTGGCCCAGAACGAGCGTACCGGCTCCACGCTTGAGCAGTGCGCCCTCACCTGTGGCTTGCTGCAGCAGCGTCACGCGGTTGTTGGCATCCGCGATGTCGATCCATCCAAGCCCCTCAAGCGACACGGTGCGATCCAGCGTTTTCATGTCGCTGCCCGTTATACGCAAGCCGCCATCAATGAGACGCAGCCGAGCATCGGCATTGCCAAGAGCTGCATCTTCGCTGACAAGGATCGTCCCGCCGTCGGTGACTGCTGTTTCACCGATGAAGGAATGATCATCGACGCAATAGTCCTTGATCGCCTGCTGGAAGCGCGCATCCGTGCTCTCGCAGTTGAGCAATGTCTTCTTTTCTTCAAGCGTCAGATCGCTCAGAATCGGTTTGCCATTGGCGTCTGAAATCTGGCCGAGATAGAGATCTCTGCGTTGATTGTTTCGCGTTAGAACAAATTCCTTGTTCTTTTCCGCAAAACCATAAGCATTAGCGCCCCAAACGAGACGCGTCTTGCTGGTTTCATTTTCCGAGTAGGTCTGGAGCTGCGGGCCAACCCATCGAAAATCATGCGCAACGGGTTCATGGTCGGAGATTGCTTCCGGCTGGCGGCCCGGCCGAGTGACTTTTACGTCCTTGATCACTCCCGTGTAGGGATCATTGGGATCATCCACAATCTCATACCATTTTCCGAATGGCCGCGAGACGAGGAAGTGATCGATCTTGGCACGGTCCCAGCTCGCCCAGGTATTGGTTGCGTCTTCGCCTGCCGATGGCCATGTGGTGCTGCCATCGTTGAGATCATGTGGCTTGAAATCTTCACGGACCGCATCAGTCTGGAGCAGCATATACTGCTTCTTGAGCACATTCATCGTGACCGGCGTGTTGTTGGCAACCGCATAGGTTTCGTCTTGCAGCCCGACATCCTTCCCGGCCTTGTAGGCGGCTGCAAGAGCATCGCCCCATTGCTTCCACGACAGGGTGTCGATGTCCTGTCCGGCATAGGCTTCCTGTATGACCGCACGCATCGTCTGCTGATCGGCGTTGAGAACATATTGCCGCGTCAGATCGCGATAAAAAGTGTTGCCGTCAGATTGCTGCATCAGTCTGATCTGCGCATCGATGTGATGAAGGCCGCGCTCGGAAACATCTCCCGCATTGAAATCGCCCATGACGATGATTGGCTGGATGGCCCCTTTTGCCCATGTGTTGAGGGCTTTGGCTTCATTCACGCGACCGGTTGACCCATCCGCATAATCGAGATGGACCGTGCCGATGAGCGTCTGCGGACGCGAGCCCTGGGCATCCAGCTGAGTATAGCTGACATAACGACCTTGCGTATTTCCGCCCAGATTGATCGTGCCGAACTTGCCGGGCAAGCGCGAAATGATACCCACATCGCCGACCTGCACATTACCGTAAGTGCCGCGGCCCGCGGTTTGGAGGAAATCGGGTATGCGGGTCACATAGGTACTACCGTTGACTTCCTGCATCCCCAGGACATCGAAATTGGCGGCTGCCATAAAATCCGCTGTCAATTCCGGGTTCTGCTTGAACTTGTTCCAGATATTGAGCGTCATGATGCGGATGTCATAGCTATCGGCTGCGCGTGCCGGAGCGGCAGCAATTCCTGCGACTGCGACACCGCATAAAAGCTGCGCCGTTAAAGCCAAAAACTTTCCGTTACGTTTGGTCGTCCCCGGTACCATCCCTCGGTCCTTTTCTTGGAAGGTGCTTCCATTTCGGTGCGACAGCCAGATTGACCATCCAACTTCAACCGCTGCTGAAATGACAGAGTTCAATGTCACTTTTATTACATTTTACTCTCCGGCAGGGCATCTAGACTCCAGAACGGGAGTTCCTTGATAGTAAATGTCATTAATATTACATTTTTATTCGCTATCGATTCAGGAAGATATCCATATTTCAACCCCACAATTTCCTCGCCTCATTCAACGCGGAAATGAAATATGGTTCTGAGAAATCAGGCGCATAAGGACGCAACGACAAACATGAGCGAAATTTCTGGTTCCGGTAGCAAAAAGGAAATCCGGCAGCAGATGTTGTTGCAATGGATCGAGAACAGCCACTATGTTTCTCTTGAAGAGATCGCAGAACGGTTCCGTGTCACCACCCAGACAGCGCGGCGCGACATTGCTGATCTGGAGCATCGGGGAAAAGTCCGAAAGCTGCATGGCGGTGTGTCGCAACTGGCGCCGCTTGATCCCCTGACCTACCGTCAGCGCAGACATGATCGAGCCGACGAGAAGGTGCGAATTGCCGAAGCTGTCGTCGCGCTCATTCCCGATGGCGCTACTGTTTTCCTCGACACCGGTACGACCTGCGAAGCGATTGCCAATGCGCTTGTCAGCCGAAAGCGGCTGCACCTCGTCACTTACAGCTTGCGATCTGCCGCCATCATCAGCGAGAAGACGGATTTCACCCTCGCCGTTCCCGGTGGGTTCGTGCGCCCTATCGATGGGGGAATGTTTAGGGAAGACACACCGGAGTTCATTCGGCGTTTCAAGTTCGACTATGCCATCATCTCCGTGAGCGGCATCGATGATGACGGCGATCTATGCGACGACGATCATACGGAAGTAGCCGTCGTTTCAGCAGCGCTTGGGCAGGCTGCACACAAATTGCTCGCAGTCGATAGCTCGAAATTTGGCAAGCGTGCCATGGTGAAGCTTGGTTCGGTTCGCGACGTCACCGCCGTCATAACAAATGAAATGCCCGCTCCGATTTTGGCCCGCATGCTTGAGGAAGCCGATATCCCCGTCATTCTCTCGTGACCGGCAGACCGGCAGACGTTAACATCCATAGACTTACAATGTGCTGCTCCCCGCGTGGGCAGAGCCTTCCTTCCGGAAGCGGCGACGATCTTTCTGACGCGCCGAACCGACATCCGCAACCTTCAGAACTGAACCGAAAAGCGCGCCTTCTGGGTCGCACATTCGGTTCTCATATCCTACTGATAAATATGGCTTTCCGAATCCCTATTAAACCTAAAATGCCATTAGGTTTTGTCCGACTGACGGTCGCAAAGGGCTTTTGAAGGGGATTGCGAGGCGGCATTGTGCGCTGGTTCTTCAGAAGCCAGCATGGCCTGCTTGATAGTTTCAAGGCTACCCTGATTTGGTTAAGAAATCCACCCCTGAAAACAGGAAGCGAGATAAGCGGCAAGGGAAAATCTATCTACTCGCCCTCTCCTGGAGAAAAGCTCGTCGTCCGAACGACGAAGTTTTCCAAGAATGAGGCCCGGCGGAAAATCGGCCGATCTGATGAATAGAGTTGCCCTCTCCTTCCCCGCCGCCAAAATGCTCTGGCTTGATCCGGGAGCCGCCGCGCGGTCATCTTGCGTTGTGGGATTGCGGTATGGGACTTTCGCCAACCCGCTTTTGGGCGAGCGAGCCGGGACGAAACCGGTATCGTCACCTTCGCGGCCTGCCGGGAATGACGCGACTATAGAGTGTCTTGAGCCATCCGCATCAACGACGGACCAGGTAGAGATGATCTCAGCTTGCAAATACATAAAGACTGTCCATCGCCTCCACTGTCAAGGGGACCGTTTCTGCCGTCGCATCTGGCGCATCTTCACGGGCCGCTTTGCATCATTTCGGTTTCGCAATGATCACGGCGCTGCCGCGCCCCAGAGAATCGGCCCCAAGCGATTCTTCCACCGAAAAGCCCGCCTGTTCGGTGTGGAAACGGACTCTTCCCGATTGAAATTCCGGGCCAGTTTAGGGCCTCGAATTTTAGACCGCAGTCTAAAATGCATAAAAGCTCATAAAAACAAGGAGATACCGAAAATGCCGCCGAATCGATAAAATTTGGCTTAATTTTATTGTCGGCGCTAACTCTTTGTTAATTCGGCTGCCCCTTGCGATAGAATAAGAATCGGACATAATGACGGTATTTAGGCGGTATCAGTTCCAATGCCGTCACTAGGGACACCAAGCAAATGAATATCGCAAATCCGGCAGCAGCCTTGTCGTTTGACGACATGATATTATCGCAAGGGCGCGAGATTTCTCGCAAGCTCAATCTGCTGCGTCACGAAAACTTTCCGCCGGATGCGCGCAAGAACATGCTGCGCCAGTTTTCGATGGCCGAAGCCGCCTATTTCCTCGGCGTCTCCCCCAGCAATCTCAAGAAATTACATCTTGAAGGCAAGGGAGTCGAGCCGACCATTCTGACAGGTGGTCGCCGCGCCTATAGTGTCGAGCAAATTCAGGAACTGCGCCAGTGGCTCGACCAGAACGGTCGCGCTGAGGTCAAGCGCTACGTTCCGCATCGTCGCGGCAATGAAAAGCTTCAGGTTATCGGCGTCGTCAACTTCAAGGGCGGCTCGGGCAAAACCACGACGGCCGCGCATCTGGCGCAACATATGGCGCTGACCGGCCATCGCGTCCTTGCCATCGATCTCGATCCGCAGGCTTCGCTTTCTGCCCTGCACGGCATCCAGCCCGAGCTCGATGAGTTTCCCTCGCTCTATGAGGCAATTCGTTACGATGCCGAAAGGAAGCCTATTCGCGAGGTTATCCGGCGGACGAACTTCCCCGGTCTTGATATCATTCCAGCCATGCTGGAGTTGCAGGAATATGAATATGACACCCCGCTCGCCATGCAGAATGGCGGCGAGGGCAAGACATTCTGGAACCGCATCGCGAAGGCTCTTGCCGACGTCGACAGCGACTATGATGTCGTGGTCATCGATTGCCCTCCCCAGCTCGGCTATCTGACGCTGACGGCGCTTTCGGCTGCGACTTCGGTGCTGATCACCGTTCATCCGCAAATGCTGGACCTGATGTCCATGTCGCAGTTCCTGCTGATGCTCGGCGATATTCTGAAGACGGTTCGTCAGGCTGGCGGCGCGGTACAGCTGGACTGGTTCCGCTATCTGATCACGCGTTACGAGCCGACCGATGTCCCGCAGGCGCAGATGGTCGGTTTCATGCAGAGCATGCTGGCTTCGCATATGCTGAAGCACCAGATGCTGAAATCGACGGCGATTTCCGATGCCGGGCTTACCAAGCAGACACTCTACGAGGTCGAGCGTTCATCCATGAACCGCGGCACCTACGATCGCGCGATGGAAGCCATGGAAGCCGTCAATTCTGAAATTCGCAGCCTCGTTCATGAGGCATGGGGGCGTTAGACTGCCGTCTAAAACGGCGAATAGTGAATAAAATCAGGTCTCTGACCGGTTTGAGGATTTAGGAATGGCACGGAAGAACATATTCGAAAGCGTTATGCGGGACGAACCGGCGGCTGAACAGGGTTCGCAGTCGGTCGAAAACGTATCGCGCCGGTTCGGTGCCGCCAAATCTCTGTCCGCCTCGATCGACGAACTGGCAAAGCAGGCAGCCCAGAAGCTTGATGGCGAAACCATTGTCGAGCTCGATCCGGCGCAGCTGGACGTTTCCTTCGTGGCTGACCGCCTGCCGGAAGCGCATGACGAAGAGTATCAGGAGCTTCTGCAAGCCATTCGCGAGCGTGGACAGGACAGCCCTATTCTGGTTCGTCCGCATCCGGAGACCAGCGGCCGCTATATGATCGTTTTCGGTCATCGCCGCGCGCGGGTGGCCAGGGAACTGGGCATCAAGGTCAGGGCAGTCATCAAGCCCCTCGCCGATCTGGAACATATTCTGAGTCAGGGTCAGGAAAACTCCGCCCGGGCCAATCTGAGCTTCATCGAGCGTGTTTTCTTTGCGGCGCGCCTTGAAACTCTCGGCTTCGAACGGGAAGCCATTCAGGCGGCGTTGACGGTGGATTATCAGACCCTGTCGAAGATGCTGACCATTCCAAAGGCGGTTCCCGAGCATATTCTTCTGGCAATCGGCCCGGCCAAAGGCATCGGGCGTGACCGCTGGCTGGAACTGCGCAAGCTGATTGAAATTCCCGGCAAGAAAGATGCAGCCGAAGAGCTTCTCGCGACTTCAGCCTTTGAAAATGCGTCGTCTGTCGATCGTTTCGAGCAGCTTTACGGCTATCTGAAAGGCGGAAGGCCGAAGAAGCCGGTCACCAAGGCCGCTTTACGTCCCGGCACCAGCTGGACGGCTTCAGACAAGTCCGTCAGCGCCGTTGTCAAACAGAATGGCAAATCGGCTACATTGGCGCTCAGTGCCGCCAACGGGCCGCGTTTTGCCGATTGGCTTTCTCGCAACCTGGATGCGCTTTACGCATCATTCCAGAGCGAGGAGAAGTAAGTAGCGTACAGGCCGGAGCGTTTGCATCGGTCTGATTGTGTAAGGCATGTCTCCCGGAAACCGGACTGGTTCAGGATCATGACATGCTTGCTTAACTTGTAAGCGTGTTTGCGTCGAAACTGTTCAGGAAAAGGAAACGAGACAGCAAAAGAAAAAGGCCCCCAAACGTCGCCGTGTGGAAGCCCTTCTCATTGGTTTAGCAGCTAGAGAATCGCAAATCCACGAATCACTGTCAAGTGCAATTAGCGTCATTTCGGCGGGTGGATTTCTTTTGCCTTGTGGAAGGTGAAAGAAAATGGAGATTCAATTGGCCTCGACGCCGTTCGGCAGTCGAAGGATGACGCTTGCCTTGTTGGCAAGTCAACAAAACACACGGCAGATTGCGCCTGGAACGGTTGCCGACAAGTGGCAGCTGCACCGCTGGCTGTGTGAAGCAAAGACGCTGTTCAGCCTGAATGATCGCTCTCTGGCGGTTCTTTCGGCGCTCCTGTCTTTCTATCCTGAAACGGAACTGAACGAGCAGAGCAGCCTGATCGTGTTTCCGTCCAACAAGCAACTGGCATTGCGCGCCCATGGCATGGCGGACGCGACGCTGCGGCGTCATCTGGCGGCGCTGGTCGATGCCGGTTTCATACTCCGGCAGGATAGCCCGAATGGAAAGCGTTATGCGCGTCGCGCCAAGGGTGGAGACGTGCAGATTGCTTTCGGCTTTTCGCTAGCTCCGCTTCTGGCCCGTGCCTGTGAACTGGAACGTGCTGCCGAACAGGTGAGGGCGGAAAAGACTGCACTGCGTGAAATGCGCGAGCGGCTGACTTTGTTGCGCCGCGATATCACCAAGCTTGTCGAATTTGCCGCTCAGGAAGAACTCGGCGGTGATTGGCAGGACATCCATCATCGTTTCCGCCTCATCGTCGACAGCATTCCGCGTCGTGCGGAGCATGCAGAACTGGCAGCTTTGGTCGAATCCTTGCTGGCCATTCGTGCAGAAATAGATAACACTTTGAAAATCCATCAAAATGTTGAAAATTTGCACGGCAATGAATCTCAAAATGAGCGGCAGCAAATTGAATCGAATCCAGATTCCCATTTTGAAAAGGCAACGTCTGAATTTATCGACCAGCGCATAAATGACATCACCAGCGCCTCTCCCGAACCCACGGTCTCGCTCGACATGGTGCTTCGCTCCTGTCCGGAGATCACAGCCTATGCGGTCTCATCCATTCGGCATTGGCAGGATCTGGCCAATACGGCAGAGAAAGTACGTTCCTTCCTCGGGATCGATGCAAAGCTCTATGATCTCGCAAAGAAGGTGCTTGGAACCCATAATGCATCAATCGTGATTGCCTATATCCTGCAACGCTATGAGCAAATTCAGTCCGCTGGAGGCTATTTGCGCATTTTGACGGAAAAGGCTGCTAACGGTTCTTTCTCGATCAGACCAATGCTTATGGCTGCGCTGAATGGAAAAAATCGTTAACCATAAATGCCTGTCAGCATGACAAAACCTAATGGCTGTTTAAGTTTCGTATCGTTCATGAAACGCAGGAAGATCAAGCGGTCCTATTGCGGCTGAAAAACGGTTACAAAAGCTTTCGACAATGGCAAAGGATGATCGCGTGCCAGCATTTCCGGCCGCTGTACCGATCCCTGATGCCACTCAAATGTCCGTCTTATGAGGACTGTGAAAGACCAGCCGCGGAGAACACAATGACGGCAGAACTCAACGTTGGTCCTGAGCCTGAATGCGACGGCGACGCGAACGGCGGCGAGGGCGCAATGTGTTGAGGTCCTGCGCCTGATCGGTCTTGTGACGTGGGGGAGGCGAGAGAAGGCGCATGATGAAAAGGATGCAGCACCCGATGGTGAATATCCAGAATATCTCGTCGGTGAGATCGTTGATCATGGCGCAATCCAGAGCAAACCGCTTGTCCGTTTCCGCGACGCGCGAAACACTATTGCGCGATCCATATCGCCTTGCGGAACCTTGGCCAAGTCACGAAGCCGTGCTTTATCGCCGCGCCGGTGGCAGCCAGGCATCACGGTCCTGTGGATGGCTCAAAGGCGCTGGTCGCGAACTCCATGCCGATCTGCGATAGATTGATGATGCTGCCTTTCACGATCCATTGTTGCGGCCCGGTGCTCGCGGCTGACTTTCGAGACCCGCAAGACATTTTGAGCTGGTCGCTGACACGTCCGGGTTTTGTCCGGGCGCGTTCCGTCGCCTGGCTGGAAGTGCGCAATGATGATCTGACGCTGGATGTCGATCCGGCAGTTTTGTTGCAGGAAAGACTGGCAGAAGCCGGTTATGGCGAAGCCGTGCAGATGATGACCTCGCGCAGCGTGAAGAAGCATCATGTCGCAATGCGGCGCTCCGGCGAAGCGCAAGCCGCCTGTCTTGCCACTGTCGGCCTGTCGAATGCGGGGAGGGTGGGTGAACGCGCACAGATGAAGATGCTCGCCGGAACGATCAATCTTCTGGTTCATATAGACAAGGCCTTGTCGGTCGCAGCCCATTTGGAGGCAATGTCGATTGCCGCCGAGGCGCGCACCGCTGCCATTATGGAACTAGGGCTCGATATTGGCGGCAGGGCAGCAACGGGTACTGGCACGGATTGCATCGCCGTTTCCGCGCCGCAAGGGGAGCCTGGCGCATTATATGCAGGCTTGCACACGGATATAGGTGCCGCCCTCGGTGGTGCTGTTTATGACGCAGTGTCCGAAGGCGGCAGGCTCTGGATGAAAGAGCAGGGCTTTTGATCGATCAGGCTTCTGCGACAGCGCCTTTCGGCTTCAGGCGCAGGATAAGCGGCACCAGAACAAGCGCGACAATCGGGAAGACCAGCCAGTTGATGGTTTCCCAGCCGGAGGAATGCAGCAGCGACCCGGCGAAGAAAGAAGCGCAAGCCACAGTGCCGAACATGATGAAATCATTGGCGCCCTGAGCCTTGCCGCGTTCAGCCGGGGTGTGGCAGTCCGTCACCATGGCGGTGGCGCCGATAAAACCGAAATTCCAGCCGATGCCGAGAAAGATCAGCGCTCCCCAGAAATGGCCGACATCGAAACCGCCGAGCGCGATGATGGCGGAGAAGGCGATCAGCACCAGCCCAAGCGCGGTTATCTTTTCCTTGCCGAAACGGGTGATGAGCTTTCCGGTGAAGAAGCTGGGGCCAAACATGGCCAGCACATGCCACTGGATGCCAAGGGCCGCATGATCGACGGAATGGCCGTGGCCGACCATGGCGATGGGCGCTGCCGTCATCACGAAAGTCATCAGCGCATAGGAACAGACACCGGCCGCTACGGAAAGCATGAAGCGCGGCGAACGCAGGATTTCGCCAAGCGGTCGGCCTGTATCATGGACCGCGTTCGGGTCTTTCCTGATTTTGGGCGCGCGCAGCATGAAAAGGACGGGGAGGGCGAGAAGACCCAGAACCGCCTGGCTGAGGAAACTGCCGGCAAACATCGCGTCGGGAATGCTGTCGCGGGTCCAGATGACGAGCTGCGGCCCGACAATGGCCGCGACAAGCCCGCCCACCATGACCCATGATATGGCGCGCGCCTTCATGTCGCCCGTTGCCGCATCGGTGGCGGCAAAGCGATAGCTCTGGACATAGGCGGCATAGAAACCGGCGGTCAGCGTGCCGAGACAGAAAATGAGGAAGGAGGCCGCGAAAATGCCTGCGGCGGCAATCAGGCCCGCCGAAACGCCGACAAGCGCACCCAGCATATAGGCATTGCGGCGTCCGAACTGGCGCATGAAGAAAGCCGCTGGCAGGGTGCCCAGCGCAAGGCCGAGATTGAACAGGCTGACGGGCAGCGTGACAAGCGCCGGATCGGAGGAAAGTTTCTGGCCCACCAGACCGCCGAGCGAAATCACGATAGGCGGGCTGGAAGCGCCGAGAGCCTGTGCAATTGTCAGGATAATAATATTGCGCCGTGCAGCCGTCATGTCGGTCATCGCCAACCCCTCAATGGAAGAAATAGGGAGGGTTTTATTGGAAAGCGCATTTGCCCGCAAAATTATTCTATCGCCCGATCAGGATTTTTTCGGCATCACGAGGAATGCAACTGTCGGGATAATGTCGTCCGGCTGTCATGAACTGCTTCTAGTTTGCAGCTTCACTGTTCGATAGGGAGCCAGCAATGTCCGATACTCTTTCCCAGCAAAGTCTGTTCAAGACCAGCCAGTTGGAAGAAGCCGATGCCGATCCGCGCAATCCGTCCGATAATCCCACAATGGGCGAAATCATCAGCCGCCGCTTTTCCCGCCGCGGCTTTCTGCGCGGATCGCTCGCTGTCTCGGCCATTGCGGCAACCGTCAGCCCGCTCGCGCTGATGAGTGCAGGCGAGGCGCGCGCCGCGTCCGGTTCGGCCTTTTCGTTCACGGAAGTCGAGGCTGGCGTGGACGCCCATCACCATGTCGCGGAAGGCTATGATGCCGATGTGCTCCTGCGCTGGGGCGACAGGCTTTTCGCCGATGCGCCGGAATTCGACCCGACCAAACAGTCAGCTGAAGCGCAAGTGCGCCAGTTCGGCTATAATAATGACTATGTCGGCTATATCGCTATTGACGGATCGCCCGAACACGGGCTTCTGGTCGTCAACCATGAATATACCAATCCGCACCTGATGTTTCCCGGCCTCGTCAAGATTGTCGACGGCAAGGTGGAGCAGGCTCCGCTCTCGAAGGAACAGGTGGATATCGAAATGGCTGCCCATGGCGGCACGATTGTCGAAATCCGCAAGCAGGACGGCAAATGGCAGCCGGTGCTCGACGGCGCGAAAAACCGCCGCATCACCTCCAATACCGAGATGGTGCTGAGCGGCCCGGTCGCGGGTCATGACCGCGTCAAGACCAATGCCGATCCGTCCGGCACCAGGGTTTTCGGCACGATCAACAACTGTGCGGGCGGCGTCACCCCATGGGGCACCTACATCATGGCCGAGGAAAATATCCACGGCTATTTCATCGGTGAACTGCCGGAAGGTCACGCGGAAGCGGCCAATTACAAGCGCATGGGCATTCCCGAAGGCTCATATGAATGGGGCCGTTTCTACGACCGTTTCGACGTTTCCAAGGAGCCGAACGAGCCGAACCGCTTCGGCTGGATTGTCGAGGTTGATGTGTCCGACCCGAATTCCGTGCCGAAGAAGCGCACGGCGCTTGGCCGGTTCAAGCATGAGGGCGCGGAATCCATCGTCAGCAAGGATGGGCGCGTGGTCTTTTATCTGGGCGACGACGAACGGTTTGATTATGTCTACAAGTTCGTGACGGCGGGCAAGTTCAACCCGGATGATCGCGCCGCCAATATGGACCTGCTGGATGAAGGCACGCTGCACGTGGCGAAGTTCCATGAGGACGGCAAGGTGGAGTGGATGCCGCTGGCGTTCGGTGAGGGTCCGCTGACCGAACAGAACGGCTTCAAGAGCCAGGCCGATGTGCTGATCGAAACGCGGCGCGCTGGTGATCTTCTTGGCGCCACCAAGATGGACCGCCCCGAAGACGTGCAGCCCAACCCGGTCAATGGCCGCGTCTATGTCATGCTCACCAACAATACCAAGCGCAAGGACGATCAGGTGGATGCCGCCAATCCGCGCGCCAAGAACGCCTTCGGCCATATCATCGAGATCGAGGAAGACGGGCAGGATTTTGCCGCAACGACCGGAAAATGGGAAGTGCTGCTGAAATGCGGCGATCCTTCGGTCGCCGAAGTCGGCGCCAGCTTCTCCACCGATACGACGCGCAATGGCTGGTTCGGCATGCCGGACAATGCCGCCGTCGACAGCGCTGGCCGGCTGTGGGTCTCGACCGATGGCAACAGCAACAAGGATACGGGCCGCACCGACGGGCTTTGGGCGGTCGACACGGAAGGCGATGCGCGCGCGACCTCGAAACTGTTCTACCGCGTGCCGGTGGGGGCCGAAATGTGCGGTCCGCTATTCGCACCCGATGACGAGACGGCTTTCGTTGCCGTGCAGCATCCGGGCGATGGCGGCGAGGACTGGGACGGTCATGGCCGTCCGTCCTATTACGAAGACCTGTCCACCCGCTGGCCGGACTTCAAGGACGATATGCCGGTGCGGCCTGCCGTAGTGGCAATCACCAAACAGGGCGGCGGAAAGATCGCTGTGTAGTAACTTTATAAGGCAGTCGGCCCCCGGTGAAAGCCGGGGCCTTCGTCAAAGCTTCATGGAAGCGTCAAGCCAGCGATACAAAGCCAGCCTAATTGCATCCCTGTATTTGAATTCCAACGGGGACTTATCATGATATCGCGTCTTGTCGCCTCGACCATGCTTGCCGGTGCCGTCGCATTGGCGCTTCCGGCCTCCGCTGAAGAAAAGGCTTTTCCGGCCACGCTCAAGGCCCATGCCATCCTGCCGGCGAACACCATCGTCGCTGCGCCGGAGGATGCAGCTGAGCATCTGAAGACCTCGGGCAAGTTCACCACCGCCGACCGCAAGCGCGCTGAGGGCATCGGCACGGTGGAAGGCAAGGACGGCGTGCGCAAGACCGGCCTTTCGGTGCCGTTCGACGGCCAGCCGGTACAGGGCTTTTCGGGTATCAAGACCATGGAAGACGGCAGCTTCTGGTCGCTGTCCGACAATGGTTTCGGCTCCAAGCTCAATTCGCCCGATGCCATGCTGATGCTGCACAATGTCAAATTCGACTGGGACAAGGGAACGGTCGAGCGCGTCAAAACCGTGTTCCTCAGCGATCCAGACAAGAAGGCTCCATTCCCGATCGTCATGGAAGGCGCGGAAAAGCGCTATCTCACCGGCGCGGATTTCGACGTGGAATCCATCCAGCCGGTGGCGGATGGTTTCTGGGTTGGCGAGGAATTCGGTCCGTTCCTGTTGAAGTTCGACACGGAAGGCAAGCTCACCGATGTGTTCCCGACTTTTGTCGGGGAGAGGGAAGTGGTGTCGCCGGACAATCCGAAGCTCGCTCTGCCAGCCAATCCGAGCCTCAAGCTCCCGGCCTATAATCTGAAGCGCTCCGGCGGCTTCGAAGGGCTTGCCATGTCCAAGGACGGTTCCAAGCTCTACGGACTTCTGGAAGGCCCGTTGTTTGTCGATGGTGCGCCGGAAAAGACCGAGAACGGCAAGACGGGCTTGCGCGTTATCGAGTTCAGCGTGGCCGACAAGAAGTGGACGGGCCGCTCCTGGCTTTATCCGCTGGCGGAAGGCGGCGAAGCCATCGGCGATTTCAACATGCTGGATGAAACCACGGCGCTGGTCATCGAGCGCGACAATGGCGTCGGCACGGCGGACAAGGCCTGCGCCGATCCGAAGAAGCCGCAGGCCGATTGCTTCGATGTGCCGTCGAAGGTGAAGCGCATCTACAAGATCGCGTTTGACGACAGCAATGTCGGCAAGGACGTGCGCAAGATCGGCTATATCGACCTGCTGGCCATCGCCGACCCGGAAAACAAGCGCCGTCAGGGCGGGCGCGAGGGCATTTACGACATGCCATTCCTCACCATCGAAAATGTGGACCGCGTGGACGAGACGCATATCGTGGTCGGCAATGACAACAATCTGCCGTTCTCGGCAGGCCGCGCGCTCGACAAGGTGGATGACAACGAGTTCGTCCTGCTGGAAGTGGGCGAGTTCCTGAAAGCCGAGTAGGCTTTCCTCGATTTTCAACGACGCCGTATGGCGGCCTGCCCTTGCACCGGGCTTGCACCGGGCAGGCCGCTAATGCTCTACTTGGTCGTATAGCCGCCATTGACGAGGATGGTCTGTCCGGTCATCCACCAGCCTTCCGAAACCATGAAGCGGATATAGGGAACGATGTCCTCGATATCGGTAAGTCCGGTTCTGGAGAATTTTGAGAGTGCCGCCGCGCTCATGTGATAGGCGACCGCGTCCGCGCCTTCCGCCGGATAGAAGAACGGCGTGTCCATCGGGCCGGGGCCGATTGCGGTTACCGAAATGCCGCGTTCGCCGAATTCCTTGGAAGCCGCGCGCGTGAAATGCTCGACCGGGGCCTTGGTGCCTGCATAGGCTGCATAGAACGGCGTGTAGGCGCCGAGCAGCGATGTTACCAGAGTGCAGATCTTGCCATTGTCGTTGACGTGCTTGCCTGCTTCCTTCAGGAAGAAGAAGGCCGACTTGGAATTGACGGCGGTCATCTCGTCATATTCGGCTTCCGAAACTTCGACGATCGGCTTCTTCAAAACCTTGCCGACCGTGTTGATGGCGATATCGGGACGCCCGATGGCGGCAATCGTGTCCGCGAAGAGTTTCTCCATCGCACCGGCGGTGGTGAGATCGGCCTGAAAGGCAACCGCTTCCGCGCCAGCCGCCTTCACGGCGGCCACGGTGGCGTCGGCATCCGCTTTGGCCGAGGCGCTGTTGTAGTGGATTGCGATGGCCCTTGCCCCGTGTTCGGCAAGATCACGGGCGATCAAGCCGCCGAGGTTCTTGGCGCCGCCAGCGATGATAACAGTTTTGCCCTTGATGCTGTGGTCTGTCATGGCTTCAACCTTCTTTTCCGATGCGTCCGCGTTACGCGGCCGCTTTCAGGCCGGAAGAGTATCGTCTACAATAACCTTATAAAGACGGTCATTCTGACAACACCTGTCAGAAATGATGGACAATGGAGGGCAGAACACCTTGGATCGCATCGACCTTTTCCGTGTCTTTGCCCGTGTTGTCGAATGTTCGAGCTTTACCCGCGCTGCCGATACGCTGGGCGTGCCGCGCTCATCGGTTTCGGCGGCGGTTCTCGAACTGGAGGGGCGTCTCGGCGCGCGGCTCCTTCACCGGACCACCAGAAGCGTGTCGCTGACGCAGGACGGTGCCGCCTTCTATGAACGATGCCTGAGCCTGATTGCGGACGTGGAAGAAGCGGAAAACCTGTTCCGCAATACTGCCGCGCCATCCGGTACGTTGCGGGTCGACGTTCCCGGACGCATCGGGCGGCTGATCGTTGCGCCTGCCTTGCCCGCGTTTCTGGATGCCTATCCGGAAATCGATATACATCTGGGAGTGACGGATCGTGCCGTCAATCTTGTTGAGGAGAGTGTCGATTGCGTTCTGCGCGTCGGGCCATTGACCGATTCCGGGCTGATCGCTCGCTCGCTCGGAGAGCTTCCGCTGGTCAATGTGGCGAGCCCCGCCTATCTGGAGCGGTACGGCATTCCCGAAACGCCTTCCGACCTTTCCGCGCATTGGGCGGTCAATTATGCCTCGCCGTCGAGCGGGCGCGTCGAGCCTTGGGAATGGGTCGAAGGCGGCATATTGCGATCCATGCCGGTGCGCGGCCGCGTCACCGTCAACAATGCCGAAGCCTATATCGCCTGCTGTCTCGCCGGTCTCGGCCTCATCCAGATTCCCGCCTATGATGTCAAACACCACCTGGAAACGGGCGAACTGGTCGAAGTGATGGCCGATATGCGCGCCGAGCCGATGCGGATGACGTTTCTCTATCCCCACCGCCAGCATCTTTCCCGCCGTCTTCAGGTCTTTGCCGACTGGCTGGAAGAATTGCTGAAGCGGGAGCTGCACTTCAAGCCGGAGCCGGATTGACGACAAGGCTTTTCTCTCTGTGCATGGCGGCAAGCCCGGCGTGGAAGTTTTGTTTCGGCGCAGCTATTGTGCGGCGATCAAGCGATGGAGAAAACCGTTGAAGATTTTTATTTTCGGCAGTGTGAATGTGGATGTCAGCGCGCGGATGGCCGCGCTGCCGCGTCCGGGACAGACCGTGAATGCATCGGGCTATGGCATTGGCCTCGGCGGCAAGGGCGCCAATCAGGCGGTTGCGGTCGCAAAGCTTGGCGGTGACATTCGCTTCGTCGGCGCTGTCGGTAACGATGCCTTTGGCGAACTGGCCGTGAAGCAGATGCAGGAATTTGGCCTCAACACCGAAAGCGTGCGCGTGATCGATGGCGTCGATACGGGCATGGCGATCATTCAGGTCGAGGAAGCGGGGCAGAACACGATTGCGGTTTGCGCCGGAGCCAATGCGCGTTGGTCGGCTGCCGATATCGATGCCTATGCCGCAGACATTGCGAGGGCAAAGATCACGCTGTTGCAGCGCGAAGTTCCCCATGTTGCCAATCTGGCCGTAGCAAAAGCCGCGCGGGCAGCAGGCGGCAGCGTTCTGCTCGATCCGGCCCCGGTCGGCGATGCAAGCCGCATGGCGGACCTGATTTCATTGAGCGATATTATTTCTCCAAACGAAACGGAAGCCGCTGAAATCACCGGCATCGAGCCGACCGATCTGGCTTCCGCGGAAGCTGCTGCGCGCAATCTTCTGGAGCGCGGGCCGAAGACGGTCATCGTCAAGCTTGGCAGTCGCGGTGCATTGCTGGTGACGGCGGACGAGGTGAAGCACTTCGAGCCGTTCAAGGTTGATGTGGTGGATACGGTCGCTGCTGGCGACAGTTTCAATGGCGGTTTCGCGGTCGCCTACTCGCAGGGCCAGTCCCTGCACGATTGCGTGCGCTACGGTTCGGCGGCAGGTGCGATTGCGGTCACGAGAGCGGGGGCGGGTGCGGCTGCACCCACCGCTGCGGAAGTGGCAGCGCTTCTGCAAAATAAGGCAAAATGAAGAATAGCGGCAATTTGCGCCGGTTTCACTCGATTTGAGCGAAAAACTGCTCAAAAACACCACCTCAAATATGGCGAAGAAGCCGCGAGAATAAGGTTCTCGCGGCTTTTTTGTGGCTAAATTATGATTTAGAGCATGATCCCGAAAAGTGGACTTCCGGTTTTCGGATAAGATCATGCCCAGATAAAATCAAAGCGTCGCAAGCCGTTCGGTCAGCAGTTTGAAAAAGCCGTCTGCATCCACATCCTTGATGAAGAGCGCGTTCTTCGGACGGTCGGTGACCTCCCACCAGTCGACGACTGTTTCGCCGATGGTCAACTCCGAATTGATCTCGATTTCCACATTGCATTCCCGCCCGGAATAAAGTTCCGGCTTGATGAGATAGGCGATGACGTTCGGGTCGTGCAGCGGGCCGCCGTCGGTTCCGTACTTGGCTTCGTCATAGCGCTCGAAGAATTCGAGCCATGCCGCAACCACTTCGCCGACATGGGTGCCGATGCCGCGAATGGCGGCGATGCGCTTCTCGGTGGTCAGCACCTTGTGGGTGACGTCGAGCGGCATCATGGTGATCTTGATGCCGGATTTGAACACCACTGCTGCGGCATGCGGATCGACATAGATGTTGAATTCCGCCGAGGGCGTGATATTGCCGCCCTCGAAATAGCCGCCGCCCATCAGCACGATTTCCTTGACGCGTCCAACAATCTTCGGCTCGCGGATCAGCGCGGATGCGATGTTGGTGAGGGGGCCGAGCGGACAGAGCGTGACCGTGCCCGGTTCTTCCTTCATCAGCGTTTCGATAATGAAATCAACGCCATGCTGTGCCTGCAGCGGCATGGTCGGGGCGGGCAGGTCGTAGCCGTCGAGGCCGGTCTTGCCATGCACGTTTTCAGCCGTCACGAGCGGGCGCACCAGGGGGCGGATGGAGCCTGAAAACACTTTTGTGCCCGGCTTCTTCGCCACTTCGCAGATCGTGCGGGTATTGACTTCGGTGCGCGCCAGCGGGCCATTGCCTGCGACCGCGGTAATGCCGAGAATGTCGAGTTCCGGGCTTGCCAAGGCCAGAAGAATGGCGACGGCATCGTCCTGACCGGGATCGGTATCGATAATGATTTTACGGGCCATGATGGTTTCCTGATGAGGGGATTTAAAGGGCGTTTCGCGCCGCTTCGACCGTCTGGTCGACAAGCGCGTCGAAGGAGATTTTCGCCGGGCGGCGCATATAGGTGACGATGTCGTCGGCCAGAAGCGGCTTCGACCACCGTTCGGCGATGATGCCGGAACCGCGCTGGATAGCGATCATGCTTAGAATCTGCGCGGCATTGCAGTCGACGTCGTGGCCGATGCCGCAGACGATTTCGAGCGTGCGGTCGAAGTCGCCTTCGCCGAACCAGAGCGCGATAACCTGCGCGGCTGCATTCGGATAGACATGAATCCAGTTATACTCGGCATATTCCGCATCGCATTTCGCCCATGCCTCCTGCCAGTTCCCGGCAGAGCGGCAGGCGTCGAGCGCAAAGGCCAGAACCGCGCCATACTCGGTCTCGACCGGGAAAAGTGCTGCCGTTGAAACCAGCAATTCGCGCGTGTCGCTCACCACAAAGGCGCGCGCCGCCATGACGGCGTTGAAGACTTCGCCCAGAATACCGTTTCCGGCATGGGAGATTTCCGCATCCATGAAGGCAAGGCGGGCAGCTTCGCGGGCGCGGCCCGGCACGACCATGCCGCAGATCGTGCCGCGCATCTGCGCGCCGATCCATTCGTCGAACGGGTTGTCGCAAATGCCGGTTTCAGGCGGGGTAAGGCCGCGCCGCATGTTGGAAAGCGCGATTGCCTCCGCCGACCAGCCAAGCGGAATCAGCGAGGTCCAGCGCTCGGCAATGTCGGCGCTGGTGACCGCTGAACCCTTGTCGCCAAAGGCCTCGAGAAATGCGATCTCGAAGGTGATGTCGTCATTATAGGTGTTGGGCTCGCGCACATAATCGCGGATCGGTCCGAAGACCGCCATGATGTTTTCCGCCGTATAGCCTTCAAGCGCCGTGCCAGCCGCAGCCCCGACAAGCTGCGCCATCCATGCGGCGGCTGTGCGGTCGCGGAAATCATCGGACTGGATGGCATAGAGCACATCGTCCGGCCATTGAACGGCGGCGTCGAATTCCTCCCATGAGCGATAGCGCACCGTCTTTTGCGACGGATGGTCGGGGTCGGGTTGTGCCGCGCGCATCAGGACGCGCAGGCGCATGTCGATGCGATAGAGGGTTTCAAAATCGCCTTTTCCAAGTGCTGCCAGCCCGTCGCGCAGCAGTTCTTCATAAGGCGCAAGGACAAAGCCCTTGTTTTCCAGCGACTGCAGTGCGCCTGCCATCAGGCACTCGGGCGCTGCCGATCCCGGCACATTGCTTTTCCAGAACATGGCCATGAGATCGTCCTGCGCCTTCATGACGGCGCTTGCATCCCATGTCTGTTCTTCCGCCGTGCGTATGACAGGCTTTGTGTCGCGCAGCAGGTCGCGCGTCAGTTCCCAGGCTTTCATTTCATTCTCGTTTCAGGCTCATTTCAGGAGTTTTTCAGTTGCTTGGCGCGCCGCTGGCGCCGCGCCGCATGGATCGTCAGCACGACGACCGGGACGAGATAGGGGATCATCTGCATCAGCTCGAAAGGCAGGCCAAGGCTTTGCAGCGTGATGGCGAAACCTTCCGCCGCCGCCAGAACCAGGCTCGCCACGAGCGTTCCCCATGCGGTGCCCTGTCCCATGACTTCCGCCGCAATGGCGATGAAGCCGCGACCGGCGGTCATGTTCTGGGCAAACCAGGTGACATAGCCGAGCGACAGATAGGCACCCGCCGCGCCGCCGAAGAGACCGGACAGGACAAGCGCCATCATCTGCACGCGGCCTGTATGGATACCGGCGGCGCGCGCCGATTTCGGATCGACGCCGGTGGCGCGCAGATGCAGGCCGAAGCGCGTGCGCATCATCAGGAGGCTGACCGCCGGGACGGCCAGAAGGGCCGCGAAGGTGAGCACATGGATATTGCCGATGAAAGGCACGGCAAGGCTTGGCAGCGCGCCGCTTTTGAGCGCGCCCGACATGCCCTTGTCGCCCGTTGCCAGATAAAGCCCGAGCGTGGTTGCCGCAGCAGCCGCGATGTTGAGCGCGATGCCGGTCATGATGAGGTCGGTGCCAAGCCGGTTGACCGAAAGCGACATGAGCAAGCCGAGAAGCGCGCCGACGACAAGCGCCGCCAAAAGGCCGATGGCCGGGCTTCCCGTCGCGGCACTGGCCAGAACGGCGATGAGGGCCGCGACCAGCATCATGCCTTCCATGCCGATATTGAGCACGCCCGCGCGGTCGGAAATCATCACGCCGAGTGCTGCCAGCAGCAATGGCGTCGCCACGCGCAGGATCGTGCCGATGAAATGCGGGTCGAAAATCTGTGCGAGAACGGTGCTCATGCCTGTACTCCCGGCTGCACTGCGGCTTGTTCTCCATCGCGATTGCGAAGGTTGCGGATCAGCCGCAGGACGGTCGGATGATTGTGAATGACGCTTGCCGTCGCGCCCACCATGATGGCGGCGGTTACAAGCCCCACCACTTCGGTCGGGATGTTCATGTTGCGGGCCAGAAGATCGCCGCCCACCTGCACGAAACCAAGGAAAAGTGCGGACGGAACGAGCAGGAACGGGTTTTCGCGCGCCAGAATGGCGACGACGAGGCCGGTCCAGCCATAACCCGGCAGATCGAGCCAGGCAAAGCGGGCATGAAGGCCCAGAACTTCCAGCGCCCCCGCCATGCCCGCCACCAGTCCGCCGACGATCTGGGCGCGCATGATGATGCGTTTCAGCGGCAGGCCGAGATGATTGGCAAAGCCGGGGCTTGAGCCTGCGATACGGATATTGAGGCCGGAGCGCGTCCAGTAAAGCCAGATGCCGCCAGCGATGCAGGCAAGGATTGCAATGATCGAACCGCTGTTGAGGCGTGTACCGGCCAGAAGGCGGTCGAGCTTGGCATCCGCCGGAATCTTGAGCGACATCATCCCGCCCGCAGCCGGATCGCGGATGACATAGTTGAGGACGAAGAGGCCGAGAAACAGGAAGGCATAGTTGAGGACGAGCGAGGTCACCATTTCCGATGCGCCGAAGCGAAGCCGCAGCGCTGCCGGAATGGTGCAGGCGAAACTGCCCGCCACCGCACCGCAAAGGATCGCCACCGGCAGCGAGAACCAGCCGAGCGAAGGGAGCAGAACGGCACCCGCCACCGCGCCGAGCGCGCCGAGGAAGAAGCCGCTTTCCGCGCCCAGATTGAACAGGCCGGAGCGGAACATGATGGTGATCGCAAGGCCGGTCAGCATGATCGGCGTTGCCGCCTCCACCATATTGCCCATATGGCGAATGCTGCCGAACGGTCCGAGGAAGAAGGTTTTGAGAACGCCTGCCGGGTTGTCCTGCATCAGCGCCAGCGGCACAAGCAGAACGGCCATGATGACGCCGATCACCAGCACGGTCAGGAAGAATGGAATGAGATAGGAAATCAGTCTGCGCATTATATACGTGTCCCCAGCATATACGGTCCGAGGACGGCTGGTGTTATGTCTGGTCCGTTTTCCAGAACAGCGACGATGCGTCCATTGAAGAAAACGACGATACGATCGCTCAAACGCAGCAATTCGTCGAGATCGGCGCTGATAAGCAGCACGGCGCAGCCGCCTTGCGCCACTTCGTCGATGCGCCGATGCAGGAAGGCTGCCGCCGAAACGTCGATGCCGCGCGTCGGCTGGTCGGCGATCAGGAATTTCGGATTGGTGGCAAGCTCGCGCGCGGCGATGAGCTTTTGCGCATTGCCGCCGGAAAGGGAATCGAGCCGCTCGGTAATCGCGCCCGCGCGCACCGAATATTGCCTTATCATGCCGCTGACGCGCGCCTTGATGGCGTTCCAGCGCAGGAAAGGCCCCCGGAATATTTGCCGGTCAGCGGTAATCGATCCGGCTCCGGCTATGGCGTTTTCGGCCAGGGACAGGCCGGGTGCGCCGCCTTGCGAAAAGCGGTCCGCCGGCAGATGAGCAAGCCCCTGCTTGCGCCAGTTTGCCGTGTCGGCGCGCAGCATGTCCACGCCGTTGAGGCTGATCGTGCCGCTGGCCGCTTCCGCAAGGCCGGAAAGCACGGATACGAGGCCGCGCTGGCCGCTGCCATCGACACCGGCAACGCCGACGATCTCACCCGCGCCAACGGTCAGGTCCACATCCTTGATGCGGTCTGCCGGATCGGCGGCTTTCGTCGTGACGCCCTTCATGTCGAGAACGGTTTTCATCGCGCCGTGCTTGTGGGCGCGTTGGGGAATGTCGACCGCGTGGCCCATCACCATCTGCATGATGGCGTCGTCCGGCACGTCGGCAAGCTTTTCCGTGCCCGCGACGGCACCGGCGCGCAATACGGTCACGCTTTCGGCCAGCTCGCGCACTTCATTCAGCTTGTGGGAAATGAAGAGGATGGTAATGCCTTCGTCGCGCAGCGATTTCAGCTTGCGCATCAGCTCCTCGATCTCCGGCGGCGAGAGAACGGCGGTCGGCTCATCGAGGATGAGAAGCCTTGTGCGGCGCGCCAGCGCCTTGAGGATTTCAACCTTCTGCTGGGCGGCGACGGAAAGCGCGCCCGTGATCGCGTCCGGGTCGGCGTGCAGGTCATATTGCTGCATCAGCGCCTCGACCATTTTGCGCGCGCCCGCGCGGTCGATCAGGCCTGCCTTCACCGGTTCATGACCGAGAATGATGTTTTCGGTAACGGTCAGGGTCGGCACGAGCGAAAAATGCTGGTGCACCATGCCGATGCCTTGTGCGGCGGCGTCTTCCGGCGACCATGCGGCGATATGCTTGCCATCGACAACGATTTCACCCGCCGTGGCATTTTCGATGCCGAACAGGATTTTCATGAGCGTGGATTTGCCAGCGCCGTTCTCGCCGCAAATGGCGTGGATGGAACCGGCGCGGATCGAAAACGACACATCGCGAAGCGCCTCAGTGCCGTTCGGATAGACCTTGCTCACATCGCGGAAAGCGACGATTGGGCGGAAGGCGACGATAGCATCGCCGCCTTCAATATTTTCAGCTGGATTTTCCACGATCAGGGACGAACCTTGTTGCGGGTCGCGTTGAGATCCTCGGTGCTCATGCCGAACGCGGTCGGAACCGTGATCTTGCCCTCGGAAATCTCGTCGGAAGCCTTCTTGATGGCGTCCTTCATTTCCTGCGTGGCCATGGAAGCCATGTTGCCGTCCTGCACGATGCCGACAGCGCCTTCCTTGAGGCCGAGCGCTTCGGCCTTGCCGAACGGCAGGTCGCCTGCCTTGAAGCGCTCATAGGCTTGCAGGAGGCTGACATCGACATTCTTCAGAACGGAGCTGACAACCTGCTTGGCAATGGCCGGGTCGCTGTCCTTGAAGATCGCTTCCTGGTCGGAATCGACGCCCAGCACATATTTGCCGGTTTCCTTGGCAGCGGAAAGCTGGCCGAGGCCGGTCTGCGAGGCGACGACGAAGCCGAGCGCGACATCGGAGCGATACTGCGCGAGGCCAAGCTCCTTGCCCTTGGCGGCATCCATGAAGGACCCGGCATAGGAAATGGCGATCTTGGCGTCGGGCAGGACGGCTTGCGCACCGGCGATATAGCCGACGAGGAAGTCGTTGATGACCGGAATGTCCATGCCGCCGAGGAAGCCGAGGTTCTTGCCGGTATCGCCGAGCTTGCCGTCCTTCAGCAGCGAAGCCGCCAGCATGCCGCCCAGATAAGAGCCTTCGTTCTGCTTGTACTGGATGGAGTAGACATTGTCGTAGCCGCCTTCTTCATAAGGCACGCTTGCATCATAGAGGATGTATTTCTTGTCCGGATATTGCTGGGCGACCGAGCCAACGGTTTCCGACATCTGGTAGGTGCCGCCGATAATCAGGTCCCAGTCCTGTTCGGACGCATCGAGGAACACCGGCTCCCATTTGGTCGGATCGTCGCCGATTTCGAGAATCTTGGTCTCGACGTCGTCGCCATATTTGTCCTTGATCATCTTCATGCCCTTGGCGGCGCTGTCGAAGAACGACTTGTCGCCGAGCGCGCCATTGATGATGAGCAGGATCTTGTCCTGGGCCTGTGCCGCCGTGGTGGCGAATGTGCCCATCGCCGTCGATGCGGCAAGGGCAAAGGCAAGGCTGATTATTCCCCGTCTGGTGGATTTGATCACAACAGAACTCCAATGCTGTAGCGTTATAGAGATGGATTTTCTGCTTTGGATAATTTGCCTCCACCCACAGAACCCCCACACCTGGGGAGCGATCAAACGCTGACGGCGGGTGCGAGTCAATCGTCAAACTTTTTGCCCGCTGTGGACAAAGCAAGTCTGTTGCGCACAACCATTTGTTTCATCGCATTATCGCAACGCAAAACCGTTTCACACTTTTGCTGGAAATGCTCATAAAGCCATCGCTTATTTCAACAAAGCCTGATTTGGGTGCCGCAGGGTCGGGTCGAACGGGTTGAGCCGCTGCGAGATGATTGCGGCTTCCTTGCGCAGAAGTTCCGTCACCGTCTGCTGGCGCTTTTCGGTGAGGCGCGCGGCAAGCGTGCCGATGCTGAGCGCTGCCACTGCCTCGCCATCACGGTTGAGGATGGGGACGCCGAGGCCCGCCATGCCGTCGATCATGTTGAAATTGAAGGTCGCCGCGCCCGTTTCGCGCACTTCCGCAATCATGATGCGCAGGTCAACCTCGTCCACTGCGGATTTATCGAGAATGCGGGGCATGTTGAAGCGGATGATCGCCTCGCGCTCTTCTTCCGGCAGGAAGGCGAGAATGGCAAGGCTGCCCTGACCGATGCCGAGCGGCACCTTGCCGCCAATATCGCCGGTAAAGGAGCGGATCGGAAACGGCCCTTCCACGCGGTCGAGGCAGACCGCATCGAAATTGCTGCGCACGAGCAGGAAGACCGTGTCGTTGAACGTGGTCGACAGCCGCAGCAGCGACGGGCGGGCAATGCTCAATATGCCGTCGCGCTGGCGCGCCTGCGCCGCCATCGCAAAAAACTCCAGCGACAGGCGATAGGCCTTCTTGTCGGGAAGCTGTTCGACAAGGTTTTCGGCGATCAGCGTCTTCAGCAGGCGATGCGCCGATGGCTGGCTGAGTTCGAGGTCGCGCGCCAGATCGATGAGCCGCACGCCGTCATCCGTGCTGGCGGCGAGACCCTTCAAAATATGGATTGCCTTCACCAGACTTGAGTTAAGCGCGGCGCCGGATTTCGGATTCTCAGATATATCATCCATAAAATTGCTTCCAAATTCTGCATTTTGAAAGAAATATATAATTTCTTCCGGATTTGAAAATTATAATTTGCATTCCAGCGGATTTTTCCGCCATCTAAAACCGTCGCCAATGGGAAGGTCCGGCAAGGCATTGGAGAAGTGCCCGCAAGCGGATCGGCGGTTTTACTTGTAATCAAGGGGAACGCTGCGGCTGCGTAAGCGGCCGGACGGTCATGCGTTCAAACGGACAAGTCGGATCAGCGCTTCAAGCGCGGTCAGCCGCTCCCGCCAGCCAGCCCGACGAAGAGGCGACGTGAAACAACATCACGGCGCTTCCGCTCCCCCGCATCATTCCGCGGAAGTCAAGCCGAGAGGGAGACGCAATGAGCTTTTTGACCCTGTCCGGAATTTCGCGCCACTATGGCAAGTTCGCGGCTGTCGACAATTTCAACTTGGCGATTGAAAAGGGCGAGTTCATTTCGCTTCTCGGCCCTTCCGGCTGCGGCAAGACCACGACCTTGCAGATGATCGCCGGTCTGGTGACGCCGACGGCGGGCACGATCACGCTCGACGGGCGCGAGATCACGCGCCTTGCGCCCGCCAAGCGCGAGCTTGGCGTCGTCTTCCAGAGCTATGCGCTGTTTCCGCATATGACGGTGGCGCAGAATGTGAGCTTCGGCCTTGAAATGCGCAATGTGCCGAAAGCAGAGCGCGAAAAGCGCGTGCGCGACGTGCTGGAACTGGTGCATCTGGGCGCGCTTGCCGACCGTTATCCGCGTGAAATGTCGGGCGGCCAGCGCCAGCGCGTGGCCATTGCCCGCGCGCTGGTCATCAATCCGCCGGTGCTGCTGCTCGACGAGCCGCTGTCCAATCTCGATGCGCAATTGCGCGAGGAAATGCAGTTTGAGCTGCGCCGCATCCAGCGCACCGTCGGCATCACCACCATCATGGTCACGCATGACCAGGCAGAAGCGCTGTCGATCAGCGACCGCATCGTCGTCATGGAAAAGGGCGTCATCACGCAGGTCGATGCGCCCTACAAGCTCTATGAGCACCCGCATAACCACTTCATTTCCAATTTCGTCGGCAAGTCGAACTTCCTCAAGGCGCGCGCCGAAGGCGACATGATCGCGCTGGCCGAAACCGCGATCCGCTTTCCCGCCAGTGGCAGGCAGGTCTCGGGCGAGCTTTCCGTCTTCATCCGCCCAGAAAAAGTGCAGCTCGTGGCAGCGGGCGAGGGGCATATCGCCGGTGAAGTGACGACGCGCTATTTCATGGGCGCGCAGTGGCTGCTCGGCGTGACGACGCCTGCGGGCCAGCTTTCGGTGGCGCTTCCCAATCTCGGCAACCCGCCGCCATCCGAAGGCACATCGGTCGGCCTTAGCTGGAACCATGAGGATTGCCGCATCCTCACCGCAGGGGTGAACTGAGCATGTCGGCCGTCACCTCACAGGATATAACGCCTACGCCAAAACACAGGCGCGATCTGACGCCGCTCTTTCTGGTCGGGCCATCGACGCTTTTGTTCTTCGCGCTGGTGCTGCTGCCGCTCGGCCTTACCGTGCTGCTGTCATTCAACAGCTACAGCTATGACAAGGGCATCGAGAACGTCTACACGCTTGCCAATTATGTGCAGGTCCTGAAAGACCCCTATTACCTCTCGATCTTCTGGCGCACGCTCAAGCTCGCGCTCATCACCACCGTCATCACGGTGCTGATCGGCGTGCCGGAAGCCTATATTCTCTCTAACATGCGCAAGCCATGGCGCTCGATCTTCCTGCTGGTCATCATCGGGCCGCTTCTGGTTTCGGTCGTGGTGCGCACATTCGGCTGGAGCATGCTGCTGGGCCGCAACGGCCTCGTGAACAGCGCGCTCGACATGGTGGGCCTGCCGACGACGCAAATCCTCTACAGCGAAACGGCCATCGTCATCGGTCTGGTGCACATCATGCTGCCATTCATGGTGATTCCGGTCTGGACCGTGCTGCAAAAGCTCGATCCGTCGGTGGAAGCCGCAGCGCTGACGCTTGGCGCATCGCGTCTGACGGCATTGCGCCGCGTGGTGTTTCCGCAGGCGGTGCTTGGCATCCTGTCGGGCAGCCTCATCGTGTTTGCGCTTTCGGCCAGCTCGTTTGCCATTCCGGGCCTGCTTGGCGGGCGCCGTCTCAAGATGGCGGCAACCGTCGTCTATGACGAGTTCCTGATCGAGCTGAACTGGCCGCTTGGCGCTGCCATCGCCATCATCGTTCTGGTCGCCAATCTCGTGATCATGATTGCCTATAACCGTCTGCTCGAAGGGCAGGCCAAGAAGAAGCTGGGATAAAGCCATGGTCAAGAACGGTCCCTTTGCCCTTTTCTTCCACACGCTGATCGTCATCTTCATGCTGGCGCCGATGGTTGTGGTGTGCCTTGTGGCCTTCACGCCGGAAAACACGCTGACCATGCCGTGGAGCGGCCCGAATGCGGGCCTGTCGCTGCGCTGGTTCGAAGCCGTGTTCGCGCATAATGATTTCATGGCGTCGTTCTATAACAGCGTGCAGCTCGCATTCTTCTCGGCAACGATTTCCACGCTTCTTGCCGTGTCTTCGGGACTGGCGATTGCGCAATATAATTTCCGTGGCCGCGATGCGCTGAACGCGCTTTTCCTGTCGCCGCTCATCATCCCGCATCTGGTGCTGGGTGTGGCCTTCCTGCGCCTGTTCTCGCTGATGGGCTTTACCGGCTCCTTCGTCTGGCTGGTCGCGGCGCATTCGATTGTCGTGACGCCCTATGCGCTGCGCCTGATCCTCGCCTCGCTCGGCAGCATGGACCGCAATGCGGAAAATGCGGCGCGCACTTTGGGCGCTGGTGAATGGACCGTGTTCCGCCGCATCACCCTGCCACTGTTGCTGCCGGGTCTGTCGGGCGGGTGGCTGCTTGCCTTCATCAATTCGTTCGACGAACTCACCATGTCGATCTTCGTCACATCGCCATCCACGGTCACGCTGCCGGTGCGCATGTATATGTATGCAAGCGAATCCATCGACCCGATGATGGCGGCGGTTTCGGCCCTGATGATCCTCGTTGCCACCGTAACCATGATTATCATCGATCGCATGTTCGGTCTCGACCGGCTGCTGGTGGGCAAGGGCTGAGCAGGCAGATCATGACCATCCCGGTTTCTTCTTCGGCGGCTCAGTTCCGCAGACGGTATCGGCTGGCCGAACAGCCGCTCGGCTTCTCGCTCGACGGCGTGCGCTTCGAGGGACGCCGCGGCGATACCGTGCTGACGGCCATTCTCTCCGTGCAGGGCAAGCTGCGTCATAGCGAGTTCACGGGCGAGCCGCGTGCGGGCTTCTGCCTGATCGGTGCGTGTCAGGATTGTCATGTCATGACCGCTGAGGGCCACAAGCTTCGCGCCTGCACCACGCTTCTGGAAGAGGGCATGGCCTTTGTGACGGAGCCTGTGAAATGAGTGCGGTACTCGATCCGGTTATCGTTGGCGCTGGTCCGGCAGGCGTTCGCGCCGCCGAAACGCTGGTCAAGGCGGGCCTCAGGCCCATCGTGCTTGACGAAGGCTTTCGTTCCGGCGGCCAGATCTATCGCCGTCCGCCGCTCGATGACGGGCGCAGCTATCGCAACCGTTACGGGTCGGAGGCGCACAAGGCCGAAGCGCTGCACAAGAGCTTCGACGCCTTGCGCGGCGCAATCGATTATCGCCCGCAAACGCTGGCGTGGAATATTTCGCGCGGGGAAACCAATCGGCTCGACCTTTTGACCGATGGCGTTCACGGCCAGTTGCCCTACAGCCATCTCATTCTGGCGACGGGCGCGACCGACCGGGTTCTGCCGTTCAAGGGCTGGACCAAGCCCGGCGTCTACACCCTTGGCGCATCGCAGACGGCGCTGAAAGCGCAAGGCTGCACGGTGGGCGAGCGGGTGGTGTTCATGGGTTCCGGTCCGCTGCTTTATCTGGTGGCCTGGCAGTATCATCATGCAGGCGCCAAGGTTGTGGCGGTGCTGGACACGGCTCCTTTCGCATCCAAATTTCATCTGGCGCATCTGGCGCTTTATGCCCCGCGCATCGTGGCGCTCGGCGCTTGGTACGGCCTGCGCCTGAAGCTTGGCGGCGTGCCGATCCATTATAATGTGCGTCCCGACGAAGTTCTGGGCGAGGGCCATGTCGACGGCATTCGCTTTCGCACCGGCAATCGTGTGCGCGAGGTTGAGTGCGATGCGCTGGCTTACGGGTTTGCCTTGCGTCCTGAAACCCAGCTTGCCGATCTCGCCGGTTGCGATTTCCGCTTCGAAGAACGCGACCGCGCCTGGCTTCCCGCTGCCGACAGGCTTGGCCGCACCAGCCGCATCGGCGTCTATGTGGCGGGCGACGGCGCAGGCATTGCCGGTGCTGATGCCGCTGAAATTCGCGGATCATTGGCCGCGAGTGCCTTGCTGCGCGACAGGGGCCTGCCGTTTGACGAGGGCGCGGAACGCGGCCTTCTCGCAAGGCTCGATCATATCTATCGCGAGCGCCTGATCGTCGAAAAGGCATTCCCGTTCCCGCGTGACTGGTTCGACACGATAGCTGGCGACGTGACGCTGTGCCGCTGCGAAGAAATCGCGCTTAGCGACGCGCAGGCGGCCATTGGAGATGGCGACGCGCGCGAGATCAACCGGCTCAAGGCGCTGACCCGCGTCGGCATGGGGCGCTGTCAGGGCCGCATGTGCACGGCGGCGGCGGCGGAACTTCTGGCCGCGATGCAGGACAAGACGCCCGCCGAAACAGGCCGCATCCGCGCTCAGGCCCCGGTCAAGCCGATCCCGCTTGGTTTCGGCGCTCCGACGAGGGAGGACGTTTCGTCATGACAAGGCGTCTTCAGGCCGATGCGGTCATTATCGGCGGTGGGATCGTCGGCGGTTCGGCAGCGCTTTTCATGCGTCAGGCCGGATTGTCGGTCATCCTGCTCGACAAGGGCTTTTGCGGTGCGCAGGCCAGCGGCGTCAATTATGGCGGCGTGCGCAGGCAGGGCCGCGCGCCCGAGCAGCTGCCGCTTGCCCAGCGTTCGCACGCATTGTGGGCGCGCCTGCCGGAACTCATCGGCATCGATGGCGAATATATCCGCAGCGGCCATCTGAAGCTTGCCCGCACCGAAGAGCATTTCGCCAAGCTTGAGGCTTATGCGGCCACGGTCAGGCCGCTCGGCCTCGATGTGGAGCTGATCGGCGGCAATGCGATCCGCGAGCGTTTTCCATGGCTTCCGGGTGATGTGGCGGGCGCCTCGCTCTGCGCGGAAGACGGCCATGCCAATCCACGTCTGGTTGCCCCTGCCTTTGCCCGTGCGGCGCTGGCTGCTGGCGCGACGCTTCTGGAAAACACGCCGGTCATCGAAGCGCGGGAGACCGGCGACGGCTTTGCCATTCTGGCCGGTGACGGTGTCGAAATCCGCTCGCGTCTGCTGTTCAATTGCGCCGGTGCCTGGTCGGACCGGTTCGCGGCCTCGTTCGGCGAGCCGGTGCCGCTTCAGCGCATCTATCCGTCGATGGTCGTTACCGAGCCGATGCCGTTTCGCCTGCCGATGAGCCTTGGCGAGGAAGGCGGCGGCTTCTATGGACGTCAGGTCACGCGCGGCAATTACGTCATGGGCGGCGGGCGCGGCACGCCGCTTGAAAATCCGGACTTCTCGCGGCCTTCGGTCAATGCCGCTTCCTCGGTGATGCTGCGCGCCATCGAACTGTTCCCGCATCTGAAAAATGCCCAGGTTATCCGCTTCTGGTCGGGCACTGAATCGGAAATGCCGGACGACAATCCGGTCATCGGGCCAAGCAGCCGGGTCAACAATCTCTTTCACGCCTTCGGCTTTTGCGGCGCCGGTTTCCAGACCGGCCCGGCTGTGGGCGCCATTCTTTGCGATCTCGCCGTGAGGGGCGAGACGGAAACGCCGATCGACGCCTTCCGCATCGACCGGTTCGATATGAACTCAAACCACAAAGGGGAGTAGCATGAAGTACATCACCAAAACCGCCCTGCTGGCGCTCGGCCTGTCGGCAGCCTTCGCTTCGGCCGCATCGGCTGAAACCAAGACGCTCTATATCGGCATGAATGGCGGCAATATGGAGAAGGCCTATACCGAGCATGTCCTGCCGGAATTTGAAAAGGCCAATGACGTCAAGGTCGTTGTCGTGCCGGGCACCTCGGCGGATATTCTCGCCAAGGCAACCGCGCAGAAAGACAAGCCGCAGATGCATGTCATGCTGCTCGACGACGGCGTCATGGTGCGCGCGATCAATGCGGGCCTGTGCCAGAAAATCTCCGACGATCCGGTTCTGGCCGACATTCAGCCTGCCGCGCGCCTCAAGGACGACATGGCCATCGGCGTCGATATGGGCATGACCGGCATTGCCTATAACAAGAAGCTTTTCGACGAAAAGGGCTGGGCCGCCCCGACCTCGTGGATGGATTTTGCCGACGAAAAATATGCGAATGCCGTTGTCTTCCAGTCGGCTTCCGCCTCGACTTTCGGCCTGCATGCCTTCCTGATGTTCAACCGCATTCAGGGCGGCGACGACAAGAACCTTGAGCCGGGCTTCGAGAAGTTCCCCGACATGATCGGCAAGAACGTTCTGGAGTTCATCCCGTCTTCGGCCAAGATTTCGGAAATGGTCCAGACCGGCGAAGCGGCAATTTTCCCGCTGACGCCGACCGGCGTGAACAACCTGAAGGACAAGGGCATTCCGGTTGAATATGCGCAGCCCAAGGAAGGTTCCGTCGTCCTCGCCGTGACCGAATGCGTGCTGGCAGGCAACAGCGAGCCTGAACTGAGCCAGAAGCTTGCGCATTACCTGCTTTCCGCCGACGCGCAGAGCAAGGCGCTCGACCATGGCAATGTCATCCCGTCGAACCAGAAGGCCAAGGCCGGTTCGCCGGAAGCTCAGGCCAAGCTCGACGCCTTCAACGGTTACATGAAAACCGCCAAGACGCTCGACTGGGATGCGGTCAATGAAGGCCGCCAGCAGCTCAACAGCCGCTGGAACCGCACCATCGAAAAGTAAGATCAGCACCGTGATCTGAAAAAGCCCGCCTTGGGAAACCGGGGCGGGCTTTTTGCGGCAAGACCGCTTACGCATCGCCTGCCGATATTGTAGCTTGCGCGCAAATCATCCGGCAAATCGATGGATCGGGGCAAGCGTGAATAAAGCGGCAGCACTCGCATTATCTGGAATTCTGGTGGCGGCACCCGCGCTTGCCGAAGACAACTGGAAGCCCGTCGAGGAAATCAAGTTCTACGCCATCGCCGGGAAAACCGGCCCGGAACTTTATGAATCCATCGGCGAGCGCGGCCCCAAGATCGGCGGCGGCAAGACCCGCGTCATCGCCCATACCAGCTATGTGCTGACCTGGGACCGGCAGTTCGACCGCTCCAACAATGCCTGCACGATCCTGTCCGCCACGCCAAAGCTTAAGATCACCTATACGCTGCCGAAGCCCTCGCAGAAACTGGCTTCCCCGGTGAAGGAACATTGGGAAACCTTCTATGAAGGCATCCGCAAGCATGAACTTGTGCACGGCGACCATGCCAAGGACATGACGCGCGAGATCGTGCGCCGGACCGTGGGCCTGTCAGTTCCAGACGACCCGAAATGCCAGAAGATCCGCAAGGTGCTGATCAAGGAAATCACCGATATGGTCGACGTGCAGCGTGCCCAGGGCCGCGCCTTCGACCGCGTGGAGATGGGCAATGGCGGCAATGTCCACCAGCTCATTCTGGCGCTGGTGAACGGCGGCTGATTGATGGAACTGCTCTGACACTTTGTATTTATCGCATTATCCTACGCAAAACCGTTTCACACTTTTGCTGGAAATGCTCCAAGTCACTCCCGATGTTCAAGTAAATAGGAAATGCTTCAGAGCAAGTCTTTCCAGGCGTCAGAAATGGACGCAAGGATAAGTTTCGGGATTCTACGCTAACGACTCTGGTCTCCGGCCCGGCTATCTTCAATCATCAAACAGACCAAACAGAAAAAACCGTCAGGCACGCTTCTATTCGAGCGTGTTGGTGGATTTGCTTCGGTTTTTTCTGGATGGCACGAGTGAAGTGGCAGTGTTGGAGGCTCTCGTGAGTATAAATTTCAGATCGTCAGGTATATCTGCGGAGCGCATGGCGACACGGCGCATCCTCGTTGCAGGTGGAGCAGGCTTTCTCGGTTCTCACCTTTGCGAGCGTCTTTTGAGCGAAGGAAATTTCGTCATCTGCGTCGACAATTTTTCGACGGGGCGGCTTGAGAACCTGCGCAATCTCCTGCGTTACGACACGTTCAGCTTCGTGCGCCACGATATCGTCAATCCGATCGACCTGCCGGTGGACGAGATTTACAATCTGGCTTGCCCTGCCTCGCCGCCGCATTATCAGGCCGACCCGGTCCATACGATGAAGACGAGCGTCATCGGTTCGCTCAACCTGCTGGAACTCGCAGCGCATTATCAGGCGCGGATTTTCCAGGCCTCGACTTCGGAAGTCTATGGCGACCCGCAGACCCATCCGCAGCCGGAAGCCTATTGGGGCAATGTCAACTCCTTCGGCCCGCGGTCCTGCTATGATGAAGGCAAGCGCTCGGCCGAAACGCTGTTCTACGATTTTCACAAGCAATATGGCGTCGATATCCGCATCGTGCGCATCTTCAACACCTATGGCCCGCGCATGCGGCCCGACGATGGGCGCGTCGTGTCGAACTTCATCGTTCAGGCGTTGAAGCGCGAAGACATCACCATCTATGGCGACGGCTCGCAGACCCGTTCCTTCTGCTATGTCGATGATCTGATCGAAGGTTTCTGCCGGTTGATGAGCAGCCGCATTCAGCAGCCCGTCAATCTCGGCAATCCGGGCGAGTTCACCGTGCGCGAACTGGCTGAGCAGATCATTGCGCTGACGGGTTCATCCTCGCGCATAGTCCATCGTCCGCTGCCAACCGACGATCCGCGCCAGCGGCGCCCGGACATTACGCTCGCCAAGCGCGAGCTTGGCTGGGAACCGCAGATAGCGCTTGTCGAAGGACTGAAGCAGACCATCGCCTATTTCGAACGCCAGCTTGTCAGGCCATCGGGCGAGCTTTTCGAGGTGGCGAGATGACACGGCCCAACATCCTCGTCACCGGCGGCGCGGGCTTCATCGGAAGCCATACGGCCAAGCTCCTGCACGAAAACGGATTCTCGCCGGTCGTCTACGACAACCTGTCGACGGGCCACCGGTCTTCCGTGCGCTGGGGCGAGTTTGTCGAGGGGGACACGCTTTCTCAAGATCAGCTTGTCGCTGCGATCAGGAGCTTCGATCCGGCTGCGATCATTCACTTTGCGGCCTCGGCCTATGTGGGGGAATCCGTCACGGACCCGGCGAAATATTATCGCAACAATGTCGGCGGCATCCAGTCCGTTCTGGAAGCAAGCCGCCTGACGGGCGGACGCCCCGTCATCTTTTCGTCGAGCTGCGCCACCTATGGCATTCCGGATGTGCTGCCGATCCGTGAAGGGCAAACGCAAAACCCGATCAATCCCTATGGGCGCACGAAACTGATCGCCGAACATATGCTGGCCGACTATTCGGCAGCCTATGGCCTGCCCTATGCGGCGCTGCGCTACTTCAACGCCTGCGGCGCCGATCTGGATGGCGAACTGGGCGAAAAGCACGATCCCGAAACGCATCTGATACCCCGCGCCATGCTGGCTGCGGCGGGAAAGGCGGATTGCCTCGAAGTTTATGGCGATGATTACGACACGCCGGACGGCACTTGCATCCGCGACTACATTCACGTGGTCGATCTGGCGCGGGCCCATGTGCTTGCGGTCGAGCATCTGCTGAATGGCGGTGGCAATCTGGTTCTTAATCTGGGAACCGGGCGCGGAACATCCATCCGGGAAATCGTGGATGCGATAGACCGGCTGACCGGTCGCACGGTGCCTGTCGAAATGCGCCCGCGCCGGGCGGGCGATCCGCCGGTGCTTTATGCCGATCCGGCTGAAGCGTCTGCGAAGCTCGGCTTCCGCACGCTTCATTCCGATCTCGACACGATCATCCGCACGGCAGCACCCTTCTTTGGTCTGGAGATGCGGTCATGACACGGCGCGATCTTCATGCTGCCTTTGATAGGGGTAAACCGGAACCTTTGCTGGCGCCGATCTTTACGGGCCGCAAGCGGGTGGAATATGTGGTGGGCATTGTGCTCTGGGCGCTCGCCATCGCCTATTTCTGGCAATGGTGGTTCATCAGCGCAACGCACAATCACCTGCTCGGTTCCATTCTGGTGACGGCGCTTCTGGCCTGGATCACGATCCTGCCGCTTTACTTCATCACGGTTTTCTTCCACGCGGCACGCCCGACCGGGCCGCTGCGCATCCCCGCCGAAAGCCGTGTTGCGATGGTCGTCACCAAGGCCCCGTCGGAACCCTTCGCGGTGGTGGCTGAAACCTTGCGCGCCATGCTGGCGCAGGATGTGCCGCACGATACATGGCTTGCCGACGAAGACCCATCGCCCTCGACGCTTGCATGGTGCCGCGAGCATGGCGTTTTCGTTTCCACGCGCAAGGGCCGCGCCGACTATCACCGGCAGAGCTGGCCGCGCCGCACCCGCTGCAAGGAAGGCAATCTCGCCTTCTTCTACGACCATTATGGCTATGAACGCTATGATTTCGTTTCGCAGCTCGATGCCGACCATGTGCCGGAACCGGGTTATCTCTTCAATATATTGCGGCCCTTCGCCGATCCCGCGGTCGGCTATGTCTCCGCACCAAGCATCTGTGACCGCAACGCCCGTGAAAGCTGGTCGGCGCGCGGACGCCTCTATGTGGAGGCGAGCATGCACGGCTCCCTGCAGGCCGGTTATAATGGCGGCTTCGCCCCGGTCTGCATCGGTTCCCATTATGCGGTGCGCACGGCGGCGCTCAAGGAAATCGGCGGTCTTGGGCCGGAACTGGCCGAGGATCATTCCACGACCCTGTTCATGAACGCGCATGGCTGGCGGGGTGTTCACGCGCTGGACGCCATCGCCCATGGCGACGGTCCGCGCACCTTCGCCGATCTTGTGACGCAGGAGTTCCAGTGGTCACGCAGCCTTGTGATGATCCTGCTGCAATATACGCCAAAGCTGATCGGGCGGCTGCCGCTGCGCCTCAAGATACAGTTCCTGTTCTCGCAGCTTTGGTATCCGCTCTATGCCTTCTTTCTGGCGCTGACATTCGTGCTGCCGATAGCCATCCTGGTCTATGGCGATAATTTCGTCAGCGTCACCTATCCGGCCTTCCTGATGCACTTCATGCCGCAGTCGCTGGTGATTTTGGCGCTGGCATTCTGGTGGCGGTCAAGCAGGACGTTCCGGCCCGTCGACGGCAGGATTTTCAGCTGGGAGGCGATGCTGTTCCTGCTGGCGCGCTGGCCGTGGGTTCTGGCTGGCACCTTCGCGGCTTTCCGCGACTGGCTGACCGGTTCCTTTGTCGATTTTCGCGTCACGCCGAAGGGTTCTTCGGAAGTCGATCCGGTGCCGCTGCGGGTGATCGCTCCCTATGCGCTGATCTCCGGCCTGTCCATTCTGCCGGTGCTCTTCGTCAACGATGCCGACCAGACGCGAGGCTTCTTCATCTTCGCCATCCTCAATGCGTGTTTCTACCTGTTTCTGATGGCGATGATCGTCATCCAGCACACGCGGGAAAATCAGGTACGGATGACGAGTCGCCTCTATCGACCGGCAATGGCATGCAGTTTTACGGCGCTGGTGGCGCTGACCGGCTTCACGACCGCCGAACGCGGACGCGACGGCATTGAGGCTCTGAGCTGGGGCACGAAAAGCTTCACGATCTTTGACGACCGCTTCTCGGTAGCTGGTGCCGGTCGAGGCGGGCGCGACGTGCACAGGACAATCTTCAATCCGCGCTGGCGCACCAACGGTGCCAGCGCAGCAAATTAGCGCATGTCTGCCGAAAGCGGAAACCGGTTTCGGGCAAGGACATGCGTAAAACAAACAGAGAGGCGCGACGGTTATGAAGATCGCTGTCATCGGTACGGGATATGTCGGATTGGTCAGTGGCACATGCTTCGCGGCATGGGGACACGAGGTCGTCTGTGTCGACAAGGATGCCCGGAAGATCGCCCGGCTGGAGCGCGGCATCGTGCCGATCTATGAGCCGGGGCTGGATGAATTGGTGGAACGCAACTTCGCCTTTGGCCGTCTCCGGTTCACCACCAATCTGGCGGAAGCGGTCAGGGGCGCGGCGCTGGTCTTCATCGCTGTCGGAACGCCGGCCCGTGCTGGTCACGGCGATGCGGACCTGTCTTTCGTCTATATGGCCGCCCGCGAACTTGCGCCTCTGATCGACGACAACAGCGTCGTCGTGGTCAAGTCCACTGTTCCGGTCGGCACCGGCGATGCCGTGCAGAAGATCATAGGCTCGGTTCGCAGGCCCGGCACATTCTCCGTCGCCTCCAATCCGGAATTTCTGCGCGAGGGTGTCGCCATCCGCGATTTTCTCGAACCGGACCGTGTTGTCATCGGCGTGGAGGATGAGCGGGCGCGTTCCGTGCTTGTGGCCCTTTACGCGCCGCCGCTCGAAGCCGGAAAGACGCCGATCGTGATCACGCAGCGCCGGACGGCCGAACTCATCAAATATGCGGCCAATGCCTTTCTGGCCACCAAGATCACCTTCATCAACGAACTGGCGGATTTGTGCGAGGAAGTTGGCAGCGATGTCACCGAACTGGCGCTCGGCATGGGGCTGGACAAGCGTATAGGCACCAGTTTTCTCAATGCGGGGCCGGGCTATGGCGGCTCCTGCTTCCCGAAGGATACGATTGCGCTGCTGCGCACCGCCCAGGACCACGGGGTGGCCTTGCGGCTGGTCGAGGAAACCGTGACGGTCAATGAAGCGCGCAAGCGCCGCATGGCGCTCAAGGTGCTGGATGCGCTTGGCGGCAGCGTCGAAGGCCGGACGGTTGCCATCCTCGGCCTGACATTCAAACCCGACACGGACGACATGCGGGACGCGCCGTCCATTCCGCTTATCGAGACCTTGCAGCGCTTCGGCGCCAGCATTCGCGCCTATGATCCGGCGGGATTGGAGAATGCCCGCCGCCTGCTCGGCGACGTCGAGTTCCATGACGATCCCTATGAATGCCTCAGCGCCGCTGACGCTGCCGTGGTCGTGACCGAATGGGACAGCATTCGCAAGCTCGATCTTGCCCGGGTGAAGCAGACCATGCGGGACCCCGTGATCGTTGACCTGCGCAATGTCTTTTCACCGGCGATTGCCGGGAGCCTGGGCTTCCGGATTTCGACAATCGGCCATCCTGTTCAACAGCGGCAGGAAACAAGAGCAACAAACGTTCTGCCGCAGGCGCGCATCCGTCAATCGCAAGACCCTTTGGCGGGTGCGCGCAACCTGAAGGTCGTGGGAGGTTCAAATGAAACATTCGAAGTTTGAGGCGAAGTTTGAGGGTCGGCGGACCCCATCGTTGCGGTGCGGGCGCGTGCTGCCATTGCTCGCGGTGCTTGCCGGGCTGAGTGCGCCAGCCGGTGCGGCGCCAACCGCAAGGGATGCCTTGCCGGACGGCGCCCGCCCGATGACGCCTGCCGAGCTTTACATGCTCTATCATGACAAGAGCTGGCAGTGGGCCGATGGCGCTGGCCGGATGGAAAGCCGGAACCGCCGGTTCACCGCTCGCGTCGACGGCGAGAAGGGCAAGGCATGGGCCGAAGGACGCTGGCGGATCACATGGTCGGGCCAGATGTGCTTCGATGCGAAATGGCATCTGGCTCAGGGCATTTTCCCCAACAAGACCTGTTTCTCGCACCGTATCGCGGATGGGACGATCTATCAGAAACGAGAGCCGAACGGCGTCTGGTATGTCTTCCGCCATGCGGGCGGAAACAAGGACGACGAGGCGCGCAAGCTCATCTCCATCGAAACGATAACACCGGCCACGGAAGCGCTCAATCTGGCGCTGCCGGTCGCCCAATCGCCAACGCAATAAAGGAGGCGGCGATGAAAACCTCATATAAAATAGCAACAGCCATTCTTGGCGTCGTGCTGCTTTCAACAGCCGTCTACGCCGCCAGCGGTGTTTCGGGCGCCAATGTCGACACCCGCAACATGTTCCACGACAAGCGCCCGGTCATCACTCCGCAATCCATCACGTTCGGAGCCTATGACCCGCACGGAGATTTCACCAACGATCCCAATTCCCGCATCGAGCATTTGTTCCTGCCGTGGGAAGATGTGGACCTGACCAGCCTTTCGGCGGCGGATGCCTATGCGCAGGAACGGGGCCGCGAACTGCTGATCACCGTGGAACCATGGTCATGGGCGCGCGACTGGCGTGTTGCGCCGGACGACCTCTTGAGCGGCATCGTGCGTGGCCGCTACGATTCCAACATGGCCGCCGTCTGCTCGGCTGCGTCGAAGCTGAAGAGCCCGGTCACGATCCGCTGGGCGCAGGAAATGGACGACAAGACAGGCCAGTTCACCTGGTCCTATTGGTCGGCGGAGGGCTATATCCGCGCCTACCAGCACGTGGTCAGCGTCTGCCGCAAATCCCTGCCGCATGCCAAATATATGTGGTCGCCGAAGGGAGATGAGGGGCTGCAAGCCTATTATCCGGGCGATGGCTATGTCGACGTGATCGGCCTGTCGGTGTTCGGCTACGAGCCCTACGATATGCTGGAACTGGGCCGCGCATCCACTTTCGTCGAACGCGCCAAACCGGGCTATGACCGGGTGGTCGGGTTCGGGAAGCCGATTGTCATCGCGGAACTCGGCTATGAGGGAAGCGACGCCTATGTCCGCGCCTGGGCGCAGGAAACCAACAAGCCGCAAGCCGAATTTCCAGCACTGACCGCAACCGTCTACTTCAATGACCGCGAAGTCTATCCGTGGCCACGTGGTGTCGGGCGGCCCGACTGGCGGGTTGCAAACCATCCGCTCGATTGATCCGCAAGGCGGATCAATTTGCGCTCCAACATCTGAACAGGATTACGACAATGTTTTCGATCCGTTTGAGAACCGTCAGTGCGGCGCTGGCCGTGCTTCTTCTGGCAGGTGCCGCCGATGCCGCGCCGAAGCAGAAAGCCGATGATCCGGTCGCCGCCAAGGCTGCTGCTGCGGCGCCGTTATCAGCCAGGGCACTTGAGGCGCTTTATTCCGGCAGGACGTGGAAATGGAAGGATGGCGGCGGCTATTTCTCTGCCGACAGACATCGTTTCATCGCCTGGTCGCAGAAGGGCAGGGCGTGGTCTTACGGGCAGGGGCGCTGGTACGCTACTGACAGCGGCAAGCTTTGCCTGCAAGCCTATTGGGTCAACAAGATGAGCGGCGGCGGTGACACGACCTGCTTCCTCCATCGCGAGAAAGAAGGCGTCATCTACCAGAAGCGCTCGCTGGGCGGCACGTGGTACGTCTTCCGCAACAATCCGCCGCGCCCGTCCGACGAGGCCGCCAAGCTCCTGCGTGGCGACCGCGTAAGCAAGGGACTGGCGCGCATGAAAGCCGAAGCGAGTTGATCGCGAGGCGAACATGCCGGCTCGCCGATCTGTATGGCGTTTCGGCGAGCCGGTGTGACTGGCGCGTACTTCACCCTAGAGCGCGTTTCGATTTGATTGGATCAGATCGGCGCTCTAAAGCTTTCTATTTTGAGCATGATCTTATCGATCCTCGTTTCACTCCGGTCGGATTATGCTCTAGTTGCGGTTGAAGCAGCGGGATTTCTGCCCAAAGCCGCTTGGCGTGCACACGAGGGACGTGCCGCTTGCATATTGCGAGGCGGAAACCTTCATGACCTTTGCCGATCCCGGCTTGTTGTAGCGAACTTGACCGTTTGTCTCGACCTTGGCGCGATAAACGGAAATCGTTTCGCTTTTCTGCTTGCGGGCATCCTTGGCTTCGGCGCCTGCCGTCAGGCACAATGAAGCAGAAAGTCCAACCACTATAGCGGCAGCCCATTTCAAGCTTTCGCGGCGCACAGTAAATGCAAATACATTGTTCATGCGATTGCCTCCGGTTGTTATTACCGTGCTTTCTATCGGATGCGTTTTAATATTCTGGCCGGATTTTCCTGAAAATTTTCATCAAATGGGATGCAATTATCTTCCTTCACAAGCCGATTCCGGCCAACTCCAGGCGAAGCCGGAAAGCAGGTCTTCGCTGTGCATGAGGATACCGGCTGCCGCTCCCAACGGATAGCTGGCAGATAATGTTCCGGCTTATTTTGATTTTATACGTGCAAATGCTAATATCACGGCAAGGACTTGGGATGAGGTGTGCTTTCCCTGGCCCCCGGTTTGGTTTTGGGAGTTGCCGTGACATCCCCGAGCGACAAGGCCACGAATGATCTGAAGCCGGAATTTGTGGAGCGCCGCCAGTCAGCGCGTGTGCCGCTTGCGAGGCTTGGAGAAGAAGCCCGAAGCACCAATATTCTGGCCCCGCTGGTCTTCACGACCGAACAAATGGACCCCTCCGCGCAGTTTTCCTCATGGCAGCAGCACGTGGCTCCGCTCTATGATGTGCGGTTGCCGGACGGGATGGATGCCCGGCAGGGATTTGCGGTTCACCAGAAAGTCTGGGATCTGCATGGCATGCTGCTTGTTGAACAGACAGCGCCCGCGTTCAGCTATGAACGCACGGCGGAAAAAGTCCGTTTCAGCCCGATCGATCACTGGCAGATCAGCTTTATGCGCAGTGGCCGCTCATGGACCTCGGTGGATGGCCGTGTGGCGGAAAACGAACCCGGCATGATCAATATCCGTTCGTTCGGCTTTCCGTTTCGTGGCCGTGCGCTGGCAGCGGAAGCGGTGCTGCTGATCATTCCGGTCGACCAGTTCGCGGGGCTCGGCGGCATGCCGGAGGCGTGCAACAACGCGACGCTCGGCGGCTATCGTGCCAAGCTTTTGATCGATTTCGTATCGACCATTCAGGCGGGGCTGGACCGTATAACAGCCGAAGACCTGCCCGAATTGCGCGCTGCACTGCGCCAGCTTATATTCGACTCGATCGTTCCTCTGGTGAAGGAAAGTGACGCGAACGGGCCCAACGCCTCTCTGTCGCTGATGACCAGAGCCAGACGGTTTATCCAGAAAAACCTTATGTCCCGCGATCTCACGCCCGATGCGCTCAGCCGGGAACTTGCGATTTCCCGCACGCATCTCTACCAGCTTTTCGAGGGCTCGGGCGGGGTGCTCAACTATATCCGCCAGAAGCGGCTGTTCGCAGCGCATGAACTGCTGGCCGATGCATCGGAAAACCGCAAAGTGTCGGATATTGCGCAATTGCTGGGGTTCGAGACCGCCGCCAATTTTACACGGGCCTTCACGCAACATTTCGGCTACAGCCCGACCAATGTCCGCAAGGCCCTGCCGCGAAACGACGGCATTGGTGAGGGGCAGCCCGATGCGAACCGCTCCGTTACATTCGCCAGCCTGTTACGGACATTGGCCATGTTCGATACATGATGCGCAGCAGCCGAGGCGAATACTGACTATTTCTTATACTTGCTTTTGGAAAAGATTTTGCAGACGCTGTGCCCTGACTCCCATCGGGGAGGACACAAGGGAGGAAAGACATGCAGCATTACAGACTGAAATCGCTTTCCCTTGCCACGGCCATTGCCGTTGCAGGTCATCTGCCGTCGGCCTATGCGGCATCGCCAGCCCCGGCGGAAGGCCAGAACGGGATGGTGGTAACGGCACAGCATCTGGCGTCGCAGGTTGGTGTCGATGTGCTGAAAAACGGCGGCAATGCCGTCGATGCGGCGGTCGCGGTCGGCTACGCGCTGGCGGTCGTTTATCCGACAGCGGGCAATCTTGGTGGGGGCGGTTTCATGACGATCCGCTTCAAGGACGGCAAGAGCACCTTTCTTGATTTTCGCGAGCGCGCGCCGCTGGCGGCTACCAAGACGATGTATCTGGACAAGGACGGCAAGCCCGTCAAAGACGCCAGCACTGAAACCTATCTCGCCATCGGCGTGCCGGGAACGGTGGCTGGCCTCGAGGAAGCACGCGAAAAATACGGCACCCGCAAGCGTGAGGAACTGATCGACCCCGCGCTGAAGCTCGCCAAGGACGGCTTTACGCTGGAGCTGGGCGATATTCTTTCCTTCGCCGACGGCAATGAAAGACTGGCGAAGGACCCGGCAGCTGCAAAAATCTTCCTGAAGGACGGAAAGCCGCTCGGTCTGGGGGAGAAGCTTGTCCAGCCTGATCTTGCAAAGTCGCTCTCGGCCATTTCGGAAAAGGGTCCGGCAGCCTTCTATAAGGGCGACATCGCCGATCTGATCGTCAAATCGAGCAAGGAAAATGGCGGCATTCTCGCCAAGGCCGATTTCGAGCAATACAAGGTCCGCGAACTGGAGCCGGTCAAATGCAGCTATCGCGGCTATGATATCGTTTCATCGCCGCCGCCTTCCTCGGGCGGGCTCATCATCTGCGAAATCCTCAATGTGCTTGAGGGCTACCCGATTTCCTATCTCGGCTACGGCTCGGCAGAAACCACGCGTTTGATGGTGGAAGCGATGCGCCATGCCTATGTGGACCGCAACACGGCGCTGGGCGACCCGGATTTTGTCGATAATCCGGTCAAAAAGCTCACCAGCAAGGACTATGCCGCAGAAATCCGTAGCCGCATCGATCCTTATCGCGCCGGTGTCAGCGAGGCGCTGAAGCCTGCCGAATTCAAGGAATCCAACGAAACCACGCATTATTCCATCGTCGACAAAGACGGCAATGCGGTTGCAGTGACCTATACGCTGAACGGCTCGTTCGGCACGGCCAAGGTGGCCGAAGGCACCGGCATTCTGCTCAACAACGAGATGGATGATTTCACCATCAAGCCGGGCGTGCCCAATCTCTACGGCCTCATACAGGGTGAAGCCAATGCCATCGAGCCGCGCAAGTCGCCGCTGTCCTCGATGAGCCCGACCATCGTATCGAAGGACGGCAAGCCGTTCATGGTCATCGGCAGCCCCGGCGGTTCGCGCATCATCACGATCACGCTGGAGGCGATCATGAATGTCATCGACCATGGCATGGATATTCAGGAGGCGATTGACGCTCCGCGCATCCATCACCAGTGGCTGCCTGATCGGGTCTATATGGAAGCAAACGCGCTCTCGCCCGATACGATCCGGCTCCTGACCGGTATGGGCTACACGGTCGGCGAGGACCATAACTGGCCGGTCTGGGGCGAGGCGGCAGGCATTCTTGTCGGCGGCAAGAACATGGCGGCAATCGAAAAGGGCGGCGACAACCGCTATTACGGCGCTATCGACAGCCGCGCCGTCGCCGGTGCCGCCATCGGCTATTAGAGCGTGGACCGCTCCGGCGCCTGATCGCTCGAACGAGGAGACGAGATATTTCACGTCTCCTCAGGATTTGAGGCTGTGCGGGATCAGCTTTTGCCGTTGATCCGCGCAGTCTTCAAAATCTCAATGACCATTTCGGATGCCTTGTTGAGCGAACCGACCGGCAGGAACTCGTAAATCGAGTGGAAGTTGTGCGCGCCGCAGAACAGGTTGGGGCAGGGCAGTCCTTTTTCGGATAGCACCGCGCCGTCATAACCGCCGCGCATCGGCAGCGGCGTCGGCTCTACGCCTATTGCCTTCATCGCCTCAAGGGCAAGCGCGACCGGATAACGGTTTTCGCCTTGCAGGCTCTCGGCTGCGTTGCGGTAGACGGCCTTGTAGTCCACGTGAACCGTGCCCTCGCCATGGAGCTGGTTGAAACTCGCGGCCAGGTTTTCAATGAACATGCGGCGCGTCTCGTATCCGTCCTTCGTGAAATCGCGGATATCGATGACAAGGGTTGTCTCGGCCACGGTTCCCTGAATGCCCTTCGCCCAGTAATAGCCTTCGGTGCCTTCCGTATATTCGGGACGCTCGCCGCCCGGCATCATTGCAATGAACTGCTGGGCATAGAGAATGGCATTGCGCAGCTTGCCCTTGGCCGACATCGGATGGGCAGGCTGGCCCTTGAAGGTGAGGCGGAACTCACCGGCATTCCAGTTTTCATACACGATCTCGCCGACCGCACAGCAGTCGAGCGTATAGGCGAAATCGGCATTGAGGGACGCCACGTCGAGCGCCTTGGCGCCGAGCAATCCGATTTCCTCATCGGGAACGAAAACGACCTTGACCGTGCCGTGTTCGATTTCGGGATGGCTGGTCAGGACCTGCATGGCATGCATGATTTCGGCAATGGCGGACTTGTTATCGGCCCCGAGCAGGCTGGTGCCGTCGGTCACGATGATCCGGTCGCCGACATAGCGTTCCAGCTCGGGAAACTCGGCAAGCCGCATGGTGGCGCCGGTCGCCTCGTTGAGCACGATATCGCCGCCCTTGTAATCGACCACATGAGCGCGGGTATCGGTCGTGTATTCGCTGGACGTATCGAGATGGGCGACCCATGCAATTGTCGGAAACTGGTGGTCGGCATTGGAGGCATTGGCAGGCAGCGTGCCGACGACGATTGAATGGTCGCGCTCCTCAACCTCCATGCCCATGGCGCGCATTTCGCCGGCGAGCAGCTTTGCGAGATCGGTTTGCCCGGCGCTCGACGGGAGTTCGCCCGCATTGGGCACAGCGGTCGTGTTGATGCGGGTATAGGCTAGAAAGCGGTCTACGATATCCATATTTTTCTCGATCATTGGTCAGAATCGACCCGGATTACATACAGGCAAAAAAGAATAGCGGGCGTTTCCGCCCGCCAACCATAATTCACCGCCAGTTATTCCTCGATGTCGACATCTTCAAACAGATAGCCGCCAAAAGGATCGATGCGGAAGTCTTTGACCTTCTTGCTGACCGGCTGTTCAACGATCTGATGGGCGATTGTCAGCCAGGGAGCCTGTTCCTTGAAGACGACCTGCGCCTGCTCATAGAGCTTGGTGCGCTCGGCCTGGTCGGTCGTCAGCTTGGCTGCCTGAATGAGCTTCTCGAAATCCTCATTGCACCAGTTAGCGCGGTTCGCGCTGCCGATGGCCTTGCAGCTCAAAAGTGCGGCGAGGAAGTTGTCGGGATCGGCAATGCCGCCGGTCCAGCCAAGCATGACGGCGCCATCACGGTCCTTTTCCAGCGAGCGCTTGAGATATTCGCCCCAGTCATAGGTTACGATTTCCGCTGTTACGCCCACCTTGGCGAAGTCGGCCTGCATGAGTTCGGCAGCGCGGCGCGCATTGGGCATGTAAGGCCGCTGCACGGGCATCGCCCAGATCTTCATCTTCAGGTCCTTGACGCCCGCCTCATCGAGCAGCTTGCGCGACTGTTCGGGATCGTAGGCATCGTCCTTGACGTTCTTGTTGTAGCCCCAGACGCTTGGCGGCAGCGGATTGACCGAAGGGACAGCCGAGCCCAGATAGACCGCATCGATGATCGCGGCCTTGTTGACCGCCATGTTCAGCGCCTTGCGCACGCGCACATCGTCAAACGGCTTTTGCTGGGTGTTGTAGGCGAGGAAGGACAGGTTCAGGCCTTCCTTGTGCAGCATTTCAACAGCCGGGTCTTTCTTCATCTCCGCAATGTCGGCGGGGTTCGGCGCGGCGATGACGTGGCACTCGCCCGACTTCAGCTTCTGATAGCGCACTGCCGCATCCGGCGTGATTGCAAAGATGAGATTGTCGATCTTCTGTTTGCCCGCCCAGTAATCGGGATTGGCCTGATAGCGGATGGCGCTATCCTTCTGATAAGCGACAAACTGATAGGGGCCGGTTCCGACAGGCTGCTGGCTGAACTCGGTGATGCGGCCTTCCGCGACAAGCTTGTCGGCATATTCCTTGGACTGAATGACGGCGAATGTCAGCGACAGCGTCGAGATGAACGTCGCTTCTGGATGCGCCAGCACAAACTTGACGGTGTGGTCGTCGATCTTTTCGATCTTCTCGATCAGCGAAGGGAAGGAATAGGCCCCGAATTGCGGCCATGCGCCCTGATTGTAATAAGGGTTTTCCTTGTTCCCCTGACGGTCGAAGGTGAAGATCACATCGTCCGCATTGAATTCACGCGTCGGGGTGAAAAAGCTCGTGGTGTGGAACTTCACGCCCTTGCGCAGATGAAACGTGTATTCCTTGCCATCGGCGGAAACGTCCCAGCTTTCCGCAAGGCCGGGTTCCAGCTCGGTCGAGCCGCGCTTGATCTTGATAAGCCCGTTGGACACATTGCGCGCCGACGCATCGTAGACGGCGCCGGATGTCGTTTGCGCAGCATCGAACATTTCGGGAGATGCCTCGGAGCAATAGATCAATGTCTTGGCGAAGACCTGTCCAACTGCCGTGCTGTTGAGCGCAGCCGCGACCAGCGCGGCTGAAAATAGTTTTCCGTATGTGTTCATGAGGCTGCATTCCCTTGCTGACGACGCGACCCACCTTCGGTGGTGTGTTGTTCAGGATCGACTTTTCCAGATGATTCTAAACAGCGGTGCAATTTTTATATGAGCGCGCAAAGGTGTATGAAGCAAGCTGGTCTTTGGAGTTCCAGCCGATAATTCGCAATTGCCGGGCCCGCTTCCGGCGAGAGAACCGCATTTGCAGGCCGTGGGAAAGTTCAATAACCTCCCCAACCGGATCGAATGACGAATGTCGGTGGGTGCAATATTCTGTCTGAACGAAGGCTGATACCGGAATGCAATCTATGAACGTCAACAGCCGCCGGGGAAATATCCGATCTGGCCTGCTCCCGTTTTTCATATGGTTGCTGTTCAATTGTCTGGCGATTGGCAGCCTTGCCGCCTACCAGCGCACCGCACTGTTGTCGGAGCTTCAGGCTGCGAGCTTCACGCTGCATCGCGAGGCCTCGCAGCGCGCAGGCCAGCACGATGCCCATCTGACCGCACTTTCCACGATTGCCCAGTCCAAGGCGCGAATGTCCGATGTTTCACAGGACGATGTCTTCTTCGAAGTGGCGACGACGATCACCCGTTTCTATCCGCGCATCGACGAAATTCAACTCGTCCCGATGGACCCGACCCTGCCCGTGACCGGCACCAGGGCGCTGGAACCGGAGCTTGCTGACACCATACGGGCGGCTGTCCGTTCCTATCGCGGCCTTCCGGAACTGCTGGCGCCATCCGCGCGGCCCGGCCACTACATGATGGTAAAACGCAGCCCCAATACGGACAATCCGCATGACGGCCTCGCCCTGTCGATCGATGCGGGAAGCCTCATCAGCTCCGACGATGCATTCTGGAGCGGTAAGGGTGTGGCGCGACGCATCCTCCTGCCCGACGGCACGGTTCTCTTCAGTCATCCGGCTTCCTTTGACGCTGTCGATTTCTCCAAGAAGCTCGGCAGTGCCTCGCAGCCGCTGCTTTTCCAGACTGCCCTTGCCATGAGCTGGGGCGACCTGCTGCCGTTCGACCAGCTTATTCCGCTCCTCATCCTCACCAATCTGCTGTTCTTCGGCGGATTAATCATCATTCGCCAGACGCAACGCACCCGCCATGCCGAACGCCGGGCGGAATTGAGCCGCTTTGAGGCGCGTCTGGCCCATGCGTCACGCGTCAACACGATGGGCGAAATGGCAAGTGGCATGGCGCATGAACTGACCCAACCCCTGACCGCCCTTCTTGCCGGTGCGCAGGCCGGGCGCCGTCTGTTGAGCCGCAACAATATGGCTGCCCTCGCCGGTGCGCTGGACGATATGGTCGAGCAGGCGCGGCGGGCATCTGCCATTCTGGACCGGCTGCGCAACTGGTCCCGTCCGCAACGCGGGCAGACCGTGCATGCTGACCTGCGCGTTTCGCTTCAAAATGTGAAGGCGCTGCTTGCTTCCGAAGCGGCCCGGCAAGATGTCGGAATCGAACTTGTCCTGCCCGACACACCTGTGGTGGCAGCAGTTGACCCGGTTGAAATGGAGCAGGTTATGTTCAATCTTCTCCGCAATGCGATTGAATCCTTCCATGCGGATGATCGGGACCGGCGCGTCAATGCATCCCTGAAGACCGAGCGGTCGATGGCAATTCTGGAAATTGCGGATAATGGTCCAGGCGTCGCGCCCGAGCTGTTGCCGCGCCTCTTTACTCCGTTTACCACAAGCCGCCCGGAAGGGACCGGCCTTGGTCTGGCGCTCAGCCAACGGCTGGTCGAACGTTTTGGCGGCGAGATTTCCTATATCCAACAGGAGCGCGGCGCGCTGTTTCGTGTTGTGCTGCCAATCGCCGAAGATAAGGGAAGCTAAGGGAATGGCCCAGCCGGTCTATCTTGTCGATGACGATGAAGCGGTGCGCAAGTCGCTCAGCCTGCTGTTGTCCACGATTGACATTGAGGTCAGGAGTTTTTCCGACCCAACCGCCTTTCTGGCGCAATTGCCGCGACTGCAGCCGGGATGCCTGATCTTCGATATTCGCATGCCGGTGATGACGGGCCTGAAATTGCAGGAGCGTCTGGCCGGGCAGGGCATTGACTGGCCGGTCATCATCATTTCCGGCCATGGCGACATCGAGGCCTGTCGCCGGGCCTTTCGAAATGGCGCGGTGGACTATCTTTCCAAGCCGGTCGACGAGCAGGACCTGATCGACGCCATCCAGAAGGCGCAGCAACTGCTTGAACACCGGCTTGGCAGCAAGGCGCTGCGAGCGGAAACGCTGGCGTTGCTGGCTACATTGACGGCGCGCGAGCGCGAAGTGCTTGGCCGTATCGCGCAAGGTTTCACAACCCGGCAGATTGCCGATGGTCTTGAACTGTCGCCACGCACGATCGACAGCCATCGTGCGGCCATCGGGGCGAAACTCGGCACGACCTCGCAGGCGGAAATGACGCGCTTGTGGCTGGAAGGACAGGCCAATCCGTAGAACTACCGAGAAGTTTGTAAGAGTTACGGATTCCGCCGCTCGCTAACCAAAACTAGATGTTCCTCGTCACAACTGAGGAACGACCATGATCCGTAAACTTGCAATTGTCGCCCTGTCGATGGCTCCGGCTACCGCTTTCGCCCAGACTCTCCCCACCACGCCTTATCTGCCGCTCGATCTGGCAACCAAGGCCGCACAGGCTGCGCTGGATGCCTGCGTCGCCAAGGGCAGCAATGTGAGCGTCGCAGTCGTTGCACGCGACGGGGCGACCAAGGTTCTGCTCAAGGCCGACCTGTCCGGCCCGCATACCGGCAACAGCGCCGAAGGAAAGGCGTTTACATCAGCGGCTCTCGGCCGCGATTCCGGCGAACTTGCGGAATTCATCGCTTCGAAGCCAGCCAATAACGGCATGCGCGACATGGATTCTCGCTTCGTTATCCAGGCGGGCGGCCTGCCGATCAAGATCGGCGATGCGCTGGTTGGCGGTATCGGCGTCGGCGGAGCGCCGTCCGGTGCGATCGACGCGGAATGCGCTCTCGCGGGCGTGCAGGCCATCACGGCAAAGTAAGAAAAACGGTCGGGACTGGCCTTGCCCGGTCCCGACCGTTTCGCGTTTTTGGGAGGCATGCTCCAGTGGCCGGCTCAGGCGAGCCAGAACAGAAGGCAGGCCATTCCAAAACCAAGGAGCCCGATAAGGGTTTCCAGAACCGTCCATGTTTTCAGCGTCGTCTTCACGTCCATGTTGAAGAAGCGTCCGACCAGCCAGAAGCCGGAATCGTTGACGTGGGACAGCATGACCGACCCCGCCGCGAGGGCGATCACTACCGCTGCGGTCTCAAGCCCGTGATATCCGGCGGCCTGAACGGCAGGCTGAACAAGCCCGGCAGCGGTTATCAGCGCTACCGTTGCCGACCCCTGCGCCACGCGCAAAATCGTTGCAATCAGGAAGCCCGCGACGATGACAGGCAGTCCGGTATCTGCAAAGGCATTTGACAGGGCATCGCCAATGCCGGACGCGCGCAGGACGCCGCCGAACATTCCGCCTGCGCCCGTGATCAGGATGATGGAACACACCGGACCGAGCGCTGAATCGAGAATGCGTTCCACGCTGGCTGCATCCCTGCCACGCCGCGGCCCGAGCACATAGGACGCCACCAGCACGGCCACCAGAAGCGCAACCGGAGTCGATCCGAACATTCGCGCCAGCTGATACCAGTTCGCATCGGCGCTGACCCAGCCTTGCGCGCGGGCAAAATCGAGGCCCGTATTGATGAAAATCAGAACCAGCGGCAGCAGAAGAAGCAGTATAACCAGGCTGGGGCTCGGAGGGTTTACAGCCTCTTTTACACTCGCCGCCTCGAAATTGTCAGGGACAGGAAGATTGATCCGCTTGCCGATCCACGCACCGAACAGGTGCCCGGCGATAAACCAGACGGGGATGACGACCACGATGCCGACAAGAATGAGAAGCCCCACATCCGCACCCAGCAGCTCGGATGCTGCAACAGGCCCCGGATGCGGGGGCACGAAAACATGCATCACCGAAAAGGCGGCAGCGACTGGAATGCCATAGAGAAGCAGGCTTCCCTTGAGACGCCGCCCGACGGTGAAGACCACCGGGAGCATCACGACCAGCCCGGCATCGAAAAAGATGGGAAAGCCGAAGATGAGCGACGCGATGCCAAGCGCCATGGGCGCGCGGTCTTCGCCGAACCGCCGGATGAGATCGTCGGCAAGCGCCTGCGCGCCGCCCGATATTTCAAGCAGCCGGCCAAGCATTGCGCCAAGCCCCACCAGAAGCGCCACCCCGCCAAGGGTAGAACCGAAGGCAGATGTGATCGTCGTGAGGATATTGCCTGCCGGGATGCCGGTCGCGAGTGCTGTCAGAAGGCTGACGATCACAAGCGCGACGAAGGCATGAACACGAAACCGGATGATGAGCAAAAGCAATAAAAGGACAGCGCCAACCGCTATCGAGATGAGCGCACCTGCACCCAACGTCTGCTGGAATTCCTGCATGCTTCATTCCTTATATGGGAGGAGCCCGTTTGATCCATTGCGCCCAAAAAGGTGTTTCACACTTTTTGGGATGCATGTTAGGCAAATTACCTATCATCGTCGTCCGGAAAAGCAAATTACACGAAATAGTGCTTTAAACACAAAAAAACGCCCCCTTTGCAGGGGGCGTTGACCAGAGACCGGATGAATTTATCAGGCTGGCTTGATTGTGTTCAGCAGATTGCCGATCGAGCCTTCGACCGAAGGGCGAATATCGTTGCGCCACAAGGCAAAAGCGACATTGGCTTCGATAAAGCCGGCCTTGGAGCCGCAGTCGAATGTCAGGCCCTGATAATTGAAGCCGAAGAATTTCTGCGCGTCGGCAAGCTTGAGCATGGCATCGGTCAGCTGGATTTCATTGCCAGCGCCTTTTTCCTGCTTGCTCAGAAGCTCGAAGATTTCCGGTTGCAGGATATAGCGGCCATTGATGTAAAGATTGGAAGGAGCCGTGCCTTTGGCGGGCTTTTCGACCATCTGGGTGATCTCGAATCCGCTGCCGATGGTCTCGCCCTTGCCGACGATGCCGTATTTATGCGCCTCGTCCGGATCGCATTCCTGCACGGCGATGACATTGCCGCCGGTCTTTTCGTAAAGCTCGACCATTTCCTTCAGGCAGCCCTTCTTGGACTGCATGACCATATCCGGCAACAGAAGAGCAAACGGCTCGTCGCCGACAAGCTCGCGCGCGCACCAGACCGCATGGCCAAGACCAAGCGGCACCTGTTGGCGGGTGAAGCTGGTCGTGCCCGGCTGTGGCTGGATATCCTGAAGATGCTCCAGTTCCGCCGTCTTGCCGCGCTCGGCGAGCGTGGAATAAAGCTCTACCTGCGCATCGAAATAGTCTTCGATGACTGCCTTGTTGCGTCCGGTGACGAAAATCAGATGTTCGATACCAGCTTCGCGCGCCTCATCGACCACATATTGAATGACGGGCTTGTCCACGACCGTCAGCATTTCCTTTGGGATCGATTTGGTGGCGGGCAGGAAACGGGTGCCAAGACCTGCGACAGGGAACACGGCCTTGCGAATTTTTCGGATCGAACTCATTCCTCTCCTCGATTTCACTATTTCAGATTTGCTATCAAAGCATTGAAACGACTGAATTTCAAATAAGGCCTTTTCATTAAAGAACGACGAAATTGCGAGGTGCGTCCCATCACATTCAATGCCCGGTCTTAATGTTGCTTGATTCAAAAATTTTTCGAAACTTCCGACAAATTTCAATCGAGACCAGCGATGGTAAACCAATTGCTAACCGACAGGTTCTAATTTGAACGTTCAACGGTTTGGTCTGGAATTTTCTGCTGGCTCAAATTCAACACAGGATGGTATTAATTGATGAATGCAATCCGGAGCGAGCAGAATCCAGGTCGAAGGAAAACGCGCCGGTATCGGCTAAATTTGATTGCAGAAGGGAAACACAGAATGCTGCGATTTCCATTCACGGTGAGCCCGTCAATGAAGCTGAAAGCTGCAACGGTTGCGATAGCTGCGCTCGCCTCAACGCTTACAACCGGTTCCGCACTGGCTGATGCGCAATTTCGCCAATGGGTCGCCAGCTTCCGTCCTGTCGCCATAAAGGCGGGTGTTTCGCCGTCCACGTTCGACCGCGCATTTCGCGGCGTGGATGCGCCGGACCCGGTGGTGCTGCAGAAGGCCCGCTATCAGCCTGAATTTACCGAGCCCGTCTGGAACTACATCGATAACCGGGTGAACGAGCAGTCCGTCGCAGTCGGCCAGAGCATGGCGCGCAAATGGGGGCCATGGCTCCAGCGCATCGAGCAGCGTTTCTCGGTCGACCGCAATATCCTGCTCGCCATCTGGTCGATGGAAAGCAATTACGGTGAAATCCTCAAGCGTGATGACGTCATGCGCGATGCCGTGCGTTCGTTGGCCACGCTTGCCTATGCGGACCAGCGCCGCGCCAAATATGGCCGCACCCAGCTGATTGCCGCAATGAAGATTCTCCAGACCGGCGATATCGACCGCGGCCATCTTTCCGGTTCCTGGGCCGGTGCGCTCGGTCACACGCAATTCATCCCGACCAGCTATCAGGCATACGCTGTCGACGTGGATGGCAATGGCAAGCGCGATATATGGAACTCGGTTCCCGACGCGCTTGGCACGGCAGCGAACCTCCTGCACCGCAATGGCTGGCAGCCAGGCCGTACATGGGGCTATGAAGTGGCGCTTCCGGCGGGGCGCAAATTCCCGTCCGGCTCGCTCACCGTCGCTGAATGGCAGAAAATTGGCGTCGTTCGTGCCAACGGACGCGCGTTTCCCGATCCAAACGAGACGGCAACGCTGAAAGTGCCGGATGGGCGTCAGGGCCCGGCCTTCCTGATGACCAAGAACTTCTTCGTGCTGAAGCGCTACAACAATGCCGACAAATATGCCCTGGCCGTCGGTCTGCTGGCGGACCGCATTGGCGGCTATCAGGGTCTGCGGCAGGACTGGAATCGCCCGTTCACCCCGATTTCGATGAACGAACGGCTGGAGTTGCAGACGCATCTGAAGGCACTCGGCTATTATGACGGCAATATCGATGGCAAGATCGGCTCCACTTCGCGTGCGGCCATCGAAGCCTTCCAGCAGCGCAACGGACTTCAGCCGGACGGACATCCAAGCAAGGAAGTTCTGTCGGTCTTGCGCCGTCGCTAAACTATCGGGCAGAACGAATGGGGCGCGCTTCTGATCAAGTGCGCCCCATTTTGTTTTTGCGGATTGCCAAGCTAGGGCGGTTCCTATTTTTACTGAATCACCGGAACCGCTCTAACTATTTGTTTAGTCGCATTTTCCAACGCAAAACCGTTTCACACTTGTGCTGGAAATGCTCTAATATACCGGCCATGAAGGCAGGACGGATGCGTGAAAATCGGATTATGGGTAGTCGGCTGGTGAAAGTTGCTGGCATCATGCTGGCGGTGGCAGCGTTGCTGTTTTCAGGCGTCGCCACGGCCTTCGCACAGGAACGTCCGCGCACGCTTTTCGATCTCCTGTTCGGCTCGCGGGAGGCGCAACCCCAGCGCCAATATGAGCGGCCCGCCCCGCAACGCGCACGGCCAAAACCGAAACGGGCCAAGCCGGTCTCGCCCGCGTCACGTCCGGCGCCGCCGCCAACGGCAAGCCCTGCGGTCGAAATCATCGAGAAAAAGCCGGATGCGAAAAAGATTCTCGTCGTCGGTGATTTCATCGGCGACGGCCTGGCCGAAGGGCTCGGTGTTGCTTTCGCGTCGGACCCTGATCTCAAGGTCGTTTCCAGGATTAACGGTTCATCGGGCTTTGTGCGCAACGACCATTTTGACTGGCCCGACAATATCGGCAAGATACTCGACGAGGAAAAACCGGCTGCTGTCGTGGTGATGATCGGCTCCAACGACAGGCAGGCGATCACCGAAAAAGGCGCAAGCCTGCCGCCCCGATCGCCGGAGTGGAAGGAAGAATATCAAAAGCGCGTCGCCGCCTTCATCAAGGCGATTAACGACAAACAATTTCCTCTCGTGTGGATCGGGCAGCCGCCGTTTCGCCCGAAAGGCATGTCGCAGGATATGCTGGCACTCAATGAAATCTATCGCACGGCCACCGAAAAGGCGGGCGGAAAATTTGCCGACGTCTGGGATGGTTTTGTCGATGAAGACGGCAATTTCACCCAGACCGGCTTCGACATCAACGGCCAGACTGCGCGTCTGCGCGGCAATGACGGCATCAACATAACTTCGGCAGGCAAGCGCAAACTGGCCTTTTATGCGGAAAAGCCGCTTCGCGCCTATCTTGGCGGCGCGAAGGAAGAGGGTCAGCCGCTGCCTGCGGCAGGCGCGCCTGATCCGTCAAAACCGGTTGATCGCGTGGCTCCGGTCAGTATTCGCGATATCGACAAGGATGATAGCGGCGTTCTCCTGGGCGGTAATCTCGCAGTGCGTCCGCAAGCCGCACATCCATCCCGGACAGAAGGCAAACCATCGCCCGGACGTGCGGACGATTTTTCCTGGCCGCAGAAGAGCGCAAATCCCTAATTTTTTGGCCGCATCGGCACGATTGAACTATCCCTTGACTGATAGTGCGAAGATTTTCGCTGCCCATATAATTCTAATTGCTACATTTCCCGCTGTTCACATGGGCGTTTGCATCGTCTATCAGAAGGCACCGTCTGCCTGAAAAGGCTGTACAGGAAGGGCGCTGTTGCTTCCGCGAGAGCGAGTTGCTTTGAGCGCCCGTCAGAAAACAAGAGGCGTTTGAATGAATATTGCATCAAAGCCTTCTGTCGATCCACATCGGGAGGAGGAACCCCATCTTGCACGTAATCTGTCCAACCGACATCTTCAGCTGATCGCCATCGGCGGCGCCATCGGCACCGGCCTTTTCATGGGATCGGGCAAGACCATTTCGCTGGCCGGTCCTTCGATCCTGCTCGTCTATGCGGTGATCGGCTTCATGCTGTTCTTCGTCATGCGGGCGCTGGGCGAAATCCTGCTGTCCAATCTGGAATATCGCTCCTTCGCGGATTTCGCGGGCGATTATCTGGGGCCATGGGCGCAGTTCTTCACCGGCTGGACCTACTGGCTTTGCTGGATCGTGACCGGCGTGGCCGATGTGGTCGCCGTTTCGGGCTATGTCTCGTTCTGGTTTCCTGAACTGGCCCTCTGGATACCGGCCCTCGGGCTGATCTTTACGCTTCTGGCGCTCAATCTGCCCACGGTGCGCAATTTCGGCGAAATCGAATTCTGGTTCGCGCTTATCAAGATCGTGGCCATCGTCGCGCTGATTATCGCTGGCGTCTACATGCTCTCGACCGGCTTTACGCTTCCGAACGGCAGCCAGGCATCGGTTGCGCATCTTTGGAACCATGGCGGCTTCTTCCCCAACGGTTTCCTTGGCTTCGTCGCCGGTTTCCAGATCGCGGTCTTTGCCTTCGTCGGCATTGAACTCGTGGGCACTGCTGCTGCGGAAACCAAGGACCCGGTGCGCAATCTGCCGAAAGCAATCAACTCGATCCCGATCCGCGTGGTGCTGTTTTATCTCGGCGCCCTGTTCGTCATCATCACGGTCATTCCGTGGAATCAGGTGGATCCGAACTCGAGCCCCTTCGTTGCCATGTTCTCGCTTGCCGGTCTTGGCATTGCGGCGCATGTGGTGAATTTCGTCGTGCTGACTTCGGCAACGTCGAGCGCCAATTCCGGCATCTATTCGACCTCGCGCATGATCTACGGCCTGGCGACTTCCAAACTGGCGCCGAAGGCGCTCGGCAAGCTGAACAAGCGAAAAGTACCGGTTAATTCCCTGTTCTTCTCGTGCGTTTTCCTGCTCGCGGGCGTGGTCCTGCTTTATGCGGGCCAGAGCATCATTGAAGCCTTCACCATCGTCACGACGATTTCGGCGCTGCTTTTCATCTTCATCTGGTCGGTCATTCTGGCGTCTTATCTGCAATATCGCCGCAAGCGCCCGGACCTGCATGAAAAGTCCACCTTCAAGATGCCCGGCGGACGCGCTGCCGTCGTGATGGTCTTCGCTTTCTTCGCCTTCATTCTCTGGGCTCTGGCGCAGAAGCCGGACACTGCGGCGGCGTTGAAAATCACGCCTTTCTGGTTCGTGCTTCTCGCTATCGCTTATCTGGTGATGAAGTCACGGCGCAGCCAAAGCTAGACCTGCTAAAGACGCGAAAAGCCCGGAGTTTCCTCCGGGCTTTTTCAGTTTTAATCTCTTTTCTTTTAACGCGGTAGAACCGAGCTTCCCATCAAGTCCGCATCGATGGCATGGGCCGCCTGACGGCCTTCGCGGATCGCCCAGACAACCAGCGACTGGCCGCGACGGATATCGCCCGCCGCATAGAGCTTATCGACATTGGTGCGATAATCGCGGTCGTTTGCGCTGACGGACTTGGAGCCGCGCCGGTCGGTGGCGATTTCGAGCTTCTCGCCCAGTTCCTTGACCACGCTGTTTTCAGCCGGTCCGGCAAAGCCGATGGCGATGAAGGCAAGATCGGCCTTGATGAAGAACTCGGTTCCGGCAATCGGCTTGCGCTTTTCATCCACCTGACAGCACTTCACATGGGTAAGGCGGCCATCCTCGCCGATGAACTCCAGCGTTGCCACCTGAAACTCTCGCGATGCGCCTTCCGCCTGACTGGAAGAGGTGCGCATCTTGGTCGCCCAATAGGGCCAGACGCTGAGCTTGTCTTCCTTTTCCGGCGGCTGCGGGCGGATGTCGAGCTGGGTGACATTGACCGCGCCCTGACGGAAAGCCGTGCCGACGCAATCGGACGCCGTATCGCCACCGCCGACAACCACGATATGCTTGCCGCCTGCGAGAATCGGAGCCGCAGGCCAGCCGACAGACTCGATGTTTTCACGGCCAACGCGGCGGTTCTGCTGCACGAGATAGGGCATGGCATCATGGACGCCATCGAGATCGGCGCCGGGAATGCCCGCTGGGCGCGGGGTTTCCGATCCGCCGCAATAAAGCACCGCGTCATAAGTATCGAGCAAACCCCGCAGCGGCTTGTCGACGCCGATATTGACGCCGCAATGGAAACGCACGCCCTCGCCCTCCATCTGCGCGACGCGGCGGTCGATCAGGTGCTTTTCCATCTTGAAATCGGGAATGCCGTAGCGGAGCAACCCGCCGGGGCGGCTTTCGCGCTCATAGACATCAACCATGTGACCGGCGCGCGCGAGCTGCTGTGCAGCGGCAAGGCCAGCCGGACCGGAACCGATGATGGCAACAGACTTGCCGGTCTTGTTGGCGGCAGGCTGCGGCACGATATGGCCGAGTTCATAAGCCTTGTCGCCCAGCGCCTGCTCAACCGTCTTGATTGCAACGGGCGTGTCTTCAAGGTTGAGCGTGCATGCTTCCTCGCAAGGGGCGGGGCAGATGCGGCCCGTGAATTCCGGGAAATTATTGGTCAGATGCAGGTTGCGGATCGCCTGATCCCAGTTGTTGTTATAGACGAGATCGTTCCAGTCCGGGATCTGGTTGTGGACCGGGCAGCCCGTCGGCCCATGGCAGAACGGAATGCCGCAATCCATGCAGCGCGCTGCCTGCTTCTGCACTTCGCCATCCGTCATTGGAATGGTGAATTCGCGGAAGTGACGGATACGATCCGACGCTGGCTGGTACTTTGCCACCTGCCGGTCGATTTCAAGAAAACCAGTTACCTTACCCATATTATTCTCCTCTCGCTGTGCGAGGCTCGCGGTGCCGTGCGCCATCCCAGGCGCACAAGCACTGCGTTTTAACGATGGCTCTTACTCAGCCGCGACGCCGATCTGCATACGCTCCATCTCTTCCAGAGCGCGGCGATATTCGACCGGCATGACCTTCACGAATTTCGGACGATAGCTTTCCCAATTGTCGAGAATATCCTTCGCCCGCGTCGAGCCCGTGTAGTGCAGGTGGTTGGCGATAAGCTGCACCAGACGTTCCTCGTCATGATGGGTCATGTTGGCGGAAACATCCACACGGCCCTTGTGCATGAGATCACCGCCATGGTGATGCAGCTTTTCGAGGATATCGTCTTCTTCCGGGACCGGCTCCAGTTCGACCATCGCCATGTTGCAACGCTGGGCGAAATCGCCTTCCTCGTCTAGCACATAGGCGACGCCGCCCGACATGCCCGCCGCGAAGTTGCGGCCCGTCTGTCCGATGACAACAACCACGCCGCCGGTCATGTATTCGCAGCCGTGGTCGCCCACACCTTCGACAACCGTGACCGCGCCGGAATTGCGCACGGCGAAACGCTCGCCTGCAACGCCACGGAAGTAGCATTCGCCTTCAAGCGCGCCGTAGAGCACTGTATTGCCGACGATGATCGAATCCTCGGCGACGATGCGCGTGTCTTCCGGCGGGCGCACCACGATGCGGCCACCCGAAAGGCCCTTGCCGACATAGTCATTGCCATCGCCGATCAGTTCGAGCGAGATGCCGCGTGCGAGGAACGCACCGAAGGACTGGCCAGCCGTGCCGCGAAGCGTAACGGCGATAGTGTCTTCCGGCAGGCCCTTGTGACGAAAACGCTTGGCCACTTCGCCCGAGAGCATCGCACCGGCAGAACGATCCACATTCTTGATCTCCACGTCGATCTTGACCGGCTGACGCTCTTCGAGCGCAGGCGCAGCAAGCTCGATCAGCTTGCGATCCAGAATATCGTCAATCGGGTGATGCTGGCGCTCGGTCCAGTAAATCTCGTGCTTCTCGGCCTCCGGCTTGTAGAAGATGCGGCTGAAATCCAGCCCCTTCGCCTTCCAATGGTCGATCATCGCCTGCTTTTCCAGAAGCTCGGTCTCGCCGATGATCTGTTCCAGCCGGGTGAAACCCATGGAAGCCAAAAGCGCCCGTACTTCTTCGGCCAGATAGAAGAAGAAGTTGATGACGTGCTCCGGCGTTCCCTTGAAGCGCTTGCGCAGGACAGGGTCCTGCGTCGCCACGCCCACCGGACAGGTGTTCAGGTGGCACTTGCGCATCATGATGCAGCCAGCGGCAATCAGCGGAGCGGTCGAGAAACCGAACTCGTCGGCCCCCAGCAGCGCGCCGATGACCACATCGCGACCGGTGCGCAAGCCGCCATCGACCTGAAGCGCCACGCGGGAGCGAAGCCCGTTCAGGACCAACGTCTGGTGGGTTTCAGCAAGGCCGATTTCCCATGGGGAACCGGCGTGCTTCAGCGAGGTGAGCGGCGAGGCACCCGTGCCGCCGTCATAGCCCGACACGGTGATGTGGTCGGCGCGCGCCTTGGCAACACCGGCGGCAACCGTGCCCACGCCCACTTCCGACACCAGCTTGACCGAAATATCGGCAGCCGGATTGACGTTCTTCAGGTCGTAGATGAGCTGCGCCAGATCTTCGATGGAATAGATGTCATGGTGCGGCGGCGGCGAAATGAGACCGACGCCCGGCGTCGAGTGACGGGTCTTGGCGATGGTGGCATCGACCTTATGGCCGGGCAGCTGACCGCCTTCGCCGGGCTTCGCGCCCTGCGCGACCTTGATCTGGATCAGATCGGAATTGACCAGATATTCCGTCGTCACGCCGAAACGGCCCGATGCCACCTGCTTGATGGCGGAGCGTTCCGGGTTCGGCGTGCCATCGGGCAGCGGATAGAAACGATCCGGCTCTTCGCCGCCTTCGCCGGTGTTCGACTTGCCGCCGATGGCGTTCATCGCGCGCGCCAGCGTGGTGTGGGCTTCTCTGGAGATAGAACCGAAGGACATGGCGCCGGTCGAGAAGCGCTTGACGATCTCCGAAGCCGGTTCGACCTCGTCGATGGAAACCGGATTCAGGCCACAATCGGCCGCGAAGCGAATGTTGAACAGGCCGCGAATGGTCTTGGCTTGCGCCGACTTGGAGTCGAGCATGCGCGTATATTCGGTGAAGGTCTCCGGGTTCGACGTGCGCACGGCATGTTGCAGCTTGGCTACGGCGTCCGGGTTCCACATATGGGCTTCGCCGCGCATGCGGTAGGCATATTCGCCGCCCACTTCCAATGCGGTTAGCAGCACCGGATCGTTGCCGAAAGCGTCGGTATGACGGCGCACGGTTTCCTCCGCGACTTCCTCCAGCCCGACGCCTTCGATGCTGGTGGCGGTGCCGAAGAAGAACTTGTCGACGAAGCCCGACTGGAGGCCAACGGCGTCGAAAATCTGCGCGCCGCAATAGGACTGGTAGGTCGAGATGCCCATCTTGGACATGACCTTGAGAATGCCCTTGCCGATGGACTTGATGTAGCGCTTGACCACTTCGTTCTCGTCCACTTCCGGCGGGAACTCACGGCGGCGATGCATGTCGAGCAGCGTGTCGAAGGCGAGATAGGGGTTGATCGCTTCTGCGCCATAGCCTGCAAGGCAGGCGAAATGATGCACTTCGCGCGGTTCGCCCGATTCCACCACGAGGCCGACCGAGGTGCGAAGCCCCTTGCGGATCAGATGATGGTGCACGGCAGCCGTCGCCAGCAGAGCCGGGATCGGGATGCGGTCCGGCCCGACCTGACGATCCGACAGGATAACGATGTTATAGCCGCCGTGGACAGCCGCTTCCGCACGGTCGCAAAGGCGTTCGATGGCGCCATGCATGCCCGCAGCGCCTTCGCCGACATTGTAGGTGATGTCCAGCGTCTTGGTGTCGAAGCGGTCTTCGGTGTGGCCGATGGAGCGAATTTTTTCCAGATCGCCATTGGTCAGGATCGGCTGGCGCACTTCCAGACGCTTGCGGCGCGACGTGCCGACAAGGTCAAAGATGTTCGGGCGCGGGCCGATGAAGGAGACAAGGCTCATCACCAGTTCTTCGCGGATCGGATCGATCGGCGGGTTCGTCACCTGCGCGAAATTCTGCTTGAAATAGGTGAACAGCAGCTTCGACTTGTCAGACATGGCCGAAATCGGCGTATCCGTCCCCATCGAGCCGATGGCTTCCTGACCGGTGGTGGCCATGGGAGCCATCAGGATCCGGGTGTCTTCCTGCGTGTAGCCAAAGGCCTGCTGGCGGTCGAGCAGGCTCACATCCTTGCGCAGCGCCCGTGGTTCGACCGGGTTGAGGTCTTCCAGAATAAGCTGCGTGTTGGCCAGCCACTGCTTGTAAGGGTGCTTCTGCGCGATCTGCGACTTGATTTCCTCATCCGAGACGATGCGGCCTTCTTCCATGTCGATAAGCAGCATGCGGCCCGGCTGAAGACGCCACTTCTTGACGACCTTCTTTTCATCGACCGGCAGGACGCCTGCTTCGGACGCAAGAATGACGAAATCGTCGTCGGTCACGATATAGCGTGCAGGACGCAAGCCATTGCGGTCGAGCGTCGCGCCAATCTGGCGGCCATCGGTGAAGGCCACCGCGGCAGGGCCGTCCCATGGCTCCATCAGGGCTGCGTGATATTCGTAGAACGCCTTGCGCTCATCCGACATCAGCTTGTTGCCCGACCATGCTTCCGGGATCAGCATCATCATGGCATGGGCAAGGCTGTAGCCGCCCTGATGCAGGAATTCGAGCGCATTGTCGAAACAGGCCGTGTCCGACTGGCCCTCATAGGAAATCGGCCACAGCTTGGAAATGTCGTTGCCGAACAGTTCCGAATCCACCGAAGCCTGACGCGCCGCCATCCAGTTGACGTTACCGCGCAGCGTGTTGATCTCGCCATTATGCGCAACCATGCGGTATGGATGCGCCAGACGCCAGGACGGAAAAGTGTTGGTGGAAAAGCGCTGGTGCACCAGCGCCACCGCGCTTTCAAAACGCGGGTCTTTCAGGTCCTGATAATAGGCGCCGACCTGATAGGCGAGGAACATGCCCTTATAGACGACCGTGCGCGCCGACATGGACACGACATAGAAGCCCTTATCGTCGCCGTCATTTTCCTGATAGATGCGGTTGGAGATGACCTTGCGCAGCACGAACAGGCGGCGCTCGAAATCGTCGTCCGTTTCCAGCATCGGGTTGCGGCCGATGAAGACCTGAACGTGAAACGGTTCGGTCGCGGCAATATCCGGAGCCTTCGACAGAGATGAATTGTCGACCGGCACCTCGCGCAAGCCGATGAAGGTCTGGCCTTCGGCGGCGATGACTTCCTTGACGATTTCTTCAATGTGAGCGCGCAGCTGCGCATCGCGCGGCATGAACAGATAGCCGACGCCATAATAGCCTGGCTGCGGCAGGTCGATGCCCTGGCGCGCCATTTCCTCGCGGAAGAAGCGGTCTGGTATCTGCACAAGAATGCCAGCGCCGTCGCCCATCAGCGGATCGGCGCCGACAGCGCCGCGATGGGTCAGGTTTTCCAGCATCTTGAGGCCGTTTTCCACGACCTGATGCGACTTCTTGCCCTTCATATGCGCAATAAAGCCAACGCCGCACGCATCATGCTCATTGCGCGGATCGTAAAGGCCTTGTGCCGGCGGCACGCCCGCTGCCTTGGTTTTTCGCGTCGTTCGGATGGAAGCGGTCGTCGCAGCTTTGACCGTTCCGTTCTGACCGTTGTGAGAAACCACATTCGATACAGATGGCGTCAAATGCGTCATCGTCATTCCCTCCGTTTGGCCCTCATCATGAGGCGCGCGATCAGTATATACCGAGATGGTGTGACAACCATCCCGCCGTTGCTTTACGTATAAAGGAAGCCTTATCGACAAGGCGTTGGACGAGGTTCCGGGCGAGCGGCAAAGCCGGTGCGAGGAACGATGTTTGGCGCCTTATTCTCATCAGGCTTGGACAGACGACACCCAGCCCGCCAGAAAATGGCGCACTCGAATTCCTCCTGTCGCGGTCGGGACGCCTGCTACCGCCAGGCGATGTGCCTGCCGGTTCCGGCGCCTCTTTCTGAAACTTTTCGGAGAGCGTTGCGTCGCTTCCGTTCGCATCAGCTTTTAATTGGACAGCATTGCTGTCCTAATTACGTATGACAGAATTCAAATTGCCTCACAAGATGGAAACGCAATTTTTCTCGGCAACTTCCGTAATAAAATATCAAAACTCGTTATTTTGCTGGATTTTAATTGCGTTTAGCGGCCATTGCGTCAGTTTGGCGCGCTTGTGTTCGCTCCTTGATTGCCTAAAAAATAGGCAAGTTGGCGACATTTTTCGCGGGAGCCGGGCCTTAACCGCTTCTGTCAGACAGGTTATAGAAACATCCACCGTGCGACAGGCCATTCAACCCATCTGGAGGAACACGTGCATTTTGCGTCAGACAATTGGGCAGGCGCCCACCCGAAAATCGCCGAGAGCCTTTCGTTGCATGCCGCGGGTTTTGCGGCAGCTTATGGCGCAAGTGAAATCGACAAACGCGTGGAACAACGGTTCAACGAATTGTTCGAGCGTGAAGTGGCCGTCTTCTTTGTCGGCACCGGCACGGCGGCCAATTCGCTGGCGCTCGCCAGCGTCAACCGTCCGGGCGGCGTTTCGCTGGTTCACCGTGAGGCGCATGTGATCGAGGATGAATGCGGCGCGCCGGAATATTTCACCGGCGGCGCGCGGTTGCATCCGATAGATGGCGCGCATGGCCGCATCGATCCCGAGCTTCTGAAACGCGAGTTGAAGCGCTTCAACCCGGCCTTCGTTCATGCCGGACAGCCCATGGCTGTCAGCATCACGCAGGCTACTGAAGTCGGCACCCTCTACCAGCCGGAACATATCGCCGCCATCTCGCAAATCTGCCGCGATGCCGGGCTGCCCCTGCACATGGACGGCGCACGTTTCGCCAATGCGCTCGTCTCGCTGGACATGACGCCTGCTGAAATGACCTGGAAGCAGGGCGTGGATATCGTTTCCTTCGGCGGAACGAAAAATGGCTGCTGGTGTGCCGAGGCGCTGGTCTTCATGGACCCCGCCCGCGCCAAAGACCTTCCATTCATCCGCAAGCGCGCGGCACAGCTCTTTTCAAAGACGCGCTTTGTGGCGGCACAGTTTGACGCCTACCTTCAGGATAATCTCTGGCTAGAACTGGCCCGTCATTCAAATGCGCTTGCGACGCGCCTTGCCGGGCATATCAATGCTTCGAGCCAGATGCGCCTGGCCTGGAAGCCGGAAGCCAACGAGGTCTTCGCCATCATGAAACAGTCGGTCTATGATCGTTTGCGCAATGCCGGAGCGATCTTCTACGACTGGAACCCGCCGCATTCGGAAGTGAACCGCATCAGCGACGGCGAAATTTTCGCCCGTTTCGTGACGAGCTTCGCCAATACGGAAGAAGACGTGGACCGTTTCGCCGAATTGATTGCCTGACGCTTTAACACGAGTAACGACGAAAAAAGGCGGCGCTCGGAGCGCCGCCTTTTCATTCACGATCAACCGGATTTAGTGCGCGGTCTTTGCCTCGATCTGCTGGGTGCTGTCAGAGCCAGCCTTGGTGACTTCGATCTTGCGCGGTTTCATCTGTTCTGGAATCTCGCGCTTGAGATCAATGTGCAGGAGACCATTCTTGAGGCTCGCACCGGCGACTTCCACGAAGTCGGCAAGCTGGAAGCGACGCTCGAAAGCACGCGAGGCGATACCGCGATAAAGCACTTCGCCCACGTCGGAAGCATTCTCATCGGCCTTCTGACCCTTGATGGTCAACTGATTGCGATGGGCCTCAATTTCGAGTTCGCCTTCGGAAAAGCCCGCAACCGCCATGGTGATGCGATAGGTGTTTTCACCCGTGCGCTCGATATTATACGGCGGATAGGACTGGTTACCTTCCGGCGAAGCGAGCGTATCAAGCATGGTGAAGAGACGATCGAAGCCGACCGTGGAACGATAAAGCGGGGAAAAATCTACGTGACGCATGTGTTAGCCCTCCTTTAGAGCGACATGATGCTTGTTTCTGCATGATCTTCCGAGAAGCACCGGGGCGCACTCGAGACCATACACGGCGGCGAAATTCCCTTATGGCGAATTCCTTGATGCCGGCGGCCCCTTCCAGGCGACCGCAAAACTCATTTGGGAACGGTTCTTTTTCATTTCAAGGCCGATGGCGCGCGAAGTTTATGAAACACGAGCTGTCACGCCGCGTAATAACTCCTGATCGATAGGGGGCTACATTGTGGGGATTCGCCGCACGATGAACCCAAAATGAACATCATCTTCGGTGAGCGTTCAGCTGCTTGGGGCTACTGTCCCGTCATGCCTGCTGCAAAGCGGGTTCACCAAAGGATTACGGTTATGAAAAAAGCTGTTCTTGCTTTTGCCGCACTTTCTACCGTCGCGACCGGTCTTGCGACGCCCACCCTCGCAGCCGATAGCGGCCTGCGCGTTCAGGTTCAGTATTACGACGATGACGGCTATCGTCCGCCGCGCCCTTATCCGGGTCCGCGTCCCGGTTGGGATGGTGGCCCGGACCGCCGCCCGAATTGGGGCGACGATTACGGCCGTCGTGAAATCATGGGGCCGCGCCGTATCGCGCGCTCGCTGGAACGCCGCGGCTATGATGTCGGCGACATGCGCCTCAACCGCGATACCTATTTCGTGCGCGCCACAAGGCCGAACGGCCGTCGTGTCATCGTCATGGTGGACGCCTATTCAGGTCGCATCGTCGGCGAACGTCGTCCGGGCGGCTACTGATCTCTGTTCAAGTGAATAGAACGGCTGGCGTAACGTCCCTTGCCCGGCTGTTCTTTGAACCGGAAGTTCGCAATCGAACTTCCGGTTACTTTTTATCATCAATTGCCGCATTATGCTGAAAGCACGCATGACAATCTGAAACAGAAAGGCCCGCAATCGGATGTCGGAACTGCTTTTCGAAACCGATGCGAATCCCATTCCGCACGGGATAAGAACCGGACTTCTTGAGATGAAGAACGGCAAAACCCTGCGCTATGCCATGCTGAAAGCCGAAACGAAGCCGACACGGGGAACCGTCATACTGCTTCAGGGGCGCAACGAATTCATCGAAAAATACTTCGAAACCATGAACGATCTGACCGCGCGCGGCTTTGCGGTGGTGACGTTCGACTGGCGCGGGCAGGGCGGCTCGCATCGGCTGCTGAAAGATCGCCAGCGCGGCTATGTCCGCAGTTTCGACGACTATGCCGACGACCTTGACCTTATTCTGGGCCAGATCGCTTTGCCCGACTGCCCGCCGCCTTTCTATATTCTTGGCCATTCCGCCGGGGCGCTGGTCGCGCTTGCCTCGATGGGCAGGCTGACGTCACGCATCAGCCGCATGGTGCTCTGTGCACCCTTCATGGGGCTGGATGGGCAAAAACTCAGCGACGACACTGTGCGCCGCATCGCTTCTGCCTTTCGATGGCTCGGCCTTGGGCGAATTTATGCCTCCGGCGGACGCAGGCTGGCTTCGCGTCCCTTTGCGGGCAATCCGCTGACCAGCGACCCGGCGCGCTTCATGCGCAACATGGAAATTCCACGTATCCATCCCGAACTGGCGCTTGGCGGGCCGACAGCACGCTGGCTCTGGAGCGCGCTCGAAACATCGCGGCGCATCAACCAGCCGGATTTCTATGATGGGCCAACGGTGCCGGTTCTTATCGTTGCGGCCGGCGCGGATCGTGTGGTTTCCACGCCGGTGATCGAGCGTTTTGTCGCGCGAACGCGCAATGTCTCGCTGACGACGATTGCTGGCGCCCGCCATGAAATGCTGCAGGAAGCCGATTTTTATCGGGAGCAGCTCTGGGCTGCCTTTGATGCCTTCATTCCCGGATCGTCGGAAGTGGAAACCATGCCGGAGACCATCGAACCTGCGATCTCCGGTGTTTAGCTAGCTGTTCAGCAGATCAAGCGCGGCCCGGTGCAGTTCGGCAGAAGCGGCGGCGACAATATCACCGCCCTTTTCCGCCGGGCCGCCATCGCGTTGCGTCACCACGCCGCCAGCCTGCTCGATCAGCGGAATGAGGGCGACAATATCATAGGGCTGCAAGCCAGATTCGACCACGATATCGGCAAAGCCGCTGGCCAGCATCGCGAAGGCATAACAGTCCACGCCATAGCGCGACAGGCGGACAGCATTTTCCAGCCGGTCGAAACTCTTGCGGCTATCTCCCTTGAAAAGGGCTGGTGTCGTGGTGAACAAGGTTGCATCTTCCAATGCCGCGTCCTTGCGCACGGAAAGGCGGCGCGGCGCAGCATCGGCGCGCTGGAGATAAGCGCCGTCACCATCGCTGTAGAACAGTTCTCCTGTGAAGGGTTGCGACATCATTCCCGCCTTGGCGTCGCCATCGACTGTCAGGCCCAGAAGCGTGCCCCAGACCGGCAGGCCGGAAATGAAGGCACGGGTTCCGTCGATGGGATCGATGACCCATACATGGCTGCGGTCGATATTTTCCGGCCCATATTCTTCCCCAAGAATACCGTGATCCGGAAAAGCGCTGCCGATGACAGCGCGAATCGCACGCTCCGCCGCCCGGTCCGCTTCGGTCACGGGATCGAAACCAACGCTATATTTGTTGTCTATTTCCGTCATCTGACGAAAGCGCGGAAGCGTTTCAGCGGCGGCAGCGGCAGCCACTTCGGAAAAAAATGCCTTGTCGATCAGCAACCCCGAACTCCTGTTTTCAAGTCATGGCGCAGAATTGCGCAAACCATGCTAATTTTGCCTAGATAATGAGCATACCAAAATTAGCTCAAAAAATATGCGTGTTTTCTTGACGTTTGCCCCGTTCAGACGTAACTTAAATCCCAGACAGGTTTTCCTGTCGATGCCTTTCGGGGCATTTCCTCCCTAGTCTTTGACCGCGCTCGTAATCCTCGGGCGCGGTTCTTTTTATCCGTGGGAATGCAGTTGCGGAACGGGCTATTCCGCGGCCAGCGGCGGCGCGATAAACAGATCATCCGGCAGGGACGTCAGATCGCTGAGAAAGCCGTACAGGTCGGCGCAGAGCGTTTCGAAGCCAGCAAGCTTGTGCAGGGTCTGTTCGTTCACATAAAGGCTTCGATTGATCTCGATCTGGAGCGCATGGCAAGCCATGGCGGGACGCCCGTAATGCTCGGTGATGAACCCGCCCGCATAAGGCTTGTTGTGCGCGACGGTGTAACCCAGGTCCTGAAGGAGATCGATGGCTGCCTGCGTCAGCCTTTCGCTGCATGACCGTCCGAAACGATCGCCGACGATAAAGTCTGGACGCGATCCGACTTCGCCGGGCCGCACGCCTCCCGGCATCGAATGGCAGTCGATCAGCACGGCATAACCAAAACGCTGGCGCGTGGACTGAAGCAGCGCTTCAAGCGCCTGGTGATAAGGCTTGTAGAGATCTTCAATGCGATAAAATGCTTCGGCGAGCGGAATGCGTCCCGGATAGATCAGCTGGCCTTCGCCGACCAGACGCGGGACCGTGCCCAGCCCGCCTGCAACACGCGCCGACTGGCTGTTGACGAAAGGCGGCAACGGCTCTGCGAACATGCGTGGATCGAGCTCGTAGGCCTCTCGATTTACATCCAGAAAAGCACGCGGAAAATGCGCCTTCAGCAAAGGTGCGCCGAGCCTCGTTGCCGAGGCAAAAAGCTCATCGACATAACAGTCTTCCGAATGGCGTATGCTGAGGGCATCGAGGCGCGAGGCTTCAACGAAGGCATGCGGATAATAGCGCCCGCTATGCGGTGAATTGAAGACAAACGGAATGCGTTGTTCCGCCGGAGCGCATATCTCGAAGGGCGGTATCAGACTAAAATCGCGCTCCAAACTCATTCTTCACCCGTTCTCGACCGGAACATACAGGCCAACCGAAAGCGGCCCACGTTGTAGCGCGATAAATTACGCCAGACGAGCCATGCATGCAAATGGCAGAACAGCGAAACCTACGACACCGGAATGGGGTGCATATGCGGCAATCCTGTCACATTGAACAGCTTGTTGCCAAATACGCGCTATAACAATTAACATTTACGCGAGCATTCATTCCATATTTACCAAAGAAGCGTTTTCTACGGTGGATATTGAGTCGTTAAGGGTCGGCTTTAGAGCGATGAACACGACACAGAATTCGGACGGAACAATGAAGAGAATCCTTCTAGCTGAAGATGACAATGATATGCGCCGTTTCCTCGTCAAGGCGCTGGAAAAAGCCGGTTATCACGTAACGCACTTCGATAATGGTGCGAGTGCCTATGAAAGATTGCAGGAGGAGCCTTTTTCTCTTCTGCTGACCGACATTGTCATGCCGGAAATGGACGGCATCGAACTGGCGCGCCGTGCGACGGAAATCGATCCGGACCTGAAGATCATGTTCATTACGGGATTCGCCGCTGTCGCGCTCAACCCCGATTCGGACGCGCCGCGCGATGCAAAGGTGCTTTCGAAGCCGTTCCACCTGCGTGATCTGGTCAACGAAATCGAAAAAATGCTGATCGCCGCCTGAGGCGATCCTTGGTTTTGCGGCCCTTTGTTTTGTCATCAACAAAAAGACGAAAAAACTTCATAAAAGGGCATTGACGGGCGCGACGCGATATGGTGTATGCGCCACATCGAATGGGCGTGTAGCTCAGCGGGAGAGCACTACGTTGACATCGTAGGGGTCACAGGTTCAATCCCTGTCACGCCCACCATTCGAACTCCTAAATGCATCGCAATTTCATGCGCTTATCAACACCGAACATAACTGGCTCGCCAAGGTGTTGCAAGCAGACGGTCGCAAATCCAGCGCTTGCTGTGACTGTGCTGTGACACGTTGAGGCTGATTTCAAAGCGCATCAGATGAGAATTGCGTACGCCTCGTGGCGTGGAATGATCGCCGCTCCACCACTAAATGCGCACCTTTCTTCAATACATGCCGGGGCAGTCCCCCCGGTAAAAAAACAAACACACACACATATTGTATGGTGAAGTGCCGTTGTGAGCCGTGTCATCCCCCACCTTTTGGCAACAGGTTAACGCAATATCTGCTGCTCATTGAGCACTAGAAAAAGCAACCGCTCTTTCCACAACCTAAAATCCACTTGACGTACCACCAACGTGATAATTTTCATGATGTTTTATGCACGCTGAGTACACGAAAGGGCGGGAGACGAAGATGCTGCTTAAGCTGCTACCCCACATTGACACGCTCGAACCAATACCGAATGATCTGATGTTATCTGCGCTCAACGAATTGGAGCGTAGTTCAGCATCAAATTCTCGTCGGGAAGCAGCGAACGCTATACTTCCACGAGCTGGAGATTATCTTCCAGACAGATATTATTTAAGGTCATTTATTACGGGTGAGATTTCAATAGAGGACGCAAAAGACATCATTAATACTAGAAAACTATATATTGATCGCGCAGGAAATTTACTACCAACAATTTTTAGCCTGCTGGGCATTAGAACTGAAGATAAAATTTATACAGCATTGCAAATTATTGATGATTGCTGTCACGATTTTCCCATTATTGCTTCATCAAACCACTCGAAGAAGACAAGAAAGCAGATAATTAAAAGAATAGATGAGATTAGGATGGCATCAAATTTACTGTATGACATGCTGGACGACGCGTGGAGGCATATCGAAATTGAGTACGATCATCACAGGAGAGTTGTATCCCGATCAAAGAGGTACAGTGTCAGTCATACGGGAGATTTAAATGACCTAAGGAATGACTTAGCGTATCTCAAATTCGCATCAGAATTGGCTTTGTATAGAGATGAAGCCGGGGACGAAGCATTTTATGTCGGCCACAACAAAGCAAGTACACATATAGTCGAGTGCGCATATCGGTTATCAGTTTGGTGCGACAGACCTCCGTTTGTTACAACTCCTGGGTCTGACTTCGCTTTACTAAGTGGCCTCATATATGAATTAGCCAGTGGTAAAGCTGATACAAGCCTAGCAGGCGCTATCAATAAATTTGCAAGAAGTGATCAGCGAAATCAAATCGATCATGACGAGGTCGAGACGAGGTGGCAGAACAGCGATGAATATTTTGCCTCTGTCAACGCGGACAATTTTTTACATTTAAGAGAAAAAATACAGGGGCTACAGAAAGAAGAAGTTTTTTGGAGGAATATGGCTGCCGATCGTGATTGGTCGGATCTGGATAGAGCTCAAATCATTATGCGCCTATCAGATGTCAGAGCGCAGATAGCATCTGCGAACCTAGAGCACGGCCCTTTTCTCATTTGGGCTAGTCAACGAAGCCGTGGCGACTTTGAGCGAATGAAGCAAGAGATGGAGGAAAGGGAAGCCGAGATACTTAAGATGCAAATCGAACTCGGTAGATTGACCCGCCAAGCTCAACGTGATTGACCTATTTTTGCATAAAATCTCCAAACGAGGTCAACACCGGGATTTATAAAATGGCTATATGTTCGTCACACCCGGATCGCTTCTGGGCGTACGCAGTGTAGCTCAGTTGGATAGAGCCCCTGTTTCTACATACGATTAACTTCGAATGGGCAGGAAGGTCGCAGGTTCAAGTCCTGCCACTGCGTTCTATTTCGTTGAGAAATAGTAATATAACATCAAGGTGCTGCAATAGGTAATTGTTCTCATTTGTCCCGTAACACCTTATACAAATCCAAATTCTTTGTTGCGTACAGGTGGACACAGGGGCACGACATCAGTGCATCCTTGCCAATTTATTTGGTCGATGTGTCGTCGTTCGGTTCAACAAGTGCAACATGACTGACACCGAGTGCCTGTGCCAATTCGTAAAGCGTGATGATTGTCGGATTTCTGCGACCGCGTTCAAGATCACTCAGATATTGCTGACTAAAACCGGAACGAGCTTCCACCTGCTCCTGCGTCAACCCTTTTTCACGACGCAGGCGCGCAAAATTTCTTCCAACCAGCTTGCGCATATCCATGCGTCAACCGATTGCATTTCACATACTTTAAGTTTATCAATTATAATATGTAATTCGTTTTCTGGTCGCGGGGGATTTGGCGGGATGAGACGGTTTATAACAGCGTATGCCGGTGTTCTATTGATCACAGCGTGCACAACTCAAAGCGACGTCCAACCTGCCTTTACGCTCAACGCGAAACGCATAGCGGAATGCGAACGCACGGAATTTCCGACGCATCGCGCAAAAGCCGACTGCATGAACGCAGCAGATCGGGCACTCATGCCCGCAGTTGGCAGCGATGCAGATTTGCTCAGATACAGGATGGCAAAACGCATTGAAGTAGCGCAGCGCATTGACAGCGGGCAAATATCAGTAGCGAAAGCAAACTCGGAGATTTTAGGCGTCTATGCTCAAGTTCAGTCGGAACGAAACAAACGCGTAGCTATACGTGCCCAAACCGCTGCCAACATCATGCAGGCGCAAAACCAAAGCAATGTAATGGCTTCGATGGCGAACTCGCAAGCGCGCATGGCCAACACGCTCGAAAATGCGGAACTACGCCGTAGCCGTATAAATGGTCAGCCCAATCCATTTTCATGGGCAAGAACATACTCGCAGCAATGGTGAGGTACGGAGATGGCGTCCCGACGGAGCGAAGTGCGCAAATGGATTAACCTCTGCGTGATCGTTACGGCAATCGTCGCTGGATTGTATTTCACTGCACCGCCATCGAAGCCACTGCACGAGTTCACCTATGAGGGGAAGACATACACGCTGGACGATACGCAGCCGCAGCAGCAAAGCGTGCAACTCGCCCCCGAACAAGAGCGGATGCTTCGCGACATCCGAGAGCGTTGTCTAATAGCAGTCAGCCTACGCTCCGGCGCTCACTATAAATTTGACGAGTAGAGCATCCGGCATGGGCGGGTATGATCCGGTCAAAATAATTGGCGCGGCCTTCGGTACCGGAGCTCTGATTTACATTGGGGCAGTTCTCATAGGAGAATTGACGAGCACACGTCCGCGTACAGCTTTTCAGCAAGCGCAAGCTGCTTACGCAAAATGTGTGAGTGATGAAATCGAAAAGCTGCCTGACGATGCTGACTTGGAGTTAGCGTTCGCCCTATGCCGGAAACTGAGTGACAATCTAGAGCAGTTTCCAGAACACGATGTTTACTATGGGAGACCTCGTACTCCGTTCGAGTAGTAGAACGTTGTGGGATACGGCGGGTGACGGCGATAGGGTGCCGTGCCATGTTGTCGACTATTCCCTTGGACAGTTCCCACATAACACTGCAAACCTTGGGAAATTAGGGAGGACTGGGAAGGGATTTCGGGGGTGATTTCTCTTTTTCAATTTTTATTATGGATGGGGAGGGTGGGCCAATCCTCCCTATTTTCCCAAATGCCCGCCCGTAGGCCTCCCTATAGCCACTATCGTGGTATGAAGTATCGCCGCTGACCCTCATAGTCACCCGTTCGTGCAATGCCGCTTGCAACCAACGTTTCCAGAACCTCAGCGACACGATCCCGGCGCTTTGCAGTGTTCCTACCATCAAGCACGCTGGCGAGCGCATCCGGCGGCGTCGGTGCAGGGGCCTTTGACAAAAGATCGCGTATCAGCCTGAACTGCTCTAACCCATCCGATGGCCATTTCGGACGTTCGGAAGTCACCGGCAGTTCGATGTCCAACATACCGACATGTTCTCCTGCGGCCTTCGGTGCTTTCATGCCAAGCTTTGGTATCTGGTAATCGGGTCGCAACCAGCGCACCATGCCCGTCTTCTCCTCTGTTGTCCGCTCTAGATTGAGCGTGACGAGGCGTGACAGAAGCTCCTCCTCTGCTTTTTCCTGCGCTTCCGTCTTATGAGGTGACGGCAGCGTCGCACCCGGCTTGCCGACCAGTTCGGGGATTAAATCATCCCAGCCGTAGGCCGCAAGTACGACACGGTCGATATCGTCGTGGATTTCCTTGAGTACCGAGATCAGGCCCGCCTGATGTACATCACGTTCGGCATCTGTGAGCGGCGGCACATCGAAACCATTTTCCAGTTCACGTAGCCGCTCCAATGCATTGTAAAGGCCGGTCATAGTTAGGAAGGAATGCTCTGCCAATCGCTGCTTCCGAAAGGTGTCTAGTCGTTCACCTAGTTCTCGCAGACGCTCCTGCTGAGCAAAGAGCGGGTCGCCAAATGCCAAGTCCGGATCACAGGCAAGCGGAAAAGGAAAAGGATCGAACGTTTCACTCTTGGCATAGACGGGATCGTTGCCGACCCCCATCCACGCGCCTTTCGCGATAGACCATGTGATGTGCAGGCGTGACGACAGAATTGCAAGATGCTCGCCAACAGATAAGCCAATAGCAACCAACTTGTTATCGGGTAGAATGTTAACGTCAAGAAACTGGAAAAACCGATGCTTCGTCGTCTCTACGGTGACAATGTAACGCGGAACTGAGAATAATGCTTTCCGTGCTTCCGGAATGTTCTCTCCGAAGAGCCACCAATTCAATCGTCGATAGTCGCGCTTGTTGTGATCCCGTTCCGGTTTCACATTTTCTACTACGTGCTGGTAAACTGCCGGAAAGTTTGCCCGAATGTCGTTAATATCTAAGGGATAGAGGTCGATGACCATGACGCCACGTGACCGTTGTGCGAGATCACGCCCATTGAGATAGGGAACGATATGTTCCTCAAGTCCCGGAACTACCCCTAGTCCCAATGCCTGAGCTTTGGAAGGTGTTACGATGAAGCCCGCTCCGTGCAAAACAACACCGCGGCTGGAGATTGCTGCATTGGATAAGAGCGGCCTTGCTGACGCCAAATTTGCTCCAATCGTCAGGTTGGCACGCACATTGCCCTCAAATACCTCAAGCGCCACCTGTGGTGTATCAGTATTCAGCTCTGTTTCAGAAATAACTTCCGCAAGTATACCGACCTGATCGCCCCTTTCCGCCACAGTCATGGCAATACGTACCGCAGCCTTGTCAGAAGCCTTCATCCATGGATGGTTTGGCACTGCGAAAGCAAGTGATAACGGCTCTTTTGCTATCATATGGCGTTCAATGACGCGGCGGGAAAATGTTTGAGTGATAGAATTAGTGGTAATAAAACCAAAGCGCCTCAATGGGTTTGTCTGCCCCTTAGCGGGTCTGCGAAGTAGACGTGTGGCGGCTTCGTCCCAGAAGTGCATTACGAAATCAGCACCACCTGAAATATGTGGGCGTGCGGCCCAGCACGCTTCCGCATAGCCGTCTCCCAACTCGACGCGCATATCCTTGCCGCCAATGAATGGTGGGTTGCCGACTATGAACTCAACTTCTGGCCATGACGCGCACTTGGGGTTCACATAGGTGTAGAGTGGCACCTGAGCATCCGGGTCGGGGATTTCCTCACCTGTGACTGGGTGCAGCTTTTTCGTCGCTCCATCCCAACGAGATAACGGTCGTCCTTGAGCATCCCGCAACAACTCCTGTCGATCATAAGTGATCACTGCATCCTGCTGTTTGATCGTGCCGTAGGCGTGAAGGATTGGTTCCGTAATTGAGGCGAGACCCGCAGTTTTAAGTTGCCACTTGAGATAGCCGATCCAAAGCACAAGATCGGCAATGGGCACAGCACGCGGGTTCAATTCAAGTCCATAAAACTGGCGTGGATTAACGGTTTCGCCTTCCATCGCGAACCGCGCTTGATCCTCTCCCAGATCGTCCAGAGCTTCCAGAACCTCGCCTTCGAGGCGCTTCATTAATTCAAGGCTGACATAGAGGAAGTTGCCGGTGCCGCAAGCAGGGTCTAACACTCGCGTTGTGCATAGCTTGTGATGATACGTCTTCACCGCAGCCAGCGCTCCCGCATGATCTCCTTTATCACGCAACTCCTTGACCTGCCCCTGAACAAGCTCCCAATCAGCCCGCAACGGTTCGATGATGGTAGGCACGACGAGACGCTCGACATATGCACGAGGCGTGTAGTGCGCGCCCAGCTTTGACCTCTCGCGTGGGTCCAGTGCGCGCTCAAGCAAAGTGCCGAAGATGGCCGGTTCTACATCGGACCAATCCTTGCCCGCTGCAATCCATAGTTCATTAATATCGTCACGGTCGAGTGGAAGCGCAGTCCGCTTTTTGAACAGCGAACCGTTGAATTTTTTCAACGTTGCGTTGAGGTGAGGTGCATAGCCGCCGCTGTCCATTACCGCCCACAGGCTTTCTAATGCGGCGGCGAAATGTTCGGGCGTGTTCTTCATCTGCTCCAGCAGTTTCTGAAAACCCTTCTCAGGTATGAGCTTCACATCTTCTGCGAACATCGTGAACAGGCACCGCATCAGAAACTCGGCCACATCTTTAGCGTCGTGCTTGCCTTCGAGACGCTTGGCGATCTTGGCGAGCCGTTCCGCGATGTCACGTGTGACTTCTGCCGATATGCGTGTCGGATCGAGTGACAACGGATCGGTCCAGATCGCCCGCAGACGCTCCTGCACTTTCGGGTCGCGAAGATCATCCATATCGATGCGATAGGATTGTCGGTCGGGGAAATGGGCATAGTTTTTCCCTTGCCCGGAAAAGTCGGCATAGACCTCGATCACATGGCCGACATCAACAACAAGCAAGAACGGCGGATAACCGTGCTCGACTGGAAGCGCACGGGCATAGTCTTCAGCCTGTTTGCGAGCGGCCAACATAACCTGATCCCAGCCGCGTGTTCCACGTTTTGCCTGACCGGGTTTGAACTGGGCAGCGTCCTCAGGTATGAGTGACAACTGATCAACACTGACTTTTGCTGTCTGACGCTTCCCCGACTGCTTTCCTTCAAGGATGAAATGTCCGCGTCGATAACAATCGATGCGACCCGCCGTCCGTGAACCGTCTGGGTGTTTGAAATCAACGCGACGCTCGAATACGTAGTCATTGAGGTCATTCTGTTCCAGCGCCATTGCCGGGCGATCCAAACCCAAAGCATCGCACAATCCAATAATGAATGGCTGGAAATTGGCTAGCTCCGATCCGCCAGAGGCTTTCGCTTCAATGATCAGTGCTTCAAGCTTTTCCATATTGGTCAATTTTTCACCCATCTACACGCAATAACCCAGCCCACAATTACTATAATCAACTGCAATTTCTCGGCACCTGATATGCCATACCCGATCTTATGCTGACCGGCAGCACATATACCAGCATCTCGGACATATCGATGGTTTGGGTCTGGCCAGCTATCGTGCCCAAGCGTATGCCATATAATGGGAAAAAGGGGAGGATTGGGAGGATTTTATAGCTTCAGGTTCACTTTCCCCGTTCTTCTTATACTGGGGGAGGTGTCGTTAAATTCTCCCTATCCTCCCCAGTATCCTTCGTGAACCGTACCGCCACCCAATACTTAGTGGAGGACTTTCCCCTGACGAACCCCGCCGCCTCCATACGTGTCCCAAACTGTCGTGGCGATGAAGGTGGTGGAAAGCCGTGCATGTTGGCGTAGCGGATACATGCCTCAAGCATTTCATCGACCGGGATACGGTCTTTGGGATTTCCCGTCTGCTCGACACATTCTTTGATGAATGATGTTACAACATCGTTACGGTCTAGCCATCGCGCAACTTCAAGTTTGCTGGTGTTCGGCTCGTAAATTCGACCACGCTTCAAGGCTTCTTCAAGTGCTCGAACAGCTAGGAGCAACAACGCCGCTTTGTGCTCATTGAAGAATTTCTGCGCAAAATCGAGGTCACGTCGATCCTCTGGTATGGTCTGATTAAGTCGGATCACGATAAAGCGTCTACGTAATGCCTCGTTATTCTCATGCATTAAGGGCAGTTGATTGGTGCAAATGATGTGCTGTGCTTTCGGATACATCGTGAACGCAGCGTTGCCGATCTGGCGCGCTTGAATAGCGCCGCCGGTGATAATATTCTTCACCAATTGCACATCTATGAGTGAGAGAGCGGGCAATTCCTCAAGAGTGTTTAGAATTTTCCCATCAAGCTGGACGCGATCATATTCTGTTTTCAGAGCGTTCAACGGAACAGATGAGCGCATGTATGCAGGTATCATCTGGCACATGACGTTGACCAAGGTGCTTTTTCCATTTGCTCCTTCACCTACGAAAACAAGCGCTCGTGAAAATCGAGTACCAAGCCCAAACATTGCAACTCCAAGGACCTCGAAAAATGTTTGCGCATTCTCGGTCCCCCCGACCATTTCGGCAATTTTACTTGCAGTCTCATCAGGTTCTGTCAGACCGCTAAATGGTGCAGAAACTTTCCAACGTGCGCGATATTGTGGTGAATGATCCTTTACTTCAATTTTGTTCTCCGACAACAGAAGATAGCTGTCTTCCGTGGCCAGCCCTAACGGTGCTTCGTCAAAAAAATGATCATTTGTAAGATAGTTTGCTGCAATGCTGACAATATTCGAAATTTTGTTTTTTGATAACTTATGCAGTAGGCCTTCATGACCTTTTGTATTGTGTAAATCATATAGAAGGTTTTGGATTTTTACTGTTCTGACGGGTACATACAAGCCCGTTTTGGGAATGTACGCCCAGAATTCTCCATGGCAAAAGATAAACTGACCGCAACTCCCGGCGAGTGCATCCGCAAGAAGTTGGCCGTATTGGATTTCATCAAGTGCACCACGCTGCTCAAGCTGCTGCTCTAAATGATTTTTCGTGTCGTCAAGCCACGAGAATTGCATATGGTCAAGAATGCTGGTCGGCTCCATATCAGACATGGCGCACCTTTCCTTCGCCCGTACCTGTGTTCGTACGGGTTGAACTATGTTGCTGATTGTTTTGAGTGATTAGGCGGCGTTCGCACTCGCGCGCCGATTGACGCAAAGCCAGTTACGTAAATCGCCCACGCGGTACACGACCAGCTTGCCACCCATCTTTATGTATTCAGGCCCTTGTCCCTCATGTGCCCATCGGGCAAGGGTTTGATGAGATACGCCAAGATAGGCCGGAAGATCAGCACGACGAATGAGCGCGTTGTCATCGGCGGGCAACGGAAGCAATGGGGTGGTTTCGATAGTCATTTGGCAACCTCTAACTAGGAATGAGGCGCAAAGGGTGGCATTTGGAAGTGATCGGCGTCGTCCAGAGAACTGAAAGCTCACTTGAGATGCAATCTGCTTATCCATCCGCGTTTTGTTTTGTTTTCCGCACTTACAAAAATCTGTGCTGCAACATCGAACCTACCAACGATAATCGCGTCACACATCATTTCCAGATTGTGCGGCTTATAGGGATCGATATCGGGAAAGAACTCGATATGCTTTTTTATCTTGTGGTATCGATTTTCCAGATTTTTGAAGGTCGTATCGGTACTGGCAGGGTTCGCCTGCTGCACTGACAGTGGAACTTCCACGCCACGTTCAACCGCAACTTTTATCGCATTCAACAAACATAAACGCTGCACCCCTGATTTGTCGGGCGCGCTCAATGCTATATCTATGATTGCTCTTTGCCATTTTGGCGTACCACGAGCAGAAGCAGCTAAATCAAAGTTGCTAAGATCGTATTTGCTTATCTGCGTGTAACCATCAGCCTTTCCCCAACGTCCCATGAAATATGCGGTCATCTGTGCTACTGATGCGTTGAGGAAATCCATTTCGACGCCGCCTTTCTGGTCTGCGTATTTGCATCCTCCAACGACCGAAAGGCAATCGGTGCCGTCCAAGGGAATGCGGCATGGTCGATAGAAAGTCTATCGCCCACGCCGTTTTCGGCGTCGTTGAGAGGCATGACGGTGAAGATAATCGCTTCAAACCTGTCAGCCAATGCTCTCACACTCAATAGTTGAGTTTTTCGGCCAGCTTGCCTTTGTCAGCATGTGCGTATCGTAGCAGCATTCTTATATCCCTATGGCCGCTGATTGACGCAACTTCCGGTACGGTAAGACCTTTCTCGAAAAACCTGCTGATCGCCTCGTGACGAAGATCGTGAAAATGCAGATCATCAATTTTTGCTCGTTTCGTCAGTCTGTCCCATGCAAGACGGAGAGCAAGAGCGGTAATCGGAAAGATGCGCTCATTGCTGGCTTTATCTTCTGCCGTCATTGTCGCCATCGTTGTTTCAAGGATTGCGACTGCCAGCGTTGACAGCGGGATTGTTCTCGAATGGCCGTTCTTCGACATTCTGATAATGGCCGTACAGCGTTCTATATCGACATCACGAAATCGTAGTGCGAGGATTTCACCACGGCGCATCGCTGTTTCCAGTGCAAAGCGAACAACGGGAAGCAGGAATGGATTTCGCGTCTTTCCGGCTGCTTTCAAAAGCTTGTCCAGTTCACCTTCTCGCAAACGTCGATCACGCCTGTTCGATACGGTGGGCTTTGCAATCGGCTTAAGAGGATTGGTACGTAGCGGGATTGACCATTCACGCGCCGCTATATCGAAAGCATGTTGCAATATGCCAAGCTCACGTTTGACCGTGCATGGCTTGACCGTCTGCAAGCGCATATCCCGATACTTCGAAAAGGTTGCACTATCGACTTGAGCTAGAGAGCGGTCGCACCACGATTGGCGCAATATTGCATTGACGATGACTGTCTCTACCTCGTGACCGCGTTTCTTCACAATCACCTCATCACGATAACGCTCAAGGATCGTGCGAACTGTCGTTTTCATTAATATTTTGGGATCGACCGGCAGTCCGATTTGATCGGCTTCGACTTCCATCAATCGCGCCCATGTTTTTGCATCGTCCAGTTTCAGAAATGTTTTCGAGATGGACTGACTGCCCTCACGACGCACCTGAACCTGATATTTTCCATTCCGTTTGCGAATTGTAGCCATTGCAAATGCCTCACGCTGTGACCGTGGTGTGACAGCGATGAATTGCAATGCATTTTGCAGTGTCTGGTTCTCCGATAAGTTATTGTTTTATCGAAGAATTTTATGGTGTAGCTCAGCGGGAGAGCACTACGTTGACATCGTAGGGGTCACAGGTTCAATCCCTGTCACGCCCACCATTCGAAGCCCTGGCTATCAAGGGTTTTCGGCAAAAGCCTCCCCGCTTTCTTTTCTCAGTTAGTCCGCTTGGGTGCATCTTGGGTGCAAACGGTACGTGCAGCTTTCGAAGCAAAACCGTTCATTAGCAGACTTGTAAATATCTAAGTATACTATACAGATATATTTATCTGATTCTCGAATTACCTCGTTTGTAAGGTTTTCGTGTCTTGGGGGGGCGTCGATTGCGTGCTGACCATGTGAAAATACCAGTCGCCATTCCAAGTCTTGGCGCGAGCAAAAAAGCGCTATTGAACTCCATTTTCTTCCATCCTATGACCTTAGCCGTCGTGATGACGGCGATGTCCCCCTTCGCGCAAGCGTGGGCACAATGCGCTCCATCGGCGCCGGGATCTGTTAGTATTTCTTCCGGCAGTTGCTCGGATCCAGATCTTACCACGCGAGAAAGCACCAGTGCTGCGCCAGTGGTCGATGTCTCAGGCACTGGCAGCTATAGTGGCACATCTGTTTTGCTAACAGCTAGCGGCAGCGGTCACGGCGTGCGTGCAAGTGGTAACGGTACCGCCAACTTGACCGGGACCTCATCGGATGATGTTTCTGAGATAACCACCAACGGCGCGGGCGGTCGTGGCCTTTTCGCCGAGAATGGCGGGGTGATTACAGGGAATTATACTAAGGTCGTCACCAATGGCACCAATGCCTATGGCATCAGCGTGGTTGGAGCCAATAGCAGCATAACGCTGACCGATAGTTCCGTGTCGACGGTCGGGGACAACGCGCACGGCGCCTACGCAGCAGGTGGCGGAACGATCACGCTCACCCGCACCGACCTCACAATCGACGGCACGTCCGCCTCTGCCGCATTTGCGGATGCCGGGGGGGTGATCACTCTCAATAATCTGAGTACATTCAGTTTTGGCGACAATGCACCGGGCGCGGTAGCTTCCGGCGTCGATAGTAATCTCATCCTCAATAATACTTATATAAACGGCTACGGAAGTGGTGGCGCTGTTCTATTCGCGACCGATGGGGGAACTGTCACCATGGGTGGTGGCGCCATCGCCTCCGGCGATTATTATGGCGGCACAATCAATAGCAATGCTCCTGGCATGCTTGCCCGTGGTGTTGGCAGCAGCATTGTTGTTCGTAGTGGTGCCACCAGTGCCACTTATGGTGCAAACAGCCAGGGTGTATGGGCCGATGCCGGAGGCAGCATTGATTATGCCGGTTATGGTATTTTCACCTACCAACCCAATTCGACTGGGGCAGAGGCGAGCGGTGCAGATAGCACGGTCATACTGACCAACACTATCGTCCGAACGTCAGGCCCTTCCAGCGCAGGTCTGCGTGTCACCGATGCCGGCACGATCACCGTGACTGGAACAGAAGTCACAACAGGCTTCACCGTGACCGGCAGCAATCCCCCAGTCCTTCAATTCCCGGTGGCTGACGTAGGGCTGGAGAGCCATGGCGCGGATGTGATCGGGACGGACAGCAAACTGCAAGCTCAGGACGCAACCATCACAACTATCGGCGATGGTAGTATCGGCGTTCGCGTCAGTCAGGGCGCCACGGCCGTGATCACGGGTGGTTTTATAACAACGAAGGGTGGTGATAGCGCCGCAGCCGGTGGCGCCGATGGCGTCCGTTCGACCGACCTTGGCAGCACGGTCACCTTGACCGGCACCAAAGTCACCACGCAAAATAATAACGCCACCGGCCTGCACGCGATGGCGGGCGGTATCATTACCGCGACGGATGCAACCGTTGCCACTATAGGCAGTGCTGCCCATGGTCTCGCAGCGACCCATGGCGGCGCGCTCACCGCATCCGGCTCCTCAATCGCAGTAAATGGTTCGGGATCATCCGCTATTTACCTTGCCGGAAATGCACCTAGCACCGTGTCGTTCACGGGCGGCAGTCTCAGCGCCGCTAATGGCGCCATCATTCTTGCTCAGGGTGGCGTCGGCACCGTCTCGATCAATGGCAACACAACCATTAAGCCAGCTGTGGTCAACGGACAGCTCTTGCTGGCAAAGGTCACCGAAGATGGCGCAGGTGTGCCCAGCAATCTGACGCTCAATATTGACGGCATTTCGTCGCTTACCGGTGACATCGCCGTGGAGCCTTCGACGCTTACCTACAGTCTCAGCAATAGCCGGTGGACCGGCAATCTTATGCTGACCGGCGCGGGCAATACCGCCGAGGCCAGCCTGACCACCTCTCAATGGACCGGCGACCTGCTGGCCGACACTGGCAACACTGCGAATCTGTCATTGGCGCAGAACAGTCTCTGGACGGGATTGGCGCGAAACGCGACAGATATCTCGATTGATGCCAGCAGTATCTGGAATGTCACCGGCGATTCCAACGCAACCGGCGCAATTGCCAATAGCGGTCTGATCCACTTCCTGCCGCGATCGGATGGGTACACCACCCTGACAGTTGGAAGTTACAGCGGTAGCGCAGGTAGCCGGATTGGCTTCAACACCTATCTTGGCGCCGACAATTCGCCGAGCAACCTGTTGGTGATCAATGGCGGCCAGGCCAGCGGCACGACGTCGCTACTCGTCACCAATACCGGCGGCCCCGGAGAGCAAACCGTCGCGGACGGCATCAGGCTTGTACAGGTGACAAATGGCGGCACCACCACGACTGACGCTTTCTCGCTCGGCCAGCGTGTGGCTGCGGGCGCTTACGAGTACCAACTGTTCCGCGGCGGGAGCACAGAGTCGGACGAATGGTTCCTCCGGTCCCATATTATCGACACAGCGACGGGGCCTACGACGGAAGAACCGGAGATCCCGCTCTATCGACCGGAAGTCGCGCTTTATGCGCCAATCCCAGCGATAGCGCGGCAAATGGGTCTGGCCACCTTGGGCACGCTACATGAGCGCGTCGGCGAGGAAGAAAACTTGCGAGGCGTTCAGGAGTCGCGGATTTATGTAAACGGCGCCTGGGGACGGGTGTTCGGAGAGCACCTCAGCAACCGATGGGGCGGTTCGGTGGAGACCAGTGCGAAAGGCGATCTGACCGGCTTTCAGACGGGCCTCGACATTCTGCGACGGACAACCGAAAGTGGCCATCGTGACCATGCTGGCCTTTATTTTGCCTATTCGAACTACAATTCAAGCTCTGTGCGGGGCTTCGCGAAAGGAATACAAGACCTGACCGTGGGCGAACTGACGTTGAAAGGTCCGTCGGTTGGAGCCTATTGGACGCATTTTGGTCCGACGGGCTGGTATCTCGATGCAGTGGTTCAGGGAAGCTGGTACGACGCGGATGCGACATCGGCTTATAATGCCGGTCTCTCGACAAATGCGACAGGATATACAGCCTCGCTGGAAGCAGGCTATCCGATCCACTTTGGTGAAGATGATCGCTGGCTGATCGAACCGCAAGCACAGATCGTCTATCAGGACGTGTCCGTGGACGGCTCCCACGATCAATATTCGAGTGTGAACTGGGATGCCGGTAAAGCCTGGACCGGACGGCTTGGAGCAAGACTGCAATATTCAGCCCGCGATGAGCGCGGTACACTGTGGCAGCCCTATGCAAGGTTCAATTTGTGGCACTCCTTCTCAGGAAATGACACTGCCTTTTTCGGGCCATCCTCACCGGCGATTGAAAACCACTTTGGCAACACGGCATTCGAAATCGGCAGTGGCCTCACCGCGCGTCTGAAGGAGAATGTGAGCCTATACGGTCAAGCCAGCTACCGCTGGTCTTCCGATAGTGGGCGCAGTCACCAAACAGCAACGGCTGGCACCTTCGGCATCCGTTTCGATTGGTGATTGTACCTAGATTTCACTTACTCAAGCCTGGCCGTGATTGTTGTGCAAGAATTTTCCGTCCGTAGACCATCGGTAGGTCTCACAGCGTGAAGACTGCCAATCTGGGGTGGCAGGCTTATCAATATCGGAAAATATTATCTAAGCGTTTGATTTTCCTATGGTCGGAGTGCGAGGGTGCGAGGATTCAAACCTCCGCCCCCCTCGTCCCGAACGTCGAGGCCAGCAAGAGCAAATTCAGTCTCATATCGCTAGCAGATACGATTTCCGCACATTGATCTGCAACAATCTCGTAGTCCCACGCCTTTCAAAATCATCTGGAATAATATCTTTTGCCAAGAGTTTCAGGCGTGCGGGTTAGTTGCGGATCGTAGGTAGCCCAATATCAGTAGCGCGGCGTATATACGACGGGATGATGTCCTCGGAAAATCCTACACTATATCGCTCAATAGGAAGGTCTTCCCGAAGTCGGCGTTCAACGCGCCTCCGGCTCGTCGAGAGCTTGTTTGTCGCGCACAAAAAATGCCACGGACCCGTATAGCTTTCGATCTCATCTAGTTTCTTGGCATTCTTGATTGCACAATTTCAGCATCCGCAATTAGACAACCGGTTTCGAACGCTTCGCATTCTCCCTCTGTGGGGCCTTTCACCCAATATATCCACTGGGGCTTGGCGGCTCCTTTGCCCATCTGCTTCAGCTTTCCAATTCCGCCAGCCTCGTCCGCTAATGTGCCACTCCCAGTCGGCTCCAGTATTCTTGCTTTCTTCTGTCTTTGAAAGTGTCAGCAATGTTACTTCGTGTGGATGGCGACGCCACTCACAGGCCGATGAACACGTCAGTTCAATTGGACGTCCGCCATAACTTCATCGGCAAGTGCGTTATGAACACGTGGATCGTCGCTCGCCTCTTGAAATGCTTTGGTCGAGGCTCCCTGCACGGGAGCCTCGACCTCGGTATCATAAGAGATCGTGGGCCGGGATGCGGCCCAGATCAAATTTATTCGTCGGCGCAGCCGTCGGTTGCGGTTTTGCCAGCGAAGCGATCGGCGATCCAGGGCAGATAAAGCGGTTCCGCCGATGCCGGCGTGCTGAAATGGTCTTGCTCGCCGGGCAACTGGATGCGTGTGACATTGCCGCCCAATTTGCACATCTGCTTCCGGTAGAGCTCACCCATGACAGGAGGGACAACCGTATCTTTTGTGCCCCAGTAAACAATGACAGGTGCAACCGGCTTGGTATTCGGAACGCTGGCGGCCAGCATGGCTTTCGCCCATGCCTCAGCATTGGTCGGCTTGCCTTTCAGCAGCGTGCTAAACTTGTCGCCAACTGCGTAGTTCAACGTATCAGAAGCCACATGGATACATTTGTTCGACATGACTTCATCGATGATCTTGGCACCTTCTTCCGTCAAAACGTCGGTGAGTTGCAGCTTGTCAGGAAACGCTGCCTGCGTTGCCCAGAGGTTCTGTGCAAGATGCGTAAAATCAAACACATTGACAGAGAAGCCCTTCGCCAGTCTTGTCAACAGGACTTCGCTTGCTTCTTCAGTTATCTCACCCTGGGGAGCAGCAACCGCGACATCCTGTGGTGCCATGGCGACAAATCCGAGCAGCTCGATACCGTCGAAGGCCGTGCCTGACTGATTGATGTATTCGCCGGAACTGGCCGCGGCAATAGTCGTTCCGCCGCCTTGCGACCAACCATAGATGACGGCTTTCTTGCCAGCGCCAACTTCCTTCATGTCGCCAGCGGCGCGAATGGCATTAATTACGTCACGTCCGTTGGTCGCAGCAACAGTATACTGGTGCTTGCCGCCGCCGCCCAAGCCCTGGTAATCCGTCGCAACCACGACGTAGCCAGCCTTGATAAAGGTCTCAATCGCCGGGACGCCGTAATCCACGGAGGACGTGGTGCCGCCCACGGCGAAATACAGATTCAGCGGAACTGCCGGGTTGATCACTTGCGAGGGGCCACAATTCTGCGCTGTGCCCGTCGTGCCGTGCGCCCAGGAAATCACCGGGCGGCCTTCCTTCGGAGCTTCACCGACGGGAGCGATCAGAAGGCCGGTCGAAATCGTCTTGCGATCATTGACATCAGAGGAAATGTAGGCGATGCGCCAGGCCTGAGCGCCCTCGACCGGCGTGGAGATCTTCTCTTTGCTGATAATCTGGCCAAGCTTGCCCTCCGGCTTCATCTGCATCACCGCTGCATAAAACGGGGGCACATCCGGTTCTGCAAAAGCAGCGGTCGGGGCACTGAACGCAATTAAAGCCGCGACTGAAAAACAAATGGGCATATTCTTGAGAAGTTTTCTCATTTTATCTCCAAGCGAAACCGTAGAGTGAATCTTCTTGGGATAAAGAAGCACGAATTACTTTTTTGTCAAACCAAAAATAATAGTAAAGTTAATGCCATTTAAAGTATTATTAGAAGTCGCTTTAATAAAAGCGCCGTTTAATCTCATGGAGAGCCAGCAAGGATTTAGATGCCAACCCAAAGTTGCAGTCTTGCAAAAGGCCTTGCCCGCCACATGCGAAGAAGGGGACATCCATCCCCCTTATAATAAAGCCTTCTAATCTTCACTGGTTCGGCGCAACACGCGCTTTAATGGCATTTGAGCGCTTTGCGGTAAAGCATGAAATCTGCAGCAGCCAAGGGTTTGGAAAACAACCACCCTTGTGCGAAGTTCACGCCGCGCTCCTTGAGAAATGCTGCCTGTTCTTCGGTTTCCACACCTTCTGCCACGGTGAGCAGCCCAAGTGAACGGGCGAGATCGATAATATGCAAAATGACAGCACTCGTTGCAGCCTGCTTTCCAATTGTATCGACGAATGACTTATCAATCTTGAGTGCATCCAAAGGCAGTCGCTGTAAATATTGCAGGCTGGAGTAACCGGTGCCGAAATCATCGATGGCGACGGAATGGCCTGCTTTGCGGGCCCTTTCGAGCGTATTGCTTGCAGAAGTGACGTCAAGAAAGCCCCGTTCGGTCGCTTCCAACCAGATTTGCTCCTTGTGAATGTCGGTTGCGGCCAGCTTTCCGGCGATCAGATCAATGATCCTTCCTGATTGAATATCCGACGAACACACATTGATCGCGATGTGCAGCGTACGATCGTCTGCAAGGATCGCCCCCAGGTCCGCAATCACCGCGTCGACAACGAGATCGGTGATAGGAACGATCTGTCCAGTTTCCTCAGCAAGCGGTATGAACAGGTCAGGGGCGATCAGGGAGCCGTCCGGCCGCCTCCACCGAACCAGCGCTTCGGCGCCGACGCATACTCCTGTCGTCAGATCAATAATAGGCTGATAATGAACGAGAAATTCGCGTTTGGCGATTGCCAGATCCAGTTCTGCCCGGAGCGACAGGCGACGTTTCGAAAACCAGAAGACAACACAAAGCAAAAATAATGATAACAGCGCCCCGGCCGGCAAGAAAATAAAGAGTTCTTCCCACAGCCACGGAACGATCCTGGAGCGGGGGCCGAGGACTACCGCCGCCAGACCGTCACTTTCGGCAAAGCTCGCTAAAAAAGAGGCATAGGTTCCGCTTTTCCGGTTTCTCGCCACCGCGACGACAAGGTCGGCAGCAGGATTATTGCGCATACTGATGATCTGGCCGTCTTCATTCAACAGGGCAATCGCAATATCGTCGTCAATAACCACGTCGATGAAATAGGAAGGCGTAATCAGCGCATTATAATTCCCCATCCCTATAGCCGTTGCCTGTTCGCCGAAACTGACGTCGGGGGTGACATGCAAACTTACGCGCAGGCCGTCGCGAGTGATGAAGTCGCTTTCAGAAGCCTTTATATCCCGTTCCGCTCGGCCCCATGACGTGCATTTCAAACGACCATTTTCGAAATAGCCGATTTCCTCCACGGCAGGAGTATTCACTGTCTGATTGCGCATCAAAGCGATATGTTCCGGGGAACAGGGAGGCAGCGCCGCATATTCCATGACTTCCATTACCTGGCGGGCATCCCGAAATGCAGTCTTGGCGCGAAAAACCGCGCGCTCTGCAATTTGCGACAGGACGGCCAGCTCTTTCTGGCTCGCCAGGCGGTAAGAAACAAAACTCATCGCCGCCATCGAAGCCGCGGTTCCGAAAATGGCAAGCAAAAGGCCCGCAACGATCACGCGCTCTCGCCTTGATGACGTTATCGTATAAGCCATTTACTACCCTTTCCGCCGCAAAGTGACGGTCGAATTCGATCTCGCGCATAGAACCGAGAACAGGCGCGCCCGGCATGATGTAATCAGTGCTGTTAAACTGCGTTCTGGCAGCCGTTCGGCCTCTCTGCACTCAACATCTGCCGGACACCTTTCCGTGATAAAATACCCAATCCAATATCGGCACCTTGAGCCGCCTGGCCGAAGAAACAAAGCACAAATACGCCAAAACGGACTAGTGAAGACTAAGTAAAGATTCTTAATTAGTGAATAAACAAAAATAACTATCAAATATTAGATATATATAAAATAATGCGCTGACATAGTGCATGGATTGCTTCTGGTAAAATCCGAACAGATTTCTTATCCCGGCTTCGCCGTTTCGGATAGCGCATAAAAACAAATAGATATGCGGCGGTAGGCGATGCCATTTAAACCGGGACCGTTCCGGCCTATGCAGAACTGAAAAAGCCGCCCCGGTGGGCGGCTTTTCAATTACAGCGAACTTTATTCGCCCCAGGGACCGTGGAAGTCACCGTCCTTGTCGATACGCTTGAAGCCATGCGAGCCGAAGAAATCGCGCTGGCCCTGAATGAGATTGGCGGTTCCGAGCGCCTGCGTGAAGCTGTCGAAATAGCTGAGCGCCGAGCCCAGTGCAGGCAGAGGCAGACCAGCCAGCGCCGCCTTGGCGACGATCTGGCGAAGGCCGTTGGAAGCCTTGCTCATACGCTCAACGAAAGCAGGTGCGAGCAGCAGGTTACGGCTTTCGCTGTCTTCGAAGGCGTGGGCGATATCGTCCAGAAGCTGCGAACGAATGATGCAGCCTGCGCGCCAGATGCGGGCGGTTTCGGCAAGCGGAATATTCCAGCCATGCTCTTGTGACGCAGCTTCCATCACCGCGAAGCCTTGTGCGTAAGCGGCGATCTTGCCCGCCAGCAGGCCTTGCTCCAGATCAGCAAGGAATTTTGCCTGATCGGAAATGTCGAGGCTGCGCTGGCCAGGATTGTAGGCCTTTGCGGCAAGCGCACGTGCCGCCTTCAGCGAGGACAGTGAGCGCGCAGCGACTGCTGCTTCGATTGCCGTTGCCGGAACGCCCAGCATCTGCGCCTCAATGGCTGCCCAGCGGCCGGTGCCCTTCTGGCCGGCTTCGTCGAGGATCATGTCGACCATCGCCTTGCCGGTTTCCGGATCGGTCGCCTTCAGCACCTTGGCGGTGATTTCGATCAGATAGGAATTGAGCGGACCCTGGTTCCATTTCTCGAACACGTCGCCGATGGCCGGGGCCGACAGGCCAAGGCCGTCGCGCAGGATGCCGTAGATTTCGGCAATCATCTGCATGTCGGCATATTCGATGCCGTTATGGATCGTCTTGACGAAATGACCGGCGCCATCGGGCCCCACCAGCGCACAGCAAGGTTCGTCCTTGTATTTGGCGGCAGCGGCAAGCAGGATCGGCGCAATGCGCTCATAGGCTTCCTCGGTGCCGCCAACCATCATCGACGGGCCATGGCGGGCACCTTCCGCACCGCCGGAAACACCCATGCCGACAAAGGTCGGATCGTTGGGACCAAGCGCCTTCAGGCGGCGCACCGTATCGCGGTAATCGGAATTACCGGCGTCGATCATGATATCGCCCTTCTCAAGATAGGCCTTGAGGCGGGTAGTTTCGGCATCAACGGGAGCGCCTGCCTTGATGAGGAAGATGATCGGGCGCGGCTTGCGGATATTGGCCGCGAGGTCCTCGAAAGTGGGGCAGGGAATGATCTTGTCGCGCAGCGGGCCAGCCTTTTCGAGGAAGGCTTTCAGCACAGGCTCATCACGGTCGTAGACGGCTACCGTGTAGCCTTTCTCGGCTATGTTCAGCGCCAGGTTGGAGCCCATGACGCCAAGGCCGACCATTCCGATATCTGCTTTTTCCATTTTGTGCCCTTTAGAAATGCAACCGACCGGCCGTCGTCCAGACACATGAGGAACATCGAACGCCGACAAGCCGAACCGATAAGAATAGGCTGCCGCCGGGTTTCGGCAGCAGCGCATGTCAATCTGTATCCTATTGTGGGATGATCTAGGGCATATGACGCAAAGTTGATAGACCTTCCATCACGAAAATCACCGGTTTCGCCTGCATAACAGCATTGTTAAATCGGTTAGCTCGCTCCAAAACCCTGTCTTTCGCAATCTTTATACCGTTCCAGCTTGCGATGCGGCAACGGCGGCAATTCGATAGCGATCGCATCATTCGCCTTCACCGTGCCGCCTGCGAGCACGATGGTCATGATGCCGGACTTGCGGACAAGTTCGCCATCGGGCGTGCGATCCAGCACGGCATCGAGAAGCCCGGTCTGGAAATTCTCTATCTGGGCGCAGGGGTTGCGCAGGCCCGTTGTTTCCAGAACAACCGCGTCGCCAATCCTGATCAGAGCCCCTTGCGGCAGGCCCAGAAGATCGACGCCGCGCGTGGTGATGTTCTCGCCAAGATCAGCGGGCTCGACGTTAAAACCCTTTTCCGCCAACTCGTCGAAAAGCTCGGCATGAATGAGATGCACCTGTCGCAGATTGGGTTGCGTGGGATCGGCCCGCACGCGTGAACGGTGCTTCACCGTTGCGCCTTGATGTGCATCGCCTTCGACGCCAAGCCCGGTGACGATGCGGATTTCCGGCACGACCTGCTTTGAAAAACGATGCTCGCCATCCCGCGCCACGGCCACGACAAATCCGCTCATCACATCCACCTCATGAAATAGTCCTGACAGGACAAAGAAACTTCGTTAGCCGCATTACATGGGCTATATAGCACCTGTATGAAGCTGCGGGGCAAGCACGTGAATCAGGACAGGCAGGAACTGAAGGACTTTCGCTGGGGCATATGGGGCACGGGCACGATAGCCAACGCCTTTGCCGAGGATATTCAGGCAAGCACCGGGATGTGTGTCACCGCTGTCTGCTCGCGCGCGGCGGAGACCGCCGAAGCTTTCCGTCGGCGCATCGGCGCTGGCAAGGCGTTCAGTGATTCAGGCGCGTTTCTTGCCCATCCGGATATCGATGCGGTCTATATAGCGACCCCGAGCGCGATGCATGTGCTGCAGGCCATGCAGGCAATCGCGGCAGGCAAGCCATGCCTGATCGAAAAGCCGCTTTCGCTCGATGCCGCTGGCGCCCGGCAGATCGAAGCCGCGGCAAAGGCAAAGAACGTCTTCGCCATTGAGGCGATGTGGAGCCGCTTTCTACCAGCGATCCACGCCGCCAAGAAGCATATCGACAGCGGTCGCATCGGCGCGGTGACGCGCATCGAAGCCGATCTTTCCTATATCCGTGCCTATGATCCGCAAAGCCGCTTCTTCAGCCCGGAGCTTGGCGGCGGCGCGGCATTCGATCTCGGCGTCTATCCGGTTTCGCTGGCACTGTATTTCCTGGGCCTGCCGGATCATGTCGACGGTCGCTGGCAACGCGCCAAAAGCGGTGTGGATATGCGCGCGGAGTTTCAGCTTGGCTGGCCGGAGGCTACAGCCAGCCTCTCTTGCGGCTTCGACCGCGACGGTGAGAACCGCATGCTGATCGAGGGGACCAAAGGCACGATACTGATCCATGCGCCATTTCTGAAAGCCCAGAGGCTGACGCTGTTTTCGGCTTTCGCAGCACGGTCATCGCTCGGGCCGAATGGCGGCAAAGGCTTTATCGGCAAGGTCATGAACCGCCTGCCGCTTCCGGGCCGCACGATTGAGACATATGCTTTTTCCGGCAACGGATTGCAGTTTCAGGCCGAAGCGGTCCGCGATGCGGTGCGCGGCGGGCAAATATCGAGTGCAATCATGCCGCTCGACCAAAGCGCCGCCGTTGCGGATATTGTCCGCAAGGTGCTGTCGAAGGGTTAGAAGCGCACCCCGAAAAGTGTGAAACGATTTCCGGAGTAAGATGCGCGCTAAGACAAATTTTTAGAGACTCTCTAAAAACTGCTTCTCATCCTATAGGGCTGTGCATTCTCGCCAGCATTGTTCAAGGCAAGCGCAATTTCGGTGATATGCAGCGCCACATCGCCGGAAAAGAACGCCCTGTCGCCCGTCCGGATGGCGCGGGCCTGATCGGCGATGCCCCGCACGAAATCGATCTGCGAAGGATACATCGGCAGCGACCGCTTGTCGGCCTTGGGATAGGACAGTTTCGTGCCGACGGTGGGTTTCCATGACAGGAACTTGCCGACGCGCATTTCGAGAATGCCGAACAGGCGCGCCAGAAAACGGCGCTTTTCCTCCGTGCGCTCAAGACGGACAGAAGAGCGATTATCCCACAGATCGTCCACCACAATCGAGCCCTTGTCCGCAACGATCGTCAGGCTGCGATCCTTCGGCATAGCAAGCCCCGATGTGAGGCGCGCCACCAGTCCCGACTTGAAAACAAGACAGCCGACCGAAAAATCAGGCGCCATGTGCAGATGTTCTGTTCCCGGCCCCTTGTCCGGAAAGGTTATGGCGGAAAATGCCGAGACACGCTCTACCGGGCCGAACAGCGACACTAGCCATGACAGGGCATAGCCTGCATGTTCCAGCGTGCAGCCGATCTCGAACTCGTGCAGGCCCGGCCACGGCGCGCCCGACTGCGAGCGCCAGGTCGACCATTTGTCACGAAATACCGGCCCGTCTTCCATTTCGGCATAGACAAGACGCGGCATGCCAATGCCGTTGATTACGCTTGCCACCAGACGATAGGCCTCGCTGAGGCCATTGGCCGGAGCCGCCGCGAGGGTGAGACCCGATTGCCGCGCAAAAGCGACCAGCGCTTCCGCATCCTCATAATTCATCGCCAGCGGCTTTTCGGAATAGACGTGCTTTCCCGCGACAAGCGCTGCATGGGATATTTCAAAATGGCTTTCGGGCGTGGTCAGGTTGACGACGATCTCCACGCCAGGATCGGCGAGCACAGCTTCAAAACTGTCATACGCACTGACCGAATAATGTGCGCAGAATGCCTTCAGCCGCTCGGGCGAGCGATCATAGGCGCCGCGCAGCTTCAGTTCGGAATAATTGCGCAGCGTGGTCATGTAGTAGTCGGCAACAAACCCGGTCCCGACGATTGCGATATTCATGAAGTGGCTCCGGCTAAAAGCATTTCCAGCAAAAGTGCGAAGCGGTTTTGCGTTGGATAATGCGTGTAAACAATGAGATAGAGCGGTTCTAAAATTCTGGTTTAACTGGAAGCGCTCTATCGTTTCGGGATGATGATTTTCGCGGTCAGCCTGAGGCCGAAGATCGCAAAGATGAGCGTGAGCCAGACCGGGTCCATGCGACGGAAGAAAAAGCTTTCCAGCATGGCGTTCAACGTCCCAAAGAACACGATCATCAGGAAGAAATCGGCAAGCAGCAGATTTTCGCGCACCGGACGGCATCGCATATAATTGACCAGCGGCATGACGATGATGACAAAAATGGCGCAGACCAGCGCTGGAATGCCCATCGATAGCGCAATATCGAGATAACCATTGTGCCCGTGCACGATGCCGCGCACATCCCAGTCCAGATAGTAGGGATTGGCAGCTTGCTTCGCTATCGGTGTGCCCCAGAAGCTTTCATAGCCAAAGCCGGTCCATGGCCGGTGGGAGAGCGCCTCCACCGCAAAGGCCCAGATGGAAGTGCGCCCGGTAAAGGTCGGGTCGACATTGAGTTGCAGAACGAGCTGGTGCATCGGTTCGAACAGGACCGTGCCGAAGGTAAACAGCGCAAGCAGAAACTGGATCGTGAAGACTGCTACTGGCGCAAGGAAGCGGAGGCCGAAAATGCCGGGACCGATTACCAATAGCATGGCCAGCGGCACCAGTGCCGCTGTCGTCTTCGAGCCGGTCTGCGCAACGAAGATCAAGGCAGAAACAGCAATCAGGAAACCGCTCACGCGCCAGCCGCGCCGCCACAGATAGACACCGGCGAAAGCCAGGGCCGCCATGACTGGCCCGGCAATATTCTTGTGCGTGAAGACGCCGCGCCAGAGATAGGCGTTCTGCGGTTCCAGCGCGTCGGCGCCGTGGGTGCCGAGATTTGGCAGAAGCACGACGCCTGCATAGGAAATAACAATGACGATTGACGCCACCGTGACCAGCATCGCCGAATAGGCGTCGCCATCCTGCGGCAGGCTCAAAACGGCAAGGACCGTCAGAATGCCGATCATCGTCAACAATACGCCGCGTATCGCCGTCGCTGGATCGGGGCTTGCGAAAACCGATGCCAACAGGAAGGCAAACATCAGCAGCCAGCCGGGGCTGACGATTTTGACCACCTTCTTCGGATCGGCAAACATCGCAAGCGACAGCAGCGCCACGGCACCGAGACAGCCGAAACCGAGCTGATTGATGGCATCGCCGCCGCCTGACGTGTCCCCGCTTGCGGCCGCGTTCAGCGGATTGAAGGGACGGAAGGAAATCAGCAGAATGCAGAATGTTATCGTGGCGATAACAAGCGCAATCGTGCGGACTGTCGCCCGCACGTTCATTTGCGCCGCAACATCGGAACGGGCGTCAGTTCTTGTCCGGGTTGCGATATTGCTCATTCAGATATCCAAAATGGGCCATGACGCGGCCCAGCCCGATATGGAGGAAATAGGTCCCGACCGGCACGAAGCGCGCCGCGATGCCACGCCGGAGGGCCTTGATCGGAGAATACCCCAGAAGAGCAAGACTTTTCAAAAAAACGCGCACTTGACCGAAAGCCTCGTCCTTGCGCTGGCGCTGTTCGATCAGCGTCGACAGAACGCCGTTGCGCAGGCCGCGCGCCGTGATCCAGTCCTTTTCCAGCCGTCGCGCCGGAATGGTTTCGCGGACGATGCCTTCATTGCACCAGGCAATATTGAAGCCCTTGGCCCGTGAGCGATTGATGAAATCCGAATCGCCGCCGCCGGTGAAGTTGAACTTCAGGTCCATGAACGGATAGCCGATGGCTTCCAGCACCGGGCGGGCAATCAACAGATTGCCGGACGAATAAATGATCGGAACCGGACCTGTCTTGTTGTAATGCGGCAGGAAGACCGGATGTTTTGCCCATTTCTCCGAACCCGGCTTTTCGAAGATCGGATGTTGGGGACCGCCAACGAGGCTTGCATTATAGCGCTCCGCGGTCGCCACCATGTTTTCGATCCAGGCCGGATCGGCCAGTTCGTCGTCGTCGATGACGATGACATATTTGAAGTTCGGGAAATAGGTCGTCGCCGTCAGCCAGCCCGCATTATATGCGTTGCAGTTGCCGCGATGGGATTCAACGATCAGCATGCCGGTATATTTCCCGGCCTCGAACTGCGGTGCCGCAACCTTGGCCCCTTCGCGGTCCTCCGCTTCGTTCTCGATCACCACCACCGCGAAGCTGCGGTTCGTGACTTGAGCGTTCAGCGTGTCGAGCGTACGGATGACATGCTCCGGACGGCGAAATGTTGGCAGGGTCACAACCACCTCGACTTCATCAAAACGAAGTCCAGGTGTTTTAGCGATTACTTGTATATGATCCGGTAATACAGACATTATCCCGCCCAATATTTAATTGCCCATGTTTTCAATCGGCCTATTCAAAAAGAATTAAAGAAAAGTTCACCGCGTGGTTGTAAGCACGGCCCGAAACTATCATAGAGAACACCGATCCGTGATACTCAGGAGCTGTCTTGCCGTCCCCACACCTTGTTTTCGTAACATCGATTGTTCCACATGGAATCCCGACTACCGGCTATGAAGTGGCGAATGCCGCCGTCGTCGATGGGCTGCGGCGTTCGGGTGCGAAGGTGACCGTGCTTGGCTTCACATGGCCGGGCGTGCAAGCCGATGCTGCGGATACGGTCGTGCTGGGCGAAGTCGAAGTGCGAACCGAAGGCGCAGGCATAAAGCGCAAGATCGGCTGGGTGGTGAAATCCTTCCTGACCGGCCTGACTGTTTCCTCGGCGAAGCTGCGGGTGATCCCGGCACAGAAACTGCGCCAGGCCATCGCACAGATCGGCCCTTTCGATGCCTATGTGCTGAATGGCGTTACTCTTCCCGGCGCGTTTGAAGATATTTTCAACGACAAGCCGTCGCTGTTCGTGGCGCATAATGTGGAATATCGCTCGGCGGAGGAAAACGCCGCCGACGCCGGAAGCTTCATCCAGAAATTCCTGTTCGCGCGCGAGGCCCGCATTTTGAAAGGGCTGGAAAGCCGCCTCAGCGGAAAGGCGCGTTTCGTCTTCACCTTCGCCGAAGATGACGGTCCTGCGCTGGGCCTCGGTACTGACCGGTTCGCGACCATGCCGCTCATCACGCCCGGCGGCGCGCAAGCAGCACAGCAGCGCCCGGTCAAGTACGACCTTGCGCTGATCGGCACATGGACATGGCATCCGAACAGAATCGGGCTCGAATGGTTTCTCCGCGAAGTGAAGCCGCATCTCCCCGGCGATATTTCCATCGCGATTGCCGGCAACACACCCGCCGACCTGATCGCTACGTGGTCCAGTGCAGGAACGGGCGTCAATTTCATCGGCAAGGTGCCGGACTCTACCGAATTTGTGGAAAGCGGCGCACTCGTGCCGCTTATCAGCCGGGCGGGGACCGGCGTACAGCTGAAAACTATTGAAACATTCGAGCTTGGCATGCCAAGCGTCGCCACGACGCATTCCGTGCGCGGCATCGATCATATTCCAGGCAACTGCACCGTTGCCGACGATCCACGGGCGTTTGCCGCTGCAATCGTCGAACGGATCGAAAAGACTAGATCGGGGGATCGCCAGAGACAGGATGGCAAGGCCTTCACGAGGTCACAAATCGAAGGCATGGACCGCGCGGTTTCCCGCGGTCTGCAAGCTCTTCGCGGCGAAAAAAGAACGACGGACCAGGCATGATGCATACCGAAAATGTAACCTACCGGAATATCCTCGGCGTGAAGGTCGCCTGTTTTGATTGGGATAGCGCCTTCGCCTTCTTCGAGAACCGCATCAATGAAGGCCGGTTCATGAAGCAAGGCTGGCTCAACGCCAACAATTCCAACATTGCGGATGAGAACCCGGATTATAGCGCCGCGTTGCAGAATTTTCTGATTCTGCCTGACGGGGTGGGCGTCGATATCGCCAGCAAGGTCGCCTATGGCAGCAAATTTCCGGCCAATCTCAACGGGACGGATTTCGTTCCGGGGCTTTTGCAGCATATGAAGCGCCCGCTGAAGGTTGCGCTTCTCGGCGGCGGTCCGGGTGTTGCTGCCGATGCCGCGCAGCTTTTCATGCAGCAGATCCCGCATCACGAATATCGCGTCATTTCCGATGGCTTCTTCAAGCCCGCCGACCTCGACGGCATTCTGGCGCAATTGAAGGATTTCCATCCCGATATATTGCTCGTCGCCATGGGCGTTCCGCGTCAGGAACTCTTCATCGACAAGCATATCACGGCCGAACATTGCACGGTGGCCAGCGCAGTCGGCGCGCTGTTCGACCTGCACACGGGCCGCGTGCAGCGCGCGCCGCACTGGGTGCGCAAAATCCAGATGGAATGGGCGCACCGGCTGTTGCAGGAACCGCGGCGACTCGCGAAACGCTATCTCATCGGCAATCCCGTATTTCTGTGGCGCGTCGCCAAAGGCTGGATGAAGGGAGAACCTCGGTGAGAACCGCAATCGTTACAGCCAGCTGGGATCAGGATTTCGAGCGCTGCAGGCTGCTTTGCGAAACCATAGACAAATATGTCAGCGGTTTCACAAAGCACTACATCCTCGTGGACAGCAAGGATGTTGCCCTGTTTCGCAAGCTTGAAAGTGCGCAGCGCGTCATCATTGATGAACGCGATCTTCTCCCCTCATGGCTGCATGCCTTCTGGGACCCGACCTATCTGTGGCGCAGGCGGGTCTGGCTTTCGCTTCGGACCAAGCCGCTGCGCGGCTGGCATGTGCAGCAGTTGCGCCGGATCGCGCTTGCCGCCGCCGTGGAGGAAGACGGATTTCTCTATACGGATTCCGACACGGCTTTTCTGCGTCCCTTCGATTGCAGCACGCTCTGGCACGGCGAAAAGCTTCGGCTTTTCGTGCGTCCCAATGCGCTCGCCAATCCCGAATGGCCGGAACATCCGGTCTGGGCGGCCAATGCGGCGAAACTGCTCGGTATCGAGAACGGCAAAAGCGGGCTCAATGATTATATCGGCCAGCTTGTTTCATGGCGGCGCGACAGCGTGATTTCGATGTGCGATCGGATCGAAGCCCATACTGGACAGCATTGGGTGGCTGCCCTTGGCAATATAAGGCGTTTTTCCGAATGCTTCATCTATGGCCGCTATGTCGATGACGTGCTGCAAGGCTCGGGCCATTACAGCGACACACATGATCTCTGCCGGATGCAATGGTTCGCCCCGCCACCGAGCGAAGAGGAATTCCGCACCTTCATCGCCGAAATGGAGCCGCATCAGGTTGCCATCGGCATGCAGTCCTTTCTCGGCCTTTCGGTCGATGACATCCGGCGCATTATCGGAGCCTGAACCTCAAATTCGTTTAGCTGGCAAACGGATGCTCGTATAGGTGAAAACCAGAGACAGCAGATAAAGGCCGCCAAACACGATATTCAGTCCCAGAATCCAATCGTGATTGTCGGCATAGTTCACCAGCAGTAGCCAGACGAAAAATGCCTTGGCGGCGGTCATCAGCACCATGCTCAATGTCCTGAGACCGGACTGGCCGCGCGCATACAGAATTTCGGTCTGGTATTCTATGAGGTTGCGGAAACCCGGTACAAGCAGAACCAGCGGCAGCAGCCCGACAATCGGCGCAACGCTCGATCCGAGCGCATTCGGGAAGACTTGCAGGAAGACAACCATCGCGCCGAGACCTGCCACCGAGACGGCAAAGACCGCAAATTCCAGTCCGGCGCGGATGCGCAAAGAGGACAACATGTCCGGCGCGCGCATGAGCTTTTGCACCAGCATCATGTTGAAGGACCGCACCGGCAAGGCCGTCAGGTCCACAAGGCGCATGATGATCGCGTAAAGCCCTGCCGTTGCAGGCCCGCCGATAGTCAGCACGAGAAGCTTGTCCAGCTCGGCCTGAATGTAGAACAGCAGTTCGGCCCCCATCACGGCAATCGCATCGGAAAGCCGCCGCATATAAAGCGCCGGTTTGAAGCGGAGCCGGATCGACGGGTAGAATTTCAGCGCGGCCAGCAGCGCGACGCCATTGGCCGCCACATACCACCATGCCCAATGAGCGATATCGTGGGCGCTCGCCAGCCACATGAACAGAACGGCTGCGATGGCCCGCATGGCCGTACCGAAAATCACCAGTCCCGCCGATATGCCGAAGCGGCGCAGGCCGTTGTTGACGATGATGACGATTTCCGTCGAACGCCACAGCAGGGCCTCGGCAAACACCACCAGGGCAAAGGGCAGGAAGGAAATGTCGCGGCTGAAAAAGACGAAATAAACCAGCCAGGATGCGAGCGCGAAAAGCGGCAAGGAAACCAGAATGGCGACGAGAAAACCCGCCGTATAGGCGCCGAGCAGGCGCGGCTTCACGGTCGATATGCGGTAAAGCGGCGAACTGAACCCGAGGGAAACGATGCGCGACAGCACTACCCCGGTACCCGATGCAGTGGCAAATATGCCGAAATCACCCGTCGGCAGCGTATTGGCAAGTGCGATGAAATAGACGAGTGAAACCACCAGCCTGCCAGCGGAGCCGGAAAACAGGGACAGGTAATCGCGCACCATTCCGGCATTATTGCCTGACAGTTTCCGCAGCGCTTTCGCTATCAACAGGGAGCCTCATCTATCGTGATCTGATGTGCGTTCGACCCTTTGGAACGGGAAGCGCAGCAAGGAGATTTAGCTAAAAAGACTTAAACTCTTCTTTGCAAGCGTAAAGAGAAAACAAGCAAAAGCTAAAATAGTCGAGCTGAGCATTTTGCGGTTCAGGACGGCGTTATTTTAACTTTTTGTTTTCTATAAAAAATTACATTCGGGCATCAGGTTTGGGGCGGGCGGATTCCGGTTTGGCATGCGCAAGCTCCGGTTTATGGATTTCATAGCAGCGGTTGATACCGGAAGCGGTCGCAACGGCTACAGATACGGACGAATTCGACAATGAGCGATCACGAGGAGCGCAGAAAGGCGGGAGGTGAAAAACCTCTTCTCGCATTTTCCGATATGCGCCCAACCGGTCGCCCGGCTGTTCGTGAGGCCAGCGAAGCGGCACCGCCATGGACACCGCCCGCGACGTCAGATGAACGCGCCGCGTTCTTTCATCAACACGATCATGATCCGCAAGAAACGCCGGAACCCGTTATCGAGGAAGAACCGGACGATGCGGATGTGATCGAGTTGCAAAAACGCGTCGCACTGATCGAAGCGGAGCTGGAGCGCAAGGTTCAGGAACGCCAACGTCGCAAAATTGCAATCGAGACTGATGCTCCAACCCTTGAGCCGATCCGTGAAACGGTTCGGCGCGAGCCTCCGGTCGCCGACCGCCCGTCACCCGACACTGAATGGAAACCGCTGATCGATCCGCGCATTGCCATCGATGTGGTGAGGGGATCGCGCAGGCTCCTGCTGGTTACTACCGTATTGGGCGGTGTGGTTGCCGCGCTCTATGCATTGTCGCTGCCGCAGATGTACGTTGCTTCGACCGATATTCTGGTCGATCCACGCAATATCAAGACGGTTGGAGACGAGCTGACGCCGGGGCAACTCCCGACCGATGCGTCGCTTGCCGTTGCGGAAAGCCAGGCTCGCATTATCGATTCCAGCAGCGTGCTGCTGAAGGTGATCGACAAGACGGACCTGACAAAAGACCCTGAATTCAATGGCACTCTGGTTCCGACCGGCATTGCCGGGCTGGTTGCGCAGATCAGGGAAATCTTGTCGCCCAAAAAGGCGAGCGACAGCCAGACGCTGCAAACCCGCGTGCTCTATAACCTGCACAAGAGCATCGCCATTGGCCGCGATGCCAAGACCTTCATCTATTCGATCTCGGTGAAAACCCGCGATCCGCAGAAATCGGCCTCGCTTGCGAACACGATCAGTTCCGTTTTCCAGAGCGAGCTTGCATCGCTGCAATCCGACGCCGCACGGCGCACCTCGGACGAACTGTCGAACCGGCTTGCCGATATGCGCGCCAGTGTCGAACAGGCGGAGCGCGCAGCGGCTGATTTCCGCGCCTCGCACGATCTCGTCAATGTCGACGGCAAACTGATCAGCGACAACGACCTGACGCGGCTCAATGACCAACTGACCAACCAGCGCGCCGAAACCATGCGGCTTCAGGCCCGGGTGCAGGTGCTGAGTAACGCTACCTCCGACAGCGTGGTGGCCGGGACTTTGCCGGAAGATTTGCGATCCAACACGCTGACGGCGCTGCGGGCGCAATATGCGCAGGCGCGCCAGACGGCAAGCGGCTTGTCGACCCAGCTCGGGCCCCGTCACCCGGCGCTCATTCAGGCGCAGTCGCAGGCAGGCACGGTGCTGAACGATATCGATGCCGAACTGCGGCGCATCCGCTCCTCGCTGCAAGTCGAGGTGGCCCGGTCCGCTCAGCAGGAAAAGGACCTGACCGCCCGTCTGGCCCAGCTCAAGTCACAGCAGGCGAACAATAGCGGCGATCTGGTGAAACTGCGTGAGCTTGAGCGCGAAGCCACGGCGCGCCGCTCCGTCTACGAAGCCTTCCTCCTGCGCTCGCGCGAGACAAACGAACAGGAAGGGCTGAATACGGCCAATGTCAGGGTTCTTTCGGAAGCCCGTCCGCCGCTCGATCCGGCCAGCACGTCGCGCAAGCTGATCGTCATCGCGGGGCTGATTGCAGGCTTCCTCGCAGGCCTTGCGATCACAGCCGTCCGCAATTTCGGACGGCTGCTGCGCCTGCCTTAATTTACGCAGACTGGCGTGCGGGTGCCTCGACGCGCGGCACCTTGCGACCGCTGGCGCGCAAGACGCCATGCGCGCCGTCAAGGTGGCCGGGTTTCAGCTCAAGCGCCAGAAACCGACGTTTTTCATAGGGGCCGGGCATGGCCAGCTTGCCGGTCTTTTCAGCGGTGAAGCCGAAGCGCCCGTAATATTCCGGATCGCCGACAAGCAGGATCGCGCCATGGCCAAGGCGTCTGGCCTCATCAATCGCATGACGCATCAACGCCGAACCGATGCCGCAACCGGCGGCAGAAGGATCGACGGCCAGCGGACCGAGCAGCAAGGCGGATACGGGAAAGCCAAAGGCATCGAGACCGGCATGGACATCCCATAGCCGCACGGTGCCTGTAAGCACTCCGTCCTCACCAAGCGCGGCAAAAGCCAGCCCTGCCGCTGGCAGGCGACCGCGACGCAGCTTTTCCGAGGATTTGCGGCGGCGGCCTTCGCCCATCGCGCGATCAAGCAGCGCTTCGCGCGCCAGAACATGCTCCAGCGCCTCGCCGGCAATTGTGACAGCCGGGGCGACAACGGTTGCGATATTTTCCTGAATTTCCAGAGTTGCGTTCATCACATCTATCCCCGCAAAGCGGCAGCAGCATACCCATCCAGTGCCTTGCGGCACTGAACGGATTGAGAGGATCATTAGGTTTAAGACCTATTGATCAGATGACGTAGGATCGGAGCGGTTCGAAGCCGTTGAACGCCACCGCCGAATAGGTGGTGGTGTATGCGCCCGTGCCTTCGATGAGGATCTCATCACCGATGGTCAGCGAGACCGGCAGCGGGTACGGCGTCTTTTCGTAAAGCACGTCCGCGCTGTCGCAGGTCGGGCCAGCCAGTACGCATGGTTCGGTTTCGCTGCCGTCATGCGGGGTCACGATCTGGTAGCGGATCGCCTCGTCCATGGTTTCGGCGAGGCCGCCGAACTTGCCAATGTCGAGATAGACCCAGCGCACATTGTCGTTGTCCGCCTTGCGGGAGACCAGAACCACTTCGGTCTTGATCACGCCTGCATTGCCGACCATGCCGCGGCCCGGTTCGATGATGGTTTCCGGGATGCGGTTGCCGAAATGCTTGGACAGCGCGTCGAAGATCGCCATGCCGTAGGCCTGCGCGGTCGGCACGTCCTTGAGGTAACGGGTCGGGAAACCGCCGCCCATGTTGACCATGCGCAGAACGATGCCTTCATCGGCAAGGGTGCGGAACACCTTGGCCGCATCGCCGAGCGCGCGATCCCATGCGGTGAGGTCCGTCTGCTGCGAGCCGACATGGAACGACACACCATAGGAATCGAGACCAAGCGACTTTGCATGGCGCAGAACGTCGATGGCCATCGCAGGCACGCAGCCGAACTTGCGCGACAGCGGCCATTCGGCGCCTTCACCGTCGGTCAGCACGCGGCAGAACACGCGGCTGCCGGGAGCGGCGCGCGCAACCTTTTCCACTTCTTCCACGCAATCGACCGCATAAAGGCGAATGCCCAGCTCGAAAGCGCGCGCAATATCGCGCTCCTTCTTGATGGTGTTGCCATAGGAGATGCGGCTTGGCGTGGCGCCAGCTTCCAGCGCCATTTCAATCTCGGCAACCGAAGCGGTGTCGAAGCAGGAGCCGAGCGAAGCGAGCAGGCGCAGGATTTCCGGCGCGGGATTCGCCTTCACGGCATAGAAGATACGCGAGTAAGGCAGGGCCTTCTCGAAGCTCTCATAGTTGTCGCGCACGACGTCGGTGTCAACGACGAGGCAAGGGCCGTCCGGACGGCGGGTGTTGAGGAAGTCGATGATACGCTGCGTTGCCATGGTCGTTCTCCCGCACGGCTTGATCTTGCCGTATTCTAAGGGACAAAGTGTGCATGAACGCATCCGCGGTGAGAACAGCCTTTGGAGATGCTGGTATCACGCGAAAACTCATGCGGCGATGGAACAACGCTCAATTCGCGTTACTCCGCTTTGTCTGCCTTGGATTGGAATTGGAGAACCGCATCCGCACTTCTGGCAATGAAGGTGTGCCTCTTCAGTAATTTCAGCTTTTGGACAGCCGAAAGACACTAGAAAGGCCCGCACCGTCGTTGCTTCAAGATGTCCTCGATCTGGCGGTTGGCCAACAGATCGACTGGAGCGGTTAGGTCCAGGTACCGTACCGAATTCCTCACCATTCGAGGATCGGCGGACACCCACAGGCACGTGCGACTTTGGGCAACCGCGATATAAGTCCAAAGTCGTGTCCATTCAATGACAAAAACTTCTCTGGATGAATTTATTTTTGGCAGGATCACATTGAACGGCATGCTTGCCATTGTTCAATATTAGTGAAACATTCTTCGCTTGGACCCGCTTCGAAAGAGGGTAAACATCCCGTTAATTGCTGCATGTTGTGAACAATGGCCCGCTTCGATCCCTTCAATGCCATCATTGCAAAAGCTGAAAAGCCGCCTGTTCACGCTTCGACTGGGCCGCTTGAGGGCGAGAGGCTCGCCGTAAAAGACATTTATGATGTCGCAGGAATGGTGACCGGATGCGGGAATCCGCAGATTCAAGCCGAATCACCTCGCGCCGAAAGATCGGCTCCGGTGGTGGAAAAGCTTCTCGCCGCCGGGGCGGAATTTGTCGGCAAGGCGCAGACCGACGAACTTGCCTTCTCGCTGATGGGGCAGAATTCGCATTTCCCTTACCCCGTCAATCCGGCAGCGCCGGACCGCGTGACAGGCGGCTCATCGTCCGGTTCGGCGGCGGCTGTGGCAGGCAAGCTCGCCGACATTGCGCTCGGCTCCGACACCGGCGGTTCCATTCGCGCTCCTGCAAGCTTCTGCGGTCTCGTCGGCCTGCGCACCACCCATGGCCGTATCCCGCTCGAAGGCATCATGCCGCTTGCGCCCTCGCTCGATACGATCGGATGGTTTGCGCGCGACATAGAGCTTTACGACCGGGTCGGCGCGATCCTGCTTCGCGACGACGCCGGCGAGTTCCGGCTGACGAAGCTCCTTTTCATGCCGGTTCTGGAACAGCTTCTGCTGGGCGAGGCCGAAACGGATGCCTATCGCGCCATGTTTACCGAAGTGCGCCCGCACTTCGCGAGCCTCAAGGCGGCGAGCCATCCGACGCTTTCGATAGATGAACTCTATCTGGTCTTCCGCCATATTCAGGGCGCGGAAGCCTGGGCGACGCATGGCGGCTGGATTTCTTCGGGTGATCGCAAGCTCGGCCCTGGCGTCGCGGACCGGTTTGCCTTCGGTGCGGAAATCGCCGCTGATCTCGTTGCCAGCCAGCGTGCGCGCCGGGCGCAATTCACGCAGGAACTTGAAAAGATCATCGGGAACGACGCCGTGCTGGCGTTGCCGACCGTACCGGGTGCGGCTCCGCTCGCAAAAGAACCTTTCGAGACCTTGCAGGCCTATCGCGAGCAGGCACTGCGCCTGCTGTGCCTTTCGGTGCTTTCCGGCCTGCCGCAAATCACGTTACCCTTGGGGCAGGTGCAAGGCGCACCTTTCGGCATTTCTTTCATAGGACCACGCGGCAGCGACCGGGCGCTGATCGCACTGGCCAGAAACATTATCGGGAAGCGGGGCTAAACCATGGACACCCTCACACGTATGCGCGCCTTCATCGACGTGGTCGAGGCGGAAGGATTTTCCGCCGCAGCGCGAAAAATCGGGCGTTCCAAGGCACTCCTGTCCAAATATGTGCGCGAATTGGAAGACGAGCTTGGCGCGCGCCTTCTCAACCGCACCACGCGGCAATTCTCGCTGACCGAGGCCGGGCACACCTATTATCACCGCGCGGTCGAAATCATTCGCGAGATCGACGCGCTGCAGGATGCCGTCAGCGAAACCAGTTCCGATGCGCGCGGCCGCATCAAGCTGTCGGCCCCGCGCACTTTTGCCGATGCCGTCATCGGCCAGTCGCTCATCGATTTCTGCCTTGCCCACCCGGAAATCGTGCTCGACGTGCGGCTGGACGACCGTTTTGTCGATCTGGTGGAAGAAGGCTTCGACCTCGCGATCCGCATCACCCGCTTGCAGGATTCTTCCCTCATTGCAAAGAGACTATCGCCGTTCCATTCCGTCCTGTGCGGCGCGCCGGAACTGATTGCGCGCGTCGGCAAGCCAGAACGCCCCGAGGATCTGGCCGACCGGCCCTGCATCATCGACACCAATGCGCGCTCACGCAACAACTGGCATTTCCGCAATACGGACGGTTCGATGATGACGGTTCCCGTCAATGGGCCGATTGAAGTCAACAGTCCCGTCGCCACAAAGAATGCCGCACTCGCAGGCCTTGGCTTCTCCATGCTGCCCGCCTTCATCGCCGAAGAAGAAATCGAGCGCGGCAGGCTGGTTTCCTGTCTGGACGAGTTTATCGTGAAAGATGGCGGCATCTACGCAGTCTATCCGCATCGGCGTTATCTGCCCGCGAAAATCCGCGCGCTCGTGGATTTTCTGACCCAATGGTTCAAGGAACGGGAGTAGAGCGCTCCAGCGCCGCACTTTTGCCGCCTTCAGGCATAAGCGTGGAAAAACTCTAACGGGAAGTTTTATGCCGGTTTCGTCGTCTTGGCTCAAAATCAGCTTCGTTCGGGCTGCCGCAACTGTGTTGCTGGCCGTTCTGCCGACGGCTGCGCTCGCCCACCCGCATGTCTTTGCCGAAGCGCGGCTGGAGCTCTCCATCGCGCCCGACGGTACCGTCGAGAAACTGGCGCATGTCTGGCGCTTCGATGACGTATTCTCCTCAACCGTGCTGATGGAGTTCGACAAGAATGGCGACTTGCAGCTCGACAAAAACGAGTTGATCGACCTCGGCCACGTCATCAACGGGTCGATTGCCGAATTCAAATATTTCCAGACTGTTCTGGACAACGGCAAGGATGTGAAAATGGCAAGGCCGACCGATCTGGCCGCCGACTTCACCGACAATCGCCTGCTCATCATTTTCACCAGCAAGCCTGAAAAGCCGCTGAAGCTCGCAGCCGGGCACAAGGTCAGCTTCGGCGTCTATGACCCGACCTTCTATACCGCCATCGATTACATGAATGACAGCGACCTGATCGTGAAGGGCCTGCCTGCAGGCTGCACGTCCAAGGTCGTCCGTCCCGATCCAGACGAGGCGCTCGCCCAGAACCAGGCGACACTGACCGATGCATTCTTCAACGATCCGGCGGGCACGAACATGTCGAAAATCTTTGCAACCCGTCTTGAGATAGACTGTGAACCGAAAGGAAAGACTGGCGGATGAGAAAACCGGCAGCCTTCGTTCTGGCCCTTTGCCTTACGATGATCGTTGCGCAAGCCTATGCGCAATCCTCGCTCGGTATCGGCGCGAATGAGGTGGCGATGAAGCCGACCGGGCCTTTCGCGCATATCATCCTCTGGATGAACGAGCAGCAGCGCTCCTTCTATCTCGCCATGACCAATGCCTTGAAAGCCATTCGCGAGGACCCATGGCAGGCCTCGGTTCTGGTCGGGCTCTCCTTCGTTTACGGTATTTTTCATGCGGCGGGGCCGGGCCATGGCAAGGCGGTGATCTCGTCCTACATGATCGCCAATGAAACGGCGCTGCGGCGCGGTATCTTCCTGTCGTTCATTTCATCTCTTTTGCAGGCGATCATGGCGATTGCCGTCGTCGGCCTCGCATGGTTCCTGCTGCGTGGCACCGGCATTTCGATGAACCAGACAGCGCGCTACATGGAGATCGCCAGTTTTGCGCTTGTGCTGTTTTTCGGCCTTTGGCTTCTGGCACGCAAGCTGCCGCTGCTTTTCAGAAAGCGCGATGACGCAGGCGCTGCTTCATCGCTTTTCGCCGCCGCACCCGAACCGGCAATCGCTTCCGGCCCGGCATGGCAGGGCACGATTTCGCAAGCCACACGCGCGGCCGCGACCGGCAGCGCGGTCAGGCTGAATTACAAGCCCGCAACCGCTGCTGCATCGGACCACGTCTTCATCGGCGAAGGTGATGTGTGCGCGGCATGCGGCAATGCCCATATTGCCGATCCTTCGACGCTCGGCGACGATTTCAACTGGAAGACGGCCTGGTCGGCGATCTTGTCGGTTGGCCTGCGCCCGTGCTCGGGCGCGCTGATCGTGCTGACATTTGCGCTGTTGAACGGCTTGATGGTTGGCGGCCTGCTTTCGGTCTTCGCGATGGCCTTCGGCACGTTCATCACGGTGGCTGTTCTTGCCACGCTGGCCGTCACCGCCAAGAACACGGCCCTGCGCTTTGCGGGCAGCAAAGCCATGTCGGGCCGGCTGAAGGCGGCAATCGAGGTCGCCGCCGCCCTGTTCATCGCACTGACGGGCGCACTGCTGTTGAGCGCTTCGCTGGTGGGTTAATCCCGCTTCTGCCGCTTCGAGCGCAGCCAGAAAATTGCGAAGAAGCCTAAAACGAAGACAATCGGGAAGATGATCGCCGCGATTTGCGAGCGCTCGCCGAGCGCCAGCATGATGCTGGGCACGAAATAGGCAAGCACCCCGAAGCCGATCAGGATGACGGCGGCGGCAATTGCCGGATTGCTCTTCTTGCGCTCAACCACGGTCACGAAACTCCTCCAGTTTCTTCTTCTGCTGGCCGTCACTATCAAAGTTTTCCGGCGCAAGCCATGCCTGATAGGCTTGTCTCAAGACGGGCCATTCGCTGTCGAGAATGGAAAACCACGCCGTATCGCGGTTTTTGCCCTTGGCCACCATATGCTGGCGGAAAATCCCCTCGAACTGAAACCCGAAACGCTCGGCGGCGCGCTTGGAAGGCCCGTTTTCGTTGTGGCATTTCCATTCGTAGCGGCGGTAGCCAAGCTCATCGAAAATATACTGCATGAAGAGGAACTGCGCTTCCGTGGCGGCTGGTTTGCGCGAAATCTGCGGGCCCCAATAGACGCTGCCGATCTCGATGACGCCATGGACGGGGTCTATGCGCATCAGCGCCTGCCGCCCGGCGACTTTGCCGCTCGCCTTGTCAATGACCGCGAAAAACAGCGGATCGTCGCTTTTGGATGCCTTTTCCAGCCACGGCTCGAATTCTGCACGGGTCGCAGGGGGAAACTCGAACAGCCAGGTAAAGCGCCGGTCCGCATCCTCCACCGAGGAAGCGGCAAACAGTTCTTCGCCATGCTTCTCGGGGTTCAGCGGCTCCAGCCGCGCATAGCGGCCTTCAAGCACTTTGCGTTCCGGCTTTGGACGCGGCGTCCAGTTCTGCAAATCAGTCATGCCAATTCTCCCATTCGACCGGACAGGAGCATAAAAGAAGCGGGACGAAAACCGGATTATTGTTTCCGTGTCATTTTTCCCGAATGGCCGCGCGGTCGACTGAAACGGCCTTCACCAGCGCCACTACCGCGTCACCGGCGCGCAACGCCAATTCGTCCACCGAACGCCGCGTCAGCCGCGCAACCAGATGGCGCCCCCGGAAGTCGAGCGCGACATAGGCGTTGGGGCCGTCATCCATCGTAATGGCCGTGACACTCACCGGCAGCACATTGCGGATACTGATCGCTTCCGGCGCCTTGCGGGCAATCGAAACATCGCGGGCGCGCACGCGCAGCCGCACGTGCATATCCTGTTTCAGCCCCGCATCACTAAGCTGGAACGATGCGCCGCCCAGGTCGATCTCGGCTAGCTTGTAGCGCTCGTCGTAGAACGAAACCGTTCCTTCCAGAAGCACGCCGCCGCCTTCGCCTTCCGCATCGATCAGCGGAAAGACATCTGCCGCCGCACCGCTTGCCGCTACCCGGCCAGCAGATAGCAGCACGATCTGGTCGGCTAACCGCGCCACCTCGTCGATCTCATGGCTCACATAGACAATCGGCACGTGGCTTTCATCGCGAAGACGCTCGATAAAGGGCAGTATTTCCTGCCGCCGCGCATGGTCGAGCGAGGAAAGCGGCTCATCGAGCAGCAAGAGCGCCGGATCGGACAGAAGTGCGCGACCGATGGCGACACGCTGGCGCTCTCCGCCCGAAAGCGTCGATGGCCGCCTGTCGAGAAGATGGCCGATGCCGAGCAACGCCACCACCTCGTCGAAGCTGCGCGTTGCCTGCCTGTGTCCGGCCCAGCGTGCATAGGTCAGGTTGCGCTTCACGCTCATATGCGGGAAAAGCCGCGCGTCCTGAAACACATAGCCGATGCGGCGCTTTTCCGGCGGCAGATCTATGCCTTTTTCGGCATCGAACAGCGTGAAGTCACCGACAGCGATGCGCCCGCTTTGCGGGCGGAGCGTTCCGGCAATCATTTTCAGCAGCGTCGTCTTGCCCGCACCGGAATGGCCGAACAAGGCGGTCACGCCCCAATCGGCGGCGAAATCTGCCTCGACAGGGAACCTGCCGTTGCGGCCCTTGATGGAAACAACAAGCGCGCTCATTTGGTTGCCCCTGCGAGCCTGCGCTGCCACCACTCGGAAAGCACGACGGCAACCACTGAAATGGCGGCGGATATGGCAATGAGCCGAAATGCTTCCGCGTCACCGGATGGGGTCTGCATCAGGGCATAAATGGCGAGTGAAAGGGTCTGCGTTTCGCCCGGAATGTTGGACACGAAGGTGATTGTGGCGCCGAACTCGCCCAGCGCCTTGGCAAAGCCAAGCACCGCGCCCGCCAGCACGCCGGGCAACAAGGGCGGCAGGATGACGGTGAAAAAGGCGGTGAAACGGCTGGCGCCCAGTGTACGCGCCGCTTCCTCAAGCCCGCGATCCAGCCCTTCTATCGAAAGCCTGATCGGGCGGACGAGCAGCGGAAACGCCATCACGCCGGCGGCAAGCGCAGCACCCGTCCAGCGAAAGGAAAACGAAAGGCCGAACCATTCCTGCAAGGGCGCGCCAAGCGCGCCCCGCGCCCCGAACAGGATCAGGAGCAGATAGCCCGTCACCACCGGCGGCAAGACCAGCGGCATGGTGACAATGGCCTGCGCCAGCGACTTGCCCGGAAAATTGAACCGGGCAAGAACCCACGCCACGACAAAGGCAACTGGCAGCGCGACAATGATGGCTATTCCGGCAACCCGGAGCGACAGAGACACGATCTGCCAGACATTGCCTTCCATCATTTATTCTGCGGCCTCCGCAGCGCCGACGAAGCCCTTGTCCTTGATGATCGCCTGACCGGCATCGCTTTCAAGGAATGCAAGAAAAGCCTTGGCGGCATCGGTTTCGTTTTTCGCTACAAGCGCCGCAGGGTAGAGGATCGGTGCATGGCTGTCAGCCGGGAACCGATAGGCTTCGACCAGTTCCGGCGCGGCGGCACGGTCCGAGGCGTAAACGATGGCCGCCTTGACTTCGCCGCGGCTGACATAATGCAGCGCAACGCGCACATTTTCCGCAAAGACTGCATTTTTCTCGACATGCTTCCAGATATCGAGCTTTTCCAGCGCTGCCTTGCCGTATTTGCCGGCCGGGACATTCGACGGGTCACCCATGGCGAAACGACCTGCGCTTAAAAGCTGTTTCGCCTCGCCCTTCGGCGTGTCCTTCTGCGTTGCGACCACCAGCGCATTGCCCGCGATCACCTTGCGCGAAGCCTTGTCGATGGCATCGGCCTTTTCGACATAATCCATCCAGTCGAGATCGGCGGAAATGAAAATCTGCGCCGGAGCGCCTTGCTCGATCTGCTTGGCCAGAACCGACGAAGACGCAAACGACGCAACCACTTCCGTGCCGTCCCTGGCCTTCATCTGCCGGGCGGCCTCCTCGATAACGTCCTTCATGCTGGCGGCGGCAAAAACAGTCACCTTCTCGGCAGCATGAGCGACCGAGAAGGTGCCCGCAGCAACGGTGATGAGAAATGCGGCGATCAGTTTCTTCATGAATATCCTCCATATCGCCTGCAACAGCAGGCAAACCATCATCCGCCGGAAAACCGGCGCCGTTTCTGTTCGAGCATGGGAGATTTCCCTGCCCTGACTTGCGATGATGGGTGTGATGGAGGCAAACGCGACCCGGATGCCGTCAAACCCTTGATGCACGGGCGTCCATGCAAAAGCTGCCCAAAATTGCGCAACGAATTCAGATCGTTCCGCAGCGCTACCATAATGCGGTAAAATCCGTTTGACCAGCCCTATGAGGGGCGTGCGGCATCAGCTGCCGATATGCTTGTGCGCCCCGCGCTTCTCGGCAAGCTTCACCTGCTTCTGGCGCTCCGCATAACGGGCGCGATCTTCCGGCGTGCGCTCGTCATAGCAGCCAGCGCAGGAAACGCCTTCCTCGAAAAACTGCGAAAGCTTATCTTCCGGCGAAATCGGGCGGCGGCAGGCGCGGCAAAGTTCGACGTCGCTCTCAGCAAGGCCGTGGCCAACGGCCACGCGCTCATCGAACACAAAGCACTCGCCATTCCACATGCTTTCTTCACGTGGAACTTCTTCAAGATATTTCAAGATTCCACCCTTGAGATGGAAGACATCCTCGAAGCCAAGCCCCTTGACGAAGGCCGTCGCCTTTTCGCAACGGATACCGCCCGTGCAGAACATGGCGATCTTCTTGCCTTCCAGCTTGTCGCGATTCTGCTCGACCCATTCGGGAAACTCCCGGAATGTCTTGGTCTGCGGATCGATCGCCCCTTCGAACGTCCCGATGGCATATTCATAATCGTTGCGCGTATCGACGACGACCGTGTTTTCATCGGCGATGAGTGCGTTCCAGTCCTGCGGCGCGACATAGGTGCCAACGCTCTTCAGCGGATCGATACCCTCCACGCCCATGGTGACGATCTCGCGCTTCAACCGCACCTTCATGCGATGGAACGGCATTTCGCTCGCATGGGAATATTTGAGTTCCGGCTCCGCCAGACCGGGAATGGCCGTGATGTGCTGAACAAGCTTTTCAATCGCCTGTGCGGTGCCCGCGACCGTCCCGTTGATGCCTTCCGCCGCCAGAAGCAGCGTTCCCTTGATGCCATTGGCGCAGCAAAGCTGTGCCAGCGGCACGCGCAGGCTTTCATATTGCGGCAGCGGCGCAAAGCAATAAAGGGCGGCAACGGTGAAAGGCAAATTGCTCATCGGTTCTGTCTTCTTTGAAAATTCACCTCGCAACTAATCCCCGCAAACGGCGAATTCAAGTCAACTTTATCCTCATGCGTCGAAGTCGCCCCAAAATCGGCCTCGGAGATCAACTTTCGAGGAGCAATAGATGTTCGACAGCCAAACCATTGCAGCCCTGACGACAATGGCAAAAGAGGCGGAGATTGATGCAGCGGCTTTGCTGGCGATTGCGGAAGTGGAGAGCGGCGGTCGCGCGCTTTACAACGTCAATGGCGGCAAGGAACCGGCAATCCGGTTCGAGGGTCATTATTTCGACCGCAGGCTTTCCGGACGCTTGCGCGACTATGCAAGGAGCAACGGCTTGTCAGCCCCGGTTGCGGGAAAGATACGCAATCCGAAATCGCAAGGCGAGCGCTGGCTTCTGCTTGAGCGCGCCATGGGCTTGAACAAGAAGGCAGCATTTGAGTCCACATCCTGGGGGCTCGGTCAGGTCATGGGTGCCCATTGGCAATGGCTTGGTTATCCAACGGTCGAGGATCTCGTCGCGGAAGCACGCGGATCAGTTGCCGGGCAAGCGCGGCTGATGCTGCGCTTCATCGAAAAGGCGGAGCTTCTTGAAGTGCTGAAGGATCGCAACTGGCGGGAATTCGCGCGTCGCTACAACGGTCCGGCCTTTGCCCGCAACCAATATGACAAACGCATGGCCGAAGCCTATCAGCGCTGGCAAAAGCAGCTCGATAATTTTAAAAGAGCCGCGTGAATACAATTCCCTTCAATAGTGGACAAACCGCAGAAGGGAACTTAAATCGATTTATATGGATGGAACATCCTTTAGCCGATATATCGGGTGCTCCATTCATTTGTCCTGAATCCGCGCATTTCACCAACGAGATGCGCTCAACAGCCGAGCAAGCCGATGTCTCAGAAAACCGACCTTCTCGTCCCCATCATGACAGGCCAGCCGGTCATCCCGGTTCTGCTGATCGACAAGGTGGAACATGCTGTTCCGCTGGCGCGCGCGCTTGCCAAGGGTGGATTGCCCGCTATCGAGATCACCTTGCGCACGGCTGCGGCGCTCGATGCCATTCGTGCCGTTGCGGATGAAGTGCCGGAAGCAATCGTCGGTGCCGGAACGATCCTCAATGCCAAACAGTATGAGGATGCGGCGAAGGCGGGTTCGCGCTTCATCGTCAGCCCCGGCGCAACGAAATATATCGTTGCAGCCGCCAATGACAGCGACGTGCCGCTTCTGCCCGCAGCCATCACGCCAAGCGAGATGCTGGCACTGCGCGAAGAAGGCTACACCCATCTGAAATTCTTCCCGGCAGAACAGGCTGGCGGCGCATCGTTCCTGAAGGCATTGTCCTCGCCGCTCGCGGGAACCGTCTTCTGCCCGACCGGCGGCATCAGTCTTGCCAATGCAAAAAATTACCTGTCATTGCCCAACGTTGTCTGCGTCGGCGGTTCCTGGGTTGCACCAAAGGAACTCGTCGAGGCTGGCAACTGGGATGCGATCACGAAGCTTGCAAGCGAAGCAGCCGCTCTCAAAAGCTGAGCAGGACCAGACAGGAATGCAAAAGGGGCCTTCGAGGGCCCCTTTTTGGTTCGTTCTCGCTTGTGCGGCGATCAATTGGTTTCGGTAAACTTCGCCACCGTCAGGAAGGTAACAGCACTTCCGCTGAACTGGTTGGCGCGTTCGCTCGGCAGATTGCCGCGCTGGAAACCTGCCGTGTAGACCATCGCCGGTGCTGAGCGCAGTGCGTCGTTGCGGAGTACCGGATTGGTAACCGGTACGGCGCTCGACACGGATTCCGTCGACATGGCGACTTCCGAAGTCGGCATCGCTGCCGGCTGGACAACCGCACGCGGCTTGGACTGAGCCTTGGCTACCCGGCGCGCGCCCTTCGCCGTGGCGCGAACGCCAGTTTCAGAGGCCTTGCCAATCGCGGCGACCTGTTTGTGGGCAGCAGACGCGGTGGCCCTGGCCGGCGCGGGGCGGGCCACCGAAGCGGTCTGCACTGCTGCCGGTGCCTGCTTTGGTGCAGCGTCGACAACCGGCTTGCTGTCATAATAATCGTCGGAAGGCGGAGCGATCAGTTCGCCGATCTCATCCTTCCTGGAAAGCAGGGCAAGCTGCGTATTGCCACGCGGCGCTTCCTTCGGCAGCGGGAAAGCTGCCGTTTCACCCGGCTGCGGTACGGCCACATTGCCAGCATCGGCGACCTGTGCCGGTTCGTTCTGCTGGCTGTTGACCAGCGCGGCAATCGCGTCCTGACCGCTTGCTGCGGGATTTTCACCCGGGCGCACCGGACGCGCCGACGGGATCACGGCTGCGGCAAGCTGCATATTATCCGCCTCAAGCTGCGGGCGAGCCGATGGGATCGGCACAAAACCGTTCATCAGTGGCGAAGGCGTGCCTGCATCGGCAACCTGTGCCATGTTCGCATCCACGGCAGCAGGCTCGGCTGCGGCGAGCGCAACGGCATCCTGCGGCGCCAATGCTGGCTTGCGGGCCGGGATCGGCACGTTGAGCGCAGCGACCGGAACTTCGGCAGCGGCCTGTGCCTGGGCATCGAGCCCGGTTTCCGGACGTGGCGCCTGCATCGGCACCGGGGCCTCGCGGGCAGGCAGAGCGGCAACCATGGTTTCACGCGGCTGCTGGACCGGCTCTTCCGGAACTGCTGCCGGAGCCTGACGTGCAGGCGCTGCGCGCGCCGGACGCGCCGTCGCCGGTGGAGCGCTTATTTCACCGCCGCTTTCTTCTTCTTCATCGGCACCACCGCCAAACAGCGCGCCGAACAGGCTCTTGCTGCGGCGCGGTGAGGAATTGCTGGCCACCATGACCTCGCCACCGCCAGCCTTGCGCTTTTCAATCATGGCCAATGCCTGCTCATAGCCAGGCAATGGCTTGCCATCGGCGGGCAGGTGAGCGGTTTTGCCGTCCGGGAACAATGCGAGCAGCTCGCGACGGCTCATGCGCGGCCAGGAGCGAACATTGCCGACGTCCATATGGACGAATGGCGAGCCGGAACGCGGATAATAGCCGACGCCACCAATCTGATAGCGCATGCCGATGCCGCGCAGCTTCGCCAGTGGAACGCCGGGAATGTAAAAGTCCATCGCGCGGCCAAGCATATGCTGGCTCTTCTTGGCAACGCCGGTATTGGCTGAACGCGAACGCAGCATGGCGTTGGTGGCTGGCGAACGATAGGCAGAAACGACGGTGATATACTGGCTCGACCCGGAGGAGCGGTAAACCTGCCAGACCAGATCGAACAGGCGTGGGTCCATCTTGGTCGGCTCATTGCGGCGCCAGTCGCGCAGGAAAACGTTCAGCTTCTTCAAGCCCTGCGCATCGAAGCGCCCGTTTCTCTTAAAGACTATTTCCGCTTTTTCGCCGGTATGGACGTAATAAAGCTTGAGGGAACGGGTTTCAGCCGAAGCCTGCGAAGGAGACAGCGCCATGAGAACCGCAGCAGCGGCAAGGGCAGACGGAATGGATACAGACATTTTGATGTTGTCCTTCATTCCAGTCCAAGCCTTCGCAAAGCGCGCTTTAATGGTCGATATGCTGTTCATCGAATCGTATCGCCTTACCGTTTTCCGCCCCCAGAGGCATTCTCCGAGCGTCTTTCGGAACTTTCTTTGCGGTGTCGCAAAAAGCCTGCGTTTCAGTTCCACTCGAGCTTCCGATTGTCGGATTTAATGGTTAACGGACGCTTAGTGAACAACAAATGAGGAAACACCATGGCAAAAAAGCCACACACGTGCATCTATTTTCGCCATGGTTAAAAAATTATTAACAGTCTTTAATTCGCAACAGTACCTGCGAAGGGCGACAGCAAATCTGTTATAAATAACTGAAATTCAATATGTTACGCGCGGCAGGATCATCCGGCCGCGCGGTTGAAAGGGCTGATATCAGCCTCTTCCTCGACACCCATTCCCTTGCCGGAAATCGACGCCACATCGATGCCATATTCCTTCAGCTTCCGGTAAAGCGTGGTTCTTCCAATGCCCAGACGCCGGGCGACTTCGCTGATCTGGCCGTCATAATGAGCGATCGCGAACCGGATCATTTCCTCCTCGGCAGCGGCAAGCGTACGCACCTCGCCTTCCGCGTCGATCCCGCTGAACATGCCCGCCGTGCCGCTCAGGCCCGGATCATGATCGACGAGGCTGAATCGACCGGACTGCTGCGCGGCCCTTGCAGATTCCGTTCCCGCCCCGATCTGGGCGAAATCGGCCGCTGTCAGTTCGCCAGTTTCGCAGAGAAGCACGGCCCGATAAACCGCATTTTTCAGTTCCCGCACATTGCCGGGCCAATGATAAGCCTTCAGCTTTTCCAATGCGTGAGTTGTGATGCCGGTGATGTGCCCCATCCGCTCTTCACTGACATAGCGCATCATGAACTGGTGCAACAGGATCGCAATATCTTCCAGACGATTGCGCAGGGGCGGCATGGCTACGGCAAAGGACCCGAGCAAGTGGTAAAGCCCGGCGTGAAAGCGCCCCATATGGACCAGATCGGCCAGCGGGCGGCTGTTCGAAGCCATGATGCGGGCATTCGAAAGAACGCGCTCGCCTCCGCCGCTGGTTTCGAACTGACCGGATTGCATTGCGGCAAAAAGCTTTATCTGCGTGTGGCGCGGCAGCGCGCCTACTTCATCGAGGAATAGCGTGCCGCCATCGGCTTCCGCGAGCTTTCCGAGGCTGCGAAGGGGATCGCCATCGCGACGGTCGCGCCGTGCGGTTGAAACTCCGAAAAAAACTTCGTCAGCATTGTCCACCGTCAGGGTGCGACAGTCGACTGTCACGAAAGGGCCGCGCCAGCGGACGCTGCCGCTGCAAATGGCGCGGGCCAACGTCTCTTTGCCGCTTCCGGGCTCTCCTTCGATCAAAAGCGGCGCGTCCAGCGCCGAAGCCCGACGCGCCAGAATGGCGACCCGTTCCATTTCCGGGCTTTTGATCGCCATATCGGAAAGTGTCAGATGGGCCTTCAGTGAGGAGCGGGCGCGGCGGATTTCCTGTGTCAGCGCATCGATCTTCAGCACATTGGAAACGGAAACCTGCACGCGCTCGAAGGCGACCGGCTTGGTCACGAAATCGATCGCCCCCATTTTCATAGCCTGGAGAACCGGCTGGAGATCATCGTTCTGGACGAGAACGATCACCGGAACGCTGTTTCCAGCTTCGCGCATGCGCCGCAAAACGGTCAGGCCATCCATATCCGGCATGGATAGATCGAGCAGCATGAGGACAATGTCCTTGCGCTGGCTGACGAAGCTGAGTGCGCTGGCCCCGCCATCCGCCAGGATGGTCCGATAGCCCATGCGCATGACTATCGCTTCCAGATTGCGTCGATGGATCGGATCGTCATCCGCTATGAGTATGCGCGTGGCCATTAACAGTTATCATTACCTATGGAGTTCCCGCGCCCGAAATACTTAAACAGTTTAAATGTCTCATATTCTAGGCGCGTTATTTGGTGCCAAGCCTTCAACGAATGCAAGGTACGAAAATGTGCCTCAGTGTCCCATTTCACAAAATTTGTATCCTGACTTCGCTTTCTGCTTCAACCATCCGCTTATTCGCCAATCTGGTTATTCATCAGCCTGGGCGGACAGGTCATTCACAAATGATCGAAGGCCTTTTCCCACCTCTTGGCGATCATGACAAGACGTGCGAGAAGGAGCGTGACAGAGCGGCTGCGGTTAGCGCTGGATCGTGGAGCCGCTCTATCTCTTTGTTTGTACGCATTATCCGACGAAAAACCGCTTCGCACTTTTTATGGAAATGCTCTTGGAGAATGTTCATGACCCGCTTTTCAGAATCCGTTTCCTTCAACAAGGCTTTGCGTGCGCCTGCCAACGATGCGGCTGTAGCCGAGGCTGATCTCGGCAGTCTTCCGGAATGGAATCTGGCCGATCTTTATCCATCCGCCGACAGCGCGGAGCTGAAAGGCGATATTGAAAAGGCGATAAAGGACGCAGCAGCTTTTGAGGAACGCTGGAAGGGCAAACTCGGCGACGAAGCGGCCAAGGCCAATGGCGGCAATTTTGCCGATGCAATCAAGGAGTTTGAGGCGCTTGACGAGCTCATGGGCCGTATCGGCTCTTTCGCTGGCCTCTATTACTACGGCGACACGACCGACCCGAAGCGCATGAAGCTTTTCGGCGACACGCAGCAAAAGCTGACCGACGCCAGCACGCATCTCATTTTCTTCGGCCTCGAACTGAACCGCATCGACGATGCCGTTCTGGAAAAGGCGATGAACGATAATGCAGCCATCGGCCATTACCGACCATGGCTGACCGATCTGCGCCTGGACAAGCCATACCAGCTCGATGACAAGCTGGAGCAGCTCTTCCACGAGAAGTCGATCACCGGCTATAGCGCCTGGAACCGGCTGTTCGATGAAACCATGTCGGGGCTTCGCTTTGAAATCGATGGCAAGGAACTGAGCATCGAGCCGACGCTGAACATGCTGCAGGATGCCGATGGTGCGGTGCGCAAAAAAGCGTCTGAAGCGCTGGCAAAGACCTTCGCGGCCAATCTGCGCACCTTCACGCTGATCACCAACACGCTTGCCAAGGACAAGGAAATTTCTGATCGCTGGCGCGGTTTTCAGGACATCGCCGACAGCCGCCACCTTGCCAACCGCGTCGAGCGGGATGTGGTGGATGCGCTGGCCAAGGCGGTGGAAGATGCCTATCCGCGCCTTTCGCACCGCTATTACAAGCTGAAAGCCAAATGGCTCGGGCTTGAAAAGCTCGAAAACTGGGATCGCAACGCCCCGCTGCCGGAAACGCCACAAGCGCTGATCCCATGGGACAAGGCACGTGAAACCGTGCTGTCCGCCTATGGCAATTTCGCGCCGGAAATGGCGGAAATCGCCAAGAATTTTTTCGACAAGAACTGGATCGACGCAGCCGTGCGTCCCGGCAAGGCGCCGGGCGCCTTCGCGCACCCGACCGTGCCGTCGGCGCACCCTTATGTGCTGCTCAACTATATGGGCAAGCCGCGCGATGTGATGACGCTGGCGCATGAGCTGGGTCATGGCGTGCATCAGGTTCTGGCGGGCAGTCAGGGCGCGCTGATGGCTTCAACCCCGCTGACGCTCGCTGAAACCGCATCCGTGTTCGGCGAAATGCTGACTTTCCGCTCGCTTCTGGCCGCAACGCAGGACAAGCGTGAGCGCAAGGCCATGCTGGCGCAGAAGGCCGAGGACATGATCAATACGGTCGTGCGCCAGATCGCCTTTTACCAGTTTGAGCGCCGTGTCCACACTGAGCGCCGTGAAGGCGAATTGACCGCGGAACGCATCGGCGAAATCTGGATGGATGTGCAACGCGAGAGCCTTGGCGATGCCGTCAATCTCAATCCGGGTTACGAGACCTTCTGGACCTATATTCCGCATTTCATCCACTCGCCGTTCTATGTCTATGCCTATGCGTTTGGCGACTGTCTGGTGAACTCGCTTTATGCGGTTTACCAGAACTCGGAAAAGGGCTTCCAGCAGAAGTATTTCGACATGCTGAAGGCTGGCGGCACCAAGCACCACAAGGAATTGCTTGCGCCATTCGGCCTTGATGCAACCGATCCGGATTTCTGGGGCAAGGGACTGTCGGTGATCGAAGGCATCATCGATGAACTCGAAGCCATGGAAGACTGAGCAAACCTGTGACCCAGCCGGGTAGCAAACCGCTTATTCTCTTTCGGGACGACAAGGCGGGCCGCGATGTACTTTTTGCGGCTCCCTCAACGATCATTCGCGCCGACACGCCGGATGAATTCGAGCCCGCATGGGATGCGATGCAAGCGGCGCACGAGGCCGGAAAGTGGCTTGCGGGCTATCTTTCTTATGAAGCTGGCTATCTTCTCGAACCCAAGCTCAAACCGCTGCTTCCCGGCGGGCGGCATGCGCCGCTTCTCTGCTTCGGCGTATTCGATGGCCCGTCCGATGAGCGAATGCACGGTCGCAGCGAAGACAATGCCACCTTTCTGCGCAATCCTGTCGCGCAATGGTCGTTCGAAGACTACGCGCCCCGTTTCGAGCGCTTGCACCGGCATTTGCGTGAGGGCGATTGCTATCAGGGCAATCTTACCTTTCCGATCCACGCGGAATGGGACGGCGACCCGCTGGTCCTGTTCAACATGCTTGCGAAGCGTCAGCCGGTTCGCTACGCGACCTATTGCGATCTGGCCGGGCCGATCATCCTGTCGCGATCGCCGGAACTTTTCTTCGAGGTCGATGGCGACGGGTGGATCGAAACGCATCCGATGAAAGGCACCATGCCGCGCGGCGCAACGCCGGAAGAAGACGAACATAACCGTCAGTTTCTGCTGAACGATCCCAAGAATCAGGCTGAAAACCGTATGATCGTCGATCTCTTGCGGAACGATATTTCGCTGGTCAGCGAAGTCGGCTCGCTCGACGTGCCGGAACTCTTTCGCGTCGAAACCTATCCCACCGTCCATCAGATGATCAGCCGCGTGCGGGCCAGGCTGAAAGATAATTTATCGCTGCGGTCGCTTTTTGCCGCCCTTTTCCCGTGCGGCTCGATCACAGGCGCGCCGAAAATCAGCGCCATGGAAATTCTGCGTGAACTGGAGACCGGGCCGCGCGACATCTATTGCGGCTCGCTCGGCTGGATCGAGCCCAGCGGACGCATGCGTTTCAACGTTGCCATCCGTACGATCTCGCTTCTGGATGAAAATCGTGCGATCTTCAATGTCGGGGGCGGTGTGGTCTTCGATTCCACGGCGCAGGCGGAGTATGAGGAATGTCTTCTGAAAGCACGGTTCGCGGCTCCATCCAGTCAGATGGAGCGGAGGTCGTCATGATAGAGCCGGATTACCAACTGATTGAAACCATGCGCTGGGAACCGCTCTCCGGCGTTCTGCGCTTCGACCTGCACATGGCCCGCCTAGAGAAATCTGCCCGTGAACTGGGGTTTTCCTGCAATATGGACGCCGTCCGGCAAAAGATTGCAGAAATCGGAACTGGCGAACAGGCCCTGAAACTGCGGCTGACGCTTGCACCGGACGGTGTTGCGACGGTCTCCAGCACCCCATATGAACCGCTGTCGTGCCAGACAGTGTGGCGGATCGCGATTGCGCGCACGCGTCTCAATCACAACGATCCCCTGCTGCGCCACAAGACGACCAGGCGGCAGGCCTATCTCGCGGCACGGGAGGAGTACTCCCCGGCAGAGGTCAACGAAGTCATTCTGCTCAATGATCGCGGAGAAGTCTGTGAAGGAACCATCACGTCGATATTTCTCGATGTCGGCGGCGCGGCCTGCATGACGCCGGCCCTGTCATGCGGTTTGCTTGACGGCGTGCTGCGCCGTGAATTGCTCAATAACAGCGTGGTGGAAGTGGGTATCGTGACCATGGATACGCTCAAGAATGCGCGCAACATTCTCGTCGGCAATTCGCTGCGCGGCATGATCCGCGCACAGCTGGTCGAGGCTTAAAAAGCTAAAACGCGTTAAACATGTATCGATGTCATGACCTTGTGACGTTTCTTTCTTTCAATGAAGTTGTGTTATCTTTTCCGGGCATCAGCTAAAGCGGGTGATAACCTGACCGCAATTCTGCGGCATCTGAGAGGAAGAAAATGGCGAAAGCGAAATGGCAAGTCTATGGCGAGATAACCGGCCCCGTCATCATGATCGGCTTTGGGTCGATCGGGCGCGGTACCCTGCCGCTGATTGAACGTCATTTCAAATTCGACCAATCACGCATGGTCGTGATCGATCCGAGCGAAGCCAATCGCAAGATTCTTGACGACAAGGGCATTCGCTTCATCAAGGAAGCGATCACCAAGGACAATTACAAGAAGGTTCTCGGCCCTCTCCTGAAAGGAACGGAGGGCCAGCCCTTCGTCGTCAATCTTTCGGTCGACACCGGATCGCTCGACCTGATGCGTTACGCCCGGGAACATGGCGCACTTTATATCGATACGGTAGTGGAACCTTGGCTCGGCTTCTATTTCGATGAAAAAGCCGACAATGCCTCGCGCACCAATTATGCGCTGCGCGAAACGGTGCGCGCTGAAAAGCGCAAGAACCCCGGCGGCACGACCGCCGTTTCTTGCTGCGGCGCAAATCCCGGCATGGTCTCGTGGTTCGTCAAGAAAGCGCTGGTCGACCTCGCGACCGAATTGAAGCTCGATTTCACCGAACCGGCGGCGGATGACCGTCACGGCTGGGCGAAACTGATGAAGAAGGCCGGCGTCAAGGGCATCCACATCGCGGAACGTGATACCCAGCGCGCCAAGGAGCCGAAGCCTTTCAACACTTTCTGGAATACATGGTCCGTCGAGGGCTTCATCGCCGAGGGCCTGCAACCGGCGGAACTTGGCTGGGGAAGCCATGAGAAATGGATGCCCAAGAACGCCCGCAAGCAGAAAAAGGGCAACAAGGCCGCGATTTTCCTTGAACAGCCCGGCGGCAATACCCGCATCCGTACATGGTGCCCGACGCTCGGCGCGCAATACGGCCTGCTTGTCACGCATAATGAAGCGATCTCCATTGCCGACTTTTTCACGCTACGCGACAAGAAGGGCAAGCTCGACTTCCGCCTGACTTGCCACTACGCCTATCACCCGAGCAATGACGCCATTCTGGCGCTTGACGAAATGTTCGGCGCGGGCGGCAAGGCACAGCCGGTGCAGCACGTTCTGGAAGAGCATGAAATTCTGGATGGCAGCGATGAGCTTGGCGTTCTGCTCTATGGCCACGACAAGAACGCCTATTGGTATGGCTCGCAATTGAGCGTCGAGGAAGCGCGCAAGCTCGCGCCCTATCAGAACGCAACCGGCCTGCAAGTCTCCTCGGCTGTTCTAGCGGGCATGGTCTGGGCGTTGGAGAATCCGCGAAGCGGCATCGTCGAGACCGATGAAATGGATTACCGCCGCTGCCTTGAAGTCCAGATGCAGTATCTGGGACCCGTGAACGGTTATTATACCGACTGGACGCCGCTGGAAGGTCGTGGCCACCTGTTCAAGGAAGACCTCGACACCAAGGACCCATGGCAGTTCCGCAATATTCTGGTGCGTTGATCAAACCGGCCCGGTTTCGGCCGGGCCATTCCATAAGGAATATGCGTCTGCACCGCTCTGCCCGCACCATGATGAGGCTGATTGCAAGCCGGTTTCCCGATCTGATGGCTCTGGTCTGCGGCCTGCTCGTTTTACCCTGGATTCTCGGCGTGCCGGGTCACCCGGACAGGTTGGTGGAGCTTGGATGGACAATCGGACTTGTGGCGATTGTCGTCTATCTCGTTCTCTACCAGATAGTGAAATCCCTTGGGTCCAAGGGCTTGTCCAGGAGCAATATTGCGGTCAATCGCTGTCTTCACCGCATCCTTTCCGCGTCGGCGGTCATCGTGACAGTCGTGCTGGCGATATCCGCCATGCTCCTGTTCAGGTCGTGACAGAGAAGTAGAAAGGCCAGGCGCGCCCTTTATCCGGCGCGGCGATCTTGCATCATTGCTAACAAATCGACAGTCCTGACACTTATTCCTCGCAATGAGGACTTGTTTTCGTGCAAGTTTCCATACATCAAACTAATCATCCCGAGCGGTTCCCATCAGCACGGAATCGTTGATACCGCTCTAAATATCTGGTTACGCATTTCAGACGCCAGCTAAGCTACGGTTCTGGCTCGGAATGCTCAATGGAGAGCATGGATATGAAACGCTTCCGCATCATTGCCCCTCTTGCAGTCATGTCGCTGGCGTTGGCGGCGTGCGAAACGACTGGGCCGGTCGGCGGCAATGTTCCGGTCGTCTCCCGCGCGCCGGCTGGCATCGAAGGCAGCTGGGTCGATCCCAATGGCATCGTTTCGTCCTTCAACGGCGGCGTTTTCGAAACCCGCGCCACCGACACGAACGAAAAGCTTGCAGAAGGCAACTATCGTTACCAGTCGCCGCAGCTTGTTGAAATCGACATGCGCTCCATCGTTCGCGGCACCTCGTCGAAGGTGAACTGCGCCCTCGTTTCGCAGTCGCAGCTCAACTGCACGTCGTCGTCGGGCTCGCGCTTCTCCCTGACGCGTCGCGCGGCGGGTTAAGTACCGGATTTTTCGTCTGAACCTCGACGATTTACGGCGCGGGAAACACCCGCGCCGATAGAATTGCGCCAGCGGCAATTGTCAGGATTGTAATTTGTCTTTTTTTCTCTAGTTTTCCGGCTGAACAGGAGTCGGAAGATGAGTGAGATGGACAAAGTGCAGGAGAAGACCAACCAGACAACCAGACCGGAGGCGCAGGGAAAACTGCCGAAAGTCGGTGTTCTGCTTGTCAATCTCGGCACGCCGGATGGCACGAGTTATGGCCCGATGCGCCGCTATCTGGCCGAGTTTCTCTCGGATCGCCGCGTCATCGAATGGCCGCGCCTGATCTGGTATCCGATCCTTTACGGCATCGTTCTGAGTACCCGCCCGAAACGCTCCGGCAGGCTTTACGATCGCATCTGGAATCGCGAGAAAAACGAATCTCCATTGCGCACCTATACCCGCGCGCAAGGAGAGAAACTTGCCAAGGCGCTCGCTGAATATCCCAATGTGGTGGTGGACTGGGCGATGCGTTACGGCCAACCGTCCATTGAAAGCGTCACTGACCGTCTTCTGGAACAGGGTTGCGAGCGGATCGTCATGTTCCCGCTTTACCCGCAATATTCGGCAACGACCACCGCGACGGTGAACGACAAGTTCTTCGAAGCGCTCATGAAGAAGCGTTTCCAGCCGGCGGTGCGCATCGTACCATCCTATGAAGCGGAGCAGGTGTATATCGAGGCGCTGGCTCGTTCCATCGAGAAACATCTCGAAACGCTTTCCTTCAAGCCGGAAGTAATTCTGGCTTCCTATCATGGCATCCCAAAAAGCTATTCCGACAAGGGCGACCCTTACCGCCAGCAATGCCTTGAAACATCACGCTTGCTGCAGGCGAGGCTGGGTCTGGATGACAGCCAGTTTCGTTCCACGTTCCAGTCGCGTTTCGGGCCGGAAGAATGGCTCCAGCCCTATACGGACGAAACGGTCGAGGAACTGGCCAGGCACGGGGTCAAGTCGATGGCTGTTCTCAATCCGGGATTCGTGGCCGACTGCCTGGAAACGGTGGATGAGATCGGCAATGAGGCCGCAGAAGCATTTCTCGAAAATGGTGGCGAGAATTTCAGCCATATTCCCTGTCTCAATGACAGTGAAGACGGCATGAAGGTCATCGAGACGCTGGTGCGTCGCGAATTGCAAGGATGGGTTTAGATTGAAGGGGCAAGGCAATAGGGCAGTAAGGCAGTATGTTCTGATCTGTGCTAGAATTTGCCTGCTGCCTTATTGCCCTACTGCCTATTGCCTTAAGGAAAAACAATGACCGGTTTCGATATCACGTTGCTCATTCTGGCCGCACTGGTTCTGGCGACATTGTTTGCCGGCATAAAGACCGTGCCGCAGGGGTATAATTACACGGTCGAGCGGTTCGGCCGCTATACGCGCACCCTCAATCCCGGCCTCAATCTGATCGTGCCGTTTTTCGACCGTATCGGCGCTCGCCTCAATATGATGGAGCAGGTGCTTGATGTCCCGACGCAGGAAGTCATCACCCGCGACAATGCCATTGTCGGCGTTGACGGCGTGGCTTTCTATCAGGTGCTCAATGCTGCACAGGCGGCCTATCAGGTCGCGAACCTCCAATATGCAATCCTCAATCTGACCATGACGAACATTCGTACTGTCATGGGGTCGATGGATCTGGATGAGCTTCTTTCGAACCGCGATGCGATCAATGATCGTCTGCTGCGGGTCGTCGACGAGGCCGCCCATCCCTGGGGCCTCAAGATGACACGCGTGGAAATCAAGGATATCAACCCGCCGGAAGACATCGTGACTTCAATGGCGCGGCAGATGAAGGCCGAGCGCGACAAGCGCGCGCAGGTTCTGGAAGCGGAAGGCGATCGCAACGCGCAGATTCTGCGCGCCGAAGGCCAGAAGCAGTCGCAGATTCTGGAAGCAGAGGGCAAGCTGGAAGCGGCCAAGCGCGAGGCGGAAGCACGCGAACGCCTTGCCGAAGCAGAAGCGAAAGCCACGACCATGGTCTCCGAAGCTGTCGCCAACGGCAATGTGCAGGCGCTCAACTACTTTGTTGCGCAAAAGTACACCGAAGCCTTGAGCAATATCGCCAGCGCCAAGAACCAGAAAGTTGTGCTGATGCCGCTTGAGGCAAGCTCTCTCATCGGTTCGCTCGGCGGGATTGGCGCAATTGCCAGGGAAGTCTTTGGCGATGGCAGCAAGCCGGTAGACCCGGCGCCGCAGCCACCTGCTTCTTCCCGCCCGCGCAGCGTTCCGCCTGCGGGGCGTTAAAGCATTTCCAGCAAAAGCGCGAAGCGGTTTTGCGTAGGATAGTGCGTTGGAATAAAGGGAGAGGGCGCCATGATTATCGAGTTTCTGTCCGGTCTCGGCATCTGGAACTGGCTCGTTTTCGGGCTGGTCCTGCTTATTCTGGAACTTCTGGCGCCCGGCTTTTTCTTCATCTGGTTCGGGCTTGCAGCGCTTGTAACCGGCGCTCTCGCCTTTCTCCTGTCTTCCACAACGGGATTTGGCTGGCAGTTTCAGACCGTCGTGTTTCTGGTTCTGGCGGTCATTTTCGTGCTGGCGGGACGCCGCTTCTTCGGCTCACGCAGCAGCGATGCCGACGAACCGCTTCTCAACCGTCGCGGCGAGCAACTGGTCGGCCAGCGCGCCACATTGACCGAACCTATCATCAATGGCCGCGGGCGCATCCGCATCAACGATACGGTGTGGCGCGTAAAAGGACCTGATCTGCCCACGGGAACGGAAGTCCGTGTTGTCGCTTTCGATCCGGTTACGCTGGAAATTGAAGTCGCTGAATAAGGCGGGACCGGCATGCATCTGCCGGTCGAAACGCACTACGGTTTGACGGTGCGATTAAGCATCTCCGTAAAATAACCGTGGAGATTATTCGGCACCTCGCTCTCGAACTGGAGGCGTTCCCGTTCGTGTCGGGCTTCTTTCGGCGTCATGTCAAAACGCGCCCGGAAGCCGCGCAACAGCTGGTTCCCGCTTGAAAACCCCAAGCTAAACGCAATCTGACTGACCGAGCGGGGCCGCTTCGAGGGTTTGGTCAATTCCCTGAATGCTTCATCCAGCCGCCGGTCGCGAATGATTTTCGCTACACCACCATCCTCGGCAAATGCACGATAAAGATGAGAACGAGAAACCCTCAACTTTTGCTGGATGAGTTCAGGCGACAGATCTGGCGCGCCAATATTCTGATCGATGAAGGCCAAAACTCGCTGACGAAGCGCAACAGGCATGGAAGGGTAATCTTCCATGGACTCAAATACGTGCCCTTTCAGGGCCCCGGCCAACAGGGCGATTATCGCTTCCTCCGATGCTTGAACCTCCTCCGGGGAAAGGGAGCGTTCGAGAGACAATATCCCCTTGAGACAGGTTGCGATCAACCGGGTCATCGGCTTGTCCCCCCGCAAAACAACCCCATGGAGGCTGCGCGGCCCGACTGCCTTTTCAAGATCGCGCCGGGAGACTGCAAGCGAAAGCCTGGAGCCTGCATCGACCTCGCTCTTGAAGACCTTTGTGAGATCGAGAAAGCAGATATCTCCTACGTCGGCCTGCACGCTGAAACCGTTGAAATCGCCATTCATCTTTCCCGAGGTAAAGAGCTGAATGAGATAATATTCCAGACCGCTGTGCACGATGGTGCGGTGATCGCGATTGTATCTCTGACTGTTGAATGATGCCGATCCGATCACCATGGAACCGAACAGGCGAGAGCTTATTGTCCCTTCCAGCGGTTCTTGGCTTTTCTGAGCCACGGGCGAGGTGTCGAAGAATGGTCGGGTCGCCTCTCGCCAGAAGTCGCTGCGCGCGACCGTTTCTACCATAGCGGTCGAAATAAAAGTTTCGTTATTCATCACCCCTGCCATCACGCGGCCCCAACCGCCATATCATGACACCGATAGCCAACCGCAACATCAGTCGGTCCCTCATGCCTCTTCGGCACAAGAAAAGCCTTCTGCTCGTTCGCATTCATCCTGCAAGTATAGATAGTCCATATTTACTTTTGCACGTATGGGAATATTACACCACTTCCTGGGACGGACAGAAGAATAAAATGGGACGCCAAGCAAAAATCCCCCGTAATTTCGATACGCTCCGTTGTTTTTTTGGAATAAACAAAAACCAACACATAACCGTGCTGAAGCAGTCTTCATTTGGCCAAATGCAAACAATGGGAACAACGGCACGCTACCTGTGCGGTGCGGCGCAATGATCGGCGGTTATCCCAATACGGTAAATTCCGCATATCAAAAGGGGTCTATACAAATGATGCAAAGACGAGCCTTTAGAAAGTTCACCTCCATCGCTGCGGTTTGCGCCTTGATGCTGGGTAATGTGGTTCAAACTGCCGAGGCATGCACCGGCATCAGGCTCATCGCAGCCGATGGCAGCGTTGTCTACGCGAGGACACTCGAATTTGGCCTCGATATCAAGTCCGAGATCATGATGGTGCCCCGCGGTTTTTCACGAACAGGCACGACGCCAGACGGCAAGAGCGGCCTCAAATGGACTGCCAAATACGCTTCGGTCGGCATGAATGGAGCTGGCTTGCCGGATCTGTTTGATGGGCTGAACGAAAAGGGATTGGGCGCCGGGATGTTCTATTTCCCGACCTCCGCAGGTTACATGCCCTACACCACTGATGTCTCGGACCGGACCATTTCCCAATGGGAATTCGTGTCTTACGTTCTGGGGAATTTTGCCACCGTCGATGAAGTGAAAGAAAACATCGGAAAGATTGTGGTGGCGTCCTCGGTATTCACCCAATGGGGCTTTGCTCCGGAGGCGCATTACATCGTGCACGATGCTTCCGGTAAAAGCATCGTTGTCGAATATGTCGGCGGCAAGTTGAATGTCTATGATAATCCGCTTGGTGTGATCACGAATTCGCCCGGCTTTGATTTTCACATGAACAATCTGCGCCAGTATGTGAATTTTTCCATGACGGGAAAGCCCCCCGTCAAACTCGGTCCGGTCGAAATTGTCCCGACCGGGCAAGGTTCGGGTATGCTTGGCATGCCCGGTGATTTCACGCCTCCCTCGCGTTTTGTTCGTGCCGTCGCGTTCTCGCAATCGGTATTCCAGCCGAAGACGGAACAGGACGCCGTTCTGCAAGCGTTCAAGATTCTCAATCAGTTTGACATTCCGAAGGGCTCGGCGCGCGACGGCGAGAAGGATGCAAACGGCAATATTCAGGCCGACTATACGCTTTGGACGGGCGCCAGCGACTTGAAGAGCAAGCGCTACTACTTCCGCACCTACGATAACAGTCAACTCCGTTCCGTTGATCTTATGAAGATGGCCATAGACGGGAAGGAAATTGTAAAAGTGTCAATTCAGGGCGACGAGAAGGTTGAGGATATGACCCCGGTGGCGCGCCCCTGAAATCCGGTCCTGTCGCCGCCCGGTCCGGTTATCGGCTGGGCGGCGAAACGATCTGTCAAATCAGGCAGCGCCTATCCGTAACAGATCGTGGAAGTGCACGAGCCCGATCGGGCGTCCGGCCTCCACGACGATCAGCGCGCCGATGTGATTTTCATTGATCGTATTGAGCGCAGCAGTCGCCAGCATGTTCTGGTCTACTGTCTTAGGTTTACGGGTCATGATTTCATCGACCGTCATCGCCGCAAGGTTACGGCTCAGATTGCGCGAAATATCGCCGTCCGTAACGATGCCCGCCAGATCGCCAGCGTCATCGACAACAACCACGCAGCCGAAGCTCTTCTGCGCCAGAACCTTCATCGCGTCCGGCATGGATGTGCCGGTTTCCACCAGCGGAAGCCGTTCGCCGCGATGCATGATGTCGCGAATATGGATGAGACTGGCGCCCAGAGAACCGCCGGGATGAAAAGTCTTGAAGTCGCTGGGGGTAAAGCCCCGCGCTTCCAGGAGTGCAATCGCCAGCGCATCGCCGATGGCAAGCTGCATCATGGTCGAAGTGGTGGGCGCAAGACCATGCGGGCAGGCCTCTGCCGTTTTAGGCAGGAGCAGAACGACGTCAGCCGCACGACCGAGCGCGGAATTCTCACCTGCGGTAATCGCGATCAGCGGAATGCGGAAGCGCTGCGAATAATTGACAATGCCCTTCAGTTCCGCCGTTTCACCCGACCACGAGATGGCCAGAATGACATCGTCGCGACCGATCATGCCGAGATCGCCGTGATTAGCTTCCGCCGAATGAACGAAGAATGCCGATGTACCGGTCGACGCAAAGGTGGCGGCAAGCTTGGAACCGATATGGCCGCTCTTGCCCACGCCCGTAACCACAAGGCGTCCGCGCGCGGCGACGATACGCTTCACTGCTTCGACAAAGGGACCGGAAAGGCCATTGTTCAGCGCGTCTTCCAACGCGGCGAGGCCCGCATTTTCGGTCTTTATGGTGCGCAACGCCGAGGCGATGGCCGCTTCAGCGTTTGCCGGTGGGATGATCTGATCGAGCTTTTCCATGGCGGCAAGGGTTAACTTCTTCGCAGGCGATTGTCCAAACATTTGTGTGGCCGGAACCGTCACGATACTGGCCGCAGCAACCAAGAATTAACCATGTGCCTTTACCGTTCATCTACCACGTTGCGACGGTTTGAAAACACGACATGCTTTTTGCCAAGATCCCATCTGGCGGTTCGACGCCCATTGCCCGCAGGCTGCGATGCCTGTGTTTGTCGGGCGTGGCGATGGCACTTTGTCATGGTTCAGCTTTTGCACAGGAAGCCTATCTGCGCGGAAGCGTCGCCGAGGACGTGCTTTCAGCCTCTTCGCCAGAGACGCTCGCAAACCGCGGACTTGCTGCGCCGGGATACGATAACGGCGCTGGCGAGACGCCCGACGACAGTTACACCCCGCCTGAAAACACCGTAGCGACAGACCCGGGCGCCACTACGCAAACCGCTCCGACTGTACCCCTGCCGCAGGACCGCCAGTCGCTTCAACCCGACAATATGCGTGTCGGTTCGGTCGATGCCGAGGCAAGCGAAGATACGGGCCGGGCGCAGCGCGAAAATCTGCGGCAGTTGCCTGAACAGGGGCGCGGTTCCACACAGGATGCCGACCCGTTTGCGCCGATCGGCATCCGCACCGGCTCCTTTATCCTGCGGCCTTCGCTTGAGCAGGGTATCCGGGCCACGACCAACGGTGACAATAGCGCAGCCGGTTCCAGCGCTGTTCTCAACGAAACAACATTGCGGCTCAATGCACAGTCGGACTGGGCGCGCCACCAGGCAACGCTCGATGCATCGGGCACGTGGTCGAAGTCCATTTCGGGAGAGGACGTCTCAGAACCGCAAGTCGATATCCAGGGCAAGCTTCGCTTCGACCTCGGCGACCAGACGACTGTCAATACCGGTGCCGGCTATCGGCTGCGCCGCGAAAGCGCATCGAGCCCCAACGGGGTGGTCGGCGCGCTGCAACGCCCGCTGGTTCACACCCTTAATGGAAGCCTCGGCGTCGAACGCGATATGGGGCTGGTGTTCGGCAGCGCCACCGGACGGGTCGAGCACAATATTTACGGCGACGCCGAACTGTCATCCGGCGGCACCGTCAGCCAGAAGGACCGTGACAACACCTATGCCAGCATCACGCTGCGCGGCGGCTTCAGCCTGTCACCGGCGATCAAGCCTTTCACCGAAGTCGAGCTCGGCAAGCGCATCTTCGACGAGAAGGTGGACAGCAACGGCTATGAGCGCAGCGGATCGCAATTTGCGCTGCGCGGCGGCATGATGCTCGACATGGGCGAAAAGCTGAGCGGTGAATTCGCCGCCGGTTACATGCGTGCCAACAGCGATGATTCCCGCCTCGGTGACATCAGCGGCCCGTCGATCAATGCGGCGCTCAACTGGTCGCCGCTGCGCGGAACCGATGTGCGCCTCTACGCACAAACAATGGTCGATACCTCGACCACGCCGGGCATTGCCGGATCGCTCCTGCATTTCGCAAGCCTTGATGTGACCCGCCGCATACGTTCCGACCTCAGCCTCAACGGCAGGATCGATGCGAATATCCGGCAAAACAAGGATGGCACCGGGACCGACTACACGATCGGCGCGCAGATCGGCGCAACCTACTGGATCAATCGTTTCGTCGGACTGGATGCGCGCCTGCGCCACGAATTCCTGACGAGCAGGATTTCCGACCGCGAATATAAAGCTGACAGCGTCTATCTCGGCGTGAAAATTCAGCGCTAGAGCATTTTCCAGCAAAAGTGTGAAACGCCAACGCGGGGAAATCAGCCCACTGGACTGATTTCGGATTCCGCTTTGATGCGTAGGATAAAGCGGCAAAAACAAACGGATAGAGCAGTTTCAACTTCGGGAGCCATGCGCCCGAAGTTGGTGATGTGATGATCGAGCTCTTTATGGTGACCGGGGCTGACAGCATCCGGGGCGGGATATTTCCAAGCCGTCACGTCATTGATTATCCCGCAAGCGCGTGCTCCATTTGCACACAAAACAAAGCTCAGTGTTGACTGGCGATGTCAGGCTGGCGAAAATGATGGCACCATCATAGGGCATGAGAATATCGCTGCCATCAGCCCGCTTGCCGATGATTTCACCGGCCCCGACTGCTTCCCCTGCCTTGAATTGCCTGATCAGGTGATCGTCTTCATGTTCCGCCATGATGGCGTCAGCAATTTCCAGCACTGCCGGCACAGGCATTTTCACCGGTTCGTCGGCGATGAGGCCGAGCGTAATCATGCCATTGATAACGCAATCATATCCGACCTGCGGTGCCTCGGGAGCCAGATGCTGGCCGCATTCGACCGTCACGCCATAGCCGCCAGCAAAGCGCATATATTCGGTGGTGCCGACACCGAGCAATGGCGAGAGGTCTTCGGTTACGCCCAGTTCCCGCTTCTGCTGGTTGGCCTTTTCAAAGGCTGGCAGCCAGCCATAGACGACCAGCGGCAGGCCAAGCGCCTTTGCCAGTCTTCCCTCGGCCTGCTCATAGGCGAATGGCTCAAGGTCGCCATTATTGTTCTCTGGCCCCATCAGCGCGAAAGCATCGCCTTCAGAACTGAAAGAGTGCAGATCGATCAGCACGTCATGGGCGCGAAAGAGCGGGCAGAGGACATTGGCGATGCGATCCTCATTGTCCTGTGGAATGGCGCTTTCGGCCAGCCTGCGGTTGAAATTGCGTTCGCCAATGCGCGTGTTGTTACGGAAAGCGAGGCCATTGACCACCGGTACAAAGGTGACAGTGCCGCGTTGCAACTGGCGCTGGCCGGTGCGAAATTCCTGGATCAGCCGGCTGATGGCGAGGGGCCCGCAAGGTTCGTTGCCATGAACGGAACCGGTGACGATCAGGCGCGGCCCCGGTTTCAAACCATGGAAAGTGACGCTTTCGATCGATTGGACCGGCTTGGCGACAAGCGGTTTCAAGGCCGTTGGTTGGTCATGAATCGACGCGATGTCTATGACCATGCCGGGAGATACCCGATGCGCCAGTTCGCGCAGATGTTCATGGGCGACCACGACGCAGCCGGCGGTTCCGCTGAAATCCGGCCGCGCAGCATGCATAAATATGGCTGAACCGCCGCGGGCAGCTGGCACCGCATCGTTCCAGCCAATCGGAATGATCAGGTCGAACAGAGCTTCACCGCGTCGCGAGGGCTGCGAGGTATCGGTTTCGAAGACCAGTTGATTGTAGAACGGGCTATCGCTGTCTTCCACCCAGCGATAGTTTTCCGGCTTCGGCAGAAATGGAAATTCGACGTTGCGCAATTCATCACCGAATACGGACGGATCATAGAACCCGTAGCGCAGCGGATAACGGCCTCGCGGGGTCCTGCCATCGCCTTCGCGCTTCAACTGAGGGTCAACCAGGCCGTTGCGTCCGATGGCGCATTTGACCGTCCAGTCGCCGATCGACAATAGCCCGATATGCGGGTTGTGCGGATCATGCCCGCTGCGAACAACGATGGTGGGTTGTTCAAGTGTTCCGACCATAAACGGATTTTGATGCATGGGATCAGCTTTGCTCTAACAGATGGCAACGGGCACGGTGGCTGGCCTGTTCGCGCAGATGGGTGAAGGCGGGGATGTCGCCGGTGCGACACATGTCGAATGCCGATGGGCAACGCGGATGAAAGGCGCAGCCGGACGGCGGGTTGAGCGGGGAGGGCGCTTCGCCCTGCATGCGGCGCTGGCGCTTCGCGGGATTCAACGGATCGGGGATCGAGGCAATCAGGGCTTGCGTGTAAGGGTGCAGCGGATTGGTGAAAATATCGCTCCAGATGCCTTCCTCAACGATGCGGCCAAGATACATGACCGCAATGCGATCGCTCATATGTTCGACCACTCCCAGATCGTGAGAGATCATCAGCAGCGCGATGCCAAGCTCGTCTTTCAGCTCCAGCAACAGGTTGATGATTTGCGCGCGGATCGACACGTCAAGTGCTGAAACCGGCTCATCGCAGACCAAAAGTTTAGGTTTGACGATAAGCGCGCGCGCAATACAGATACGCTGCCGCTGGCCGCCGGAAAACTCGTGTGGCTTGCGGTCAGCCGTCTCCGGTTTCATGCCGACCTTGGCCAGCATGTCGATCACATTGGCTTCAATCTCGGCCCTGTCTTTCATGCCATGAAGACGCAACGGTGCAGCCAGTGCCTCGCGGACCGAGCGGCGCGGATTGAGGGACGCGAACGGGTCCTGAAACACCATCTGCACATTGCGGGCCTGGGCCAGCGGATTGTTTTTCACTGCGGTCGGCACATCCTGGCCAGCCACGCAGACCGACCCGGAGGTGATGGGAACCAGCCCCATGATAGCGCTGGCGAAAGTGGATTTCCCGCAGCCGCTTTCTCCCACCAGACCAAGGCATTCTCCGGCGCGGATGGAAAGATCAATGCCGTTGACAGCTTTCAGGAGCTTTTTGCGAAAGCCGTCGCGGACGCCGTAATGAACCTTGAGGTCCTTCACGGCGAGCACCTCCGCTGATCGGGATTGCGTGTTTTGCGGTTCGGGCTGCAAGCCCGTCTTCGTTTCAGTCATGATGAAAACACCTGATTGAGCCGCCGTCGCCAAGCGATGTGACCGATGGCATGATCTCGCGGCATTCCTCGCTGGCGCGCGTGCAGCGCGAGGCGAAACCGCAGCCGATATCGCGCTCCATCAGGCCGGGGACGATGCCCTTGATTTCTGTCAGCGGCGTGCGGCCTTCCTGCAGGCGGCGGCCCAGCCGGGGCAATGAGGCAACCAGCCCCTGCGTATAGGGATGATGCGGACTGGCGAAAATTTCGCTCGCCGGACGCTCTTCGACAATATGGCCGGCATACATGACCGCGACCCGGTCGCACATGCGCGCCACAAGACCAAGGTCATGCGAAATCATCAGCACCGCTGTGCCGCGCTGCGTACACAGATCGAGGATCAGCTCGACAATCTCCGCCTGAATGGTGACATCCAGCGCCGTGGTCGGCTCGTCGGCGATCAGAAGGGCCGGATCGCAGGCAAGCGCAATGGCGATCATGACGCGCTGGCGCATGCCGCCGGACAATTGATGCGGATAATCCTTGATGCGCCGTTCGGGGCTTGGCACCTGCACCTGTTCAAGGGCTTCAATGGCCTTCATGCGCGCCTGCCGGGCGCTCATGCCCTTGTGCAGGACGAACATTTCGCCAATCTGGTCGCCGATCGTCATCAGGGGATTGAGCGAGGTCATCGGCTCCTGAAAGATCATGGCCACCCGGTCCCCGCGCAGGCGCCGAAGGTCTCGGTTGGACAGGCGGTTGATGTCCTGTCCTTCAAGCAGAACCTGCCCCTGCGCGACCTTCATGGGGGCGCTGAGAAGACCGGCAATGGTGAGGGCGCACAGGCTCTTGCCGCATCCCGATTCTCCCACCAGGCCGAACACTTCGCCGGCCTTGATGGAAAAGTCGATCTGATTGACGGCAGGGAAATCGCGTCCCCTGGCACTCAGCACGATGGAAAGGTTTTCGACCTTCAACACTGCATCGTCGGACATCAGCGCTTCGACCTCCCCGTTGGGTCCAGGAGATCGCGCAAGCCGTCTCCCAGCATGTTGAAACCCAGAACAGTGATGAACAGCGCCATGCCGGGAAATATGGCTACCCACGGCGCGACCATCAGCTGTTCCCGCGCCCGGGCCAGCATGCCGCCCCAGCTTGGCGCGGGAGGCACAACTCCCAGTCCCAGGAAGGACAGCGATGCTTCGGCCATGATGGCCGAGCCGATGCCCATGGTTGCCACCACGATCAGCGGCCCGGCAATATTGGGCAGGATTTCCCTCAGCATGATGTAGAACTTGCCAAAGCCCATGGTGCGGGCTGCCTGAACATAGTTCTGCGATTTCTGGGTCAGCACCTGCGCGCGCGAAATACGGCAACTATAGGCCCAATCGGTCATGCCGAGCGCGATCAGCAGGCTGATCAGGCCGGGGCCAAGCACTGCCATCAACGCCAAGGCGAAGACGATGGTCGGAATGGACAACATGAGATTGGTAAGCCCCTGCACGAATTCATCCCACCAGCCGCCGAGATAGCCAGCCGAAAGACCGAGAAGGACGCCGATGCAGGTATTCATCATCTGCACGGCAAGCCCGATCAGCAACGAGATGCGCGCGCCATAAGCGATGCGTGAAAAGATATCGCGGCCCTGTTCGTCAGTGCCGAACCAGAACTGCGCACCGGGCGCTTCTTCCGCATTGAGAAGATTGGAATTGCCGACCGGATCGTAATGGGCGATCCAAGGCGCCAGCAACGCCACCAGCACAAGCGTTAGAAAGATAGTCATGCCTATGACGAGATTGGAGCGAAACATCGATGCTATCTGTCCTGTAGGAATTGAAACGGTGTTGGCAAGCTGCGTTTGTTCATGGCGGCTCAGCGATAGCGGATGCGCGGGTCGATCAGCAGATAGGCTATGTCGACAAGCGTGTTGATGGCCAGGAAGAACAGCACGATCACCAGAATGCAGCCCTGCACCACCGGAATGTCACGCATGGAAACCGATTGGGTCAGCAGGGAGCCGATGCCGGGCCACGCAAAGAGATTTTCGATGACGACAGAACCGCCCAGCATCGAGCCGAATTGCAGGCCGATCGTGGTGAGCACCAGCACGAAAGCGTTGCGCGCCATGTGCCTGGTGACAATGCGGAATTCGGAATTGCCCTTGGATCTGGCCGTTCGCACGAAATCCGCGTTCATCGTTTCAAGAACGGCAGCGCGGGTGGTGCGTGCCAGAAGCGCCATAGGGGCGATGCCCAGCGTGATGGCGGGCAAAACCAGATTCCTGAGGTTTCCGTTGCCATAGCCAAAGGTTGGTAGCCAGCCGAGTTTGAGCGATATGAAGTACATGGCCAACAGGCCAAACCAGAAACCTGGCAGTGACAGGCCGGACACGGCTGTGATCATGGCCGAAGTGTCGAGCCATGTCCCTTGACGCACCGCGGCCAGAAAGCCCAGTGGCAACCCGATCAGGACGGCAAAGCCAATGGCCGCAACCGCCAGCCTGAACGATGCGGCGATGCGGCTCGACAGCATGGCCGTGACGGGGCGCTGGGTGGAAAAGGATTTGCCAAGATCGCCGGTGGCAAGGCCGCCGATATAATTGCCGAACCGCGTGATGACCGGGTCCTTGAGGCCCAGCTCCTTCTCGATGCGCTCGACGACTGCCGGGTCGATATCGCGTTTGTCGCCAGCAAGCGAGGTAACGAATGTGCCCGGCATGACGCCAAACAGAAAGAAGATCAGCGTTATCGCGGCAAATACCGTAACCAGCGCCTGCAGCAGTCGCCTGCCAATCACCATAACCATGTCAATTTCCGCGGATCGTGTGGTTTTGACAGGCCGGCCGACGGGAACGATTGACCCGGCTGACCAGCCTGTTGTGTGTTTGGGCCCGCCTCAGGACAGGCCGCTGGCGAACGCTTGAAGCGTGCCGCGCTTTCCGGGATGCGCTCTAGCGTCCCGGCGCGTTGTCATCCAGCCAGAGCTGATCCACCTCGATGATGGCGGCTTCGGTTACATTGGCATCGACGCCATGAATCCATGGCTGGGTTGCCACCACCGCCTTGTTGTAATTGTTGAACCACACCGGAGCTTTTTCAAAGATATAGCCGTCAGCCTTCTTGAGAAGGTCGATACGCTTGGCAGTGTCCGTTTCGGCTGCCGCCGCATCGAGCATCGCGTCATAGGCCGGGTCCTTGAAGGCGCTGCGGTTGCAACCCGCGCGGCTGACGCGACTGTCAAAGCAACGCAGGGCATTCAGCGGGTCGGGACCCGTTCCTGCCGAGCGGAACCAGGCCATCGCCGTCCCCTGATTCATCTCGTCAACCAATGTGTTCGAATCCACCACCTTTGCCTTGGCATTGATGCCGACTTCCTTGAGGAACGGGAGCATCGCTTCCAGAACACCCAGGCTCGACGTACCGTCAGTAACCGAAACGGTCACTTCGAAGCCATCGGGATAGCCTGCTTCTGCCAGCAATTGCTTGGCCTTGGCCGGATCGTATGCGTAAGGGACACGGTCCTTGTCGAAGGCCGGGGAGGTGGCAGGCAGCCAGCCGGTGGCCTTATAGGCCTTGTCCTTGAGCAGCTTGCGGATAACGATATCGCGGTCGACCGCATAATTGATCGCCTGACGCACACGCTCATCGTCAAACGGCTTCTTCTCGGTGTTGAACCCCATGTGACGGGTAAACACCTCCGAAACCTCGATCAGCCCCTTGGACAGCTCCGGGTCGGCCTTGTAGAGAACATAGGCGTTTTCAGACAGAACCGTGGCATCCAGTTCGCCCGCACGGAATGCCATGTCAAGGGCGCTGTTGTCACCTGAAATGGTGAACTCTACCGCATAGGCGTAAGGCTTGCCGCTCTTGTAATATTTGTCGAATTTCTTACCGGAGATCTTCGAGCCTTCGACATGATCGACGAAGGAGAACGGTCCAAGGCCGACCGGATGGGTGAGGAAGTTGCCGCTTTCCACTTCTTCTTTCGGCAGGATCGCGGTGATGGCTTCGAAGAACTGCGTGCCCGGATCGGTCAGATCCTTGAAGGTCAGCGAGAAGGTGCGATCATCGATCTTCTTGATGCCGCTGATTTCCTTGGCTTCGCCCTTCGAATATTCCTGCGCGCCTGCCAGAGTCCCGACCTGCACTGCACCGGGGAAACCCTTGGCCGGGTCCATGATGCGTGTATAGGACCAGATGACATCGTCTGTGGTCAGCTTGCGGCCATTATGAAAGAACACATTGTCGAACAGCTTATAGGTGAAAGTCTTGCCATCTTCGCTGGTGCTGACCAGCTCGGCAAGATCGAGCGCGGGCGCGTTCTTGGCTGAATCCCAGGTGTAAAGCGAACGATGGAAGGCTTTGGAGACCACCATGTCCTGTGAGTTGTAGGTGGCATGGGGATCGAGCGACTTCAGCGCGGCCCCGTAGGGTGCGGCCAGATGCAGGGTGCCGCCCGCCATCGGCTCGTCCGCCCAGGACGGTGCGGCTGGAACGGCGGTAAACAACGTCGCGGCGAGAAGCGCGGTCTTCAATATGGAACGGTAATTCATTTTTCCCCCATTTTGCTTGATTGGTTTGGTTCGGGCTATTGTTGATAGGCGTGCCGGTAAAAGAGCCGCGCGAAATTGGGCAGGAATGTCTTGTCATCCGCCGGCCAGTGGCCGTCGCACATCACGCAGAGCACGAAACTCCTGCCGTCCGGTGTTTCCCCATAGACGAGGTCATGGCGCGTCCATGAAGTATGCCCGGCCTTTGACCATGTCCTGACATTCTGTGGCAGGCCCTCCACCAGAAAGCCTGACACCTGATCGCCTTCCGGCGGCGTGTCGCAACGACGCTGAAATTCGCGGTTCATCAGCCCCAGCATCCATTCGCAGCGCTCGCGCGCACCGCGCGCAATGTCATGCATCAGCGCAAGTGCCGAGAGCGGCGTCAGGACATTGCCGTTTTCACCGTTGCGAATCTGCCTGGCGCGCCCATAAGGACTATCCTCATAGGTGCCATGCAGAACGTTGATACCGGCAAATTCGCTCCGGTTCTGCGCCAAATACCATTGCTGCACCCGCTGGCGGGCTGCGCACCAGTCATCCAGCTCCTTGCCGGACAGCGGGCCGCCATCATAGGCGCCGGTCAGGCGGCCAACCAGATAAACGGTCGCCTCGTTGGAGGAAATGGCCATCATTTGCGCGGCAGCACGGTCATCTTCGGGATGTTCCTCCACCAATCCCTGCGCGCGAAACGCGGCAAGGGCATCGAGAAAGAACAGCTTTATGACGCTGGCCGGATAAAAGGCTTTGGAAGGCTGGTGGCCGAACCATGCCAGATCGGTGATCCGGCCCGGATCGACGGATCGCAGCGGCGCATCGTAGAGACAGGCAGCAACGCCGACATTGCTTGCGTCGAGTGCCCCGCCGGTCTGCGCAAGCGCTTCTGAAAGCGCGCGCGAGGCTGGATGAATCCCCGAAATAGGAACGTTGCCGCTCATGTTGCTCCCTTTTTCTTTTGGCCGATTAAGCCAAGGAATTTTACATTTTGATATAGAAATCGCATTGGAACATTATGCATGTACGATATGAAGTCGGGTTGAAAACTCGCGCTTGGGCGAAAAAGGGCTGTGCATTGCAAAAGAACCATATCAATTTGCGGCAGGTGGAGATTTTCCGTGCCACGATGAAATTCGGCACCGTAACTGCGGCTGCGGCTGCGCTGGGATCGTCCCAGCCGACGATCACACGAGAGCTGTCGCGGCTGGAGGAACATATCGGCTTTCCATTGTTTGAACGCCGGTTGCAGCGTCTGGTGCCGACCGCCCGCGCGCATAAACTGTTTCAGGAAGTGCAGGCGTCGTTTATCGGCCTTGACCGTATCAATGATTATGTGGCGCGCCTGCGCGAAGCCTCGGATGAAGTGCTGACGGTCGCGTCATTGCCAGCCTTTGCCCAGACCGTTTTGCCGGAAGCGGTTGCGCGGCTCAACGCAACCCATCCCGATCTCACTCTTCAGATCAGCACGGTTGACCCGCGCAACCAGTCGAGCATCTCCGGTTTCAATTTTGATGTCGGCCTTATCGAGGATATCTATACCGAGAATGACGCGGATTCGCGCGTGTTGTGGACTTTCAAGCTGGTGGCGGTCATGCGCGGCGATCACCCGCTGGCAACGAAGGACTATCTTGAACCCAATGACTTTGAAGGGTTCAATTTCATCAGCCTGGGCGCGCGCGATCCTTATCGGCTGAAAGTGGAGCGCGTCTTTGACATGGCTGGCACCAACCGGCGGCTGTTCCTGTCGACGCAATCGGCCCACAGTGTTTGCGAATTGGTACTCAAAGGGCTCGGTATCTCGATCGTCAATCCGCTGACGGCACTGAGTTATGAAAAACAGGGGCTGGTGCTGAAGCCGTTCCTGCCGTCGCAAAATTTCGTCCTGTCGGTGCTGCGGCCCATCAACCGTCCCATTGTGGCCAGTTCACATGCGTTGCTGTCGCACCTGTCGCAAGTCTGTGCGGAAACGCAGGAAGCGCTGGTCAGGCGCAACCTGGTCATCAACGACCAGTAGCGTATCACAGGTTGTAGAATAGAAGGCCCGGCCCCGGATGTTTAGAGACATAAATGACCAGTTTCCACCGGGCTTCGGCGATTTTCCACGCGGATTTTTACTATCTATAGGGGTGTAGAAGTGTACTAATGAGCATTGTAGGTAGTATAGTGAATTAAATTAAATTCCAATTTTTACGGGAAATTGTGAACTAAAGTGGCATCCTTCTGAAATATTTGAACGAATAGCTTTTGTTGCGGCAAAATGTCCTGAGATCGGCCAAGTATTATCAATATTCTGTAAGCATTACTCATCTATATATACACATTGAAGGGGACTGGGGGCGATTCTCAACGTGATTACCGTTTGGAGCAAGTTGGTGCTCCTTGGCATCTCTTCACATTCGAAATGAAGACTGTTCCAGGCGGCAACATGGGTGCCTACTGGGCAAGGTAGGGCCATGTCTGTTCATTCAAAACGCGTTATAAATCTCACATCCCGCACTTTGTTGAGGGGCATATCTTCCACGGCGCTAGCCATTTCCTGCTTTATTGCGCCTGTCACTGCATTTGCAGATGGCGGCTATGGCGGGGTGCGGCCGATTGTGGGCGCAGGCCCCGGGGGAAAAGGGGGCGTTGACGGTTCTGAGGCGAGCGCGATCGGTGAGGATGGATCGGCGGGAACATTTGGTGGCGGAAGCGGGGGCGGCGGCGGCGTCAATCTGGAAACAGGTTTTGGCGCGCATGGCGGCTCCATGGGCGCTGCATCTAATGGTACGAAAGCTGAATCTTATGGCGCTACGGGCGTCATGGGACAGGCGGTCACCAGCCAAACGACGATCACGACATCCGTTTCCGGCGGTACCGGGCATCTGGGGCCGGCAGCGGTAGGTTCAGCGGGGGATCCAGGCAATGTTTCCGCGGGCGGGCACGGCGGCGGTGGCGTCGGCATCAGCGCCAGCGCGGACTTGACGGTTGCAAGCGGTGGTGTTGTCACCGGCGGCACGGGCGGCGGGAATAACACCACGGCGCTTGGAGCGGGTGGTGGCGGCGGCGGCGGTGTCGGCATTTTTTCCAGCGGCAATGTGAAGGTCGACGCTGGCGGCACCGTTGTTGGCGGTACTGGTGGACATAGTGGAAATTCCGGCGGCGGCGGTGGTGCGGCGGCGATCGTGCTGTCCGCAAGAGGCAATGTGCTCAATAGCGGTTCCGTTGCTGGTGGCGTCGGCGGCGGGGCCAATTTGCAGGGTGCCGGTGGCGGCGGTGCTGGCGTTGTCTTGCTGAATGGCGGAACCGTAACCAATCTTTTGGGCGGCAGCATCAGCGGTGGCGCGGGCGGTAGTCTGCGCTTCCCAACTGTCGGGCTGGTGGGTATCGGGGGTGAAGGCATCAAAGGCGCCGACATGGCTGTTGTCAACGCCGGGAGCATCACCGGCGCCCACGCTGGCGGCACAGCCGCAAACCGTCCGCAGGCCAATGCGATTACCTTTACCGGAGGCACCAACTCTCTGGAATTATGGTCAAGCTCTGTCATTACAGGCAATGTTCAGGCGTTCAGCACCGCAGACCGTTTGATGTTGGGCGGAAGCACGGATGCCGTCTTCGACGTAACGAGCATTGGCGACAATGCGCAGTATCGCGGTTTCGGTCAGTTTGAAAAGACCGGAACCAGCAGCTGGACGCTGACAGGCGCTACGACGGCGGTGACGCCCTGGACTTTGACATCCGGCATTCTATCCATCGCACAGGACGAAAGTCTGGGTGATGTGGCAGGTATCCTTACCTTCAACGGCGGAACGTTGCGGACAACGGCAAGCTTCGCCAGTGACCGTGATATGGTGCTCAACAGCGATGCCGTTTTCGACACTGCCTCCGCCACCACCCTGACCGCCAATGGCGCGATCAGCGGTCCCGGCGGCTTGAACAAGACCGGTGATGGCATATTGGAGCTTACGGGCGTCAACACCTATGGCGGTGTGACCGCAGTCGCAGGGGGTACGCTTGCGCTCACCGGTTCCGGCAGCATTGCCGCCTCTTCCGAGGTGCGGGTTGATAGCCTGTTCGATATTTCAGGGACCCTGCAAGGCGCATCGATCCAATCGCTGTCCGGCATTGGCGTGGTCGAACTTGGCTCTGAGGTGCTGACCTTGACCAATGCATCCGGTACTTTTGCCGGAGAGATCAAGGGCGCGGGAGGCATAACGCTTCTCGGCGGCACTCAAACCCTGTCTGGTATCAACAGCTACACGGGAAATACCGATGTATCAGGCGGCACCTTGCGTGCGGGAGCGGCCAATGCTCTCAGCCCGACATCGGCTGTCAGCGTCCGGAGCGGCGCAACCGTCGATCTGAACGGTTATGACCAGACGCTTCAGTCACTGGCCAATGCCGGTCTGGTGCGGTTTGGCGAAAAGCCGGGAACAATGCTCACGATCAGCGGCGATTACACCGGCAATGGCGGCACGCTCTCCATGGCGACCGTGCTTGGCGGCGACAATTCGCAAACCGATCGTCTCATGGTAAGGGGCAACACGTCCGGTACAACGCAGGTTGCGATTGTCCGCCAGGGAGGCTTGGGCGCGCAGACAGTCAACGGCATCAAAATTGTGGATGTCAGCGGCCAGTCGGGCGGCACCTTCTCGCTGCTGGGCGATTTCGTGACCAAGGACGGCAAGCAGGCAATTCACGGCGGTGCCTATGCCTATACGTTGCAACAGGGAGGCATGAATACGCCGAACGACGGCAACTGGTATCTGACGAGCGAGATCAAACAAATTGATCCTGCCGATCCGGATTGCAATTCGACAAGCAGCTGCCCGCCGCCAACAGCGCGTTACAGCCCGTCGGTTCCCGTCTATGAAGGCTATCTGCAGAACATGCAGGCGCTCAACAAGCTGCCGACCTTGCAGGAACGTGTGGGCGAGCGCTACAGGAGTGGTCAAAACACAGGTGCCGCCGTTGACGACAAGGGCGTGTGGGCGCGTATCGAAGGCGCACATAACCGCCTTGAACCGCGGACGGTTACCGGCGGCAAGCAGGACATCAACACCTTCATCATGCAGGCCGGTGTCGACGGCCAGTTCTATGAGAGCGATAGCGGCAAGCTGATTGCTGGCATCACCGGACAATATGGCCATGCCAAGGGTGATGTGTCCTCCTTCCACGGCGATGGCGCGATCAGCACCGATGGCTGGAGCCTTGGCGCAACCGCCACCTGGTATGGCAATTCCGGCTTCTATGTCGACGGTCAGGCGCA
>NZ_JBVPGS010000035.1:0-660 GCF_055816855.1 Ochrobactrum sp. PL_is483
ACCTTGAGATGATCGCCAGATCCCGGGCCGACTATTGGGCTGATCTTGATCGGGCCATTGATGCGGAACGGGCACTGCACGGCCAGAAACCGATGACGGACAAGCCGCGGGAGCGGGAGGGGAAAGAGACCAAGGTCAGCCGCACCGAGCCGGAAAGCGGCTATATGGTGCGCGACGGCAAGCCGAAGGGCTTCTACTATCTCGATCACCGCACGGTGGATGGAAAGCTGGCCATCATCACCGATATCCACGTCACGCCGGCCAATGTGCATGACAGTCGCGTCTATCTCGACCGTCTGGATCGGCAACGCCGGCGCTTTGACTTTGAGGTTGGCGCGGTCGGGCTGGATGCCGGCTATGCGACAGCGGCCATCGCCCGGGGTTTGGAAGATCGCCATATCCTCGGCGTTACCGGCTACCGCACTCCCACGCCACCCAGGGATGGCATGATGCGCAAGTCGAAGTTCGCATTCGAAGCGGATGCCGATGGCTATCGCTGCCCCGAGGGCCAATTGCTCACCTATGCCACGACCGACCGCAACGGTTACAAGCATTATGTATCTGATCCGGCCATCTGCCGGACCTGCCCGCTGCTCGCATCCTGCACGTCCAACGCCAAGGCCATCCGTACCATCACCCGCCATGTCTGGCAGGACGCCC
>NZ_JBVPGS010000003.1:0-831 GCF_055816855.1 Ochrobactrum sp. PL_is483
GGGCGTCCTGCCAGACATGGCGGGTGATGGTACGGATGGCCTTGGCGTTGGACGTGCAGGATGCGAGCAGCGGGCAGGTCCGGCAGATGGCCGGATCAGATACATAATGCTTGTAACCGTTGCGGTCGGTCGTGGCATAGGGGAGCAATTGGCCCTCGGGGCAGCGATAGCCATCGGCATCCGCTTCGAATGCGAACCTCGACTTGCGCATCATGCCATCCCTGGGTGGCGTGGGAGTGCGGTAGCCGGTAACGCCGAGGATATGGCGATCTTCCAAACCCCGGGCAATGGCCGCTGTCGCATAGCCGGCATCCAGCCCGACCGCGCCAACCGCGAAGTCAAAGCGCCGGCGTTGCCGATCCAGACGGTCGAGATAGACGCGACTGTCATGCATATTGGCCGGCGTGACGTGGATATCGGTGATGATGGCCAGCTTTCCATCCACCGTGCGGTGATCAAGATAGTAGAAGCCCTTCGGCTTGCCGTCGCGCACCATATAGCCGCTTTCCGGATCGGTGCGGCTGACCTTGGTCTCTTTCGCCTCCCGCTCCCGCGGCTTGTCCGTCATCGGTTTCTGGCCGTGCAGTGCCCGTTCCGCATCAATGGCCCGATCAAGATCAGCCCAATAATCGGCTCGGGATCTGGCGATCATCTCAAGGTCGTATTTGCCCTTGTTGGCATGGGCCTTCAAATGCGTGCTGTCGGTATAAAGCACTGTCCCATCGACCAGTCCGTGCCGGATCGCCTGTTCGACGATGTGGTCGAAAATATCCTGGGCGACCGAGGTGTCGTTAAAGCGCCGCCGCCGGTTCTGGCTCAGTGTCGAGGCGT
>NZ_JBVPGS010000007.1:0-2429 GCF_055816855.1 Ochrobactrum sp. PL_is483
ATTGCGCGCACGATCACGGAGCTGCCGGAAGGTCCGGGTTATATTTACATCGCCGGTGAGGCGCGGGCGGCTTCTGATTGCCGCAAGCATTTCCGTGATGTGCTTGGTTTCGACAAGCGTCGCATCGACGCCATCGGCTACTGGATCGAAGGGCAGGCGCGAGTGTGAACGTGACCGTCCCTGTTCCCGTCCGCAAAACCGTGAACACCGTTAGCGCCGCTCATACGCCGCGATGGACTGGAATCGTAGTCGGCCTGGCTTTGCTAGTAGCTATTTCGCTCACAAGCCTCCTGTTCGGTGCGCGACCAATTTCAGTATGGACGGCGCTCGGTGCGTTGTTCTCGCCCGATATGCAGTTGATTGATCACATAGTGGTTCGTGACTATCGCCTGCCGCGCACCTTGCTCGGCCTGCTTTGCGGCGCGGCTTTCGGCGTGTCGGGCGCGCTGATACAGGCCGCGACGCGCAATCCTTTGGCCGATCCGGGCATTCTCGGCGTCAATGCAGGAGCCGCCTTTTTCGTGACGCTGGCCGTCGGCCTGTTCGGCTTCCATTCGATTGATGCCTATTTGTGGTTCGCCTTTCTGGGCGCGATCCTTGTGACGCTTGCCGTTTACGCGCTCGGGGCGGCGGGCCGTGACGGTGCAACGCCCGTTCGTCTTGTGCTGGCCGGCGTCGCGCTGTCGGCCGTGCTTGGCGGTATCGGTTCCGCGATCACGCTGCTCGATCCGCAGGCCTTCGATTCCATGCGGTTCTGGTCGATCGGATCCGTTGCTGGCAGGAATATGGAGATCGTGGCGACGGTCGCTCCGTTCATCGGAATTGGGCTGGTGATTGCTTTGATTGCCGCCCGTTCTCTCAACGCCGTGGCGCTCGGTGACGATCTGGCTCGTTCGCTGGGTGCCAACATTCTCCGCGCCCGGATACTGACACTGATTGCAGTCACGCTTCTGGCTGGAGCCGGCACCGCCGCTTCCGGCCCCATCGGCTTCGTGGGCCTGATGGTCCCGCATGTGGTGCGGTGGTTCACCGGCCCGGATCAACGCTGGATTATCCCATTGACCATGATCTATGCGCCAGTGCTGCTGCTTTCTGCCGATATTGCCGGACGTCTGGTGCTATTTCCGGGCGAACTGGAAGCGGGCATCGTTACCGCCTTCATCGGCGCGCCTGTCCTGATCCTGCTGGCGCGGCGGAAGAAAGCGAGTGGGTTATGAGAACGTCAGCGCCGTCCCATATCGATTTCGGCCGCTCCGTGCATGTCATGCGGCGCTTCGGTGGTCGCCTGTCGGTTCGGTTGGATAGGCTTTCGATATTCATCGGCCTTTTGCTTGCGGTTCTTTCGCTCGGTGTTGCCGCGCTTTCTCTATCAAGCGGCAAATATCCGGTCCCTCTGATTGGCGTGCTGGGTGCTCTCATCGGTCGTGGCGACGACATGGTGCGAATGATCGTGGTGGAATGGCGTCTGCCGCGTGTTGCACTAGCCTTCCTGCTCGGCGCAGCACTTGCCATGAGCGGCGCGATCTTCCAGTCGCTGACGCGTAATCCGCTTGGAAGTCCGGATATCATAGGCTTCTCGGCAGGCTCCTATACTGGCGCGCTCGTGGTCATCCTGCTGCTGTCTGGCGGTTATTACGAGACGGCGGCTGGCGCGCTGATCGGCGGTATCGTCACGGCGATGGCCGTTTATCTTCTGGCCTATCGGCGCGGCGTGCAGGGTTTTCGGCTGATTGTCGTCGGCATCGGTGCGGCGGCGATGCTGTCGGCCTTCAACGCATGGATGATCCGCGAGGCAGATCTTCAGGTGGCCATGTCTGCCGCCATCTGGGGAGCCGGCTCCCTCAACGGTCTCGGCTTTGAGCAGATGGTGCCGGTTGTGGGCGCCCTTGCCGTTATTACTCCGCTGACCCTCTTGCTTTCACGCCCGATGCGTCAGCTCGAAATGGGCGACGATATGGCACGGGCGTCCGGTGTCAACGCCAACGGCACGCGGCTTTTGCTGATGGTACTTGGCGTGGCGCTGACGGCCATCGTCACCGCCGCTGCCGGTCCGATCTCCTTCATCGCACTCGCCGCACCCCAGATCGCAAGGCGGCTGACCCGCTCGGCCGGTGTCGCTCTCATTCCATCCGCGCTGACGGGCGGTCTTCTGTTGCTTGCTGCTGACTGGGCCGCACAGCATGCGTTCGGCGTTCAGCTCCCCGTCGGCGTCATGACGGTCAGCATCGGCGGTCTCTACTTCATCTGGCTATTGATACGGGAGGGCCGTAAATGACCCATTCTCAATTCCGGTCTGGTCGCCTTCACGCCGACAACGTAACCCTGCGCTATGACGAGCGGACGATTTCCAGAGGCCTGTCCGTCTCGATCCCGGATGGTTCCTTCACCGTGATCGTCGGCCCGAACGCCTGCGGCAAGTCCACGCTGCT
>NZ_JBVPGS010000022.1:0-119217 GCF_055816855.1 Ochrobactrum sp. PL_is483
GTCCTGACAAAGACGCCAAAGGCAGCCAGCGCATGAGCGGCTGCAGCCGTTTGCAACGCCTCGCCAGTGCAGGCACAAAACGCGACCCCTCCCAAAAACAAAACCCGCCGAAAAATATCGACGGGTTTGTCAGCGGTCTGAGCCCGGTTCGACCGGGCTTTTTTGTTGCTTGGGCATGTGTGGAAACAGGTTTCAAAGGCTCTGCGCGAGCCTTGCTACTTCCTTCCCGTCGTCGTCGAAGAGAACGAGCTTGCCCATGTCGATCTTGTAGGATCTGGTCTTGCCGAGCACGTCGAGGAACTTGCGCTCCTGATTCATGAGGGCAGGCGGGCACTGGACATAGGTCGATCCGATCTCGGCGAAGGAAATATTTTCCCCGGTGACGGTTGCCTTGCTGAAATAGCGGTTGCAGCCGCCGGAGCCGCTGACGGCGCCATCGGTCGAAACCGTCAGGGTCGTCTGGGCATTGTCGATCACGCCGCCGCCCTGAATGTCTTCCGCGAGCCAGTCCTTGCCCTCGATGCCGATGGCTGCACCTTCATCGCCGCTCTTGCGCACCATGACCACCTTGATTTCCGCCGGTTCGCCGGGGTTCTCGGGATCAATGGCGTAGCGCTCGTCATTGACGAACCAGAGCGTGTCGCCAGCGGAAATTCGCGCCTGCAAGGCGTAGGAATGGCCGGACTGAATCTGGTCCGTATCGAAATTGATGGCGAACGGGATCGGCGAACCCTGAACGGATTCGATCCGCGTTTCACCAATGACCTTGGAGGGCGCGTCGGCCAGCGAGACGTCGGAAAGCTGAACCGTCAGGCTTGCTTCCGGCGGCAGCGCGATGCGCTCGCGATACATGACCTTGCCGCTGATGGTTTTTTCCGCCGCCAGGCTGCTTGTCGGCATCGAGGTGGTCAGGAACAAGGCAGCGCCGCCAAGCGCGCCAATGCCGACCGCGAGTGCCGCAGCAATTGAAAGGGTTTTCGCCAGTCCATTTCGCATCGTCAAAGCCCGAAACTTCCGTTCCCGCATGCGTTGTTTGTTACAAGACAGATGGCGCTGATGCGGATTCCAACCTGTCTGTCATCATCGCCTGTCGGTGTCTGAATCATACCGCCGACATTAGCGAAATCTTCATGTGAAAATTATGGCGGCGCAAGAACACGTCACCTGAATTACCCAATATTCTAGGGGGTTAAATAGTTAATTCGTGATTAAAATAAAAAATCGAGATCAATTGTGAAACCTCAAAGCATCGGCCCGAACATCGGAATCGATTTTCGGAAAGCACGATGCGTAGATTCAATAGGTTGGAGCGGCCTTTGTGGGCCTGGAAGGACGCACGGCGCTCTAATCGGAAGATCAGTCCAGTTTCCAGCGTTCGCGTATCTTCTCATCTTCATCCTTGGATGACACCCACCCGCCGACCGAACCGTCCGCGAGATGCTCCCGCTTCCAGAACGGCGCGTTGGTTTTCATGTAATCCATCAGGAATGAGGCGGCCTCGAAAGCCGCATGGCGATGCGATGACGCCGCGGCCACCAGAACGATGTTCTCGCCCGGTTTTATAAGGCCGTAACGGTGAATGATCGTCAGCGCTGTTATCGGCCAGCGCGCGATGGCCTGTTGGGCGATGCGGGTGATTTCCGCCTCCGCCATGCCCGGATAATGCTCCAGTTCCAGTGCGCAAAGCGTGCCGCTTTCATCACGGCAAAGCCCGGTGAAAGTGACGATGGCGCCGATATCCGTGCGCCCCTGTTGAAGCTTGCGCAGTTCCGCCGCCGTGTCGAAATCTTCGCTTCTTATGCCGACGAAAAGTGGGCACGAAGTTTGCCCGCTCATTTCATCCTCCCGTCATGGGCGGAAAGAGCGCAACCTCGTCGCCGTCATTCACCAGTTCAGTGTGTTCGGCATGTTCCTGATTGATCGCCGCCCGAATGACATGCTCATGCTCGAAGGCGGCTTCATATTCGTCGCCACGCGATTTCAGATGGCCGATCAGATCGCCGACGGTCGTTTTGGGTGAGGGGAGTTCAATAGTCTCCTCCCCCTTGCCGATTTTCTCGCGCACCCATGCGAAATAGACGAGTTTTACCGCCACTGGATCAATCCATCACGTGTTTGAGGCCCGCCTTGAAGTAATCCCAGCCCGTATAAAGCGTCAGAAGAGCCGATACCCAAAGCAGGACAATGCCTGTTTCCGTTACATAGGGCATGATTTTGTCACCGGCAGGGCCTGCCAGCAGGAAAGCAAGCGCGATCATCTGCGCGGTCGTCTTCCATTTGGCGAGACGCGAAACGGGAACGCTGACTTTCAGCTCGGCAAGATATTCGCGCAGGCCCGAAACCAGGATTTCGCGGCACAGGATGATGATGGCGGCCCAAAGCGTCCAGCCGGCAATGGTGCCGTCGGCAGCAAGCAGCAGGAGACAGGCGGATACTAGAAGCTTGTCGGCAATCGGATCCAGCATGCGGCCGATGGTCGAAGTCTGCTTCCAGATGCGGGCGAGATAGCCGTCAAAAAAGTCGGTGATGCTGGCGACTGCAAACAATCCGAGGGCTGTCCAGCGGGCAAAATCGCTCGACTCCAGCCGTCCCTCAATAAAGAAACACAATACCACAAGGGGAACGGCGATGATCCGGCCGTAAGTGAGGATATTGGGTAGGGAGAGGGTATGATTCTTCTGCATTGTTCCGCCGCATCGTTCGTTTGGGCACATCATCAGGGATGACACATAAAATCAACACCTGCGGACGTGTTCTGCCGGGACGTAATGACGCTCGCGCCCCGATCCCGGACAAAATTAGCGCATAATCCGACCGGAGTGAAACGAGGATCGACAAGATTATGCTTGAAATAGAAAAGCTTGGAGCGCCGATCTGATTCAATCAGATCGAAACGCGCTCCAGGTCATTTGTCGCGAAAATGGTCGTGAATTGTCTTTGCCATCGCTTCGGAAATGCCGTCAATCTGCATGAGGTCCTCGACCGCGGCGCGTGAAACGGCCTTCGCGGTTCCGAAATGGTGCAGAAGCGCACGCTTGCGCGACGGGCCGATTCCCGCGATTTCATCAAGCGGATTCTTGACCATTTCCTTCCTGCGCCGGGCGCGGTGCGTGCCGATGGCGAATCTGTGGGCTTCGTCGCGCAGGCGCTGGATGAAATAAAGCACGGGATCGCGCGGCGGCAGCGTGAAGGGCTGCTTGCCTTCCACGAAGAAGCGCTCGCGTCCCGCCTCGCGGTCGACGCCCTTCGCGATGCCGATTGCATTGACGAGATGGCTGATGCCAAGCTCGCCAAGAATTTGCCGCACGGCACCCACCTGACCTTGCCCGCCGTCGATCAGGATGACATCGGGCCAGGCGGGAAACGCATCGGTCGCCTCAGCATTGGTCTGTTCTTCCGGCGCGCCGTGTTCCTTCACCAGCCGCGAGAAGCGCCGCTCGATCACCTCGCGCATCATGCCGAAATCGTCGCCCGGCGTAATGTCCGTCGAGCGGATGTTGAACTTGCGGTATTGGTTTTTGACAAAACCTTCCGGCCCGGCGACGATCATGCCGCCGACAGCGTTTGTGCCCATGATATGCGAGTTGTCATAGACCTCGATCCGGCGCGGCGGCTGCGACAGACCGAAGGTTTCGGCCATGCCTTGCAAGAGGCGCGCCTGCGACGAGGTTTCGGCAAGCCGCCGCCCAAGCGCTTCGCGCGCATTGGTGAGCGCGTGATCGACAAGATCCTTCTTCTCGCCGCGTTGCGGCACGTTGACCTGCACTTTATGTCCCGCGCGCGTCGACAGCGCTTCGGCGATCAGCGATTGTTCCTCCACAGTCTCGGACAAGAGAACAAGACGCGGGCACGGCTTGTCGTCGTAGAACTGGGACAGGAAGGCCCCGAGAACCTCTGCCGGCCCGAGCGAACTGTCGGCTTTCGGGAAATAGGCACGGTTGCCCCAGTTCTGGCCCGTGCGGAAGAAGAAGACCTGAATGCAGGTCATGCCGCCTTCCTGATGGATGGCGAAAACGTCTGCCTCTTCCACCGTCTGCGGATTGATGCCCTGATGCGACTGAACATGGGAAAGTGCGGCCAGACGGTCGCGGTAGACCGCCGCATGTTCAAAGTCGAGATCAGCGGATGCGGCCTGCATCGCGGCTGCCAAATGGTCCTTGACCGACTGACTTTTGCCGGACAGGAACGCCTTGGCTTCGCTCACCAGCTCGGCATAGTCCGCGTCGCTGATTTCATGCGTGCAGGGACCGGAACAGCGCTTGATCTGATAGAGAAGACAGGGGCGGGTTCGGGTTTCAAAAACAGAATCCGTGCAGGTTCGCAGCAGGAATGCGCGCTGAAGCGCGTTGATCGTGCGGCCCACGGCGCCAGCCGAGGCGAAGGGGCCGAAATAGTCGCCCTTGCGGGACCGGGCGCCGCGATGCTTGAAGATGCCGGGCGCCCGATGGTCACCGGTCAGCAGAATATAAGGAAACGACTTGTCGTCGCGCATCAGCACGTTGAAGCGCGGGCGCAATCTCTTGATGAGATTGGCTTCCAGCAGCAGGGCTTCGGTTTCCGTGCGGGTAACGACGAATTCCATCATCGCCGTCTCACGGATCATCCGCACGATGCGATTCGAATGGGCTATGCCGCGCGCATAGTTGGAGACGCGCTTCTTGAGATTGCGCGCCTTGCCGACATAAAGCACATCGCCATCACCGTTGAACATGCGATAGACGCCCGGATTGTTGGGCAGACGCTTGACGAAGGCGTTGATGATGTCCTGCCCGCTCAGGCCCTCGATATCCGGCAGGCCATCCGAGGAATCCCATTGAATGGAATCGGCGGCAGACGGCGCTGCCGGAACGTCGATTATGTCGTCGCCCTCATCGTCCTCTTCGGTTTCCGCGTCGCCAATGATGATACCGGCCACGTCCTGCTCGTCATCCGACGGCAGGTTCGCGGCAGCATCATCATTGTTCTTGCGGTTTCCAGTCATTCGGTGATTCCTGCGATATCCGGGGTTTCCCATGCCAGATGCTGGCCGCCGTCAAGCGCGATCATCTGGCCGGTGACGGAGCGGCTTTCCCAGAAATAGCGAACAGTACGCCCAAATTCCGACAATTCCGGTGCGCGCTGCAAAAGAAGTTTCTCGACCTGCTGTTCGAAATCACCCGGCTTCTGCCTTTCGCTCGGCAATGTGGGGCCGGGGGCGATTGCATTGACCCGGATTCGCGGCGCAAGCGCCTGCGCCATGGTGCGGGTGGCATTCCAAAGCGCCGTTTTCGAGAGCGTATAGGAAAAGAAGTTCGGATTGAGCTTCCACACGCGCTGGTCGATCACATTGACCACAAGCCCATCCTCACCATCGGGCAAGGCATTCGCCATTTCTTCGGCCAGCAGGACGGGGGCTTTCAGGTGAATGGCAAAGTGCTTGTCCCAAAGCGCCATGTCCAGTTGCCCGATACGGTCATCTTCGAAAAGTGAGGCATTATTGACCAGAAGCCGGATCGGCCCGATCTGGTTCGACGCATCTTTTACCAGATTGCGCACATCGGCTTCGGACGAAAGGTCTGCGCGTACCACGCAGGCGGTGCCGCCTCGTTCGGTTATGGCGCTCGCAAGGGCCGCGCCTTCATCGATGGAGTGATTATAGTGTATGGCGACCGGGAAGCCATGAGCGGCAAGGTCTTCGACGATTGCCTTTCCAATGCGCCGCGCGCCGCCGGTTACCAGAACCGGACATTTGGCAAGCAGGCGAGGCTCGTGATCATTCAACACGGTAAACACTTTCTTATCGAGATTCTTCAGTCGATTTCATGCCACTTCGATCGGAAAAATGCAGCTAAAAACAGCGCGCCCGATCTTCATAGCTGACAAATTTGTAGGGATTTCAGCGGCTTCGTTCAACCTTGCCGGACGCCGCGTGGCACCGCAACCGGCATCCACCAACTATATAGGCGGGTATATTCGGCGTTGCGATAATGCAACATCGCATTTTTGCCATTTTCTCGACAGTTTCTCTCCACAGAAGCGGGCATTTCGTGCCGCATTTACCGCCGATATACCGATCCGGTCAGCGCGGCATGGACGATTTGCTCCCAAGGCCGTCCGCCCGATAAGGGACCGCGCGAAATGTAATTTGTGTAAGGAGAATGCTATGCGCACTCTTAAGTCTCTCGTAATCGCCTCGGCTGCGCTGCTGCCGTTCTCTGCGACTGCTTTCGCTGCTGATGCCATCCAGGAACAGCCTCCTGTTCCGGCTCCGGTCGAAATGGCTCCGCAGTACAGCTGGGCTGGCGGCTACACCGGTCTGTACCTCGGCTACGGCTGGAACAAGGCCAAGAATTCGAATGGCTATGGCGACGTGAAGCCGGATGACATGAAGGCTGGCGCTTACGCTGGCTGGAACTTCCAGCAGGACCAGTTCGTATACGGTGTTGAAGGCGACGCCGGCTACTCCTGGGCCAAGAAGTCCAAGAACGGCCTGGAAGTCAAGGAAGGCTTCGAAGGCTCGCTGCGTGGCCGTCTCGGCTACGACCTGAACCCGGTCATGCCGTACATCACCGCTGGTGTTGCTGGTAAGCAGGTCAAGCTCGACAACGGCTTCGACGACGAAAGCAAGTTCCGCGTTGGTTGGACTGCTGGCGCCGGTCTGGAAGCCAAGCTCACGGACAACATCCTGGGCCGCGTCGAATACCGTTACACCCAGTTCGGCAACAAGACCTATGATCTTGGCACCGAGTCGGTCCGTAACAAGCTCGACACCCACGACATCCGCGTCGGCGTTGGCTACAAGTTCTAATTATCTGATAATTGAACACGGAAAACCGGGCAGGCGACTGCCCGGTTTTTTGTTGCGTTGTTTTTGGTTTCAGCTGTTTGCTGTCTCCATCAGCCAGCCGCGAAAGGCCGACATCGCCTCGGTTTCCGTCCGCGATTGCAGCCGCGTCAGCCAATAACTGCCCATCGTCACCGTCGTTTCGAAGGGCTGCATGACGGCCTCCGACAGCAGTTGCCGGGAAAACATCAGCGGCGGCGCAAGCGCGACGCCTGCTCCCTGCATGGCGGCTTCCATCATGGCAAGCGACGAATCGAACATGATGCTGCGGGGCAGGGGCATGTCACCCGTAACGCCCGCCGCCAGAAACCACTGCGCCCATTCATCGGCACGATAAGAGCGCAGCAGCGTTTGGCGCGCAAGATCGGCCGGTGTTCGCAATTCGCGCGCGAGCTCCGGAATGCATAGTGGCGACAAGGGCGCTTCCAGCAATCGGGTTGCATCGATGCCGTGCCAGGCGCCGCTGCCGAATCGGATGGCGTAATCGAGCCCCTCCGCCGCAATATCCACCCGGTTATTGTTGGTCGAAAGCCGCAGGTCGATGAACGGATAGCTTTTCTGAAAATCGGGCAGGCGCGGCAGAAGCCAGCCGACCGCAAGCGTCCCGACCGCACCCACCCGCAATATCTCCCGGTAATGCCCAGCTTCGAAACGCTCAAGCGTTCCGGCAATCCTGTCGAATGCGTCCTTCAATGTGGGAAGCAGCGTTTCTCCTTCGCTGGTCAGCATCAGCCCGCGCGGCAGGCGCTCGAAGAGCGTCACATTGAGGCGGGTCTCAAGGCTTTTGACCTGATGGCTGACAGCGGCCTGCGTGACGCAAAGCTCAATCGCGGCCTTGGTGAAACTGAGGTGACGCGCCGACGCTTCAAAGGCGCGCAGCGAATTGAGCGGGAGATGCGGGCGAACCATAGAAACCCAAATTTTTCTAATGCCAAATGCTAGATAACGTCGTTTGTCGTTGCTGCGCAAGCATCGTATATCAGCAGGGCCTGAAAGGCTTGCATCCCGCAGATAACGGGTTTCAGTATAATGGATCGCGCAGCGACGGCTATGTCTTGATTAGGATGCAGCCGAACGCATAATCATGAGGTTTATTCATCTGTCATGAGAAAATCTACGACACTTTTGATTGGTTTCCTTGCTGGTTCGGCTGCCATCCCTGCCAGCGGCGCGCTGGCGGCTGGCAAGCTGAACGATGACGACCTGCGCCGCATTGTCGATGAAACTGTGCGCCCGCTCATGGCCGAGCAGAAAATCCCCGGCATGGGCGTTGCCATTACCATCGACGGCAAAAGCCATTTCTTCGGCTATGGTGTGGCATCGAAGGACAGCGGGCAGAAAGTCGATGAGAATACGCTTTTCGAGATAGGCTCGATCAGCAAGACCTTCACTGCAACGCTTGGCGGTTATGGATTGGCGACCGGCGCATTCTCCCTGTCCGATCCCGCGACCAGATGGGCTCCCGAACTCAAAGACAGCAGTTTCGACAGGATTACCATGCTGGATCTTGGAACCTATACGCCGGGAGGATTGCCCTTGCAGTTTCCCGATGCTGTCACCGACGACAGTTCCATGCTGGCCTATTTCAAGAAGTGGAAGCCGGACTATGCGGCGGGTACGCAGCGCCGTTATTCCAACCCCAGCATCGGCCTGTTCGGCTATCTCGCGGCGCGCAGCATGGGCCAGCCGTTCGACGTGTTGATGGAGCAGAAGCTTCTGCCCGCATTCGGCCTGAAAAACACGTTCGTCCATGTGCCGGAAAGCCGGATGAAGAACTATGCCTACGGCTATACCAAGGCCGATAAGCCGACCCGGGTATCGGCAGGCACGCTGGATGCGGAGGCCTACGGCATCAAGACCACGGCGCCCGATCTCCTTCGTTTCGTCGCGCTGAATATCGACAGCTCGCCGCTTGCTCCCGACTTTCAGAAAGCCGTCGCCGCAACCCATACGGGGTATTACCGTGTCGGCGCGAACAATCAGGGGCTCGGCTGGGAAATCTATGCCTATCCGGTCACGCTCGACACGCTTCTGGCGGGCAATTCGTCCGACATGGCGCGGAAATCCCATAAGGTCGAGAAATTCGATCCCCCGCACGCGCCCTCGGCGGATATGTTCATCAACAAGACAGGCTCCACCAATGGTTTCGGTGCCTATGCGGCCTTTATTCCGGCAAAACAGGCGGGAATTGTTCTGCTCGCCAACCGGAACTATCCGAACGACGAGCGCATAAAGGCTGCTTATCGGATTTTGCAGGCGATCGATAAAATCCAATGATCTGCAAGAGAAAACCCCGGGAAATCCGGGGTTTTATTCGTTCCAGACCAATCAGCCGCGCGGCAGAAGTTCCGTCAGTTCCGGATGCAGTTCCTGAAAACGCTTCATCCAGCGCTTGAGCTTGGAGCGGTTGCGCTCCCACTTGCCTTCAAAACGCAGCGCCAGATAGCCAAGCGCCGCTGCAACGGCGATATGTCCCGCATGCAGCTTGCCCGCCAGACGCGGCGGCGCTTCATTCAGAAGGTCAAGGGCGCGTTCGGCCTTGCGCCATTGCAGGTCGAGCCAAGGCTGGTGAACCTTCTCTTCCGGGCGCATGCGCCGTTCATAGACATGCGCCAGAAGCACGTCGCAAAGACCATCGGCAATGGCTTCAAAACGCTCCGCGTCGGTGCGCTTTTCGGCATTGCGCGGGAAAAGCTTTTTGCCGGAAACCCGGTCCAGATACTGGACGATCGCACGACTGTCGAAAACGGATTTGCCGTCATCCGTCACCAGCGTCGGAATTTTCCCGAGCGGATTGGCATGGATGAGGTTCTCCGGTTCAGCCGCGGTATTGACGACAACGCTTTCAAACGGAATGCCCGCATAGTGCGCGGCCATGCGAACCTTCGCGCTATAGGGCGAAGCAGGTGAATACAGGATCTGTGTCATCATAATTTCCTGAACGGGCTAAGTAGGGTCTATTGCGTGGCGGGCATCATTACGGAGCGGCTTCGGCAGGCATTGGCGTCCACCTCGCCGCAGGAACGGAATTGCAGGTCCTTTGTCATGCAGATGCGGACTTCCTGGAGGTAATTCCGCTTGCAGCTGATCGAAATACCGTCTGGCTTCATGCCGGGATTGGCGGCGACGAAGGCTTTTTCAACAAGCATGGGATCGACGCGCCGCCCGCCAGCCAGCCCACTGCCAAGACTGCGCAGGCTTGGCGGAATATTGACCTGATCGAAAGCGTTGCGCAGCGTGTCGAAATAATCGTTCTGCGAAAGGCCCGAGCAACTGCCGTGCTTGCGCCATTGATAGGCGACGAGACCGGCAGCGGGCATGATGTCCGAGAGGCTGGAAATAATCCGTCGCGGCACATAGCTGCCGCCGCTTCGATTATTGTCAAGCTGGCAGTTCGCCGGGTAACCCCATTCGTTCTGCGGCCACAGGCCATGCACCACGAAACCGAAAGGCCGGTTGGTGCCGCATTGCTGCTTGTTGGCGCGCGGGCCTTCCGATGCGCAGTAGCTTGGCGACCAGGAGAGGGCGAGTACATAAAAGTCGAACTCGCCCGGAATGTCATCGGCGCGTACAGGCAGGACGTTCGCCATCGCCGCTGCAAGCAACGTGATCGCAGCAGCGCCAAACTTCCGCAGCATATGCCCTCCACTCAATGGTTGCCCTGAGGCTTCAGTGCCTGAATCAAAAAGCGGCAGGCCGGCATCACGAAGAATGCAACTGTAGTGTTAGCGAAGAACGCGGCACCGGGCGTCATATACATACCAGCGGTCGAAACCGTCGACGCAGAACTCGACGTTGCGGCCCATGGAGGCAAAGCCCTGGCCTTCCTCAACCATATACCAGACCGAACGATACTGGCCATCGGTCAGAACGGCGGTTGCCTTGCAATAGGTGCGCTCGATCTGGGCCGGATTGGTCTTTGGTTCATAGCGCGTCAGCTGAACGTCGCTCATGGCCGTGATGCCGACTTGCGGCAGGTTCGGGACGTGGCGCACCTGATAGCCGAAATCGGAAACCACCGAGCGCAGGACGCTCTGCTGGCTGCACGCGCCCGCATCGGCAACCCCTGCGGGAGCCGGAGCAAGATAGTCTGCGGCGCTCGCAGGCAGGGAAGCCAGCGTCAGGGGAAGGACTGCTGCGGCGAAAGCGGCTGCGCGTGAAAATCGTCCGATGCGATCCAGGGTTCGTTGCATATCTCTATCCTGTCCGAAATTGCGAGCCAGCTCGCTGAATTCTGTGATGGCCGAAGCCTCGTCAAGTCGCAGTTTCTGCTAGCAATTTCTCCGGGTCAAGTGCGATCCGTCTCGCTGCGCACCCACTTGATGCTGAAATTGCTCCCCTTTTCCTCGGCCAGAAGCTTGGTAAGGCAGGGAAGCAGGATTTGCATCTCACTTTCGAGTGTAAAAGGCGGATTGACCACAATCATGCCCGTGCCATCAAGGCGCGGTTCGGCGGAAGGTGCGCGAATCGCAAGCTCGATCTGCATGATCTTGGGAATGCCGGTTTCACGCAGGCGTTTGGTGAAACGTTCGGTTTCCCTGCGGTCTTTTATCGGATACCAAAGCGCGTAGATGCCGCCGCCGAAACGCTTATGCGCCTTGACGAGGCCGTCGACCAGACGGTCGAATTCGCCTTCCTTTTCAAAAGGCGGATCGACCAGCACCATGCCGCGTTTTTCCTTCGGCGGCAGGTGGGCGCCCAGCGCAAGCCAGCCGTCGAGCTCGGTCACGCGCACCTGATAGTCACCGTCGAAGAGTTTCGCCAGCCTGGCCGAATCCTGCGGGTGCAGTTCCAGCGCGGACAAACGGTCCTGCTTGCGCAGCAAATGCCGCACCAGAAGCGGTGAACCCGGATAATGACGAAGCGCTTCGCCTTCGTTGACGGCGCGGACGGCGCCAAGATAAGGCTCCAGCAATTCCAGCGCGGGCTGCTCGATCTGGCCTTTCTGGATGGCTTCCACGATGCGGTCGATGCCGCCCGTCCATTCGCCGGTCTTGCCGGCTTCCACGCCCTTCAGATCGTAAAGACCAATGCCCGCATGGGTGTCGATGACGCGAAAGGCCTGCTCCTTGCGCTTCAGATATTCGACGAGACGGGCCAGGATGACGTGCTTGACGACATCGGCAAAATTTCCGGCGTGATAGGCATGACGATAATTCATGGCTGCGCTTGTTTCATGTCGGCCTGTTTTCGGCAAGGGGCAGAAATGCTCAAAAGGCATCGGTCTGCGTCGTTCCTGCAATATCTCTTCTGTCACAAATGTGACATACAACTTTCAGCATCCGCTCCTTATCCTTTGAGTCGAGTCCTGAATGTCTGGTGACGTCCTTCTGATCGTCCTCTTTGGCGCGTTCCTCCACGCGAGCTGGAACGCAATCGTCAAGGGCAGCGGAGACAAGTTTTTCGGCGCTGCCAGTGTTACGGGCGCTGCCGGGCTGATCGCTCTTTTCATCCTGCCTTTTCTGCCGCTGCCGAACCCGGCAAGCTGGATTTACATGCTTCTGTCGACGGTCACGCAGACCTTCTACATGTCGCTGGTGGCCGCGGCCTATAAGTCCGGCGATATGAGCGAAGCCTATCCGATCATGCGCGGCACGCCGCCCTTGCTGGTGGCGCTGGTGAGCGCGCCGCTGGTCGGCGAGGTGATGGGCTGGCAAAGCTGGCTTGGCATCATCCTGATCTGTTCCGGCGTTCTGGCGATGGCGCTTGACGCCCGGCGCAGAAATCGCGGTGCTTCAAGCCGCACCGCCTTGCTGGCCCTCACCAATGCCGGTTTCATCGCCAGCTATACGATCATCGATGGCCTTGGCGTCCGCGTTTCGGGAGAGCCATTGTCCTATACGCTTTGGCTGTTCCTGATGAATGCCATTCCGCTTGCCGGTTGGGCATTTTATCGCGAGCCGGACCGATTCATCCAATATCTGCGCAATCACTGGCGACCGGCCATGATCGGCGGGGTGGGCACATTAGGGTCGTATGGCCTGGCGCTCTGGGCGATGACCATGGCTCCAATTGCCGTCGTCGCGGCACTGCGGGAGACGGCAATCCTCTTCGGCGTGCTCATTTCCTTCCTGGTGCTGAAAGAAAAAGTCGGCCTGTCGCGCTTTGTGGCTGCCGGGCTTATTGTCTTCGGCGCGATTTCATTGCGCCTGTCGTGAAAATTTATTTCGTCACTGTGACAATCTTCCGGCAGAAATTCGTTTCTGCGGCAAGTGGCTTGAGCTAATAAAGTAGTATGAACCAGCACGCCCCCATTTCGAATACCAAGATCGGTCATTCGGCCTGTCCGCATGATTGCCCGTCAACCTGCGCACTCGACGTGGAAATTCTCGACGAGCGCACCATCGGGCGCGTGCGCGGCGCGAAGGACAACAGCTACACGGCTGGCGTCATCTGCGCCAAGGTCGCGCGCTATGCCGAACGCGTCCATCATCCCGACCGCCTGAAGCATCCGCTGGTTCGCGCTGGCGCGAAAGGCGAGGGGCAGTGGAAACAGGCATCATGGGAAGCAGCCCTTGATCTTGTTGCCGAGCGCTTTCTGAAAGCCGAGCAGGATTATGGCAGCGAGAGCGTCTGGCCCTATTACTATGCAGGCACGATGGGGCTGGTGCAGCGCGACTCGATCAATCGTCTGCGCTTTGCCAAGCGCTATTCCAATCAGTTCGACAGTTTCTGCACCAACATGGCCTGGACCGGCTATTTTGCCGGAACCGGAAGCCTGACCGGCCCCGATCCGCGTGAAATGGCCAAAGCCGATGTCGTGGTCATCTGGGGCACCAATGCCGCGGCCACGCAGGTTAATGTCATGACCCATGCGGTTCGCGCGCGCAAGGAGCGCGGCGCGAAGATCGTCGTCATCGACGTTTACGCCAATGCGACCGTCCGGCAGGCGGATATGGGCATCGTGCTGAAGCCCGGAACCGATGGCGCCTTTGCTTGTGCGGTCATGCATGTGCTGTTCCGTGACGGTCTGGCCGACTGGGATTATCTGGAGCGCTATACCGACGATCCCAAGGGGCTTGAAAAGCATCTTCAGACCCGCACGCCGGAATGGGCAGCGGCGATTACCGGCTTGTCCGTTGAAGAGATTGAGGCCTTCGCTCATCTCGTCGGCAAGACCAAGCGCACCTATTTCCGGCTGGGCTATGGTTTCACCCGCCAGCGCAATGGCGCGGTGAACATGCATGCCGCTGCTTCGATTGCCTGCGTCACGGGCGCATTCCTCCATGAAGGCGGCGGGGCGTTTCACTCCAATTCCGGCATCTTCAAGATGGACAAGCGCGAGATCGAAGGCCGCGCCATGCAGGATGTCGGCATTCGCTTTCTCGATCAGTCGAAGATCGGTCGCATTCTCACCGGTGACCGGCAAGCGCTTTTTGATGGTCCGCCCGTCATGGCGATGCTGATCCAGAATACCAATCCGGCCAATGTCACCCCAGAACAGCGGCTGGTTCGCAAGGGCTTCGCGCGCGAGGATTTATTCGTCGCCGTGCACGAACAGTTCATGACCGATACGGCGAAGATGGCCGATGTCGTCCTGCCTGCGACCACATTCCTTGAGCACGACGATATTTATCGCGGCGGCGGGCAGCAGCATGTGGTTCTGGGGCCGAAGCTGATCGAGCCTCTCGCCGATGCCCGCCCGAACATCTTCGTCATCAACGAACTGGCCAAACGGCTTGGCGTCGGGCATCTGCCCGGCTTCGACCTCGACGAGCGCACGCTGATCGACAACATGAATGCCAACAGCGATTTGCCGCATTTCGACGAATTGAAGGAAAAGCGGTTTGTCGATCTGCAGCCGCCCTTCGAGGAAGCGCATTACATCAATGGCTTCAAATGGCCTGACGGCAAGTTCCGCTTCCGCCCCGACTGGACCGGAAGCCCTTCGCCGAACAAGCCGCCGGAAGTCATGGGGCTTCAGGGGCCTCATCAGTCGATACCGGAATTTCCAGACCATTGGGAAGTGATCGAAACGGCGGATGCCGAACATCCGTTCCGCATGACGACCTCACCCGCCCATAATTTCCTGAACTCGACCTTTGCCGAAACGCCGACCTCGCTTGCCAAGGAAATTCGGCCCGAACTTCTGATCCATCCCGACGATGCGGCAGAGCTTGGCATCGAGGACGGCGAGCGCATCGAGATCGGCAATCATCGTGGCGAGCTGGTGCTTCATGCCGTTCTACGCGCCGGACAAAAACGCGGGGTCGTCGTGTCGGAGGGCATTTTCCCGAACTCGGCATTCGAGCGCGGCGAGGGGATCAACATCCTGGTTGGCGCTGAACCTGCCGCCCCCTATGGCGGGCTGGCGGTGCATGACACCAAAATCTGGATACGCAAAATAAATGCATAAATATTAATCCAACAACGCCGGGCGCATATATAAACTATATATGCGCCCGGCGTTGTTGCTATTCGCGCCGCTTGTTAGCCAGCGTAACGCAGCTTCAGCTTGGAAACGCCGACAGCCGCATTCAGGCCGCGCTGGCCCTGAAGCGAAATTGGCTGAAGCGAAATCGTCTTCCACGAACCGCCGGTCAGGATATTGGTGCCGAAGCCGACGCCAATGGCAGCATTGGCGGAAGCACCAACGTAACGGCCCTGAAGCGCACCTTCCGGACGAACGCTCGGAGCCCATACCGCCCAGGCGACACGGCCGCCATTGATGAAGCCGACATCAACGCCGAGCTTGGTGATGGTGCCGGTGTAATGCTCAATCGGGCCGCGACCGCGGGCAGGCTGGAATACGCAATCCACATCCTGCTGGCTGCCGATGATCACGCCGATCGCCGGGGAGATGTCGCAGGACAGCATACCGACTTCCGAGCGCGGCTGGGTGCGACCCGAAGCGGGAGGAGCTACGAAGTCGGCTGCGATGGCTGGAGCCGTAACCGCAATGCCGGAAACCACGGCCATTGCGGACAGGAAGGAAGTCGAAAAACGGAGAGACATGTCTTTGTCCTCTTCTAAAAACATATTGAAAGAGACGTTTCTCACGACTCTTAACGGGGTTTGCCGAAGCAAGTTCCGTTAGGAGGGGGAATTAGAGCTTTTTGCGGGAGATTAAAGTTTTGTTAACAAAAAACTTCGTGTGTGATGAATTTGCCGCGGTCAGACGCTAACAACCATGCAGTCTGCCGGTTCATCTGACTGAACCCCTGCCTGTCCGGCGGCAAATTTGCGCAGGGCGGCTGCATAGAGCTGATGTTCGGCTTTCAGGACACGCGCTGCAAGTGTTTCCGCATTATCTCCGGGGCGCACCGGCACCGCCGCCTGCGCCAGGATTGGACCTTCATCCATGCCTTCGGTCACCAGATGAACGGTGCAGCCAGCGACCTTCATACCCGCATCGAGGGCCCGCTGATGGGTGTGCAGTCCGGGGAACAGCGGCAGCAGGGAAGGGTGAATATTGAGAATGCGGCCTTCATAGGGGGCAATGAAGCGGCCCGACAGAAGGCGCATGTATCCGGCAAGGCAGATGATATCCGGCTTCAAGGCGGCAAGCGCCTCGAGAATGGCATCTTCATGCGCATCCTTCGAGGCATAATCCTTGCGCTTGAAAACCTGCGTGCCGATGCCTGCGCCTTGCGCCTTGGCAAGACCGCCAGCTTCTGCCTTGTCGGAAAAAACCGCGACTATTTCGGCTGGAAAATCCGCAGCTTCAGCGGCGCGGATCAGCGCCTCCATATTGGAGCCGCCGCCCGAAATGAAGATGACGACCCGCTTGCGGCTCATAGCGCGAGCTGGCCCTTGTAGACGACGCCATCTTTCTCGCGCTTGACCATCCGGCCAAGCGTGACGACCTTTTCGCCTTCGGCGGCAAGGGCGGCTACGACTTCCTCGACCTTCTCAGGCTTCACGACGGCAATCATGCCGATGCCGCAATTGAAGGTGCGCAGCATTTCGTTCGGCTCGACGCCACCCGTTTTGGCAAGCCAGGAGAAGACCGGCGGAACGGAAATGGAGGCAAGGTCGATTTCGGCGGCAAGACCTTCCGGCAGGACGCGCGGAATATTGTCCGGAAAACCGCCGCCAGTGATGTGCGCCAGCGCCTTGATGCCATCCGAAGCGCGGATCGCGGCGAGAAGCGGCTTCACATAGATGCGTGTGGGGGTAAGCAGCGCTTCACCGAGCGTCGCGCCCGGCTGGAACGGTGCATCGGACTTCCAGCCGAGGCCGGAAAGCTCGACGATGCGGCGCACCAGCGAAAATCCGTTGGAATGAACGCCGGACGAAGCAAGTCCCAGAATGACGTCGCCTTCGGCAATGTCGCCGCGCGGCAGCAGGCGGTCGCGCTCAGCCGCGCCAACCGCGAAACCGGCAAGATCATAATCGCCGTCGCGGTACATGCCCGGCATTTCAGCGGTTTCGCCGCCGATCAGCGCGCAACCGGCCTGACGGCATCCTTCGGCAATGCCCTCAACGATATCGACACCCTGATCCGGCGAAAGCTTGCCGGTGGCAAAATAGTCGAGAAAGAAGAGCGGTTCGGCACCCTGCACGACCAGATCGTTGACGCACATGGCAACAAGGTCAATGCCCACCGTGTCGTGCTTGTCGGCATCAATGGCGATCTTCAGCTTGGTGCCGACACCGTCATTGGCGGCAACGAGCACCGGGTCCTTGAAGCCTGCAGCCTTGAGGTCGAACAGGCCGCCAAAGCCGCCGATCTCTCCGTCCGCACCGGGGCGGCGCGTGGAACGCACGAGCGGCTTGATCTTCTCGACCATCAGGTTGCCAGCATCGATGTCGACGCCAGCCTGCGCATAGGTCAGGCCATTCTGGGCAGCAGACTTGTCGGCGGGCTTATTGGCGGGCTTGTTTTCCATGGTCATGGCCTGCTCCTGAAAGGGGGTGCTTATCCACGCAGTTGTCTAATGCATTTTCGGCAAAAGCGTATAACGGTTTTGCTTGAGAAAATGCGATAAACAGAGAATGTGCGCGCAATGACACGAGACGGCGCTGCCCGCAAGGCCACAAGGCCCGAAAAGAGTGAAATAGTGCGGGAATCCGCCTGAAATCGTGAAGATGGTATGATATGAATATCAAAGATAGCGAGACAGAACGGTTAGGATTCTCCGACTGCATGGGGCCGAAACTTCGGCAATTCGTAGAGAGTCAACTCCTTCTTGATTTGAGCAGATATGCATCTCCGAAACTCACGTTTCATTCAGATAACATTCGCTTCAATTGGTCAGAAAGCTGCTTAGAAGGGCACAGAACATACTGGTTAGACGGAGAAATTGAGAATTTTTCCGGCGTTGCAATATTTGACCTTAACGAAAGGCTGATTGCTGAAGGTTGGATGGAGTTTATTGAAACCGAGACCGGCCTAGAGGTGTTCTGGTGGTTTTTAGAGGGAGGCACCGATTACGACATTAAAAGGAAGCGTACGAACCAAGTGCCCAAGCACATTTGGAATAGGCTTAGCGATGAATTGCGCTCAGCGTGGCGTCAGTATGCCCCAGACACCATGCAGTTATAGGCTTTGCAGTCAAAAACAGCGCTTGTCGCGGAAATCCCAAAACCTGCAACACATTCGCCGTGCACGGAATTCAGGAGGGGTGTGTCGCCTATCGTCGCCTTGATAATGGGTATGTTGCAACCCTGCCTTTTGCACAGGCGTTGCAATCTGGATCGACCGTCCAGACCCGTTCCCAGCCATAGAGCGGGACGCGCTCATATTCCTTCGCATTTTCGCTTCAACTGTTTGCTTTGGCCGCGGTTGTGCGATGCTGGGTGATTCCACCAAGCTGCAAAATGTTCTAAGACATCCGTAACGCCATCCTGCTATCAGGACAGGCTTATCAAGCTTATTTCCTGGAAAATGGACGCCCATGGTCAAGAAACCGACACCAACGCGCACGACCGCCAGCCGAACGATCCGTCAATCGGAAGCGACGGTTCGCGATGGCGACATTCACGTCAATGTGGAAGTCGGTGCGCTGACCGGCTCTTCGGTGCGCCGTCAGGCAATGTTCTGGATCGGCGCCGTCGCGGTCTTCGTCCTGTTCCTTGTCGTGTTCAGTTCCGTCCTGCTGCCTTTCGTGGCCGGGATGGCGCTGGCCTACTTCCTTGATCCCGTTGCGGACAGGCTGGAACGGCTCGGCCTTTCGCGGCTTGCGGCCACGGTCGTCATCCTGCTCATCTTCCTGATGGCGCTGATCCTCGGCCTGATGATCGTCGTGCCGATCCTCGCAACGCAGCTTGCGGATTTCATTTCCAAAATCCCCGAATATATCACCCAGTTGCAGTCCCTGCTGGCGAATGAGGATTCGCACTGGCTGAAGAAATATATCGGCATCGACAGTTCCGTCATTCAGCAGAATCTGAGTTCGCTGCTCCAGCAGGGCGCCGGTTTCCTCTCGACCTTGCTTCAGTCCCTGTGGAATTCGGGGAAATCCCTGATTGATATTGCGGGGCTTTTTGTCGTTACGCCGGTGGTCGCGTTCTACATGCTTCTGGACTGGGACCGCATGGTCTCAAGCATCGATTCATGGGTGCCGCGCCGCCAGCTTCACACCGTGCGCGGCATTGCGCGCGAGATGAATGCCGCCGTCGCCGGTTTCATTCGCGGACAGGGCACACTCTGCCTCATTCTGGGAACCTATTACGCCATCGGCCTTACGCTGACGGGGCTCAATTTCGGCCTGCTGATCGGCTTTTTCGCCGGTCTCATCAGCTTTATTCCCTATATCGGTTCCTTTGTCGGCCTGGCGCTCGCCATCGGCGTGGCGCTGGTCCAGTTCTGGCCTGACTGGATCATGATCTGTGCCGTTGCGTGCGTGTTTTTCCTTGGCCAGTTCGTGGAAGGCAACATCCTCCAGCCGAAGCTCGTCGGCTCGTCCGTGGGGCTGCATCCGGTCTGGCTCATGTTCGCGCTTTTCGCCTTCGGCTCGCTGTTCGGCTTCACCGGAATGCTGGTGGCTGTGCCTGCCGCAGCCGCGGTCGGGGTGCTTGTGCGCTTCGCATTGAATAGCTATCTCCAATCACCGATGTATGATCCTGCCTATCATCACCCGGACCCGGATGCGGGGCCGCTGATCGAGGCAGGCGAGAATGCGGGCAGAGAGAAATGAGATTGGGTCGTAACCGGCCAGGCGTTACAACAGGATGTGCAGGAGGCCGCGATGCGTGAGGCACCGCGCCAGATTCCGTTGAACCTTGAGCATCAGCCCGGTTATCACCGGGAGGACCTGATCGTCACGGGCTCCAACCGCGCTGCCGTCGATCTCATTGATCGCTGGCCGAACTGGCTGTCGCCGGTCACCATTCTTGCCGGGCCGACTGGCTCGGGCAAGACGCATCTGGCGGAAATCTGGCGTGCCGGAACGGGCGCGCTTCTGGTTGATCCATCCAACATCACCGAAGAAGCCGTGAATGGCGCTGCCGAATATCCGGTACTGATCGACGATATCGGCGGCACGCCTTTCGACGAAACCGGGCTTTTCCATCTCATCAACAGCGTCCGGCAGAATGCGGCTCAAGGGCTTGGGCCTTCGCTGCTGATGACGTCCCGCCTGTGGCCTGCGAACTGGAACGTCAAGCTTCCCGATCTTGCCTCGCGCCTCAAGGCCGCGACCGTTGTGGAAATTGCCGAACCCGACGACCTCTTGCTTTCCGGCGTCATTCACAAGCTTTTCGCGGACCGGCAGGTGAGCGTGGAACCCCATGTCGTCGCCTATCTGGTCAGCCGGATCGAGCGCTCGCTTCTGTCTGCAATCCGCATTGTCGACAAGCTCGACCGGGCGGCGCTGGAACAGAAAAGCCGCATCACGCGCACGCTTGCCGCACAGGTTCTGGCCGACAGCGAACAGCCGGAACGCTGAGGATGAGAATAGCGGTCACCGGGGCAGGCGGTTTTATCGGAAGCGCATTGACGCAAATGCTGGCCGGGGAGGGGCACGAAGTGCTGCCTTTGTCCCGCAATGACCTGTCTGATCCAAACTTTTCAGGCGTGGAAACAGTTGTCCATTGTGCAGCGCTCGCGCATCGCACCGGCGCGGAACGCCCGGATGCCGCAACGTTCGATGCGGTCAATCATCGGTTGGCGGTGGAGCTTGCCGTCAGGGCAAAAGCTGCTGGTGTCAGGCGCTTCGTCTTTGTGTCGACGATTTATACGATTGCCGGAAACCCGTCGCCGCTGACGCCGGACATGCGGCTGAAGCCTCGCGATGACTATGGTCGCGCCAAGGCCAAGGCGGAAGCTGATCTGCGGGAATTAAGCGGGATCGAGATTGTCATCGCACGCCCGGTTCTCGTTTACGGTCCCGGAGCGCGGGCGAACCTGAAAGCGTTGATAAAGCTTTGCGATAGCGGATTGCCGTTGCCTTTCGGTCTGGCAAACAACAGGCGCAGTTTCGTGTCTCTTGAGAATGTCGCGCGTGCGCTGGCGTTTTTAAGCGTTGCGCCTGCGGACAAGGTCGCCGGGCGTGTGTTCCATCTTGCCGAGCCGCAACCGCGCTCCACAAAGGAACTCGTGACGAAGCTTCGGGCTGCCTTGGGAAAGCCTTCGCGGCTTTTGCCTGTTCCGCCGGTCTTCATGCGGCTCCTGCTTTCGGCTGCGGGCAAAAGCGGCCTTTACGACCAGCTTTATGGCGATCTGGTCGCGGACACTTCATCGCTGATCGAAGCAGGGTTCGACTATCTGCCGGGCGACCGGCAGCTGGAAGCAATGGCACGTCGTCCAGATTAGTTCTTCTGGCCGACAGCCTTGGGCGGCTCCATGCGCGAATGCGCTGGTCGGGGAGCCTGTTTGGGCGCGGCTGCGGTTGCAGTTTGCTGCTTCTTCGCAACGGAGCCGGTGATCAGGCTCGCGCTGTCCGGCTTGTTGCGTCCGCCGATAAGCTGGTCCTCATGCACCCAGCCAATCATGTTGGTCTTCGGGACGATCACGCGATGCCAGCGCCCCGTCTTTCCATAGGAACGCATCTCGCGGCCTTTTTCCACGACGCCGATGGATGGCGACTTGTCCCAGGCATTCTTGTGAATGGTGAGGCGCGCCTTGGCATAGATCACCGATGGCGAGCTTGCCGGCGTGTTGATGCCGCGCGGCGGCATTGAGCGTAGCGCAGCCGCAGGCGGCGGGGGCGGAGGCGCAACGACCTGACTTGCGGGGCGCGGCGGGGTGGCGGTCTGGATTGCAGCCTGCTGGACAGGCTTTTGCGGCGTGGGTGCCGCAACGGGCGCGGACGGACGCGGCACAGGGCCGACGGCAGCGCCATAATCCTTCGCCGGTGCTTTGCTTTCAGGCGCTTTGCTGGTGACGGTCGCCTTCGGTTCCGTTCTCGCGGCGGGCTGAGCAACCGGTTTGGAGGCAGGGCGCTGGAACAGCGCTGTTAACGCGGCTTGCGGGCTCTTGTGCTGGGTGGTTGCCCACAGGCTGAAAGCACCGAGGCCCAGAATGGCGGCTAGCGCGAGCAAGGGAGTGGACGAGCCGGAAGATTTGCCCGACGACTTGCTTGAACGCTTGGTGGAGCGCTTGGGCGAGCGGGTGGTGCGTTTGCGTGCAGCCATCGTCTGTCTCCTGTTCGAATCGCGATGGGGAGACGCTACCAATTGTTCCTTCGCATTTGGTTACCGGAGCTTCGGGCGGGTGCGGCCCGACGGATGCAACGCAAACAAAAAACGCCGCTTTCGCGGCGTTTCGAGGCAGGTTGGTAAGACTTACTGGTGGCCAGACGTCTTGTGATCGCAGGAAGTCTGGCCTGATGCCTTTTCCTGCTGCCGTTGGTTGGCTTCGCTTGCTTCAACCGCGTTGCGCAGCTCTGCCCATTCGCGTTCATGACGACGATAAAGCTCATCGGAAACAGTCTGGATACCCATTTGGTCCTCCGTTTTATCTGGTGCCCCAAATAACATGGCGAGGGCGAAAACGTTTCATCACAAAGCGTAAGCGCTTGAAATCTTAATCGGTTTATATGTTTATAACTTCGTTTCGATCCTAATTTTCCTGAATGGAAACGCCGTCTTCTCCGATTTTCATCTCGATCCCGGCGGGTTTGGTCTCTTCGCGATAGACATAGACCGCCAAGCCGGCGGCCACGACGATCAGCGCGCCAATAATCAGATAAAGCCCGTTTCTATTCACACTCAGTCTCCAACAGGTTGGTCGTGAAGTGTGAACGCGCGCGTGTGGGATTTGGTTCCGCCTGCGCATCGGCGCGCAATAAGCGCAAAGTGATCGCGTGCAGATCAGCCTTGTTAAATCCTGTCCGGGAGGCTTCCATTTGCAATTGGGACGCCTTATGAAGCGTTCCCATTCGGGTATTTCTCGATCAGTATATTCAATTCTTCTTTTTAATAGACGCCTTCTTCGAGGCGTCAGCGGAATTCTGGAATCCGGAGTGTTTTTGCATGAATATTTGTTTGTCCGGGAAGGTGTGAATTTTTGACATTCCCCCATGGGGAACGTTTTTCTGAAGCCGACACAAGAGTGTCCTGAAATCACAAATTTAGCGGTATCTGCCGGCGTTTGCACCAAAAACGCGAACTGGATGATTGTAGAATGGCGATTGTTGGAATTGATCTGGGTACATCGAATTCACTGGTTTCGGTTTGGGAGGAGGGTGGTCCAAGGGCATTGGAAAATGCCCTCGGCGAAACCCTGACACCATCAGCCGTCAGCATCGGCGATGCGGGCGAAGTGCTGGTGGGGCGCGCTGCGATAGATCGGCTGATCACGCATCCGGACCGGACCGCAGCGTCATTCAAGCGTGCGATGGGAAGTGCCGTACAGTTCACCCTCGGCAATTACCGCTGGCGTGCCGAGGAGCTTTCCGCGCTGGTGCTGAAATCCTTGCGTCAGGATGCGGAGCTTGCGCTCGGCGAGCCGATCACTGAGGCCGTCATTTCAGTCCCTGCCTATTTCAATGACATCCAGCGCAAAGCCACGCTCGACGCGGCCCGACTGGCAGGACTTCACGTCGAGCGCCTGATCAACGAGCCTACGGCTGCGGCCCTTGCCCACGGTCTCGAACATCAAGATGAAGGCACATTCCTTGTTCTTGATCTTGGCGGTGGCACGTTCGACGTTTCGCTGCTGCATAAATATGATGATGTCATGGAAATCCGGGCATCGGCGGGAGATGCGCTCCTTGGCGGTGACGATTTCAGGACGGTGATTGTCACGGAACTGCTCAAACGTCATCAGCTTGTCGAAAATGACCTCGACGGAGGAGACAAGGCACGCTTGTTTGCCGAGGCGGAGCGGCTGAAACGGGCTCTTACCGAGCAATCGCAGTTGGAATACAGCTTTGGCGTTACAGGCGAGCGCTTCAGCGGTCTATTCGAGCGCCTGGAGTTCGAAGAGTTGGCGCAGCCGCTTCTGCGGCGCATGCGTGCTCCGATGGAGCGGGCCTTGCGGGATGCGCGTGTCGATGCGGGGAAAATAGATCAGGTGGTGCTGGTTGGCGGTGCGGCGCGCATGCCAATGGTGCGTAGCCTGGCGGCCCGGCTTTTTGGTCGTTTTCCGCTCCTTCACCCGCAGCCGGATCATATTGTCGGGCTTGGGGCAGCCGTGCAGGCGGGCCTCAGGAAGCGGGAAGGGGCGCTTGAAGAAATCATAATGACGGACGTATGCCCGTTCACGCTGGGCACATCCGTTCTTGATCCCCGCGCACCCGAAGGCGCGGTCCTTTCTCCGATCATCGAACGCAATGCCGTCGTCCCGATCAGCCGCGAAAGCCGTTACTGGACTGCCTCGGACGGCCAGACCGTGGTCCGTATTGATGTTCTTCAGGGGGAGAATATGCGCCCGTCACAAAACATCGCCCTCGGAATGATTGAGGTTCCCGTATCTTCGGGACCTGCGGGCAAGGAATGCGTGGACGTTCGCTATACCTATGATGTTAACGGCGCTCTCGAAGTCGAAGTCAAGGTCGTTTCCACAGGGCAGGTTCATCGAAGGATTTTCAGGAATCAAGCAAATCTCACCGACGCCGAACTCGAAGCACGTTTCAGCGCACTGACATCGATCAAGATGCTGCCGCGTGACCAGCAGGAAAATCGCGCACTGATCGCTCGTGCGGAGCGGCTATATGCGGAGACGCTGGGGGACGCACGAGACCAGATCCGGGAAATGCTGTTCTGGTTCGAGAAAAGCCTTGAGGATCAATCCATTCGCGACACGCAGGCAATCCGGCAACAATTCTCCGACATGCTGCAACAGTTCGAAAAGTCAGTTCTTTAAAGGGGCCGCGCATGTCTGATGATTGCTGGAGTGTCCTTGATATTGCCGCGACCCGGGACGAACGTGAAATTCGCCGGGCTTATGCGCGTCAGTTGAAGCGGTTTCGCCCGGATGAAGATCCCGTTGGGTTTCAGCGCTTGGTCGAAGCCCGGGATGAGGCGTTTTTGTTGGCGACGCTGCCCGATGACGACGTGGATTTTTCGGAAGAAGTGACAGCCTCACTCCCGGAAACGGACTTCGATGACATCGTTGTGGTGTCAAAGGCCGTTCAAGGGAACAGCGCTGCCGCAGATACTGATGCAGTCCCGCTGACCCAAAGTGATGCCCAGCACCGCGCGGTGCTTAAAGCGGTCTATGAGAGGCTGAATGGGCTAATCGAAAATATCAAGACGAATAATTATTATTCGATGAAAGCGTGGAAAGCAGAAAGCTGGTCGGCGTTTTTCAATCAGGCTGCCCTGCTTGGGTTGGATGAACACCGGACACTTCAGGAGACGATAGCGCGTAGACTGGTAGAATTTTTACCGGATCCTGACGAATACCACCCTGATGATCTTGCTAACTTCGAAACTGGAAGCGGCCCAGCTGCCGTGGTCGAGCAGATCGAAAATGAATGCCAGTTCACATGGTTTGGATTGGGTTTTGCGCAAATTGCGGGTCAAAGGACAGCGGATCGATATTTCTCCTGGTTGGCACGGGCCCAAACGGCAAGAGCGCTGATTGAACGGCGGCAGAATCCCGACACGGCCTACAGCAACCCAGTGAACGGACTGCCCCTTTTCCTTCCTGAGGACAGGATCGTTCTTTTCCAAGATGCCCCCCTGAACAACTTCTTCGAGAAGGCCGAAGAACAGGGACGTTGGCCGTTTCAATTCGATATCAAAAGCTTGTTCACCCCTGGTTCCCGTCTTGCCGACGCCGGTTTCAGGAAAACGGGCTTTGCAGTAGCAGCCGTGATCTGTGCGCTTAGCGCCTCATTGAACACGTTGCATGTGGACTGGGTTTTGATAGCGCTGCTTTGTTTATGTGTGTCTGTTGCATGCAGGGTTTGTTTCGCCGCGACGCATTATAGGCGAACCGTCCAGCGCTATACTCGCTATGTTGAAGACGTTGACAGGCGAGGGGTCATATTCCCCGGGGAGAGACGGAATTATCTCGCGGAACGTCGCAAGCGACCTGCTTTGAGCGGGCATTTATGGGTGCTGGAAGCCGCCGCGACCATTATGCTGGTATTTCCATTGATGACGTTTGCCACAAGCTGGCGTTACAGCGATCTTATGGATCAGCCTGTCGCGACGGTGCTGGCAGATCAATTTGCATCCCTTTTCGAGATTGCCGCTGGAAACGATGCCGTAGAAACAACCAGTTTTGTGTCGCTTGCTGCCAGGATGAACAAGGCGGCTCCGTTGCTTGAGAACGATCGTTCGGCAACAAGCGCGCGGTTGCGAGATGTCAGCCGTCCTCTGGATATTGTTGGTTTTCGCTCTCAGCTCTCGAAGTTGTCGGACCAGACGACGAAATCTGTCAAGCCGCTGACGCCGTTGATTGCCCGCCAACGCAAGCTGGAAAAGCTGGCTGAACTTTATCGCCAGGCATCGGTTGAAGAACGCCAGAACATTCAAAAGACTTTGGTGCAGTGGGGGCCGCTGCTCGAAGTAGCATCCTTGCTGGATCCGCTTTACGAGGCCGCTCTGTGGGAGCTTCTGCCGCCCCGCACCAGCGAGGCACGTTCGATAGTGTCCCCGGAGCAGGAATTGCATCAGGTGCTGATCAAGCGGTTCCTGAACAACAACCTCGGCTCGATCGCGAATTTTGAGGAGCAAAACATCGCTCAAGTGGCTGCACAACTGGAGTTATTGTTAAACGCCAGCGACAGCTTGTTGCTCTCCTTGGTGAATGCTTCAGTCGTATCCAACGAAAATGCAGCCAGCCCTTTGGATCTACTTCCAGGCCAGAAACCGGATGACGAAACCGGATTAGCAGCCCGGTTTCTCCCTAGCATGATAGATAATGTAATCGGCAGCACTTATCGCTCCGACAATGCGCTGCGTCTGGCTGTATTTGATGAGGCACTTCCTGTCTGGAGTGAAGAGATCATCGGCTGGGGCGGCTTTCTGAAACAGGCTGTTCGTTGCCTGAATACAGTTGCTCCCGATGACCGGAAGGTCGTTCGGACGATGATATCAGAGGTCCTGAAGGCCGCTCAAAACGTTGCTGAGCAAGAAAAGTCACGATATTGGACCCGTGCTTCGAGCCAGATGTTCGATATCCCAGCCTGCCGCGCGCCCTATGGGGCTGTCGCCGTTACGGTTACAACCCGTGAGGGGCTCCAAGCGCAGATTGCAAATCTCAGCGCGGAAAAAAACTCAGGCGAAGCCAGAAAAGCGGCGCAGTACGCAGTGGCAATCGCTGACGAAGAATATTGGAGCAGTGAGTTGAGAAGTTTCGCTAACAACTATCTTGCATATGATAGTCTGCAGGAGGGTTTACCGCGGCAGGCGCTGTATTATCTCGACGGTGCCACTAACCGGTATAGTTTATGCGGCCAGACAAGGGCTTTGCGCGGAGCGGCGTTGCAAGCTCTCGGCGAGAACGGACGCGCATTGCAGGAGTTCCGGGCTTCCAGGCGGACATATACATGTTCGTTCGCGGACAGTGCCTTCTCATACGATGATGCCGATATCGATCGCGCGATTGAAAAACTGCAGGGTGCGGAAGTTTCGGGGGGTGTCGGCGGCTGAACCTATCACTCGCCGGACGTGCAAGCGCTCCGGCGGGCGATAAAAATACGTGCAAAATGGTCGCCGACAGATTTACTTCCCGGGTAAAATATCGTCTTCCAGATTTCCGGTTCGAGTTCTCATCCTGTCTGAGGGGGGGGCGGCTTCCGGATAAGATGTACGTAAATACAAAAGATTAAAGCGCCGATCAGATTTAGTCGGATCGAAATGCGCTCGAATATAATGCTTTCTCCCGAGAGAAAGATGTCGCCAAGGGGGGTATTGGAGTTCATTCTGATATTTTTCTTGGCGAGCGTTGTGTTTTACATGGTTTTCCGTGCGGTGGTTTGTTGAATGAATAGTGTTTATAAAAATACGGCCTCTTATAAAGGTATAAGTCTGAACTTCATCTTCATGTGCGTTCTCTTCATTGGGTCGGGTGTCGCGCTTTTTCGCGAAGCCACTCAGTCGCTTGTGGCTGTCTTCGTTTTTGTTGCTTCAGGCTGGATAATTTCGCTCTGCATGCATGAGGGTGCGCACGCCTTGGCTGCCTATATGGGGGGTGACCGGTCCGTCGTTTCAAAAGGATATCTAAGCCTCGATCCGTTTGCTTATGCTCACCCGTTGACGAGCTTCGGTCTGCCGCTTGTTTATCTGATGCTCGGCGGCATAGGCTTGCCCGGCGGCGCGGTTTCGATCGACAGGAGCGCGGTGCGCAGCAAGCATTGGGGGGCGCTGATATCAGCGGCGGGCCCGCTGGCAAATCTGGTCGTTCTTCTGGCCCTGGGTCTGCCCTTTGTGAGTGGCTGGGCCTATGCGATGGACAATGACGATTTCTGGTCGGCCGTGGCGTTTCTGGCCGCGCTTCAGGCTTCGGCGGTGGTTCTCAATCTTCTGCCGATACCGGGGCTGGATGGGTTCGGGATTTTGTCGCCTTACCTGCCGGAGGAAATGCAGAAACAGGCCTATGCTTTCACACCGCTTCTGGGGCCATTCCTGATCATGATTTTTCTCAATAAATCTGTCGGCCTTGCGATCTGGAACGCGGTTTCTACGCTCACGACAAAGCTCGATATCGCACCTTCCTACATTTTTACGGGCCTCTCACTGTTCAGGTTCTGGGCTGAATAGTTGCCAGCGCAGGTCGAGTGCGAGCCCGATCCGACAATTGAGATGCGGACAATAACGGCACGGTGTTGTCCAATTCCATCAGCGGCTCGGCTGGCAGACGCGCGCAACAGACCCAGAAGAACAGACCGATAGATTTAGCCCGCATCCCGAAAAGTGAGAAACGCCTGCGTACGGAAATCAGTCCACTGGACGGATTTCTGATCCTGCTTCGATCGGATGCCCGCGTTTTGGTCGCGATGTCGGAACAATAGTGTCCCTTCATGAGTTTGTCCCGCGTGGCGGTTCCAGTGTCCTGTTTTGACCTGAGCCGCTCCAGCCGACAGCGATGGAGGGCAAAATGGGTGAGTTCTTGTTCTGGATCGTACTGATCGGATTGCCTGTGCTTCTCGTCGGCGGTTTCGGATATGCGCACTATCTGAAACGCACCGGGGGAACCACCCGGCATGAAGATGGCGCTTGAAAAGAGCGAGGCAATCCATGGCACCCCGTGCAAACTGGAAAGGCCAGTTGAAAATCGAACAGCTTCTGTGTCCTGTCGCGCTGTTCACCGCCGCATCGACCTCCGAACGCGTTTCGTTTCATCTGGTCAATCGCAAGACCGGAAATCGTCTCAGCCGGGAATTCGTGGACAGCGATACGGGCAAGCCCGTGCCGCGCGAGAAACAGGTCAAGGGATACGAGGTTTCATCCGGCTCTTATTTGAGCTTTGACGAAGAGGAGATCGCGTCCGCTATTCCAGAAAGCGACAAGACGCTGAATGTCACCCGTTTCGTCAAATGCGATGAGATCGACGATGTCTATCTCGACCGGCCATATTATCTGGCTCCGGTTGGCGATGACGAGAGTTTCGTACTCGTGCGCGAGGGCATGAAGGCCGAAAAGGTAGCCGCAATTGCGGAAACTGTTCTCTTTCGTCGTGCGCGACAGGTCCTCATTCGCCCATATGACGACGGCCTGATCGCGACTACGCTCAATTTCGAGTATGAGGTGCGCGCCGCATCAGACGCATTTGCCGATCTGGGCGCGTTCAGCTTCGATCAGGAAATGCTCGATCTGGCAAAACACATCATCGACACCAAGATGGGCAGTTTTGACCCTGCCGGTTTCGACGATCGCTACGATACGGCGCTGGCTGACTTGATCAAGGCAAAGATTGAAGGAAAGCCGCTCAGGAAGCCGGCTGCGCCGAAAACTGCCGAGGTCATCGATCTCAAGGAGGCTCTCCGCAAGAGCGCCGGTCTGGGTGGGGGGCGAGCATCGGCCAAAACTGCAAAAGGCAGAACGAAATCCCGGGCTAAACCCGATGCGAAGTCTGCCAAAAGGGCTGGCTGATCATGGGACAGCCGCTCGAAACCTATCGCAAGAAACGCGATTTTACCCTGACCAGAGAGCCGCGCGGCAAGTCCTCCCGCGCGAAAGGTGATCTTTTTGTCGTGCAGAAGCATGATGCCCGGAGATTGCATTATGATTTTCGGCTGGAGATGGACGGCGTGCTGAAAAGCTGGGCCGTAACGCGGGGTCCGAGCCTCGTTCCCGGCGAAAAGCGCCTTGCCGTACATGTAGAGGATCATCCTCTTGAATATGCAGGCTTCGAAGGCACAATACCCAAGGGCGAATATGGCGGCGGCACGGTCATCGTTTGGGATACGGGGCGTTGGAAATCCACCGGCGATGCGCACAAGCAATACAAGAAAGGGCATCTTGAGTTTGAGCTTGCCGGAGAAAAACTCAAAGGGCGCTGGCATCTGGTCCGTATGCACGGAAAGCCGGGCGAGAAGCGGGAAAACTGGCTTCTCATCAAGGGAGAGGACGAGTTTGCCAGAGACGAGAACGAGCCTGACATTCTTGAAGAACAGCCCCAATCCGTAAAGACCGGCCGCGGCATCGCCGATGTTGAGGACGAGGCGCCGGGCTGGTCATCGAAAACCGGGGCAATCAGGAAGAAGGCCGCCGCTCCAAAGAAGCCTGTGGGGCCGGTTCCTAAAAATGCGCATCCGGGGCCGATGCCGGGTTTCGTCAAGCCTGAGCTTGCCACGCTTGTACCGGCTGCGCCGGAGGGAAGCCGCTGGCTTCACGAGATAAAATTCGATGGCTATCGCATCCAGGCCCACGTTGCGCGGGGCAAGGCTACGCTTTATTCGCGCAGCGGGCTGGATTGGACGGGCAAGTTTGGCCAGTCGATCATTGACGATCTCGTTGGGACTGGAGTGGACGAAGCCATATTTGACGGTGAGATCGTTGTAGAAAACCGGTCGGGACTGTCCGATTTTTCAGCTTTGCAGGAAGATTTGAGCGAGGGGCGTTCGGATCGGTTCGCTTATTATCTCTTCGATCTTCTTTATGTCGATGGGCAGGACCTTCGCCGGTCTCCCTTGGTCGAGCGCAAGAAGCTGCTTGAAAAACTGGTCCCTGCCAAATCATCGACCTTGCGCTTCAGCGAGGCCTTTGATGCCGATGGGGCTGCGGTGCTGAAGAACGCCTGCGGGCTAGGGCTTGAAGGCATTGTGTCGAAGCTGGAGAACGCATCCTATAAAAGCGGGCGCAGCGGCGACTGGCGGAAATCGAAATGCATCGGACGGCAGGAATTCGTCATTGCGGGTTATGTTCCCTCAACGGCAATGCGAGGGGCAATCGGCTCGTTGCTGCTGGGGGTGCACGATAAAAAGGGGCTGGTCCCGGTGGGCCGGGTGGGAACGGGCTTTTCTGTCAATATTGCGAAGGAACTTTACAAGCGGCTGCATGCCATGCGGCTCGAGGAAAGCCCCTTTGCTGTGCCTCTGACAGCGGATGAAAGGCGGGGCGCCAGCTTCGTCAAGCCGAAGCTGGTAGCGGAAATCGAATTTCGCGCATGGACTGCCGACAAGCGATTGCGTCACGCTTCCTTCAGGGGGCTGCGCGAGGATAAGGCCGCCAGCGATGTAATATGGGAGGAGCAAGCCGTGTCAGCTCGTGTTTCCGACAAAGGCACTGGGGAAATCGACGTGAAACTCACACATCCCGACCGCGTTTACTGGCCGGAGGAGGGCGTTACAAAACAAGGGCTTGCGGATTACTATGCCGAAGTCTGGCCCCGTATCGAACCTTTTATCGTCAACCGTCCTCTGGCGCTGGTGCGCTGTCCGACCGGCATCGAAGGGGAGCACTTCTTCCAGAAGCACGCATGGAAAGGGTTGAACGAACATATTGTCGAGGTTCAGGACCCAAAGGACAAGGCGGAGGAACCCTATATCAGCATCCGGGATTTCAACGGGCTGATTGGTCTGGTGCAGGCCGGAACGCTGGAAATTCATCCATGGGGATCGACGCTCAAGAACTGGGAATTGCCGGATATACTGACGATGGATCTTGATCCGGGCGAGGGCGTTCCCTGGTCACGCGTGATTGAAGCAGCTTTGGAAGTCAGGGAGCGTCTGGAGAAAACCGGATTGGCGGCGTTTGCCAAAACATCCGGCGGCAAGGGGCTGCATGTGGTGGCGCCGCTCAAGCCCAAGGCTGACTGGGACACGCTGAAGAGTTTTACCAAGGCTATTGCCGACCAGATGGCTGCGGACAGCCCCGAGCGCTACGTATCGACGATCTCCAAGGCCAAGCGCAAAGGCAGGATTCTGATCGATTATCTGCGCAATCAGCGTGGCATGACTGCGGTAGCGCCTTACTCGCCGCGGGCGCGCCCCGGCGCTGCGGTTTCCATGCCGCTTGCTTGGGATGAAGTCACGCAGGCGATAGGTCCAGCCCATTTTACCATTCCCAACACGCCGACCCGGCTGGCCGCGCTGGAAAGCGACCCCTGGCAGGATTTCCGCGGCGCGGAAACGCCATTGCCGAAAATGAAAAAATAAGAAGTGGCAACACCTACAGGAAGCGCTCCAACGCCCGGAGCCGGTGGCTTTACGATTTCTTGCCTTCCCTGCTGAGACTTTTGCGCAATGCGTCCATGATATTGATGACATTGCCCTCCGTGGCCGGTGCTGCCTTGCGGGGCTTCGATCCGGCTGCCGGTTTCTTTTTCTTTTTGGCGGAAATCATGGACTGGAGGTTCTTCTGCACGGGGTCCTGAAGGAAGTCGGGATTCCAGTCTTCCGTCTTGTCCTTGATAAGCTTGCGGACCATGGAAAACAGCTTCGTGTCCGGTTTGCTTTCCTCAATGGTGGAAAAATAATCGGCGGCTTTCCGCACCTCATCGCCGAAGCGCAGCGTCCACAGGACAATCCCGCGCCCGCAAGGTTCCAGAAGCACCGCTCTTTCACGCCTGTACATGACGAGGCGGGCCAGGCCGAAGACCGAACTTTTCTCCATCGCCTCCCGGATGACGGCAAAGGCCTCCTGACCGACCTTGTCGGAAGGGGCAAGATAATGCGGCTTGTCATACCAGATCCAGCCGATGCTGTCGCGCGGCACGAACTTGTCGATGTCTATCGTTCTCGTGCTCTCAAGCGCTACGGCTTCCAGTTCGTCCTCTTCAAGAAGGATATAGCTGCCATCGTCTTTCTCGAAGCCTTTCGCCTCGTCATCATCGCGCACGGGCTTGCGCGTAACCGAATCCACATATCGGCTGATCACCCGGTTTCCGGTCTCGGCATTCAGGGTGTGAAAGCGCACCTTTTCACTGTCGCTGGTCGCAGGCGTCAGTTCCACCGCGCATGTGACGAGCGAGAGTTTGAGATAGCCTTTCCAGAAACTGTGGGGCACGGCCTGATCCTCCGGGAAGAACAGGATAACCCGCCGGGAGCCGGATGGTTCCCGTTCGGATTTGTGCAACCCCAGGAACCTGTCGAGCTTTAACCGCCGAAATTTCGCCCGTCTGCTCGCCTTGCAAAGCGCAGGACGATGAAACCGGCAAGTCCGGCGACAAGCGAGCCAATCAGGATTCCGATCTTCGCTTCATTTTGCAGCATGGTGTCATTGAAGGCGAGAAGCGAGATAAACAGGCTCATGGTGAAGCCGATGCCGCATAGAAGCGTCGTGCCCAGCATTTGCGTCCAGCTTGCGCCGGCTGGCAGGTCCACAATTCCACTTCTTACCAGCAGCGACACTGCGCCGAAAATACCCACGAGCTTGCCGACCGCCAGACCGGCGGCGACGCCCACGGTCACCGGCGCGAAAAACGCTTCCGTGCCGAGGCCCGCAAAGCTGACGCCTGCATTGGCGAAGCCGAATATGGGCACGATGATAAACGAAACCGGCTTGATCAGGCTATGCTCGAGCAGATGCAACGGGCTTTCGGCAATCGTCGCTTCGGGTTTCGCGGGCGTGCGCTTGATTGGAATGGTCAGCGCCAGCAGGACGCCCGCAATGGTCGCGTGAACGCCGGAACGGTAGGTGAAGAACCACAGCGCGAGACCCAACAGCAGATAGGGTGTCAAACGTTTTACGCCGCTCAGGTTCAAGACCAGCAGCGCGGCTACGACAGCCGCAGCCAGTCCCAGATCGATCAGAGAAACGCCGGTTGTGTAGAACAGCCCGATGACAATTACCGCGCCGAGATCGTCGATGATGGCAAGGGCGGCGAGAAACACCTTCAGCGACGTGGGAACTCTCGGTCCCAGCAAGGAAATGACACCGAGCGCAAATGCAATGTCGGTCGCAGCCGGGATCGCCCAGCCGTGAGATGCGCCGCTATCGAGGTTGAACGACAGATAGACCAGAGCAGGCACCGCCATGCCTGCCGCAGCAGCTACGCCCGGCAAAATGCGGCGCGGCCAGGAGGAAAGATGGCCGTCGACCATCTCGCGCTTGATCTCCAGTCCGACCATCAGGAAGAACACCGCCATCAGCGCGTCATTGACCCAATGCTGCACCGAAAGCGGGCCGAGATAGGCATGGAGAGCGCTGAAATAGGTTTCCGAAAGCGGCGAGTTCGCCACCAGCAGCGCCGCTATGGCCGCAGCTATGAGCAACAGGCCGCCTGACGACTCACTATCGAGAAAATTGCGTATAGTATTTTGAATGCGACCAGCCATGGCAGCTCCCTGACAGAAACGGTTAAAAACAGTCTCCGTATTCAGGGTTTTCCCTGGGCGCACGCAGCACACGCCATGAAAGTAAGATAGCGAGAAAATCTGTAAATTCAAGTCATATGATCAATCCGTGACGGGATTATCGATGGGCGACGTATTGTAGGATTATAAGTTGATTGAATAGAGAAAATCTATTTTATGGTCATGGATTATTATTTGATGAATATTATGTGTTAGTCTCATTATTATTTGAGATTTGTACTTTTCCACAATTGTTGATTTGCCATTCTCGGAATGAAATGAATAAGGTAAGCAAGGCTTGGCATGCCCCTGAGAGCCTGAATCAAAAAGCGGCAGGCCGGCATGGCGACTTTTGGAAAGGCTCTGAAAGAAGCGCGAGGGAGCGTTGGCAGATTAGCGATCCCGGAAGTGGTGCTTGACAAGCCGCGTCGGTCTTTCCATGTTCGGCGACACAATTTGAACAAAATTATCCAGGGAACGGAGAACAGTTATGACATTGGGAAAAATCACCCGGCGCGGTGTGGTTGCCGCCTTTGCAGGCATTTTTGCTGTCGGGGCCAGCATTGCCGTCGCGCAGTCTCCAGCCTTCTTCCGCATCGGCACCGGCGGCACGGCTGGCACCTATTATCCGATAGGCGGGTTGATCGCCAATGCGATTTCCGGGGCAGGGGACAAGGGCGTACCCGGTCTGGTGGCCACGGCGGTTTCATCGAATGGTTCGGTCGCGAACATCAACGCTATCCAGTCCGGCTCGCTCGAATCGGGCTTCACCCAGTCCGACGTCGCCTATTGGGCGCATACGGGCACCGGCCTTTATGAGGGCAAGGGCAAGGTCGAGGATCTGCGCCTGATTGCTACGCTCTATCCCGAGACGATCCATCTGGTCGCCCGCAAGGATGCGGGAATCAAATCCGTTGCCGATCTCAAGGGAAAGCGCGTTTCCATCGATGAGCCGGGCTCAGGCACGATTGTCGATGCCCGCATCGTTCTGGAAGCATATGGCTTGAGCGAAAGCGACATCAAGGCCGAGCATCTGAAGCCCGGTCCGGCTGGCGAGCGTCTGAAGGACGGCGCGCTCGACGCCTATTTCTTCGTTGGCGGCTATCCGACCGGCGCAATCTCGGAACTGGCGACGTCGAACGGCATTTCGCTGGTCCCGATCTCTGGTCCGGAAGCGCAGAAGATTCTTGAAAAATATTCGTTCTTCTCCAAGGATACGGTGCCGACCGACACCTACAAGGATGTCGGCGAAACCGAAACGCTGGCGGTCGCGGCACAGTGGGTCACGAACGCCAAGCAGCCGGATGAACTGGTCTACAACATCACCAAGACCCTGTTTAACGACGACAGCAGAAAGGCTTTTGATGCCGGACATGCGAAAGGCAAGCTGATCAAGCTCGATACGGCGACGACGAGCCTCGGCATTCCGCTGCATCCCGGTGCGGAGCGTTTCTACAAGGAAGCAGGCGTACTGAAATAAGTCGCCCATTCCGGTTCGGATGAACAAGATGCACGGAGTTTCACCCGAACTCCGTGCATTTTCTTCCAGTTCGAAAAAGCATCTTTCATATCGATAATTTTGTTAAAACAAGCGGTTAGAGCGATTTCCCGATTCAGTTGAATCGGCTGCGCTCTGAATGGAGAGGACAGTATGGCGAGCGAGCAAGAGACGAAACTGTCGCCCATGGAACTGGATGAGGCCAAGGCGCGCGAGCTGGAAGAAAAGTTCGACTCCGAGATACGCTTTCGCCCGCTGGCACCGCTGGCAGCGCGCATCGTCGGCGGGCTGCTCATCATACTTTCCCTCTTCCACTATTACACGGCGGGCTTTGGCCTTTTGTCGGAAATGGTGCATCGCGGCATCCATCTTTCCTTCGTGCTTGGTCTGGTCTTCCTCGTCTTTCCGTTTTCCCGCAAGGGTTACGACCAGCCCACGACGTCGTCATGGCTGAGGCCGCTTGGCATTTCCATCATCGACTGGGCGCTGGCGATCATCGCGGTCGTGTCCGTTGCCCATGTTCCGATGATTCCGCTTGACGATCTGGCGTTCCGTGTCGGCAATCCGACGACGACAGACGTTGTGCTTGGCGGTCTTCTCATTCTGGTTCTGCTGGAAGCGACACGGCGCTCGGTCGGGTGGCCGCTGCCGATCATATCGGTCCTGTTCATGCTCTATGCCATTTACGGGCAGCATATGCCGGGCATTCTCGTCCATCCCGGCGCGACCGTCAGCCAGCTTGTCGATCATCTTTATCTGACGACGCAGGGCATCTACGGCATCGCGCTTGGCGTGGTCGCAACCTATGTCTTCCATTTTGTGCTGTTCGGGGTGTTTGCCACCCGCATCGGCCTCGGCCAGCTATTTCTGGATTGCGCGGCATGGGTGGCGGGCCGTTTCGCGGGCGGCCCGGCAAAAGTCTCCATTTTCGGGTCGGCCCTTTTCGGCATGATTTCCGGTTCGTCGGTCGCCAATACGGTGACGGTCGGTTCGCTCACCATCCCGGCGATGATCCGGCTTGGCTACAAGCGCCATTTCGCCGCCGCCGTTGAGTCCGCATCGTCGACAGGCGGGCAGATCACGCCGCCGATCATGGGTGCCGCCGCATTCCTGATGATCGAATTCCTGAACCTGCCTTACACGACGATCATTCTGGCGGCCATCGTGCCGGCCTTCATGCACTTCTTCGGCGTCTTGATGCAGGTCCATTTCGAAGCAAAGCGCAACGGCTTGCGCGGCATGACCAAGGAAGAGCTGCCCGACCTCAAGGAAGCTTTCAAGCGCGACTGGCCGACCGTCATTCCGCTGGTCGTGCTGATCGGGGTGCTTCTGTCGGGCTACACGCCTTATCTGGCTGCATTCTGGGGCATTACGCTGTGTATCGCGGTGGGTTTGCTCAATCCGCGCAAGCGCATGTCGATAGGCGAGATTTTTGACGGATTGCGCGATGGCGCCAAATATGCGCTCGCCGTGGGCGCGGCGGCGGCGACTGTCGGCATTATCGTCGGTGTGGTCACGCTTACCGGCGTCGGCTTCAAGATTTCCTATATCGTGACGTCGACGGCGGCGCAGCTCGCCACCTATTTCGGCACCATTCTGCCTGCCGCCTGGTTTGGTCCGCAGACCCTGACGCTGCTTTTCACGCTCATCATGACGGGGATCGTCTGCATTCTGATGGGTTGCGGCATCCCGACGACGGCCAATTATATCATCATGGCGACCATCGCCGCGCCTGCGCTGGGGCTGCTGGGTGTCGAGCCAATCGTGGCCCATTTCTTCGTGTTCTATTATGGCGTGCTGGCGGACATCACCCCGCCCGTCGCGCTCGCCGCTTATGCGGCGGCGGGGATGGCGGGCGCTGATCCGTTCAAGACCGGCAATACAGCCTTCCGGCTCGGTCTCGGCAAGGTGCTTGTGCCATTCGTGTTTGTGTTCTCTCCGTCGCTGCTGCTGGTCACGTCGGGTTTCAACTGGCTGGATTTCTCCGTGGCCTTCCTCGGTTGCGCCATCGGCATCACCGCGCTTGGCGCCGCACTGTCGGGCTTTTTCCTGGTGCGCACCAAGGCATGGGAAAATGTCCTGTTGATCGTGGCCGCGATCCTGCTGGTTGCGCCGGAGATTTACTCCTCGCTCGTGGGGCTGGCGCTTCTGGTGCCGGTTGTGGTTCGCCACCTCTCGTCGGTGCGACAGCCTCAAGCTGCTTGAGGCACATCGCGAAAATTGCCTGTCCGGCTCAGCCAGTCATCATCCGATAGATCGCTGGCAGAGCGAATGGCAGTTTCGACAATTTGGCGACGAGTGCATAGTTTCTCCGGCCGAAAAGTGCGGGGAGATAGCTGCTCGCCTCGCGGTCGACCGTCACGGCAAAGACGTTGACGCCTCTGGCGCGCGCTTCTTGGACCGCCCTGCGGCTGTCTTCAAGCGCGAACCGGCCTTCATAGTGATCGACATCGTTCGGTTTACCGTCGGTCAGCACCAGCAGAAGCTTCTTTCGGTTGGGCTGTTCGGCAAGCTTTGCCGTCGAATGGCGGATGGCTGCTCCCATGCGCGTGTAGAAACCGGGTTTCAGCGCGGCAATGCGGTGCTCGACCGCTGGCCCGAAAGCTTCGTCAAAGTCCTTCACCGTCTCGACCCGCACCCATGAGCGGCGGCGCGAGGTAAAGGTCTGGATGGAGCAGCGGTCGCCACAGGCAGCAATGCCATTGGCCAGAACCAGAAGCGCCTCCTTTTCCACATCCAGCACACGCCGGTTGTCGATCCACGCATCGGTGGATAGCGACACATCGACCAGAATGGTAACGGCAAGGTCGTTCGCCATGGGGCGGCTCATCAGATGCACGCGGTCGCTGCCCTGACCGCCAGCGGCAAAGTCGCACCGCGAACGGACCACGGCATCAAGGTCGAGATCGTTGCCATCGAGCTGTGCCCGCATCAATTCGCGGCCCGGACGCAGGATCTCGAACTGGCGGCGCACGCGGCGCACGAGGCTTCGCGCTTCGTCATCCAGTTCCAGAGCGTCTTCGCGGGCCTGCGCCGGTGCCGCCAGAACGCTGCAATGATCCTGAAGATAGGTCGCCTTGCGGTAATCCCATTCCGGATAGGTCAGTTTGGCGGAAAGAGCCGCCCCGTCGACGGCTTCGGGCGGCAGATCGAGGTCGAACCGGAAACGCGCAGCCGGTCTGCCCTTGCGCTCGCCCAATGTGAGATCGTCAAGCTCGTCGGCGGATTTGGCGTTCTGTTCATCGCTATCATCGGTTGGCCGGTCGACGCTTACCATTTCGGCCATGGCCAGGATTTTCTCGAAACGGTTGAGAATGAACGGGCTACGGTCGGCCAGTCTCGGGTCCTGCTTTTCGCGGTTGGCGATCTGCCGCCCGGTTTCCACACCTTCCACCTTGCTGCCGGGCACCGGCTGGTCGTCGCTGTCACGCGGCGCGGTTTCCTCCCGCCTTATCAATTCCGGCCAGAGCGGAACGGGCAGGGCAGGCAGATAGCCCGCTGGCGCGCAATGCGGAAAGATCGTGGGGAGACTGTCATCCGGCAATCCGGCCCCCTGCTTCAGAAGCGCCAGAATGCGCTCTTCCACCTGTCGCTCCAGCCCATGGAGCGAACGTTTCGGACGTACAGCGAGCAACGCTTCGCACAGGCGCGCATAGCGGTTCTGCAAACCGGGAAAAACCCCGCAAGTCTTCGCAACCGTCTCCGACGCCAACGCAAGCGACGCAAGATTGCGGCGCAGCGGATCGGTGGAAGGCTCCTTCACCTCAACCGGCATGACCGCCATGTAACCGGCAAGCCAGACATAAAGATCGTAATTGAGCGCGCGGTCGGGAAAGAGCGCGATCTCCGGCGGCAGCATCAATGTCGCTTCGTCCCGCAATGGCTGGCTGAGTTTTTCCTCGCCCAGAGCCATGCGCTGCCGCAACCCCAGCCTGTGCCCGGAAGTTCGGGCACGGGCAGGGGCAATCTGCACGGCAACATCGCCGCCAAAACCACGAAAGCAGATGGCGAGCTTCTGGCGAATATCGCCAAGCTGTACGGCGTGCTCCGGATAATGCGGCCACGATCCCGTCTTGCCGATCAGGCGATGCCACGCCCGACCGACTGTTTCCTCCAGTTCCAGAAAATCCAGCATTGCGGCCCCGCCTATTTCAGCATTGCATCAGCGACTTCAATCAGGGCGGCTTTCACGTCCGGCTCATCGGTCAGCGGCTCGATCATCGCGGCGCGCGCCGCTTCGCGTTGCGACATGCCTGCCTCGATCAGCGTCGCGCAGTAGACCAGCAGGCGTGTGGAAACGCCTTCTTCCAGATCATGCCCTTTCAAGCCGCGTAAGCGATGAGCCAGTGCCACCAGTGGCGCGACCTTTTGTGCAGCGAGGCCGCTTTCCTCGCTCACCACCGCGATTTCCTGTTCCTTGGGCAGAAAGTCGAACTCGATGGCGACGAAGCGCTGGCGTGTGCTTGGCTTGAGGGACTTCAGCAGGTTCTGATAACCCGGATTATAGGACACGACGAGCATGAAGCCATCCGGCGCTTCAAGCAGTTCGCCGGTGCGTTCCAATGGCAGAAGGCGGCGGTCGTCAGTCAGCGGATGCAGAACCACGGCCACGTCCTTGCGCGCTTCGACAATCTCGTCGAGATAGCAGATGCCGCCCTCGCGCACGGCGCGGGTCAGCGGGCCGTCGACCCATATTGTATCGCCGCCCTTTAGCAGATAGCGCCCGGTCAGATCGGCAGCAGCCAGATCATCATGGCAGGAAACCGTCGAAAGCGGCAGGCCGAGCTTTGCGGCCATATGGCTTACAAACCGCGTCTTGCCGCAGCCGGTCGGGCCTTTCAGCAGCAGTGGCAGCTTGCGCGTCCAGGCCATTTCAAAGAGCGCACATTCATTGCCGGACGGGCTGTATGGCGGGATCGAGACATTGGCATTTTCTACATTTCTGAGAATGGGGTTCATGGCCGTTTTCCTTTGTGTCAGACAATGAAGCCCCGCCAATGGCGGGGCTTGTTGGCAGCGATCATTCGGCGGGCTGTATCAAGGGGCTTGCGTTTTCGCGGCGTTCCTTGCCCGGAACCAGCACGGCCCAGATGAACATGAAGGCCGAGATCACCACCACGACGCCGGAGCCGAGGCGTATCCAGTAGAATACGGCCAGCTGGTCCTGCACATTCATGAATCCTTCTCCCAACACACGCTGGAGATGGGTCTGGACGACGCCTGCGAAGGTCAGCGCGAAGGTCATCACGGACATGGCGGTGCACATGGCCCAGAAGCTCACCATGGAAAGCATCTGGTTATAGGGCGCCCGCCCGCGCAGTTCGGGGATCGCATAGGCCATGACTGCGAGGTTGAGCATGACATAGGCGCCGAAGAAGGCGAGGTGCCCGTGGGCGGCAGTAAGCTGCGTGCCGTGGGTGTAGTAGTTGACCGACGACAGCGTATGCAGGAAGCCCCATACGCCTGCCCCGAAGAAGGCCATGACCGAACAGCCGATGGACCACAGAAGGGCCGCGCGGTTCGGGTGTTTGCGACCGGCCTTCCATGTCATCACGAAGGTGAAGATGACCATGGTGAAGAACGGCGCGACTTCCAGCGTGGAGAACAGCGAGCCGATCCACTGCCAGTAACCGGGTGCGCCGATCCAGTAATAATGGTGGCCGGTGCCGAGAATGCCGGAAAACAGGGCGAGGCCGACAATGACATAGAGCCATTTTTCCACGACTTCGCGGTCGATGCCGTTGAGCTTGATCATCAGGAAGGCGAGGATCGACGCCATGATCAGTTCCCACACGCCTTCAACCCACAGATGGATGACATACCACCAGTAAAGCTTGTCGAGCGCGAGATTGATCGGATTGTAGAAGGCGAAGAGGAAGAACAGCGCCAGCCCCCACAGACCGAACAGAAGAATGTTGGTCACAGTGGTCTTGCGGCCCTTGAGCGCCGTCAGCGTGATGTTGAACAGGAATATCAGGCAGACAACGACGATGCCGACCTTGATGATGAATGGCTGTTCGAGAAATTCGCGCCCCTCGTGAATATGGAACAGGTAACCGACAACGGCGATACCCGCCGCCACGAAGAACAGCCAGAACTGGATGACAGCAAGCTTGGTGCTGTAAAGTTCGGTTTCGGTTTCTTCCGGCAGCAGATAATAAGTCGAACCCATGAACCCCATCAAAAGCCACACGACCAGCGCGTTGGTGTGGATCATGCGGACGATGTTGAAGGGCAGAAGCTCGGAGAGCGTATTGGGCAGAACATAGATCGTACCGGCGAGAACGCCGAATGCGACCTGCGCGATGAACAGCACGAGTGCTCCATAAAAATAGAGCATCGCGACCTTTTGGCTTTCATATTTCATAATGTGTAACTCCGTTCATCCCGCGCTCAGCCTGCCTCGTTGGGCGGCCAGTCCTGCGTCTTGATGCGGCTGGTCCATTCAAGGAAATCAGCCAGATCGTTGAGTTCCTGTTCGCTCAGGTTGAACTGGGGCATCTGGCGACGCCCTTCGATCCCCGTGGGTTGTGCCTGCATCCACGCTTTCATCGTCTCGCGTGCGCCTTCCGGGTCTTCTTCGCCGCCCCAGCGCTTCCAGACATTGCCAAGCTCAGGCGCGAAATAGGCGCCTTCGCCGAGCAGCGTGTGGCAGTTGATGCAGGAGTTTTTCTCCCAGATGTGCTTGCCGCGGGCGACCGAGGCCGTCAGCGTGGATTCATCCGTGGATGTCGTTTTCATGTAATAGTGGCTGTGCGCCGTCAGCCCCACGAAGATCGCGAAAAAGAAAATAGACCCGCCATAGAAGACGTTTCGGGCGCCGGTCTTGGTTAGGCGTTCTGCCATCCCTTCGTCCTTTCATATGCCGGGGGACAAGGCCCCGGCAACAAATCCCCCCGTCGATAATGCGGCTGGTCAACCCCTCGCCAGCATCACGGGACAGGACTGTTCTATCGGTCGGAGGAAAGCCTTCTTTGCGATTTGGCAAAGACCAATACAGATGTTCAGAAGAGAGCACGGACAATGATGGAGCGCACCAGCGCAAGCGCCAGCAAAATGGCGGGCCAGGCCAGAAGGGCGGGCTTCAATGTGCCGCGGGTTCCGCGCATTTCCATGAAATCGAGGATGACGAACCAGCCTTTCGCAAAAGCCAGAATCAACACCACGACGATGGCGGCGAGCGTTCCGCCGCTGGTGGCTGCGATGAATGCGCCGCTCACCGCAAGGAGAACGAGAAAAACGAATGTTCGGGTCAGGGAAGGATCACGGTCGGACACTGCGGGCCTCAGGCAAGATAAAGGACAGGAAACATCACCAGCCATACGAGGTCGATGGCGTGCCAGAGCGTCGTGATCAGCAGGACATTGGAGCGTGTCGGTCGCCAAGCGACGAGCGCCAGAATGAGCGAGCCGAACAGCACATGCATCAGGTGAAAGCCGGTCAGCAGAAAATAAAGCTCGAAGAAGGAACCGGCCGCCTCATCGCCCGCGAACCGGATTTCATGCGAATATTCAACGAGCTTGATCGCCACGAAACCCAGGCCGAAAAAGGCGGCAAATAAAAGCGGACGGCGAGCCTGGCTCAAATTATTGCGCCTGCGCACGGCAATTGCCGCCTGCCAGCCGCTCATCAGGAGCACGACGGTGTTGGTCGCCGCGAGGGCAGGGCTCAGATGCGAACGCAACCGCGCCACCCCTTCCACGTCGATGATCGACATCACCATGAAAGCGACCAGCAGGATCGCGAAGGCGACGAGCTCGCTCCACACGAGAATCCACAGCAGAAGATCGTCTTCCAGGCGATCCTCTGAACCCATCGCAACTATGCTCAAATCTTCGGTTCCAGACATGGAACATGCCTAGCGCCCGCAATTGGGAGCTTCTTTGCGTTTTGGCAAAGAACAAGCGCACTGATGGCGACATTGTATCGCCACCATAGCAAAGGGAATTTCAATGACGGACGCACAGATCGGACTCATGGTCGCGACACCGGCGATCATCGGCTTTTCACTGGTTCTCTATCGCATGGGAGCCTTGCAAGGCGCTGGCACCCTGTCCGCCGTTGCGGCTTCCATCGTGATTGCCGCCGTCCTTTTCCTCGGTCAGTAGGCGAGGGAGACGGGCGCCATGAATGCGCTGCCCGTCATCCCGAATCTCTTTGAAAAGAACTATCTTTAAATATTTGTTTTAGTTGGATTTCAGTTCGTTGTCGGCGGCTGTTTTCGCCGAAATTTCCGTGTCTTCCCGCCGCTCTATCGCTCGCCGTCGGCAAGCCGCCTGATGCCCGACATATTGAGAACGGTCAGTTTCTGGCGTCCGCCGCGAACGAATCCCTGTGCTTCCCAGCCGGTGAGAATGCGCGATACCGTATGCAGCGTCGTCCCGGTCATTTCGGCGATATCCTGCTTGGTGATCGGGAAATCGATGCGGATACCGTCTTCTTCTTTCCGTCCGGCCTGACGCGCAAGGCGCAGAACCGTGTGCGCGACGCGCCGTTCCACTTCTTCAGTCGACATTTCGCGGATGCGCGTATGGGCTTCTTCCAGCCGCTTGCCGATGGTCTGGATTGCATTCATCGCCAGACCGGGATTCTGCTCGACGAAATAGTCCCAAAGCTCGGTCGGCCAGGCGAGAACGATGCTTTCCGCCACGGCGACCGCCGTGCCGGGATAATCGCTTCTCTGCAAGGCTTTGGCAAATCCGAAAAGATCGCCCGGATGCACCATGCGGACGATGATCTGCTGTCCGTCCGGCGTCACCTGATTGACCTTCAACCGCCCATGCAGGAGGAGATAGAAAAGAACCGCATCGTCACCTTGTTCAAAGATCGCTTCTCCAGGAGGAACACGCTTTGTAGTTGCATAGGAAACAAGCTTGTCGAGTTCACCGTCACTCATTTTGGCGAACAGGGACAGTTTCCTGACGAGTCCGCGATCTATCATGGACATTGCGTTTCTCACACTCCAAAATCCTGCGTCTACCTTAGCACAGCAGAGCGGGCTTGGAATTGTTTTCGGAGCCGGGGACCGGGCATTCACAGCTAATCCCTCATGCGCCGATGTTCTGGATACGCTTCCACACCACCGCATACCAGCGGTTGTCGCGCACCAGCCTGAAACCGAGATTGTCGGGCGGGACGCCGACGCTGCATCCTCCGGTTTTCGGGTTGCGGATGAACGAGCTCATCGCTGCGCGGTGCTTGCCGTTGACCACATAAACACCGCATGAGGGCACTTCCGCAACCTGCTTGCCATAGGCATCGATATTGACACGGCGGTGGCAGGTCTGCGTCCATTCCCACACATTGCCTGCAATGTCGGCTACTCCGAGTTCATTGACGCCGAATGCTCCGGCAGGGCGTCGCGCCGGGCTTCTGTCCAGCTTGCGGGCGCTTTGCTTTTCATAGTCCCTCAGCCAGCGGACTGCCGGATTGCTGGCGGAATCATCCTCGATGCCCAGCGCATCATCGGGAAAGCGCGAGCCTGCGGCGAAAGCCCATTGCTCGTCTGTCGGCAGGTGCCAGTTTTCGCCGGTCTTGCGCGACAGCCAGTCGGCATAGGCCTGTGCATCATCGTAGCTGACGCCGACGACAGGTGCCTCGGCACCCGGTGCATCGTGATTGTGCGGCAAGGCCTCGGCAGGCTGGCATGCGCCGTCCTCTACGCAAAGCTCGTAGTCAGCCGTGCCGACCTGATATTTCATGATCTCGAATGGCCGTGACAGCCTGCGCGTCGTCAACGGGGCGTCCACCGGATAATTGTTCTTCTGGAAGTCGCCATCGGCCCGATAAGTCATGGTGCGGGGCGTGATGACAACCGTTTCGGGACGCAGCGCGGACGCACCCGGCAGCGATTGGCCCGGACGTCCCACGGCGTCAACGACGAACAGTCCCGCGACAACCGCCAGCAGAACCGCCGGAACGGCCACCGCAAGCTCACGCAGGCACTTCTTTCCTTTGCACTTGTTCATCGGATAACAGAGGGCCGCATCCATCCGGGAGGCAGACGGATGCAGCCCCGAGCCTTTCATCCTAAAGCATCATTGGGGAAGATTTGGCCAAAGGCGCCCCGGGAGGCGAAGCGCCTTCATGCATTTGCCTTATGTGCCCGACGGCGCGAGAACCGAGGTCATCAGGTCGTCGTTCCATTCGCCAGTGACCTTGAAATGGGCTGCCGCGCCAAGTTCAAAAGCCTCGATCAGATTGTGGTTCACATAGGCATAGATGCCCGGCTGCTGGAACGTATAGAAAGCTGCTCCGGCTGCGCCGCCCGGGATGAACCAGGTTTCCTGATCGACGTCCGGCGGCGTGTTGAACTTGCCGGTCGACCAGACATAATCCCCGTGACCTCCGATCAGATGCGGCCTGGTATCGCGATTGGCCTGCGAATGGACGATCAGGACCTTCTCGCCAACCGCCGCCGTCATCGCCTTGTCGCCGGTGAGGGCACCGACAGCACCGTTGAACACAACATGGGTCGGGGTGAGGGTGCGCATGACCTTGACGGTGTCTTCATATGCGTCGCCCGGCGCATCGTATTTCTTGAATTTCCCGTTCTCGTCACGCGGCACATAGAAATCCTGCTCGCCGACATAATAGATCTTGTCATAGGTCAGGGCTTTGCCCTTGCCGTCATGCAGTCCCTCGCGCGGCAGCACCATGATCGCGCCGTTCATGCCCGAGACGACATGCCAGGGAACCATTCCGGGAGGTGCGCAGTGGTAGACGAAGACGCCGGGCTTGGTCGCCTTGAAGCGCAGGATGGTCTTTTCACCCGGATTGATTTCGGTCAGCCCGCCGCCGCCAAGCGCACCCGTTGCCGCGTGGAAATCGATATTGTGCATCAGCGTGTTGGTTTCGGGGTTGATGAGCGTCAGCTCGACATAATCGTCCTGATGCACAACCATCAGCGGTCCCGGAACCGTGCCGTTGAACGCCATGGCGTGAACTTCGGTTCCCGCGTCATCGATGACGATCTTCTTTTCCTCGATCACCATGGTGAATTCGATCACCTTGGGGCCGCCCTCGGCAACCTGACTGTGGGCGTGCACGAAGGGAGGGTCCACCAACTCCACCTTCTGGCGCGGCAGGGCCGCTATCTCCGCAGCACTTGCCTTCCGCACCGCGCCCTGTCCCCAGGCCGATGTGGTTGCCAGCACCGGCGCGAGCGCCCCAGCCAGGGCGGCTCCCGCCAATATGCTGCGGCGGCTGATTTGCATCTGGTCGACCATCGATACTCTCCTTTACGATAGGACCGAGCATTTCCTGCTCTGTCATGACGACTATAGAAAAGGCTGTGTGGATGGTCCTTGACTGCGATCAAGGTGACGCAGAAAATCGGGTAATATTAATATTGCAATATCAATGGCTTATCTTGATCGATTGATTTATGTTTCGTCTTGTTTGCGCTGGCGCAAAGGCTTGACGGCAAAAGGTTCTGCCCAAACAGAAACCAGCGAACAGTCTGGCACCGTTCGCTGGTTGCGATGATAGTTCGCGTGGCTTTGGATTATTCTCCAAATCGGGCCTGTACTTCAGGCGCTGCCATCTCCGGAATCCACTCCGGTTCATAGGTCAGTTCGACATTCACCGCGCAAACGCCTTCGACGGATTCGACGCTGGCGCGCACGGCATCGGTCAGAAAACCGGCTGCGGGGCAACCGGGTGTCGTGGTCGTCATGCTGATATCGACAACGCCGCCGTTCTGTATGTCGATGCTGTAGATCATGCCAAGGTCGATCAGGTTGAACCCGAGTTCTGGATCGAGCACCAGACGGAGATTATCGATGATTTGCTGTTCCATCGGGGCATCGGCTGCGGGATGCATGGCAACTACCTCGGCTGTCCGATGCGTATCATGATGCGATAGGCGTTGCCGGTCTCGTCGAAATTGCCGACCCATGCATGGCCGCGATTTTCAAGCTCGGGGAACAGGAACAAAGGCTCCCGGTGCAGGAGGGCAAACAGAACCGCACCAGCGGGCATGTCCTCCACTTCGGCAAGAATGCGCACCATGGGTTCCGGCGGCTGCATGTCGGAACAGTCGAGATAGCGCGACGGTTCGGGCCAGACATCCGGCGAAACGACATTCTCCGAAAACTGCAATTCCGGCGCAGTATCCGCCGCCGGGCTGAAAAGCACCTGCCAGTCGCCGTTTTCCAGCGGCTCGGCCTTTGCGGAAAAGCCTTTCCGTTCCATGACGCTGAAAAGCGGTGCCGGTTTGAACGGCGCGATCAGCAGGAGGCCTTGCCCCGGCGCAAGGCCGTCGACTGCTTCCATGATGGCATTGAACGGTTCCACGCCGCCCTTGATCAGCGGGCGCACATCCAGCACATGGTGTGCGATGTCCTGAACTGAGGGTGTCATTTCGATCTCCTGAAAATTGGTTCACCGGCATAGATCAGATGCGGCAGGGTTGCCCCTTTTGGCAGACGCAGGCCGTTGGGTACATCAAGAAGCCGCCGGGCGCGAAAGAAGTGCACGGTCAATCCGAGTATGGCGACGAGATTCAAACCTGCGGCCAGACGAAACACGGTCGGATAACTGGCGATGAGGGCCAGCGTCCCGACTGCAACGCCGCTATAATAAAGAGCGAACCATTGCCGCGCGCGGCGTTCGCTGACCATATCCTGCACGCGCGGCGTCGGCGCGCGTCCCATGACGGGGCCATAGCATTCCAGCCAGGTCAGGAACGGTACGATCTTGTAGAGTTGGGCGAGGCTCAGGCCGCTCAGCCAGCCGAAGGTGAAGAGATAGACGAGACCGGCAATCATCTGATCGGAGGTGCCTGTCCAGAACAGGGCAATCGCCAGCAGCAGTGACAGCCCCAGCGCGATGAAGGCCGGAATACTGGCGGCGCTGTTCAATTCAATCGTCTTGCGCTTGCGTTGCCGGTAGATCGCCTGAATATCGATCATATAAAGAGCGACGCAGGCGATGCCGGGAACGAGAGCCGCTGTGACGGCAACCTCGGTCGATCCCATTTCCATCGCTGCAATGACGATCCCGGCTGCAAGGATGGTGAGAGCGGCAGCGCCTTCCCACCATATGATTCTGGTTGTCTGCCGCACGGCGTCGGGCGACAGCATGAACATGGTCAGAAGCCTGTAGCTGACGCCCATGGCGGTAAACGTCATCCAGCCGCCAAGGCCAAGCGCGGCGTGAACCGGCAAGGCTGATCCCGCAATATCGAGCAGGACGGCCTGTTCCGCCAATCCGGAAAGCGTGAATGTGAAAACGCTGCCGAGCAGGGCGGTTATCACAAGGCAGCATATGCCGGCCGCGACGAACCGCGCGGGCAGGGCGATCGGGCGGGCAAGCCAGAGCGTCATGCCCAATATTGCGAAAATGATGGAGAAACCGCAGGTCAGCAGGATGCCGGATACCGGCAGCAGCCATGCCGGACTTTCCGCCAGCCCCGCCATGCCCGCAAAGCCGGTGAGCAGGCCGCAAAGGCCCGTCACCAGCAGAAGCAAGGCGGGAAGGCTCGCACGGCTTCCCCATAAGCGCCCGTTCACCAGAACCGGCACGAATTGCATGAGTGCGCCGCTCATCAGCAGGGCCAGCCATCCGATGGAAACGGCGTGCACGACAATGAGCGTCTCGGCGGCGCGAATCCCATGAACCGGAAAGCCGAAACCACCCGCCAGCAATCCAAGCCCAAAGACGAGGAAAGCCAGCGAAGCGGTAAAATAGGACAGGGTCCAACGGGAAAGCGTCGCGCCGATCATCTCAATTCGTCCGGGTCAGGGTGCCTATGAGACTTCAGTGATTGCCGCAGGTGCATTCATGGCCCGCGCCATGATGGACTTTTCGGCGGCCGATCTCGACCCGCCACAGCGGGCCTGTTTCCTTGTAGACCCAGGAGAAAGTGGCCGGATTGCGGGTTTCAAGCTGGTGGCGCAGCGGCACTGGATCGTGATCGTTGACGATTTCCAGCGCTTCGCCGGGTTCAAGCGCATCGATCATGGAGAAGATCGTCGCGTGCCGCGAAATGGGCGGTATGGTGCGAACATCAATTACCGGGGTTGGGGAGACAGGTTCTGCCGACATTTTATTGTTCCGTGGCTGTCAGGCTTCGAAGCATGATGACGACAGCCGCATCATCATTGGAGCCATTCTAGAGTGACAGGCGCAAACCGGATTTGTTGTATCTCAAAGAAGACGGGAAATTCTGTCCGATATTCCATTCAATCGATGATGCGGGGCGGCAATCTTTATTGCCACCCCCGCACCTCATTCGTGAAACGGCGTTACTGGTTGATTTCAGGCTCGACCAGCTTCTTCAGCTTTTCGAGGGATTCCTGCCAGCCGAGATAGCAGGCCTCAGCGGGAATGATATCCGGCACGCCCTGCTGTTCGATATTGATTTCCGTCCCGACCGATACGGCTTTCAGCGTGATCGTGACTTTCATTTCGCCCGGCAGGTTGGGATCGTCGAAACTGTCCGTATAGACGAGCCTTTCTCCCGGAACGAGTTCGATATATGTGCCGCCGAATGAGTGGCCTTGGCCCGTCGTAAAGTTCCGGAAAGACATTCTGTGCTTGCCGCCCACCTTTGCCTCCAGCTCATGGACGGTGCAGACAAAGCCATAAGGCGGCAGCCAACTGGCGATGGCGTCCGGCTCGATAAAAGCGCGATAGACCTTTTCCGGCTTGGTGGCGAATACGCGGTGCAGGCGAATTGTGCGGGGCATGGTTTCCTCCCATGTGGTTGTCAGTTGGCGGGGTGCTTGAAAAGCAGGCTTATGTATCGCTTGAGATGGTCGATGCTTTCGACTGCGCGCTGCGGATCGCCGCTTGCCTTGGCGATGATGAAGGCACCCTGGATAACCGCCTGCGTATGAAGAGCGAGGCTTTCGGCGGTGAAATCACCGGCGACCGCATAGCGTTCCATCGCGGCTGCGATATCGGGGACAAGCGTGTCCGCATGGCTTGAAATGCTGGCCCAGCAGGCATCCCGGATAACGGAATTGGTCTCGTAGACCTCCTGCGTCATGGTGCCGACGAGACAGGTGAAATCCGGCAGTTCGCCTTCAATGAGCTGCTTGCGCAACTCGACATAGGCCAGCACGCGCTCAAGCGGGTCTTCCAGAGCGTGATAGGCGGCATCCGCAAAAAGCGCTCCCGTTGTTTCCGACCAGTAGTTCGCGGCGGCAACGGCCAGATCTTCCTTGCTGGAGAAATGATGAAAGAAAGCGCCTTTCGACAGCGATGCCTTGGCACATATGTCGTCCACCGTGGTCGCGGCGTAGCCCTTGGTGCGAATAACGCCAAGCGCTGCATCAAGCAGATTGGGCCGGGTTGATGGATTCTGTTTGCGTGCCATGAACGTGCTCCTCAATAAACAATACCAACCAGTCGGTTTGAAATCAAGCGGGCAATTGCAGCCTGCCTGTTGCCGCGAGGAAGTGCGTGCTGGCGGAGGCGACCCGGATGATTCTGAAAACCGGGCTCGATTTGAGGCCGGAGCGGACTTGTGGATAAGTTCGATCCTATTGAAAAAGCCCGGAAATCGGGTGTTTTGCCGCAAAAGCGAAAATTCTTATCCTTTCTTCGCGACCCTTGCTTGACACTTGTTCGAGAACCCCTTAAACGACCGCTCACACCGGACGGAAACGCCGGTGCGACGCAGCCGCAGGGCTGCCGAGAAATGCGCGGGTGTAGCTCAGTTGGTTAGAGTGCCGGCCTGTCACGCCGGAGGTCGCGGGTTCGAGCCCCGTCACTCGCGCCACTTTCCTCTCAACATATCGATAGATTGAAGTTGACACGAAAGTGGCGCCCACCGCCTTTTTCACTTCTTTTCCAGCCAGAACATTTTCAGCAAAAGCGCGAAGCGGTTTTGCGCAGGATAGTGCGTGGAAGAGGAGAGAGCTTTTCCAGTGATTCAGTTTAACTGGAATGCTGGAGAATTGCTCACACCGGGAGGGCGTCGAAACGTCCTGTGAATGATTTTCACAATATCGCGATTCTTCTCCAAACACGCGCTTGACACTTGTTCGAGAACCCCTTAAACGACCGCTCACACCGGACGGAAACGCCGGTGCGACGCAGCCTCAGGGCTGCCGAGAAATGCGCGGGTGTAGCTCAGTTGGTTAGAGTGCCGGCCTGTCACGCCGGAGGTCGCGGGTTCGAGCCCCGTCACTCGCGCCACTTTCCTCTCAACATATCGATAGATTGAAGTTGATGCGAAAGTGGCGCCCACCGCCTCGTTTTCAAAGAATCTCCAGGAAATTACCGGGCCGCGGCTGTTATTTGGAAAACTGCTTCCACGACAGATAAGCGACTGACAGTATGATCGCCGCGATGGCGAGAAGATCGCCGCTGGCGAGCAGGTAATGGCTCATGCGTGACCTCCTTGTAGTCGACAATAGGCTCCATGATAGCCGGTGCGACTGCGATCTGAAGGCATGGCTTCGCAAGGCTTTCGGCATTTGATGCGCTTCCATTCCAAGTTTGACCGCAAAGGCGAACGGAATTTTCCATCCTCGGGGCAGGCGCCCTTTCGCCTTGAAAAGCCGCCACGGAAAACCGGCCACCTTGCCCGTGCATTGCCAAGGGCCTGATTTCCTGTTTTCAATCGCGTGGAACCGGATCACAGGAACGGATCGCTGCGACGATGACCCGACACGCTTTTCTTGGTGTGCTTGCAACGTTTTTGATTCTTTCCGGCTGTGACACGCCGCGCGCCGTGTTGTGGCACGGGCCGAATTCAAGCCCGCAATCGGTGGCAGCGGCTGAAGCCGCCATCGTCAAGCCGGCGAAGCCCGCGGCGGTGGTGCCCATCTATGTCGCGACGAGCCGCCAGCGCTCGGCCGATTTCTCGCAGCCCTACAATTCAAATCGCTCGAAGACGCTGAATTTCGCGCAGGTCGATGTCGGCATTCCCGCAGCCCATGTCAAAGGACAGGTCGAGTCGACCGGCTACAAGCCGGACCCGGCCAGGAATTTCGCGGCGACCGCATTCCAGCCATACGACAATGCGGAACAATTTCTCGCACAATTGAATGCAGCCCTGGCGAAGCAGGGGCCGAAGGACAGGGAAATCCTGATCTTCGTGCATGGCTACAACAATAATTTTGCCGACAGCACATTCCGCACCGCGCAGTTCGTCCATGATTACAAGATGAAGTCGGTGGCGGTCGAATATGCCTGGCCATCGGGCGGCGATCTCGGCCTTTATGTCTATGATCGCGACAGCGCCGACTTTGCGCGGGACGGTCTGGCGCGGCTGCTTGAGCTTGTCGCACGCAGCAAGGCCGAACGCATTGTTCTGGTCGGCCATTCCATGGGCGGCTTCGTCACCATGGAGGCTCTGAGAACCTTGTCGCTGCGGGGCGAGAAGGATGTGCTGCGTCGCATCACGGCGCTGCTGCTCGCCGCGCCCGATATCGATCTCGACGTCTTTGAAAAGCAGATAAAGGATATCGACCCCATGCCGCATCCGACGGCGGTGATGACATCGCGCAGCGATCGGGCGCTCGGCGTCTCTTCCTTCATTACCGGCGGTCATGCGCGGGTAGGGGACGGCACCAGTATCCCGACGCTCCAGAAATACGGAATCGCTGTGATAGACGCGACCGATCTGGATGGTGGCGCGCACAATGTCTTTGCATCTTCGCCGTCACTCATGGCTCTGGTCAGCGATGGCACTCTTTCGCTAGGGGCATTGAACGCGCGGGCAAGCCAAGCGACGGGGCAGGCGGTGCTGGCGGACGGCGCTTCCGCAATCAGGGGCGCGGCATCGCTTGTGCTTTATCTGCCTGGCAGGCTGGTCGGCGCGGGGGCTTCCGCCGCTCCTTGAGTGTATTTTCAGGCGGGTTGGGCCTCGCCGTTTTTTATTCCCAAGTTGCTGGCAATTGATTCTCCCGGCGATTGCCGAGTGAGGCAGGCCGTGCGACTTTTCCTCACGAAATTATGATCTTTTCATGTTATAGGGGTTTTAAGGGCGATAAGCGGGCCGGATGCATAGCTTGTTAAGCATCTTGGCGCGACTTTGCCCAACAGAACGTGCCGGAGGGGTTGCGCTTGCGCGTGCGCTGCGATAACCGTCCGGGCGAAAAGCGCTTAGTTCGCACGGTATGCCTTTTGAAGCTGCTTGGGCGACGAGGTTGCAACAGATGCAATGTGTCGCATGGCCGTGAGCTTCAAAAAGCTTATGACAGGCGGCGCAGCCTCGTATTCAAGCCGGATAAAGGACCATGAACGAGCTTTTAAGTTCCTACCTGCCGATCGTCATCTTTCTCGGCATTGCGATGGTAATTGGTGTAGCCCTTCTGGTTGCGCCGTTTCTTGTCGCTTACAGACAGCCCGACCCGGAAAAGCTTTCCGCTTACGAGTGCGGCTTCAATGCCTTCGATGACGCCCGTATGAAGTTCGACATCCGTTTCTATCTGGTGTCGATTCTCTTCATCATCTTCGATCTGGAAGTCGCCTTCCTTTTCCCATGGGCCGTGTCCTTTGGTGAAATCGGCTGGTTCGGCTTTGCGTCGATGATGGTGTTCCTTGGCGTTCTGACCATCGGCTTCATTTATGAATGGAAGAAGGGAGCGCTGGAATGGGATTGACCTCAGCCAACACGACGCTCGTGGCTCCGCAGCCGAAGGGCATTCTTGACCCGCGCACGGGCAAGCCTGTCGGTTCCGACGATGCATTCTTCAACGATCTGAACAGCGAGCTTTCCGACAAGGGATTCATCGTCACCTCCGCTGACGCTCTGATTACCTGGGCGCGTACCGGCTCGCTGATGTGGATGACCTTCGGCCTCGCATGCTGCGCCGTGGAAATGATGCACATTTCCATGCCGCGTTACGATGCCGAGCGTTTCGGTATCGCTCCGCGCGCCTCGCCGCGTCAGTCTGACGTGATGATCGTCGCCGGCACGCTGACCAACAAGATGGCGCCCGCTCTGCGCAAGGTCTACGACCAGATGCCGGAGCCGCGTTACGTTATCTCGATGGGTTCCTGCGCCAATGGCGGCGGCTACTACCACTATTCCTATTCGGTGGTGCGTGGCTGCGATCGCGTGGTTCCGGTCGATATTTACGTTCCGGGTTGCCCGCCGACCGCTGAGGCGCTGCTCTACGGCATTCTCATGCTGCAGAAAAAGATCCGCCGCACCGGCACCATTGAACGCTAAGGCCGAAGAAAAGGACATTTGATCATGAGCGAAGAAGCTCTCGGTGAACTTTCCGGCTACATCAAGGAACGTCTCGGCGATGCGATCGAAGAGGCGAAGCTGGCCTATGGCGAGCTGACCCTGTCGGTTCCGGCCGCCAGCATCATCAGCGTTCTGACCTTCCTGCGTGATGATGTTCAGTGCCAGTTCGTCAACCTGACGGATATTTCGGGCGTCGACTATCCGCAGCGCGCCAAGCGCTTCGATGTCGTCTACCAGCTTATGTCTCCGCGCCAGAACCAGCGCATCCGCGTCAAGGTTCAAGCTGACGAAGATACGCTGGTGCCGTCTGCCGTTCCGGTCTTCGTTGGCGCTGAATGGTTCGAGCGCGAAACCTACGACATGTACGGCGTCCTGTTCTCCGGCCATCCGGACCTGCGCCGCATCCTGACCGACTACGGTTTCGAAGGCCATCCGCTGCGCAAGGACTTCCCGCTCACCGGCTTCGTCGAGGTTCGTTATAACAACGAGCTGAAGCGCGTCGCCTACGAGCCGGTACAGCTGCGTCAGGAGTTCCGCAACTTCGACTTCCTCTCGCCATGGGAAGGAACGGACTACGTTCTGCCGGGCGACGAGAAAGCCAAGGCGAACTGAGGACATACTCATGGGCGCAGGCGAGAGATTGAACGGTCAATGTCTTTGCGGAGCGGTGAAATTCACCGCTGCTCCGGCAAAGATGGAAATGGATGTCTGCCATTGCAGCATGTGCCGGCGCTGGTCCGGCGGCACGTTCATGGCTGTGATGTGCGACACGTCGGTCCAGATCGAGAACGAAGCCGCGCTCAGCGTCTATCGTTCCTCGGAATGGGGCGAGCGCCTGTTCTGCTCGACATGCGGTTCGTCGCTGTTCTGGCGCGGCGCGCATGACGGCAAGATGGCCGTTTCCATGCAAGCCTTCGCCGAGCCGGAGCGTTTCCATTTCGCCGAAGAAATCTTCATCGATAACAAGCCTGCGAATTACGATTTTGCCAATGACACCCACCGGATGACCGGCGAGGAGTTCTTGGCGGCTCTTGCAGCCAAACAGGAAGCTGAACATGGCTGAGACTCAGGTCCGCAATTTCAATATCAACTTCGGTCCGCAGCACCCTGCCGCGCACGGCGTGCTGCGTCTGGTGCTTGAGCTCGACGGCGAAGTGGTCGAGCGCGTCGATCCGCATATCGGTCTGCTGCATCGCGGCACCGAAAAGCTGATGGAAGCCAAGACCTATCTTCAGGCCCTGCCTTATCTCGACCGCCTCGATTACGTGGCGCCGATGAATCAGGAACATGCCTATGCGCTCGCCGTCGAACGCCTGCTGGGCATCGACGTGCCGAAGCGCGGCCAGCTCATCCGCGTTCTCTATTCGGAAATCGGCCGTATCCTGAACCACCTGCTGAACGTCACCACGCAGGCCATGGACGTTGGCGCGCTGACGCCGCCGCTCTGGGGCTTCGAGGAGCGCGAAAAGCTGATGGTGTTCTATGAACGCGCCTGCGGCGCGCGCATGCACGCAGCCTATTTCCGTCCGGGCGGCGTCCATCAGGACCTGCCGGATCAGCTCGTTGAAGACATCGGCAAATGGATCGATCCGTTCTTCAAGACGCTCAACAATCTTGACGACCTCATCACGCCGAACCGTATTTTCAAGCAGCGTAACGTCGATATCGGCGTCGTGTCGCTGGAAGATGCATGGGCATGGGGCTTCTCGGGCGTCATGGTGCGCGGTTCGGGCGCTGCATGGGATCTGCGCAAGTCGCAGCCTTATGAGTGCTACAACGAGATGGAATTCGACATTCCGGTCGGCAAGAACGGCGACTGCTATGATCGTTACCTGATCCGCATGGAAGAAATGCGCCAGTCGGCGAAGATCATGCGCCAGTGCGTCGACCTGCTTCTCGGCAAGGAACGCGTCGGTCCGGTTTCCAACGCCGACAACAAGATCGTGCCGCCGAAGCGCGGCGAGATGAAGCGCTCGATGGAAGCGCTCATCCATCACTTCAAGCTTTACACGGAAGGCTACCATGTGCCTGCCGGTGAAGTTTACGCAGCAGTTGAAGCGCCGAAGGGTGAATTTGGCGTCTTCCTCGTATCGGATGGCTCCAACAAGCCTTATCGCTGCAAGCTGCGCGCTCCGGGCTTTGCCCATCTTCAAGCCATGGATTTCCTGTGCCGCGGCCATATGCTGGCCGACGTGTCGGCAATTCTTGGCTCGCTCGATATCGTGTTTGGTGAGGTTGACCGCTGATGTCCGTTCGCCGTCTCGCAGATGATGCCGTCCAGCCAGCCGCTTTCGCGTTCAACGCGGAAAATCAGGCATGGGCGCACAAGACGATCGCAAAATTCCCTGAAGGCCGTCAGCAGTCGGCTGTCATTCCGTTGCTCATGCGCGCGCAGGAGCAGGATGGCTGGGTCACGAAAGCCGCCATTGAACACGTAGCAGGCATGCTCGACATGCCGCTGATCCGCGTTCTGGAAGTGGCAACCTTCTATACGCAGTTCCAACTGAAGCCGGTTGGCACGCGCGCCCACATTCAGGTTTGCGGCACCACGCCGTGCATGTTGCGCGGTTCGGAAGCGCTGATGGATGTCTGCCGCCACAAGATCAACCACGACCCGTTCGAGCTCAATGCCGACGGCACGCTGTCGTGGGAAGAGGTGGAATGCCAGGGCGCTTGCGCCAATGCGCCGATGGTCATGATCTTCAAGGACGCCTATGAAGACCTGACGCCGGAACGCCTTGCCGAAATCATCGACGCTTTCGAAGCTGGCAAGGGCGATACCGTCAAGCCGGGCCCGCAGATCGGTCGTGAAACGTCCAATCCGGTCAATGGCCTGACGTCGCTGACGGAAGATCTGGACTACAAGAAGATCGGCCTCGAAACCCGCAAGGCGTCGGACGCTGCCGCAGCCAAGGCGAAGGCCGAAGCGGAAGCAAAGGCAAAGGCGGAAGCCGAAGTTGCAGCGGCCACGCCGTCGAATACGGCCAAGCCCGTAACCAACGCGCCAGAAACGGCTCCGGCGCTCAAGACGCCTTCCGAGGTCAAGGTTTCGAATGCAGCCGAAAAGGCCGCTTCGGTCGAAGCCAAGCAGGAATACAAGCTTGACGACAAGAACCGTCCGGTTGCCATGGAGCGCCCGGAAGCGGTTGACGATCTCAAGCTGATTTCCGGCGTCGGTCCGAAGATCGAGGCGACCCTGCACGAGCTTGGCATCTTCACCTACAAGCAGGTTGCTTCCTGGAAGAAGGCCGAGCGCGAATGGGTCGACGGTTATCTCAGCTTCCACGGTCGCATCGAGCGCGAGGACTGGGTAAAGCAGGCCAAGGCTTTGGCCAAGGGCGGCGTCGAGGAATACATCAAGGTATTCGGAAAGAAGCCGGTATGATGACTTCGATATTGGCAAACACGAACGGAAACAGGTGAGACATGCTGGCTGATAAAGATCGCATCTTCACCAATATTTACGGCTTCAAGGATCGCTCCCTGAAGGGTGCAATGGCGCGCGGCCATTGGGACAACACCAGCGGGCTGATCGAAAAAGGCCGTGACTGGATCATCGAGGAGATGAAGGCGTCGGGCCTGCGTGGCCGCGGCGGTGCTGGCTTCCCGACGGGTCTCAAGTGGTCGTTCATGCCCAAGCAGAGCGACGGTCGCCCGCATTATCTGGTCGTCAACGCCGACGAATCCGAGCCCGGCACCTGCAAGGACCGCGAAATCCTGCGCCACGATCCGCATACGCTGATCGAAGGCTGCGTGATCGCCGGCTGCGCCATGGGCGCACACACCGCCTATATCTACATGCGCGGCGAATTCATGCGCGAGCGTGAAGCCCTCCAGGCGGCAATCGACGAATGCTACGAAGCCGGTCTGTTGGGCAAGGGCAACAAGTGCGGCTGGGATATGGACATTTATGTCACCCACGGCGCTGGCGCTTATATCTGCGGCGAGGAAACGGCTCTGCTCGAAAGCCTTGAAGGCAAGAAGGGCCAGCCGCGCCTCAAGCCTCCGTTCCCGGCCAATATGGGCCTTTACGGTTGCCCGACCACCGTCAACAACGTGGAATCGATTGCCGTTGCGCCGACGATCCTGCGTCGTGGCGCGGCCTGGTTCTCGTCCATCGGACGCCCGAACAATGTCGGCACCAAGCTGTTCCAGATTTCCGGTCACGTGAACACGCCTTGCGTCATCGAAGAAGGCCTCGGCATTCCGTTCCGCGAGCTGATCGAAAAGCATGGCGGCGGCATTCGCGGCGGCTGGGACAATCTGCTGGCGGTCATTCCCGGCGGCGCGTCGTGCCCGGTCATCAAGGGCGAAGACATGATGGACGCCATCATGGATTTCGACGGCATGCGCGACAAGAAATCGTCGTTCGGCACCGGCGGCCTGATCGTCATGGACAAGTCCACCGACATCATCAAGGCGATTGCCCGTCTGGCAGCGTTCTTCAAGCACGAAAGCTGCGGCCAGTGCACGCCGTGCCGCGAAGGCACCGGCTGGATGTGGCGCGTGATGGAACGCATGGTCAAGGGTAACGCGCAGAAGCGCGAGATCGACATGCTGTTCGACGTGACCAAGCAGATTGAAGGTCACACGATCTGCGCGCTCGGCGACGCGGCTGCATGGCCTATTCAGGGCCTGATCCGCAATTTCCGTCCGGAAATTGAAAAGCGCATTGACGATTATACCCGCAACGCCGTTCAGAGCCGCAATATCCGTCTGGAAGCGGCTGAATAAGTTGTGTGAGCCTGCCCGGCAGGGCATGGCCCCGAAAAGTGCCTGGCGGTTTTCGGAAAAGGCCATGCCAATACAAAGGCAGGCACGAGTTTGAGATCTGGAAAATGCGGCTTAAGCCGCAGGTTTGGATAAACGATGGCAAAGATCAAGGTTGACGGCACAGAGATCGAAGTACCCGATCACTATACGCTCCTTCAGGCTGCCGAAGCCGCGGGCGCGGAAGTGCCGCGTTTCTGTTTCCACGAACGGCTTTCCATCGCCGGAAACTGCCGTATGTGCCTGGTTGAAGTGAAGGGCGGACCGCCGAAGCCGGCGGCATCCTGCGCCATGGGCGTGCGCGATCTGCGTCCCGGCCCGAATGGCGAAGCGCCTGAAATCTTCACCAACACGCCGATGGTCAAGAAGGCCCGCGAAGGCGTGATGGAATTCCTGCTCATCAACCACCCGCTGGATTGCCCGATCTGCGATCAGGGCGGCGAGTGCGATCTGCAGGATCAGGCAATGGCTTTCGGCACCGACGGTTCGCGCTATCGCGAGAACAAGCGTGCGGTCGAAAACAAATATATCGGCCCGCTCGTCAAGACGGTGATGACGCGCTGCATTCACTGCACGCGCTGCGTCCGCTTCACGACGGAAGTTGCAGGCATTTCCGAACTCGGCCTCATTGGCCGCGGTGAAGACGCCGAGATCACCACCTATCTCGAACGCGCCATGACCTCGGAATTGCAGGGCAACGTCATCGATCTTTGCCCGGTCGGTGCACTGACCTCGCGTCCTTACGCTTTCCAGGCCCGTCCGTGGGAGCTGAACAAGACCGAAACCATCGACGTGATGGATGCGGTCGGCTCGAACATCCGCGTCGACACCCGTGGCCGCGAAGTGATGCGCGTCATGCCGCGCGTCAATGAAGCGGTGAACGAAGAGTGGATTTCCGACAAGACCCGCTTCATCTGGGACGGCCTGCGCACCCAGCGCCTCGACCGCCCATATGTGCGCAAGGATGGCCGTCTGGTCGCCGCAAGCTGGCCGGAAGCTTTCGCTGCTATCGCCGCCAAGGTTTCCGCTACCTCCGCCGATAAGATCGGTGCTGTTGCCGGCGATCTGGCTTCGGTCGAGGAAATCTATGCGCTGAAGGGCCTGATGGCTTCGCTCGGCACTGCCAATATCGACAGCCGCCAGGATGGCGCAGCTCTCGATCCGGCTCTGGGCCGCGCAACCTATCTCTTCAACTCGACCATTGAAGGCATTGAAAACGCTGATGCTTTGCTCATCATCGGTTCCAATCCCCGCGTTGAAGCCGCTGTTCTGAACGCCCGTATCCGCAAGCGTCAGCGCATGGGCCATTTCCCGGTCGCCCTGATCGGCGAACAGGCTGAACTGCGTTACAACTACGAATATCTAGGTGCTGGCGCCGAGACGCTCGCAGCCGTAGCTTCCGGCAAGAACGCTTTCCGCGACGTGCTGGCCAAGGCTGAGCGTCCGCTGATCATCATCGGTCAGGGCGCGCTCACCGGCGAAAACGGTCGTGCCGTTCTGTCGGCTGCTGCCAAGCTCGCCCAGGACGTCGGCGCGATCAAGGATGAGTGGAACGGCTTCTCCGTTCTGCACACCGCCGCTTCGCGCGTTGGCGCTCTGGACCTCGGCTTCGTGCCGGGTGAGGGCGGCAAGGCCGCAGGCGACATGCTGGGCAATCTCGATGTTGTGTTCCTGCTCGGCGCAGACGAACTCGACATGACGAAGAAGGGCTCGAGCTTCGTCGTTTACATCGGCACGCATGGCGATGCCGGTGCGCACGCCGCCGATGTTATCCTGCCGGGCGCAGCCTATACGGAAAAGTCGGGCACCTGGCTCAACACCGAAGGTCGCGTGCAGCTTGGCAACCGCGCCGGTTTCGCACCGGGCGAGGCAAAGGAAGACTGGGCGATTTTGCGCGCTCTTTCCGACAGCCTTGGCAAGCGCCTGCCATTCGACAGCCTGCAGCAGCTTCGCGCCAAGCTTTATGCGGACTATCCGCATATGGCGGCCATCGACACCATCACGCCTGCTTCCGCCGACGATCTCGTCGCGCTGGCGGCGAAAGCATCCAATCCAGGCAACGGCGCTGCGTTCGTTTCCCCGGTCAAGGACTTCTACCTGACGAACCCAATCGCGCGCGCTTCCGCCGTCATGGCCGAATGCTCGGCGCTCGCGGCCGGCGGCTTCCAACAGGCAGCTGAGTAAGCGAGAGAGAGACGGAACAATGGAAGGAATTTTTGCAGCTTACGTCTTGCCCGCGCTTATCATAGCGCTGAAGTCGGTCGTTCTGCTCGTCGTATTGCTGATCGTCGTCGCTTACCTGCTTTACGCGGATCGCAAGATCTGGGCAGCGGTACAGCTTCGTCGCGGCCCGAACGTTGTCGGTCCTTGGGGTCTGTTCCAGGCCTTCGCCGACTTGTTGAAGTTCGTCTTCAAGGAACCGATCATCCCGTCTGGCGCAAACAAGGGTGTCTTCCTCCTTGCGCCTTTCGTTTCCGCCGTTCTGGCAATGGCGACCTGGGCGGTCATTCCGGTCAATGAAGGCTGGGCGGTTGCCAATATCAATGTCGGCATGCTCTATATCTTCGCCATTTCTTCGCTCGAAGTTTACGGCGTGATCATGGGCGGCTGGGCGTCGAACTCGAAATATCCGTTCCTCGGCGCGCTGCGTTCTGCCGCGCAGATGGTGTCTTACGAAGTCTCCATCGGCTTTGTGATCGTGACGGTGCTTCTGACGGCCGGTTCGCTGAACCTGACCGATATCGTTCTGTCGCAGAACACCGGCCTTGGCACGATGCTTGGCCTGCCGGGTTCGTTCCTCGACTGGAACTGGCTCTGCCTGTTCCCGATGTTCGTGATCTTCTTCATCTCGGCTCTGGCTGAAACCAACCGTCCGCCATTCGACCTTGTTGAAGCGGAATCGGAACTCGTGGCCGGTCACATGATCGAATATTCGTCCACGCCGTTCCTTCTGTTCTTCCTCGGCGAATATGTGGCGATCACGCTGATGTGCGCCCTGATGACGATCCTGTTCCTTGGCGGCTGGCTGCCTCCGGTGGATATCGCGGTCCTCAACTGGGTTCCGGGCATCATCTGGTTCATGCTGAAGCTCTGCTTCTGCTTCTTCCTCTTCGCAATGGTGAAGGCTTTCGTTCCGCGTTATCGCTACGACCAGCTGATGCGCCTTGGCTGGAAAGTGTTCCTGCCGATCTCGCTCTTCATGGTTGTCGCAACCGCGACCTTCCTCAAAGTCTTCGGTCTGGCGTAAGGAGTAAAACTCATGGCTTCATTCGCTCAAGCGGCCAAATCGCTCCTGCTCAAGGAATTCGTCGGCGCGTTCTTTCTCTCCATGCGCCAGTTCTTCGCGCCCAAGGCGACGTTGAACTACCCGCATGAAAAAGGCCCTGTTTCCCCGCGTTTTCGCGGTGAACATGCGCTGCGCCGTTATCCCAACGGCGAAGAACGCTGCATCGCCTGCAAGCTTTGCGAAGCGATCTGCCCGGCGCAGGCCATCACCATCGAGGCCGGTCCGCGCCGCAACGACGGCACCCGCCGCACGGTGCGTTACGACATCGACATGGTGAAGTGCATCTATTGCGGTTTCTGCCAGGAAGCATGTCCGGTGGATGCCATCGTGGAAGGTCCGAATTTCGAATTCGCGACCGAAACCCGCGAAGAACTCTACTATGACAAGGAAAAGCTCCTTGCCAATGGCGACCGCTGGGAACGCGAAATCGCGCGCAATATCGCGATGGATGCGCCTTATCGCTGATTGGTTTGGAGCATTTCCGGCAAAAGCGCGAAGCGGTTTTGCTTGGGACAATGCGATAAAGGGTTTAGGCATCGGTTTTTGGAAATCTTTTGAAAACCGATGCTTGAACATGATTTTGAATAAAGCGGGCGAAGCAATAGGGCTTTGCTCACGGAAAGGTGTTGGGGGAACCCCATGCTGACAGGTATTGCGGCAGCGTTTTTCTATCTGTTCGCCTTCATCATGATCGCATCCGCGTTCATGGTGATCGCGGCACGCAACCCCGTGCATTCGGTGCTGTTTCTGATCCTCACATTCTTCAACGCGGCGGCGCTGTTCCTGCTGACGGGGGCCGAGTTCCTCGCCATGATCCTGCTCGTCGTTTATGTCGGTGCTGTGGCGGTTCTCTTCCTCTTCGTCGTCATGATGCTGGATGTGGATTTCTCCGAACTGAAGCGCGGCGCGCTGCAATATGCGCCGGTCGGCGCTCTGGTCGGGCTGATCCTGCTGGGCGAGCTGATCTTCGTGTTCGCAAGCCGCATGTTCACGCCGAAGCTGGGGCAGGGCGCTGTGCCGATCCCGAATGTAGCCGAGCGGACCAACACCGCTGCTCTGGGCGACATTCTCTACACCGACTTCGTTTTCTACTTCCAGGTTGCTGGTCTCGTCCTTCTGGTCGCGATGATCGGCGCCATCGTTCTGACGCTGCGGCACAAGCCGAATGTCAAGCGCCAGTCCATTCCGACCCAGGTTGCTCGCACGCCCGAAACGGCGATCGAGATCAAGAAGGTCGAAACGGGCAAAGGCATCTGAGGATAAGCATATGGAAATCGGTATCGCCCACTATCTGACCGTTTCGGCCATCCTGTTCACGCTTGGCGTCTTCGGCATCTTCCTGAACCGCAAGAACGTCATCGTCATCCTGATGTCGATCGAATTGATCCTTCTTTCGGTCAATCTCAACTTCGTGGCGTTCTCCAGCCAGCTCGGCGACATGGTCGGGCAGGTCTTCGCCCTTTTCGTTCTGACCGTCGCGGCTGCTGAAGCGGCCATCGGTCTGGCAATTCTCGTTGTTTTCTTCCGTAATCGCGGCTCCATCGCGGTGGAAGACGTCAATGTTATGAAAGGTTGACGGGCAAATGCTCTACTACGCGATCGTCTTCCTTCCGCTTCTCGGCTTCCTGATTGCCGGTCTCTTCGGCAATCAGATCGGAGCCAAGGCGAGCGAATACATCACTTCCGGTTTCATGGTCATCGTCGCGATCCTGTCATGGGTCGTGTTCTTCCAGATACCGCTCGGCCACGACGCGGAAACCGTCCGCATCCCGGTCCTGCACTGGGTAAGCTCGGGCGCGCTTTCGTTCGATTGGGCGTTGCGCATCGATACGCTCACCGGCGTCATGCTGGTGGTGGTGAACTCGGTGTCGGCTCTCGTGCATATCTACTCCATTGGATATATGCACCACGATCCGCATCGTCCGCGCTTCTTTGCCTATCTGTCGCTCTTCACCTTCGCCATGCTCATGCTGGTCACGTCGGACAATCTGGTCCAGATGTTCTTCGGCTGGGAAGGCGTGGGTCTGGCTTCGTACCTCCTGATCGGTTTCTGGTTCCAGAAGCCTTCGGCCAATGCTGCCGCCATGAAGGCTTTCGTCGTCAACCGCGTTGGTGACTTCGGCTTCCTGCTCGGCATCTTCGGCGTGTTCGCGCTGTTCCAGTCGGTCGACTACAACACGATCTTCGCAGCAGCCGCCAACTATCTGCCGGCTGAAGGCGCTGCCGATGCCAACCAGGTCGTTTTGAACTTCCTGGGCTATCAGCTCGACAAGCAGGGCGCGATCACGATCACCTGCCTGCTGCTCTTCATGGGCGCGATGGGCAAGTCGGCGCAGTTCCTGCTGCACACCTGGCTGCCGGACGCCATGGAAGGCCCGACCCCGGTTTCGGCTCTCATTCACGCCGCCACCATGGTTACCGCGGGCGTGTTCATGGTCGCCCGCATGTCGCCGATCTTCGAACTGTCGCAGACCGCACTTCTGGTCGTGACCATCATCGGCGCGACGACCGCCTTCTTCGCGGCAACGGTCGCCCTCGTGCAGAACGACATCAAGCGCGTCATCGCCTATTCGACCTGTTCGCAGCTCGGCTACATGTTTGCGGCACTCGGCGTCGGCGCTTATGGCGCGGCTGTGTTCCACCTGTTCACGCACGCTTTCTTCAAGGCGCTTCTGTTCCTTTGCGCCGGTTCGGTCATCCATGCCGTATCGGAAGAGCAGGACATGCGCCGCATGGGCGGCCTGCGCAAGCTGATCCCCATCACCTACTGGATGATGGTCATCGGTACGGTCGCCATTACCGGCCTCGGCATTCCGGGCACGGTTATCGGCACCGCCGGTTTCTTCTCCAAGGATGCGATCATCGAATCCGTCTTCGCTTCGCACAGTGCTGCCAGCGGCTACGCTTCGACGCTTCTCATCATCGCCGCGCTCTTCACGAGCTTCTATTCATGGCGCCTGATTTTCATGACCTTCCACGGCAAGCCGCGCGCTTCGGCGGAAGTCATGCATCACGTCCATGAATCGCCTGCCGTCATGTTCGTTCCGCTGCTGATCCTCGGCGTCGGCGCGCTCTTTGCCGGTGTGCTGTTCAAGGAACTCTTCTTCGGCCACGAATATGCCGAGTTCTGGAAGGGCGCGCTGTTCACCTCGGCTGCCAACCAGATCCTTGAGGAATATCACCACGTTCCTCTGTGGGTTAAGCTGTCGCCGTTCATCTCGATGGTTCTCGGCTTCATCGTCGCCTGGATCTTCTACATCCGTTCGCCGGAAACGCCGAAGGAGCTGGCCGCCCGTCATCGTGGTCTCTACCAGTTCCTCCTCAACAAGTGGTACTTCGACGAGCTGTACGATTTCCTCTTCGTGCGTCCGGCTCGCTGGCTTGGCCGCGTGTTCTGGAAGGGTGGCGACGGCTGGCTTATTGACGGCTTCGGCCCGGATGGCGTCTCGGCCCGCGTGCTCGACGTTACCAACCGCGTCGTCAAGATGCAGTCCGGATACCTTTATCACTACGCATTCGCGATGCTGATCGGCGTCGCCGCGCTCGTCACTTGGATGATGCTCGGGAGCTCTTTCTGATGACCGACTGGCCAATTCTCTCAACGGTCACGTTTCTGCCGCTCGTCGGCGCGTTACTGATCCTTCTGATCAAGGACGACAGCGAGGCTTCGCGTCGCAATATCCGCAACGTCGCGCTGCTGACGACGATATTCGTCTTCATCCTGTCGCTCGTCGTCTGGGCAGGGTTCGATAATTCGAACGCCGGCTTCCAGATGGTCGAGCAGGTCGACTGGATGGGCGGCGGCATCAGCTACCACATGGGCGTGGACGGTATTTCCGTCCTGTTCGTGGTGCTGTCGGCTTTCCTCATGCCCTTCTGCATTCTGGCAAGCTGGGTGTCGGTGGAAAAGCGCGTCAAGGAATACATGATCGCGTTCCTCATTCTGGAAACGCTGATGATCGGCGTGTTCTGCGCGCTCGACCTGTTCCTGTTCTACGTGTTCTTCGAAGCAAGCCTTATCCCGATGTTCATCATCATCGGCGTGTGGGGCGGCAAGCGTCGCGTCTATGCAAGCCTGAAGTTCTTCCTCTACACGCTTCTGGGCTCGGTGCTGATGCTCATCGCCATCATGGCCATGTACTGGCAGGCTGGCACGATGAACATCGTCGAGCTTTTGAAGTACGACTTCCCGGCCGGTATGCAGACATGGCTATGGCTTGCCTTCTTCGCGTCCTTCGCGGTGAAGATGCCGATGTGGCCGGTCCACACCTGGTTGCCGGATGCGCACGTTGAAGCACCGACGGCGGGCTCGGTCATTCTGGCCGGTATCCTCCTGAAGCTCGGCGGCTATGGTTTCATCCGCTTCTCGCTGCCGATGTTCCCGCTGGCTTCCGCTGATTTCGCGCCGTTCATCTTCGCGCTGTCGGTCATCGCCATCATCTACACCTCGCTCGTCGCGATGGTGCAGGAAGACATGAAGAAGCTGATCGCCTATTCGTCGGTTGCGCACATGGCCTATGTGACCATGGGTATTTTCGCAGCCAATGAGCAGGGTATCCAGGGCGCCATCTTCCAGATGCTGTCGCATGGTATCGTGTCAGGCGCGCTCTTCCTTTGCGTCGGCGTGATCTATGACCGCATGCATACCCGTGAAATCGCGGCCTTTGGCGGTCTGGTGAACAACATGCCGAAATATGCGGTGGCCTTCCTCATCTTCACGATGGCGAATGTCGGCCTGCCGGGTACTTCGGGCTTCATCGGCGAGTTCCTGACGCTGTTCGGCGTGTTCCGGGTCAATACCTGGGTGGCGCTGTTCGCAACCACGGGCGTCATCCTCTCGGCGGCCTATGCGCTCTGGCTCTATCGTCAGGTGATCTTCGGCGCGCTGACCAAGGAAAGCCTGAAGGCGCTCCTCGACCTCAGCCCGCGTGAGAAGCTCATTCTCTATCCGCTTGTGGCGCTTACCATCTTCTTCGGCGTCTATCCGACCCCGGTCTTCGATGTGACCGCCGGTGCCGTGAACGCCCTGGTCCAACATTACGACGCAGCACTCGCGAGCACCGCGAGCGCCGTGCCGGCACAGTAAGAAATAAAGGCGTAGGTCATGCAGACTGATCTGATAGCTCATCTGACCCTTGCAGCACCGGAGGTTCTCCTTGCTGTGGGCGCCTTGGCACTGCTCATGATTGGCGTGTTCTCCGGCGAACGGGCGACCACGCTCGTCAACGGATTATCCGTCGCGGTGCTTATTGCGGCGCTGGCACTGGTCATCCTTTTCCCGACGAACGGCGCCGCATTCGGCGGAGCCATCGTCAATGACGGTTTCAGCCGCTTCATGAAAGTGCTGACGCTGATCGGCTCCATCGTGACGCTGATCATGTCGGTCGGTTTCGCCAAGGCGGAAAAGTTCGACAAGTTCGAATTCCCGGTCCTGATCGTGATTTCCACGCTCGGCATGCTGCTGATGGTTTCCGCCTCCAACATGCTGTCGCTCTATCTCGGCCTCGAACTGCAATCGCTGGCGCTCTATGTTCTGGCAGCGTTCAACCGCGATAGCGTCCGCTCGACGGAAGCCGGCCTGAAATATTTCGTCCTTGGCTCGCTGTCCTCGGGCATGCTGCTTTACGGCATTTCGCTCGTCTATGGTTACACCGGCCATATCGGCTTTGCCGAAATCGCGCAGGCCGTCTCCGGCGGACAGCGCGAACTGGGCCTGGTGTTCGGTCTGGTCTTCATTCTGGCCGGTCTGGCATTCAAGATTTCCGCCGTTCCGTTCCATATGTGGACGCCGGACGTCTATGAAGGCGCACCGACCCCGGTAACGGCATTCTTCGCCGCCGCGCCGAAGATGGCCGCCATGGCGCTCATCATCCGCGTCGTCTCGGAAGCCTTTGCCCCGGTCACCCATGACTGGCAACAGGTCGTGATCTTCATCGCGCTTGCCTCGATGATCCTCGGTGCCTTTGCCGCTATCGGCCAGCGCAACATCAAGCGCCTGATGGCTTATTCCTCGATCAGCCATATGGGCTACGCGCTCGTTGGTCTGGCCGCTGGAACGGTGATCGGCGTGAAGGGCGTGATGATCTACATGGCGATCTACCTTGCCATGACGCTCGGCACTTTCGCGTTCATCCTCGCAATGCGCACCAAGGACGGCAATGTCGAGAACATCGACGATCTGGCCGGTCTGTCCCGCACCAATCCGGTGCTGGCAACGATCATGACCATCTTCCTGTTCTCGCTCGCTGGCATCCCGCCGCTCGCTGGCTTCTTCGGCAAGTGGTACACCTTCCTTGCCGCTGTGCAGGCTGGTCTCCTGCCGCTCGCCATCATCGGTATCGTGGCTTCGGTCGTGGGCGCGTTCTACTACCTGCGCATGATCAAGATCATGTGGTTCGATGAGCCGACGGGCGGTTTCGTGCCGGTCGCGGGCGAGCTTCGCCTCGTCCTCGGCGTAACGGGTGCCTTCGTGCTGTTCTACGTCTTTATTGCTGGCCCGATCGGCGGTTTTGCCGAAGCCGCAGCCAAGACGTTCTTCTGACCAATGCACAAGGCGGAAGCATAGATGAGTTTTACGCTTTCGCCTGTTGCGAAAAATGAGGGCTACCGTCTCGAAAGCTTCGAGACGGTAGGTTCCACCAATGCGGTTGCTCTGGAACGGGCAGCCGCGGGTGATCCGGGCAAGCTGTGGCTTGTTTCGAAGAGGCAGGAAAGCGGCCGCGGAAGAAGGGGCCGTGCCTGGTCCACGCCGGAAGGCAATCTTGCCTCCACGCTTCTCCTTGTTGAATCCTATGAAATGAAGACGGCGGCAACGCTCGGGTTTGTCGCGGGCCTGTCGCTCGCCGATGCGCTTGACGCGGTATTCGCGGCAACCGGGCCCGCCGTGCCGCCGACAATCGGCCTCAAATGGCCGAATGACGTTTTGGTCAACGGCGCCAAACTGTCGGGCATCCTGCTCGAATCCTCCATTCTGGCGACGAACCTGTTCGCCGTTGCCATCGGCATCGGGACCAATGTGGTCGCGTTTCCGGATGACTTGCCTTATCCGGCAACCTCCCTGCGTGCGCTTGGCAGCAGATGCGATGCAGAGACCTTGTTCGCTGCCCTGTCGGATGCATGGTCCGTCAATTATCGCGTCTGGAACGAGGGGCGCGGCCTTGATGATATTCGCAAGCGCTGGCTGCAGCGCGCCCATGGCCTGGGCCAGGATGTCACCATGCAGGTTGAAGGGCGCATCATCGAAGGGCGTTTTGATACGATCGACGAGGCATGCCGTTTTGTTATTCGCGAAGATGATGGCTCGCGGGTTGCGGTAACGGCTGGCGATGTCTATTTCGGGACTGCTGCTACAATACGCAAATAATTGCTTTGTTTTGTCTTGCCAGGGTTGCAACAGGACAACTTTAGGTCCAGTTGATGCGGCAAGACCGCTCGATAGTCATAGAGGAAATTTCATGGCCCGATCCAATACTACGGAACTCGTCTTTCTGCCGCTTGGCGGCGTGGGCGAAATCGGCATGAATTTGGCCATGTACGGCTTCGGCCCCGCGGATAATCGCGAGTGGCTGGTCGTGGATATGGGGGTCAGCTTCGCCGGGCCGGAACAGCCGGGCGCCGATCTCATCCTTCCGGATATCCGCTATCTCGAAGCTGAAAAGCACAATCTGCGCGGCATCGTCATCACCCATGCGCATGAAGACCATTTTGGCGCGCTGCTCGACCTGTGGCCGCGCCTCAAGGTTCCGGTCTATGCGACGCCGTTTACGGCTGGCCTGCTGGAAGCCAAGCGCCAGTCCGAATTTGGCGCGCCTGATATTCCGATCACGATCTACAAGGCTGGCGAAAAGTTTGAAGTCGGGCCTTTCAAAGTCGAAGCGGTTGCCGTCACGCACTCGATCCCAGAGCCGGTTTCGCTCGCCATTACGACGCCGCTCGGTACGGTCGTGCACACGGGCGACTGGAAGATGGACCCGGAACCGTCGCTGGGGCCGGTTATCGATGAGGCGCGTTTCCGCGCCATTGGCGATGCGGGCGTGCTGGCGCTGATCTGCGACTCCACAAATGCGCTGCGCGAAGGGGAATCGCCTTCGGAGCGTCAGGTGGGTGATAGCCTGCGTGAACTGATTGAAAATGCGCGTGGCCGTGTCGCGATTACGACCTTCTCTTCCAATGTCGGTCGTATCCGCTCGATTACCGAGGCGGCGCGTGACGCTGGCCGTCAGGTGCTGGTGGTCGGGCGTTCAATGAAGCGTGCCATCTCCGTTGCGACCGAGCTTGGCTATATGGAAGGCCTGCCGGAATATCTCAGCGAAGAGGATTACGGCTATATTCCGCGCGAAAATGTGGTGATGATCCTGACCGGCAGCCAGGGCGAGCCGCGAGCCGCACTCGCCAAGCTGGCGCGTGATGAAATGCGCAGCCTTGCTCTTACGGCAGGCGACACGGTCATCTACTCATCGCGTGCCATTCCGGGCAATGAGAAGGCCATTCTCGACATCAAGAACCGCCTGATCGATCGCGGCATCAAGATCATCGGCGATGAGGATGCACTGGTGCATGTGTCCGGCCATCCGCGCCGCAGCGAATTGCGCCGCATGTATTCGTGGGTTCGCCCGCAGATTCTGGTGCCGGTGCATGGCGAGGCTGCTCACCTTGTTGCGCAAGGATCGCTTGGCGCGATGGAAGGCATCGAGCAGGTCGCGCAGGTGCGTGACGGCGACATGCTGCGTCTGGCGCCCGGCAAGGCCGAAATCATCGATGAAGCGCCGGTAGGCCGCATCTACAAGGACGGCAAGCTGATCGGCGACGAGGAAGAAATCGGCATGGTCGAGCGCCGCAAGCTTGCCTATGTCGGCCACGTGGCCGTTTCGGTGCTGCTGGACCGTGAACACAAGATCATCGATGAGCCTGACCTCGTGACTTTCGGCGTGCCGGAAGAAAACGCCGTGGGCGACCTGATGGAAGACATTCTGCTGGATGCGGCCATTGAGGCAATCGACAGCATTCCGCGCGTTCGCCGCAAGGATATCGAGCTGGTGCGCGAGTCCGTGCGCCGTGCCGTTCGCGCTGCGGCAAATGACGCATGGGGCAAAAAGCCGGTGGTGACCGTGTTCGTGAATAGGATACGCTGAGCCGCAGCGGATAACAGCAAGGGAGGTGCTGATGCTCGAACGCTTGAACCATGTGGCGATTGCCGTTCCGGATATTGATGCCGCAGCCGCGCTTTATCGCGGCAAGCTCGGTGCCAAGGTTACCGAGCCGCAGGCGCTGCCTGAACATGGCGTGACCGTGGTTTTCATCGACGTCGGCAACACCAAGATCGAATTGCTGGAGCCGTTGGGCGAGGGGTCGCCCATTGCGGCCTTTCTGGAAAAGAACCCGTCCGGCGGCATGCATCATCTGTGCTACGAGGTTGCCGACATCATCGCCGCGCGCGACAGGCTTAAGGCGGAGGGCGCGCGCATCCTCGGTGACGGAGAACCGAAGACCGGCGCGCATGGCAAGCCGGTCCTGTTCCTTCATCCCAAGGATTTCAATGGTACGCTGATCGAGCTTGAAGAGGTGTAATCATGTCTCTGATTTCTGGCATCGCGATCTACTTCATCATCTGGTGGACAACGCTTTTCGCGCTGCTGCCGGTTGGCCTGCGCACGCAGGCCGAAGAAAATGAAGTGACTTTGGGCACGGTGGCAAGCGCTCCCGCCAAGCCACGCATCGGACGCGCCTTCCTGCGGACGACGGCGGTCGCAACGCTCATTTTCGGGCTCTATTATTATCTGACGCAGGTCAGCGGTTTCGGCCTCGACGATATCCCGCATTTCTTCCCCGACCTGACGTGACCTGACCCGCTATCGCGACACGCATTTGGAGGCTGCTTAAAAATTAGGCAGCCTCTTTTTTGTATAAAGAAAAGTGGACTGCTCTACCAAAAGTTGTGCCCAATAAGAGGCATGGAGCGTAACCTATTGAATCTGCGGGAGGCTGCAACCTGCCGTCATTTGTGACGTCGAGGCAGTTTTCCAAGGAGTTTTGGGTGAATAAATCGATTTATACTTAAGTGAAATTTAATACTTGGATGCGCAGAGGGCGCTGCGATAAATCCCACAAAATCAATGTGTTATTCGAGCATAAAAAACAGCGGAACTGCGGAGAGGAGGGCCATTCTGCAAGTGCAAAAAAAAAGCAAGGCTTTCGCCTTGCTAATCAAATACGCGTTCGATCCGTTTCCATTTGACTGGCGGCTGCGAAAGTCGCGCCTGGATCCATCCTCCCAAGACTTTGACCGCGTGAAACCAACGGTTTTATTCCGTTGTTGCTCTTATGCTGAAAAAAATAGCGAACTGCACAGCTTTTGTCACGAAAAATCTTCTATGGCGTCATAATTCTTTCGCAAATTTTCGCGAAGGACCGTGATATATCTGTAATATATTGAATTTGAATGTGAATCTGGATGCCCTGTTTCGCGCGGACCGTTCATTCGGCAGGCGATCATGGCTGTGGATGGGGAAATCCGCTGCCGCGAAAGCTTTTCCAGGCGGGTTTCCAACCGATCTAGAACCCGGTAAGAAACCGACGAATATGCTTAATTTTTGCCTGATTCTTGAAGCATTCAGGCAGTCCCTCTTGATTGGTGGTTACGATGCGTCTGTCGCGGTATTTTTTGCCTATTCTGAAGGAAAACCCCAAGGAGGCGGAAATCGTCTCCCACAGGCTGATGCTGCGTTCGGGCATGATCCGTCAACAGTCGGCCGGCATTTACGCCTGGCTGCCGATCGGCCTGAAGGTGCTGAACAAGGTCTGCGACATCATTCGTGAAGAGCAGAACCGCGCCGGCGCCAATGAAATCCTGATGCCGACCATCCAGTCTGCCGACCTGTGGCGCGAAAGCGGCCGCTATGACGCCTATGGCAAGGAAATGCTGCGCATCCAGGACCGCCAGGAGCGTGAAATGCTCTTTGGCCCGACCAACGAGGAAATGGTCACGGATATTTTCCGCTCCTATGTGCGCTCCTACAAGGACCTGCCGCTCAATCTCTACCACATCCAGTGGAAGTTCCGCGATGAAGTGCGCCCGCGTTTCGGCGTCATGCGCTCGCGCGAATTTCTGATGAAGGACGCCTATTCGTTCGACCTAGATTATGAGGGCGCGAAAATGGCGTACTACCGCATGTTCGTGTCTTATCTGCGCACCTTTGCCCGCGTCGGCTTGCAGGCGATCCCGATGCGCGCCGATACCGGCCCGATTGGCGGCGATCTTTCCCACGAATTCATCATTCTGGCGGAAACCGGCGAAAGCCAGGTTTTCTGCGACAAGGCCTATCTCGATCTGGCCGTGCCGGGCGCGGACACCGATTTCCGCAACGATGCGCAGCTGACCGACATCGTCCAGCGCTGGACGACGCCTTATGCGGCGACAGACGAAATGCACGACGAGGCCGACTGGGCCAAGGTGAAGCCTGAAAATCAGGTTTCCGCGCGCGGCATCGAAGTCGGCCACATCTTCCATTTCGGCACCAAATATTCCGAACCGATGGGCGCGAAAGTGCAGGGCCCGGACGGCAAGGAACATCTGGTATCCATGGGTTCCTACGGCATCGGCCCGTCGCGCCTTGTCGCGGCCGCCATTGAAGCCTTCCACGACGATGCAGGCATTATCTGGCCGAAGGCCATCGCGCCGTTCGGTGCCGGTATCGTCAACATGAAGCCGGGCGATGAAGGTTGTGACGCCGTGAGCGAAAAGCTCTACGAGGCGCTGACCAATGCAGGCGTCGATCCGCTGCTCGACGACACCGATGACCGTCCGGGCGCGAAGTTCGCCACGATGGACCTGATCGGCCTGCCGACGCAGGTGATCGTCGGCCCGCGCGGCGTTGCCGCCGGTGAAGTCGAAATCAAGGATCGCAAGACCGGCGAACGCCAGAACCTGAGCGTTGAAGCCGCAATCAATCTCTTGACGGCAGAAGCATGAGCAACGCGGCGGCAGCAAAATCCGGGGACAAGGCAAAGGTGGCCCAAAAGGCTCCGAAGTCGGGTCCATTCTCGGCCTATGAGCGGATGATCGCCTGGCGATATCTGCGTGCGCGCCGCCGCGAGACTTTCATCTCGGTCATTGCCGGGTTTTCCTTCACCGGCATCATGCTGGGCGTGGCGACCCTCATCATCGTCATGGCGGTGATGAACGGCTTCCGCGCCGAGCTTCTTTCGCGCATTCTCGGCATCAACGGCCATCTCATCATGCAGCCGATTGACCGTCCGCTGGACGATTATGCCGATCTCATCAAGCGGATCGACGGCATTTCCGGCATCAAGTTCGCCATTCCCGTGGTGGAAGGGCAGGCGCTTGTGCAGGGCAATATCGGCGCTGGCAACGGCGCGCTGATCCGGGGCTTGCGTGAGGAAGATCTCGAAAAGCTCAAGCTCGTTTCCAGCAATATTCGCCAGGGCACGCTCCAGGGCTTCGATCAGGCGGGCGGGGTCGCCATCGGCACCCGCATGGCGGAAAATCTCGGCCTTTCCATCGGCGATACGCTGCGCGTGATCTCGCCCGATGGCGATGTGACCCCCTTCGGCGTCAATCCGCGCGTGAAGGCCTATCCGATTGTCGCCATCTTCGAGATCGGCATGTCGGAATATGACGCGTCGATTGTCATGATGCCGCTTTCCGAGGCGCAGCTTTTCTTCAATCAGGAAGGCAAGGTGCAATCGCTTGAAATCTTTGTCGATAATCCCGACAAGGTGGATGCGATGCGCGCGCCTGTGGAAGAGGCGGCAGGACGCCAGCTCTCGCTCGTCGACTGGCGCCAGCGCAACCAGACTTTCTTCTCGGCGCTGGAAGTCGAGCGCAATGTCATGTTCATGATCCTGACGCTGATCGTGCTCGTGGCGGCGCTCAACATCATTTCCGGCCTCATCATGCTGGTGAAGGACAAGGGGCATGACATTGCGATCCTGCGCACCATGGGGGCAACCCGCGGCGCGGTGATGCGCATATTCCTGATGACGGGCGCTGCCATCGGCGTCACCGGCACGGTGGCGGGTGTGGTTCTGGGCGTCGTCGTGTGCCTCAATGTCGAGCGCATCCGCGAGTTTTTCTCGTGGCTCTCCGGCACCACGCTTTTCAATCCGGAACTCTATTTCCTGAGCCAACTGCCTGCGAAAATGGACCCGGGCGAGACGATTTCCGTCATCGTCATGGCTCTGGTGCTTTCGTTCATCGCCACCATTTTCCCGGCCTGGCGCGCTGCCAAGCTCGATCCTGTCGAAGCATTGAGGTACGAATAATGGCGGCTGAAATCATCATGCGGCTGCAACGGGTCGGCCGCGCCTATAAGGAAGCCGACCGTGAACTGGTGATCCTCAAGGATGCCGATTTCACGCTTCGTCGCGGCGAGATGGTTGCGCTTGTCGCGCCATCGGGCGCGGGCAAGTCAACCTTGCTGCACACCGCTGGCCTTCTGGAACGTCCCGATGAGGGAGAGGTTTTCCTTGACGGGCGCTCCTGCAGCAAGCTTTCCGACGATGAGCGGACGGCGGTGCGCCGCAACGACATCGGCTTCGTCTATCAGTTCCATCACCTCCTGCCGGAATTTTCCGCGCTGGAAAACGTGATGATGCCGCAAATGATCCGCGGATTGTCGAAGAAGCAGGCAGCGGAGCGCGCACAGCAGCTTCTTGAATATATGAAGATCGGCAAGCGTGCCTCGCATCGCCCGTCGGAACTTTCCGGCGGCGAGCAGCAGCGTGTCGCCATTGCCCGTGCCGTCGCCAATGCGCCGCTCGTTCTTCTGGCGGACGAACCGACCGGCAACCTCGACCCGACGACATCCTCTTATGTCTTCGGTGCCCTGGAAGCGCTCGTGCGCCAGTCGGGACTTGCTGCCCTCATCGCCACCCACAATCACGAACTGGCTGGCCGCATGGACCGGCGCGTGACGCTGAAGGACGGCAAGGTCGTCGACCTCTAATATTTCCAGATTACCTTAGCACCTCATCCTGAGAAGCCGCCGCAGGCGGCGTCACGAAGGGCGAGGTGCGGTTTCCGCTATCAGCGCGTTCCGGCCTGATCGACGCTCCGGCCATTTGCTCTAGTTGCTCTGGGTTGAATGTACTCAGGGCAGATGCGGTCCGCTGAATTGCATTTCTATATTGGGGCATCGCGTTGCGCCCGAGCGCGGCCCAGCGCCTCATCCTGAGAAGCCGCCGCAGGCGGCGTCTCGAAGGGCGAGGTGCCGCTCCGCCTGAACAGGCCTCGTTCAAAGCCCGGCAGCACCACCATCCCCCTGTTCTTCCGTGGCCCGGCCTGCGGTTGTGTATTCACTATTCGTAAACCCTAAAATGAATGCCGTTGCTAAACGGGTGTTGACTTTGGAACAAAAATAGAACAAAAAATAAACATACGTGAACACAGAGGAGTTTCTCACATGACCGATCTCGTCCACGACGTTCTGTCTTTCATTTCGGTAAGCCTGTTCATTGCAACCTTCGCCATCTGGGTGAGCGCGATTTGAAGGAAATAGAGCATGTCTCCCAAAGGCGGGAACCGGTTTTGGGGAAAAGGACATGCGTAAAAAGATAGGGCATTTCCGGTGATTTCGGAAAAACTGGAAGTGCTTTGGCGGGTTCCTGTGAACCCGCGCCAGGGCGGCGATAGTCTTACTGGACATCGCCACATCATTCCCCGAAACTGATGCTTTCAGGCGACAGAGTCGCCAGCCGTGATGAATCACAAATGTGGTTCATGCTTGAAGCAATGTGCTATCACGCGGCTACTGTATCGGCTCGAAGATCGAAATCGATTTTCGGAAAGTCCGTTGCATGGATTTGGAGCGCCGGATGTATGTCCATCCGGGCGGCTCGGCAGATGATCGGGGTCGATGGAATGAGTGATGCAGCAGCAGCCAGCGCAGCAAATGACGGTGCTTTGACGCCACGTTTCGTGCATCTGCGTGTACACTCGGCCTATTCCTTGCTGGAGGGCGCATTGCCGCTCGGCAAGATCATCAAACAGGCGATTGCCGATGAGGCACCGGCTATCGCAGTCACCGACACCAACAATCTGTTCGGTGCGCTTGAATTTGCGCAGAAGGCATCGAAGGACGGGCTGCAACCCATCATCGGTTGTCAGGTCGATGTTGCCTTCGGCGACCACAATGATAATGGCCGCAGCGTCAATCGCCGGGTTGCGCTGGACCTTGCCCCGATCGTGCTGCTCGCGGCAACGGAAGAGGGCTATGCGAACATCGTGCGGCTCGTCAGTCGCGCGTTTCTGGAAACACCGGCAGGTGATCCGGTGCATATTGAGGCCAGCTGGCTGCCGCCATTGGCGAAAGATGTCATCGTGCTTTCCGGCGGCGCACTGGGACCGATCGGCCGGGCTTTTGCCGCCGACCGTCCCGACAGGGCGGAGGCGCGGCTGGCTTTCCTGCGGGAAGCCTTCGGCGACAGGCTCTATGTCGAATTGCAGCGTCAGGCAGGCTACGACCGTGCGCTGGAAGCAAAGACGGTGGCGCTTGCCTATGAGATGGACCTGCCTCTGGTGGCCACCAATGAGGCGTTCTTTCTCAAGGCGGAAGATTTCGAGGCCCATGATGCGCTTCTCGCCATTGCGGAAGGCCAGATTCTCTCAAATGATGATCGCCGCCGCCTGACGCCGGATCATCATCTGAAAAGCCGTGCGGAAATGGCGGCGCTCTTTGCCGATCTGCCGGAAGCGCTCGAAAACACGGTGGAGATTGCCCAGCGCTGCAGCTGGTACACGCAGACGCGCAAGCCGATCCTGCCGCGCTTCACGGGCGAATCGGACGATCCGGAAGCGGCCGTTCAGGCCGAGGCTGACGAACTGGCGCGGCAGGCGCGCGAAGGCTTGAAGATGCGCCTCGAAACGGCGGGCCTCGCGGAAGGCTATACGGCGGAGCAATATGCCGAGCGTCTCGAATACGAGATCGGCATCATCACCCGCATGAAGTTCCCCGGCTACTTCCTGATCGTTGCCGACTTCATCAAATGGGCCAAGGCCCATGGCATTCCGGTCGGACCGGGCCGTGGTTCGGGTGCCGGTTCGCTCGTCGCCTATGCGCTGACGATTACCGACGTCGATCCGCTGCGTTTCTCCCTGCTTTTCGAACGCTTCCTGAACCCGGACCGCGTTTCGATGCCCGACTTCGATATCGATTTCTGTCAGGATCGCCGCGAAGAGGTGATCCGCTATGTGCAGGAAAAATACGGGCGCGATCAGGTTGCGCAGATCATCACTTTCGGAACCTTGCAGGCCCGCGCCGTGCTGCGCGATGTGGGGCGCGTTCTGGAAATGCCTTACGGTCAGGTCGACCGTCTCTGCAAGCTGGTGCCGCAGAACCCGGCCAATCCTGTGTCGCTGGCGCAGGCAATCGACACCGAACCGAAGATCAACGAGGAGCGCGAGAAGGAGCCGGTCGTCGGGCGGCTTCTCGATATGGCGCTCAAGCTTGAGGGGCTTTACCGCCACGCCTCGACCCACGCCGCCGGTATCGTGATCGGTGACCGTCCGTTGTCGGAACTGGTACCCATGTATCGCGATCCGCGATCCGACATGCCGGTCACCCAGTTCAACATGAAATGGGTCGAGCAGGCGGGACTGGTCAAGTTCGACTTTCTCGGCCTCAAGACGCTGACCGTTCTGGAAACGGCGGTCAAGCTGGTGGCGCGCAAGGGCATCGAGATCGACCTGTCCCATGTGCCGCTCGATGATCCGCTCACTTATGAAATGCTGTCGCGCGGCGAAACGGTCGGCGTGTTCCAGGTTGAAAGTGCTGGTATGCGCAAGGCGCTGCTCGGCATGCGCCCGGACCGGATTGAGGACATTATTGCGCTTGTCGCACTTTATCGTCCCGGCCCGATGGAGAATATCCCGACCTATAATGCGCGCAAGAACGGCGAGGAGGAGATTGCCTCCATTCACCCGAAGATCGATCACCTGATCAAGGAAACGCAAGGCGTTATCGTCTATCAGGAACAGGTGATGCAGATCGCGCAGGTGCTGTCCGGCTATTCGCTCGGTGAAGCTGACCTTCTGCGCCGCGCCATGGGCAAGAAGATCCGCGAGGAGATGGACAAGCAGCGCGTCCGTTTTGTGGATGGCGCGATTGAAGGCGGCGTCGACAAGGCGCAGGCCAACATGATCTTCGACCTGCTGGCCAAGTTCGCCGACTACGGCTTCAACAAGTCGCACGCCGCCGCTTATGCCATCGTCTCTTACCAGACAGCCTATATGAAGGCGCATTATCCGGTCGAGTTCCTCGCTGCGTCGATGACCTACGATATGTCGAACACTGACAAGCTCAACGATTTCCGCCGCGAGGCGAACCGTCTGGGCATTGAGGTCGTGCCGCCATCGGTGATGACTTCCTTCCGTCCGTTCGAGGTTGGCGAGAAAAAGATTTTCTACTCGCTCGCCGCCATCAAGGGCGTCGGCGAAGCGGCTGTCGATCATATTGTCGAGGTGCGGGCCGAAAAGCCTTTCGAAAGCCTTGAGGATTTCTGCGAGCGGGTCGATCCGCGCATCGTCAACCGGCGGGTGCTGGAAAGCCTCATCAATGCCGGCGCGATGGATTGCTTCGGTCGCGAGCGCCCGGCCATGAGTGCGGGCATGGACCGCATCATGGGCTTTGCCCAGCGCACGCAGGAAAATGCCGCAAGCGGCCAGTCCGATATTTTCGGCCTGTCCGGCGCGCCCAAGGAAAAGCTTATCCTGCCGCAGGCAGCACCCTGGCTGCCATCGGAAATGCTGCATCGCGAGTTTCAGGCGGTCGGCTTCTATCTGTCGGCGCATCCGCTTGATGAATATCGCGACGTGCTGAACCGTATGCGCGTTCAAAGCTGGGCGGATTTCTCCGCCGCCGTCAAGCGCGGCGCCAATGCCGGGCGTCTGGCAGGCACCGTGACAGCGCGGCAGGAACGCAAGACCCGCACCGGCAACAAGATGGGTATTGTGTCATTGTCGGACGCCAGCGGCCAGTTCGAGGCGGTGCTGTTTTCAGAAGGCCTGGCGCAATATCGCGATCTGCTGGAAAGCGGCAAGTCGGTGGTGATCACGGTTCAGGCGGAAAACCGTCCCGAAGGCATTGGCTTGCGCATCCAGACGGTGCAGTCGCTCGAAGATGAGGCCTGCCGGATGCAAAAGGCGATGCGGCTTTATCTGCGCTCGGCCGATGCGGTCCGCCATATCGCGCCGCATTTCAACACGCGCGGCGACGGGCAGGTGAGTCTCATCGTCATCAAGGATAACGGCCAGCGGGAAGTCGAGATCGAGCTGCCGCATCGCTATCGCGTCAGTCCGCAGATCGCCAGCGCCATGAAATCCATTCAGGGCGTCGTGGACGTGGAGTTGGTTTGAAATAATTAAGGCAAAACGGGGGCGGGCCCGTTTTGCGGTCTGCTTGCGCGAAAAACCGGTGGCGATGGAGCTTTTTCACCACCGATTTTGCGGCGAACGCCTGTCAAAAACATGGCGTTTTTGTGATTGCCGTCAATAGGCGGCTGTGAAGCGCTTGCGGATATGCTGGCCTTTTTCTGCCTCGTCGAGAATGGCGACGGCCAGATCAGCGACCGAAATCTTGCTTTCGCCCTTGTCGTCGAACACTGGTTCGTCTCCGCCGAGACGATATTTTCCAGTGCGTTCACCCGGCTGGAGAATGATCGCTGGCGACACCAATGTCCATTCCAGCCCATCCTCGCCGCGCAGGTCTTCAAGTGCCTGACGCGCCCCGAGCGCACCTTCCTTCCATTCAGCAGGGAATTCGGGCGAGTCGACCAATTGCTTGCCGTTGATCGAAAGGCTGCCAGCGCCGCCAACCGCTATCAGGCGCTTGATGCCGGCTTTCTTGGTGGCTTCGGTGATGGAGCGGCTGCCATTGATGTGCTTTTCGCGGATATCCTTGTCGCCCCAGCCCGGATTGTAGGCCGAAATCACGATGTCGTGGCCTGCAAGCTGGCTTGCAAGCGCATCGGTGTCGAACACGTCAGCCTTCACTGCGGTAACATTGGCAAGCTTTTCAACTTTCTCGGGATGGCGAACCAGAGCGGTCACCTGATTGCCGCGTGCTGCGGCTTCCTTGAGAATTGCAGCGCCCACAAATCCCGTTGCGCCGATGAGTGCGATCTTGACCATGATATTCTCCTTCTCGCATTGAACGAATTAAGGTATGTTTCATAAGCAGGTTATTTCTGATAACCACATAAGTCATGCCGCAATGCTTGTGAAGAACGCACTTTTACATGGTCAGGATACATGGAAGTAACCGTGCCAAAGGCAAGGGCTCAGAGGAGGGAAGGAGCTTCCCAGTCTGTTTATAGCATTGTTTTAAAACGTATTTTCCGTATGCTGCCGCGCTTCTGGAAGGACGCCAGCGTCGACGGTGAAATGGAGGGCCGGTTTTTCCGGAGAAACAAGATGACCATACCGACACGTCCTGATGGCAAGACGCCTTTGCTCTCTGCGACGCCTGCCTTTGAAACCGGTGATGACGGTTCCTGCCCGATCCGCGAAGTGCTGGACCGGGTTGGCGACACCTGGAGCATCCTCGTCATTTTCAACCTTCAGGGTGGTTCCATGCGTTTCAATGCGCTGCGGCGCGCCATTGAAGGAATCTCGCAGCGCATGCTGACGGTCACGCTGCGGTCGCTGGAGCGGGATGGCCTTGTGTCGCGGCATGTGCGTCCGACATCCCCGCCGGAAGTGGAATATTCGCTGACCGAACTGGGGCATTCTCTGGCTGTTCCCATCGACGTGCTGGGTCAGTGGGCCGTCAGAAACCGCGCAGCCCTTCGCGTTGCGCGTTCACGTTTTGACGGAAACGGCGATTAATCCGGAACCGGCCCCCTCCATATGCGTTCATCCTGTCGAAACAGGGAGAAGGCCAATGCCCGCAAAATCACAGGCCCAACAGAAAGCAGCTGGCGCAGCCCTTGCCGCCAAGCGCGGTGAAATGAAGAAGAGCGAACTCTTTGGTGCGTCGAAACAAATGTATGAATCGATGACCGAAAAGGAACTGGAAGAATTCGCGGAGACCAGACGCAAAGGCTTGCCGCAGCACAAGGAAAGCGGAAAGAAGCATTGAATGAAATGGCGAGCGCCATCAGGCATTCGCCGCAATTGTTGTGTCTTACTTGCCCGCCGCGCTTGGAGCGAGTTCGATCGCCTTCAGCTTGCCGTCGGTAATGCCGCAGCGCAGCGTGATGCTGTCCCATTTCGCCGAAACGCCCTTGTTGCGCGCTCCGCCGGGAACCGAAATCACAGCGGAAACCTTACGCGGGTCGCTGGAACTGAATTTTGAAGACTTGTCATTGGTTTGAGCAGCAGAAATGTCGTCCTTGGTAAAGCCGAGGCGGTCATATTTCTTGCTTTTCTTCACATAATCATAGGCGCTCGCAATGCAGTCCGCGATCTGTGGGGCTGCCTGTTGATCCTTCACCAGAGTCTGGTAATTCGCCGTAAAATCCTTCGTTCTCTTCGGAACGGCGTCCGCATGAGCGGCGGCGGAAAAGCCAAGTGCGAAAATGACGGAAAATATGAGTTTGGTCGATTTCATGCCCATGTCCTTCTGGAAACCCGCCATTCACCGCGATTGGCAGGATTGAACCGATAATGGAAAGCAGCTTACAGGCGCAATTCTGATTTTTTTATGAAATTCCGATGCTTACGATAGCTCATTGGCAAATGCGTGCAAGACAGGATTTGCCATGGCACCCCTGATCGAGATGCATGTTGGTGCGATGGGCGGCATCGCCGTCTGGACCGATGACGGTCATGAAAAGCTTGCAACTTGCGCTGTGCACCGCACGCCAGAAAGCCTTTTCCTTGTCCGCGCCATTCCAGCCGCTTTCCAGCCGGGTTTTGCTGCCGTCTGAAAACGTAAACGACATGATGTCGAGCGCATTGGCGAAGGCGTGCTCGGAAACCCGCCCCGACGAAGCGCCGTTTACCTTCCGGCATTGATAATCCGAGCCGACGCCGATTTCGGTGATTTTTGAACCCGGACCGTAAACATCCTGCGCGGCCTTTGCGACCGCGGCGCTCCACTGCGCCAGCGTCACCGCCATCGCGCAATTCGTGGTCACCGCATTGGCGAATTTCAAAGGCTCCTCCTTGCCGATGGCGGTCAGGGACAAAGGGGAATGAACGCCGCATTGCTCGCCGTCCTTGATCGGAGGCAGGAGCTTGCCCTCGACTTCTCCGGAAATGAGCGCCGGGCAGGACACCTGATAGATTCGCTCGTCGCTTTCCGGCTTGGCTTCCTGCCGCTTTTCGTCTGTCTGCTTCGGATTGCCGGCCGGTTCTGAAGGTTTCGCCGGAAGATCCGGAGATGGAGGAGGAGCGGTGTGCGGTTGTTCCTGCGGTTTCGTATCCGGCTTTTCCTCGGGAACGGGTGTGGTTTCCGGTTCCGGTTTATTCTTTCCCGGTTCCTCCGGGCGCGGCGCGGGGATTGGCACGGGCAGGGCGATGCCGGGTTCCGCTTCAGCCTTTGGTGTGGGTCTTGCTGTTTGTTGCTTTGCGGCGGATTTCCTTTGTGTGTGCCTCGCCGCCGGGCGTTTGCGATGTGGCTTTGCCTTCTGTGCGTCCTGTTTGAGAATGCGTTCGATGAAGGTCTGCGCCTGCGCCTCGCCGGTAAAAGTGCCGGATAAAGACGGTATCGTAACGAGCCCAAGCGCGATCAGAGCGGTAAATGCATCCTTGCCGGACGGAAGCAAAAACAGAGCCATTGAAGCCTCATGAGTAGAAGTTCAGTCAGGGCTAATGATGAAACAGGGAATGGCGTTCCTTCACGCTTGATGGCAGGGCGTAGCAAATGGTAGGAAACACGTGCCGAACACCGGTTTTTCCGGCTTTTTCAACCCTGCGTGCTTGACAAGACAATAGCTGCATGACTAAAAGCCGCCCATCGCTGGCGCGTATTCGCACCGGCGTTTCATTTGACGTGTCCCGTGGATGAAGATTGCGCTCGCGCGCTTCATCCTGTCAGTTCTCCGAAAGGAGGGCAGAGGAGGGCGCGTTTCCTCCAGCGCCTCCGGCGCTATAACCTTTGAAGGAAATGCGATGAGCAAGCGCGAATCCGCTAAGTACAAAATTGATCGCCGTCTTGGCGAAAACATCTGGGGCCGTCCGAAGTCCCCGGTAAACCGTCGTGAATATGGCCCGGGCCAGCACGGCCAGCGCCGCAAGGGCAAGCTGTCGGACTTTGGTGTGCAGCTGCGCGCAAAGCAGAAGCTCAAGGGCTTCTACGGCGACATTTCCGAAAAGCAGTTCCGCAAGACCTATGAAGAAGCCGCTCGCCGCAAGGGCGACACCGGCGAAAACCTGATCGGTCTGCTGGAATCGCGTCTCGACGCAGTCGTATACCGCGCCAAGTTCGTTCCGACGATCTTCGCTGCCCGCCAGTTCATCAACCACGGCCACGTGAATGTGAACGGTCGCCGCGTCAACATCCAGTCCTACCGCCTGAAGGCCGGTGACGTTGTTGAAGTCCGCGAAAAGTCGAAGCAGCTGGTTATCGTTCTCGAAGCTATTCAGCTCGCAGAACGTGATGTTCCGGAATATATCGAAGTCGATCACAACAAGCTGGTTGCGACCTACTCCCGCGTTCCGACCCTTTCGGATGTGCCTTACGCCGTCCAGATGGAACCGAACCTGGTCGTCGAATTCTATTCGCGTTAATCCTGTGCGCGCTCAGGCGCGCCGGATATATGCCGAAATCGAAAAGCCGCGCTGTGCATGCAGCGCGGCTTTTTCCTTTTCAGCAAAAGTGCGACGCAGTTTTGCGTAGGATCGGGCACTTCACGGCAAAGAATTGCGGTTTCCCGGTTTTCCCTGCGCCAGCTTTTCGGTATGAAGCCTGCAACATCCTCAATTTTTCGGGAAGCCCGATGAACGCTTTCGATCCTGATATTGCCGAAGACGCCGACGGCAGCGGCTGTCATCCCCTGTTCCGCGATGTGCCGGCCACGGTGGAATTCAACAAGTTGCGCAAGCGCCTCCTGCGTCTGACGCGACAGGCCATCGAGGATTTCTCGATGGTGAAGCCCGGCGAGCGCTGGATGGTCTGCCTTTCAGGTGGCAAGGATTCCTACGGTCTGCTGGCGCTGCTGCTTGATCTCAAATGGCGCGGCCTGCTGCCGGTGGAACTGCTGGCGGTCAATCTCGATCAGGGTCAGCCGAATTTTCCCAAGCATATTCTGCCGGATTTTCTCAATCGTTACGGGATCGAACACCGGATCGAATATCAGGATACCTATTCCATCGTCACCGACAAGCTGCCGGAAACGAGCACCTATTGCTCGCTCTGCTCGCGCCTGCGTCGTGGCAATCTCTATAGGGTTGCGCGTGAGGAAGGCTGTTCGGCGGTTGTTCTCGGTCATCACCGGGAAGACATTCTCGAAACCTTTTTCATGAACCTGTTCCACGGCGGACGGCTGGCTGCGATGCCGCCGAAGCTGGTCAATGACGAGGGCGACCTGATGGTGTTCCGCCCGCTGGCTTATGCGGCGGAAGACGATCTCGAAAAATTTGCGACTGCGATGCAGTTTCCGATCATTCCATGCGATCTGTGCGGCAGTCAGGACGGGTTGCAGCGCAACGCGATGAAAGCCATGCTGACCGACATCGAAAAGCGCATGCCGGGGCGCAAGGACACGATGATCCGCGCCATGACGAATGTGCGCCCGAGCCATCTGCTGGATCGCAAGCTGTTCGATTTCGCAGGACTGGTGTTGAACGGCGAGGGCGATCATGCGGTTTGATGAAGGGCAGATGGAATGGCTGGCGGATTTGCTGGCCGATGCGGCGCGACAGGAAATCATGCCGCGATTCCGCAGGCTGGATGCTGGCGATATAAGGCAGAAGACCTCAGCCGCCGATCTGGTCACGGAAGCGGATGTGAATGCTGAACGGTACATCACCGCAAGGCTCAAGGAACGCTTTGCCGACGCGGTGATTGTCGGTGAGGAAGCGTGTTCCGACGATCCCGCTTTGCTTGGCGGTCTCGATGATGCGGAGCTTGCCTTCACAATTGACCCCGTCGACGGCACTTTCAACTTTGCCTCCGGCGTTCCGCTTTTTGGCGTGATGCTTGCGGTTGTGTCGAAAGGCGAAACCGTTGCCGGTATCATTCACGATCCTGTCGGTAATGACTGGATCATGGCTTCGAAGGGCGGCGGGAGCTACATTCGCCGCGCCAGCGGCGACTTGAGCCGGGTTAGCGTTGCCGAACCGGCTCCGATCGATCAGATGACCGGCTCGATTTCGTGGCAGTATACGGCGGAGCCGATGCGGTCGCGCCTGGCGCGCAATCATACGAAATTCCTGTCGCAGATTGGCTATCGCTGCGCGGCGCACGAATATCGGATTATCGCAACAGGCGGCGCGCATTTCGCGGTCTATAACAAGTTGATGCCCTGGGATCATCTTCCCGGAGCCTTGATCCATCAGGAAGCGGGCGGCTATCTGGCGCGGTGGGATGGAAGCGCATATCTGCCGTCCCACACCGGCGGCGGGCTTCTGGTGGCGCCGAGCAAGGAGAGCTGGCAATCCATTCAGGCCGCACTTTGGGAAGAATAGCAGGCCATAGCCTCTATTTTGCGTTTTCGGCGCTTGCAGCGGAGTGGATTGGAAGCGCCAACTCCCAACCCATTTCGCTTAGATGAAGAGTATATCCCGCACGTAGCATTGCCAGCCCGTGCGGGTTTTCTTTATCGTCAGCATGATCAGATCACGTGTTCCGCGCGCGGGTTCTGCGCCCGGAACAACCGTCCGCGTTCGGCAATCAGTACGCAGCCCAGAGCCACAAATCCGAGCACGCAATAGCCGGTCGCAACTGGTGTCGTGGTGCCGTCGAAGGACTGGCCGATGACTGCGCCCAATGCCGCGCCTATTACGGTCTGAGCGAAGCCCAGAACGGAGGAGGCCGTCCCGGCAACCTCGCCGAGCGGCTCCATTGCCAGCGCGTTGAAATTGGCGGTCACGAGGCTGAACGAGAACATGATGGTCATGTAGATCGCCATCAGGATCGGAAAGGGAACCGGCCCTTCCATCATGACCGACAGCACCATCCACAAAAGACTGAACCCGGTGAAGACAAGCAGCATCGTCTGGGAAATCCGCCGCATGCCGAAGCGGCCAACCAGGCGCGAGTTCAGGAACGAAGCAAGCGCCAGCGTCATGGCGACGGCGGCAAAAGCGACCGGGAACAACGCGCCGAGCTTGTAAATTTCGACGAAAATCTGCTGTGCGGAATTGATATAGCCGAACAGTGCGCCGAGGATGAACGAGGTGCCGAGCGTGTAGAACAGGGCGACGCGGTTCGACAGAACGATTCCGAAGCCGCCAATCACGCTCTTGATCGTGAGCGGGCGCCGATTGGATACAGGCAGCGTTTCGGGCAGGCGAAGGAAGGCCCAGATGCCGACAATGAGCGCCATCACGGCCATCGACAGAAAAATCAGGTGCCATTCGCCGAAAAGCATGATGAGCTGGCCCGTCGCCGGTGCAACCACAGGCAGGATCATGAATACCATCGTGACAAGCGACATGACTTCGGCCATCTGGCGTCCGGCGAACTTGTCGCGGACGACCGAGACGGCGATCACGCGCGTACCGGCTGCGCCGAGGCCCTGCAATACGCGCAGGACGATAAGCGTCGTAAAATCGGTCACGACCGCCGCTGCAAGGGCTGCCGCGATATAGATGGCCAGTCCGCCGAACAGCGGCAGCCTGCGGCCGAAGCGGTCGCTCAACGGTCCATAGAACAGCTGTGAAACGCCGAAACCGAGCAGATAGGCGGTAATGACGAACTGGACGTGGTTTTCCGACTGAATGCCAAGGCTTGCGCCGATCTGCGGGAGGCCGGGCAGCATGACGTCCACCGCCAGCGCGTTGATGGCCATGATGGCTGCGATAAGCGCGATGAATTCGCCACGCCCATGCATGGAGGTTTTCTGGTCCGGCGAACCGTTCTTGATGTCGAGCGGCATGACTGGCATTCCCTGGCAAGGTGACGCATCGCGTCGGGAGACACGATACGAAAGACAAAATTTTGAAAGCAGAAGCCGACAGATCGAATCCGTCGTTGAGCATCTAGCAAAACGCGAAAGGCGCCGTTGAACGGCGCCTTTGAAAAAGTGAGACTAAAGCCGTATAACCGGCAATTAATCCTCAAGCAGCCTTGGTTGCAATACCTTTATCGGTAAAAAGTGCCTGCAACTCGTTTGACTGGAACATTTCGCGCACGATATCGCAGCCGCCGACGAATTCGCCCTTCACATAAAGCTGGGGGATGGTTGGCCAGCTGGAATATTCCTTGATGCCCTGACGCAGTTCGTCAGAGGACAGGACGTTGACGCCCTTATATTCCACGCCGAGATAGTCGAGGATCTGGACGACCTGACCGGAGAAACCGCACTGCGGGAAACCCGGCGTGCCCTTCATGAAAAGCACGACGTCGTTGGTCTTCACTTCATTGTCGATGAAATCGTTGATGCCGGTCATTTGCGGTCCTTTCAAAATGCCGGCCCAAATTCCGGCACAGGATGGGAGGATATCTCCCATATAGTCGCTTTGAATGCTGGTAACCACCCGGATCGGGTGAAAGCAAGTCAAATGCGCGAGAAATTTGCTTTCGCGGGAGCAACATCTTGCCGCAGCGGACGCTGTTCCCGCGAAAGAACCCGTATTACTCCGGTACGCTCGTCTGCAATGCGAGCGCGTGCAGCACGCCGCCCATATTGCCCTTCAGCGCATCATAGACCATCTGGTGCTGCTGCACGCGGGACTTGCCACGAAAACTTTCCGCGACAACCTCGGCGGCATAATGGTCTCCGTCACCGGCAAGGTCGCGGATCGTCACCTTTGCGTCGGGAATCCCCTCGCGTATCAGCTTTTCGATCTCATGTGCGTCCATAGCCATGCAAAATCTCCTGCCGTTTCCGGCCTTTTCTTATCGTTCTGTCGAATCGTAACGCACCATCGTGGAACGTCAACAACCATCTGTCTAACGCTTAAATCAAAGACAAGCAAACCGCCCGGACAGGCTTTCCATCCGGGCGGCAATTAAAGCATTTCCAGCAAAAGTGCGAAGCGGTTTTGCGTAGGATAATGCGTAAAATAAAGAGTTCAGGCGTGCGGGGCAGGTCAGTTATCGCTGACCGGCTCGCCACTCATGAAGCCGGGGAACCAGCCTTCAAAGGCACCAGCCAGATCGGCGACGCTGACATCGACTAGGCTGCCAATCTTCAGGCGGTCGCCGCCAACCGTGCCGAGCACGCGGAACGGAACGCCTGCGCCTTCGGCATTCAGCGCAACGAGCTTTGCCATTTCCGCCGTGGCCGCGACGACATAGCGCGCCTGATCTTCACCGAAAAGAACGGCATGCGGCAGGCCGTCGCCGGCATCGAGTTCAGCGCCCTTGCCGGACTTGATCGCCATTTCGGCAACCGCAATCGCCAGACCGCCGTCGGAAAGGTCATGGCAGGCCGTAACCTGACCGTTGCGGATGGCGGAGCGGACAAATTCGCCGTTGCGCTTTTCAAGCGCGAGATCGACGAAAGGCGCGGGGCCATCGGCGCGGTCGAACAGATCGCGCAGATAGACCGACTGGCCAAGATGCGTGCCGTCACCGCCAAGCAGGATGAGCGTATCGCCGTCCTGCATGCCGCCGATCTTCGCCATCTGCGACCAGTCGGGGATGAGGCCCACGCCCGCAATGGTCGGGGTCGGCAGAATGGCCTGGCCGTTGGTCTCGTTATAAAGCGAGACATTGCCGGAAACGATCGGGAAATCCAGCGCGCGGCAGGCTTCGCCAATGCCTTCGATGGCCTTGACGAGCTGGCCCATGATTTCCGGCTTTTCAGGGTTGCCGAAGTTCAGATTGTCGGTCGCAGCCAGCGGTTCCGCGCCGGTCGCGGTGATGTTGCGCCAGCATTCGGCAACGGCCTGCTTGCCGCCTTCAAACGGGTCCGCTTCGCAATAGCGCGGCGTCACGTCCGACGAGAAGGCGAGCGCCTTGGTTTCATGGCCTTCGACGCGGATCACACCGGCGTCGCCGCCCGGCACCTGCAAGGAATTGCCCTGAATGAGCGTATCATACTGCTCATAGACCCAGCGGCGCGACGAAAGATCGGGCGAGCCGATCAGCTTGAGCAGGGCAGCGGAATAGTCTTCCACCTGCGGCACATTGCTGGCAGGCAGCGGCGCGTGCTTGCCCGGCTCCATCCACGGACGATCATATTCCGGCGCTTCATCGCCCAGGTCCTTGATCGGCAGATTGGCGACTTCCTCGCCCTGATGGATGACGCGGAAGCGCAGATCGTCGGTCGTCTTGCCGACGATGGCGAAGTCGAGGCCCCATTTGCGGAAAATGGCCTGCGCTTCTGCTTCCTTTTCCGGCTTCAGAACCATGAGCATGCGCTCCTGGCTTTCCGAAAGCATCATTTCATAGGCCGTCATGCTCTCTTCGCGGACCGGAACATGATCGAGGATCAGTTCGATTCCGAGATCGCCTTTGGCGCCCATTTCGACCGCCGAGCAGGTGAGGCCCGCCGCGCCCATGTCCTGAATGGCGATGACCGCGCCGGAAGCCATCAGTTCGAGGCAGGCTTCAAGCAGGCATTTTTCGGTAAATGGATCGCCCACCTGAACGGTCGGGCGCTTTTCCTCGATCGACTCGTCGAATTCAGCCGATGCCATCGTTGCGCCGCCGACGCCATCGCGGCCAGTCTTCGCGCCGAGATAAACGACCGGCAGGCCGACGCCCTTGGCTTCCGACAGGAAGATGCCGTCATGCTTGGCCAGACCGGCAGCAAAGGCATTGACGAGGATGTTGCCGTTATAACGCTTGTCGAAATTCACCTCGCCGCCAACGGTTGGCACGCCAAAAGCATTGCCATAGCCGCCGACGCCGGAAACGACGCCCGAGACGAGGTGACGGGTTTTGGGATGGTCCGGTTCGCCGAAGCGCAGCGCATTCATGGCTGCTACAGGGCGCGCGCCCATGGTGAAGACGTCGCGCAGGATGCCGCCAACGCCGGTCGCCGCACCCTGATAGGGCTCGATATAGGAGGGGTGGTTGTGGCTTTCCATCTTGAAGACGACGCAATCGCCATCGCCAATATCCACCACGCCCGCATTTTCGCCGGGGCCCTGAATAACGCGCGGCCCGGTTGTCGGAAGCGTGCGCAGCCATTTCTTGGAGGACTTGTAGGAGCAATGCTCGTTCCACATGGCCGAGAAAATCCCCAGCTCCGTGAAGGTGGGTTCGCGCCCGATCAGTTCAAGAATGCGCTGATACTCGTCCGGCTTAAGACCATGCGCTTCGATCAATTCCGGCGTGATGTCTCGCGTATTGGAAATAGTCATGGAAATGGGGAACCCCGTCACAGGCTGCGGCACCCGAAAACCCTCTGCCGAAGGCTGGATACCTAAGGTTTCAAGGCGCCTCTTTAACCTATGTTTTCACGAAGTGCGACAGGAAAATACCGCTTTCCCGGCCTCAATCGCATATCAGTAACGATAAAACGGAGTAAAGCCTGTCAGACGCTTCCCTCATATCCGGCCTGTTCGTTTTCAAGCAGGCGACGCAGCGTCAGAAAACCATTTTCGACCACCTCGCGATCGGCAGGCGAGGAGAAGGCAACGCGGACCCGGTGATAAATCTGGTCTACGCGTCCGGCCTTGAACTCGTCCTCATCATCAATCAGGATTCCGCTTTCATAGGCTGCGGCCTTGAAGGTTCCCGAAAGCCACGGTTCGGGCAGGCTCATCCACAGAAACGGGATCGTGGGCCGGGAGACAAAATCGAACCCGCTGAAAATTTTGCGGGCTATTTCCTCGCGCGCGATGGTTTCTTCACGGCATTTGGCGTGAATAGCATCGGCCTCGCCGGACAATACAAGCTGTGCGCCGGTTTCAGCGAGCAGGAATGCTGCGCCGCCCGTAACCATCTTGTGCGTCACCTTCACCCGCTGCGCGCAATGCGCAGGGCAGGCGACCCATCCGCTGCGTATGCCTGCGGCCACGGCCTTGGACAGGCCGGAAACGACGAATGTGCGTTCCGGCGCAAGGCTTGCCAGGGGCGGCATCGGGCTCTGGCACATAACGCCGTAAATATCGTCCTCAATCAGCCAGACATTGTAACGCCGGGCAATGTCGGCAATGGCGCGACGCCGTTCTTCCGGCATGACGGACAAAGTCGGATTGTGCAAGGTCGGCATCAGGAAGGCGAGGGTCGGGTGCTGCTGGCGGCAGGCGCGTTCGAATTCTTCCGGGATCAGGCCATATTCATCCAGCCCCGCCTGAATGGTGCGCCGCCCGAGCAGGCGTACCGAGCGGCTGATCTGGGCATAGGTCAGATTTTCGAAAAGGATGCGATCGCCGGGATTCGTGAAGGCCGTGATAATGGCAATGCTTGCCGCCTGCGCGCCATTGGTGACGACAATGTTGTCGAGGTCCGGCTGCCAACCCGCTCGCGAAAGCCATTTTTGCCCGGCTTCCAGCCAGTGCTGCGGAAAGTAGCGCGAATAGCTTGCTATATCCTGCGGAAAATCCCGGTGAACATCCGCATTGATACTGGCCAGAATTTCGTGCTGGCCGACATCCGGCGCCGCCGTGGTGTCGAAGCGAATTTTCCCCGCGGGAACATCGGCAGGCTTTGTCCCGGCAATGCCAGAGGCGGACAGCGCATTGTCTGCCGGTTCTTCGCCCAGAACATAGGTTCCCCGGCCAACTTCGCCGGTGACAAGGCCGCGCTCGTGGGCGAGGGCGTAGGCGCGCCCGATTGTGCCGATTGTCACCTTCAGGTCGAAGGCCAGATTGCGTTGCGGCGGCAGCTTCGTGCCCGCAGGCAATCCGCCATTTCCGATTGCCTCTTCGATGGCGTCGGCAAGTTGCAGGTAAAAAGGGCCGGACTTGCCGGAAAGATCTGGAAGCCAATTTGTCATGGTGACAACTTATAAATTGTACCTATTGCCAAGTCAATTATAGAGTCAATTCGTCGCTATTTAGAGCGTATCCCGAAAAGCGTGAAACGGTTTCAGGCGCACAAACGCCTGGCTATCTGCTTTCCAGCTCCCAACTGGCAAAGAATGGACCGAGACAATGTTCTACTTCAGACCGCAGACCGAGACAATAGATACAATTCTTCCCATGCCCGTGGCTGATACGGCCGCGGATCTGCCGAAAGGATTGCAGGTGCATCTGGCAACAGCCGCACAGCCGCGAGGCGGATATCTACGGTGGGTCTTGAATTGGCTGTCTTATCGCATGATGCTGCGGCGCAGCCGGATCGCCCTGGGTGAACTGACCGATGATCAGTTGCGCGACATCGGCCTCCAGCGTTGTGAAGCAGAGCGCGAGGCGCGCAAGGTGTGCTTTCATCTACGTTGAAATCTGTCGCGGAAAGCCAATTCCGGCGTTTCCGCGACGTATCTTGTGATTACTGGCAGCCGCTCTGGCCCGACGCCCAGCGGTTGACATCGGCGGCGATGCGTCCGCCGTGGCTTTCTCCCATCATGGGGCCGAAGGTCTCGACGCGAGCCGGATTTCCCTGCGCCTGCACGACAAGTAGCGGACGCGATGCCGGGTTGCGGGCTGGCACGACGAGAATGCGCGGACGTCCGGTAAAGGAGTTCAGTTCCGGCGCAAGCGTATAACCACGGAAATCCTTGTCCTTGGATTTGAACCAGCAGCTATTTGCTGCCAGCGCGATGCGCTCCATGGTTGGAAGCGCCGCCTTTTTGACATCGACGGCAGTGGGCGCCGTGGGTTTGCTGGAGGTGCAGGCCGCAAGCATTGCAATGGCCGGGAGGGCCAGAAGAGCGAAAGTCTTGGTCTTCAAGGAGGGGCTCCGATAGTGCGTGCCTTCAAAGAGGCACGCATGAGATGTGGGCGGGGGTAAATATGTCAGGCGAGTTGCGGCATGAAGGCCTTCAGTCCGTCGCTCATCTCGTTCCAGATGCGCTCGAAAGCCGGATGCTGTTTCGCCTTGGCTTCATATGCATCGAATTTCGGGAATTCGTCCAGCAAATCCGCTTTGCCGGAAAGCTTCTTCAACGGTTCCATGAGAAAACGCACCGGCAAGAGCCAGCAGTCGGCAAGGGTCGGCTCGTCTCCGGCGGCGAAAGCCTTGTCCGAGAGGCGGCTTTCAACCACTTTCAGCCCCGTATGCATCTTGTCGAACAGGCGCTCGATGCTTGCGCTGTCACGCTCCGGCTTGCTCAACAGGATGAACAGTTTCATTGCGGGGCCTAGAACTTCAAGCTCCGTCACGCGCGCCAGGAGCCGGATCAGGGCGCGTTCGCGCGGGGTGCCGGGCAAAACCGGCGTTTCGGGAAAATGATCTTCGAGATATTCGGCGATGACCGCGGCTTCGAACAGCGTTTCCCCGGAACTGGTGATCAGCACCGGAATGCGGCGCAGCGGCGTGATATTGGCGAAATCGGCCGGAAACGGGTAGGGCAGGTTCATCGGCTTGAACGGCAGGTCCTTGAGATAGAGAACGCCGCGCACGAAAGATGAGTAGGGGGAGAGAGGCCTGGAATATAGCTGCATGATTGAAGATCCCCTGATTCTTTATCGCTAAAATCTGTGAGGCATTTCCAGCAAAAATGTGGACGATTTGTGCCGGGAAAACGCACGAAACAAGTATGAAGGCGACCCCGACGGTGTGTCCTTTGTCAAAGGCCTCCTGAAGCCAAGCTGCCACGAAACACGGTGCTTTGCCAGTGCAGTTTTGAGGCGCAGCAGGCGCAACAAAAAAGGCGGCTCGATGGGAGCCGCCTTTTCCGTTCATATGTCAGCCAGCTTACGCCGCGACGCCGAGTGCGCCCGCAAAAAGCGCCCGGCCATCAATGCCGCCATGGGCCGCTTCGATCAGGTTTTCCGGGTGCGGCATCATGCCGAGCACATTGCCGCGTGCATTGACGATGCCTGCAATATCGTTGACCGATCCGTTCGGATTGGTGCCTTCGGCATAGCGGAACACGACCTGGCCTTCGCCTTCGATGCGCTTCAGCGTTTCGGCATCGGCGAAATAATTGCCGTCATGATGTGCAACCGGGCAGCGGATGATCTGGCCCGGCTGGTAGCCGCGCGTGAACGACGTGTTGGCGTTGGTCACTTCGAGCTTCACTTCGCGGCAGACGAATTTCAGCGAGGCGTTGCGCATCAGCGCGCCCGGCAGAAGTCCAGCTTCGACGAGGATCTGGAAGCCGTTGCAGACGCCCATGACCATGACGCCCTTATCGGCCTTCTCGCGGACGGCCTGCATGACAGGCATCCGGGCTGCAATGGCGCCGCAACGCAGATAGTCGCCATAGGAGAAGCCACCGGGAATGAGGATCAGGTCCACATCGTCGGGAATGCTGGTGTCAGTCTGCCAGACGGTCACCGGAGCCTGTCCGGTGATCTTGGTCAGCGCCGCGATCATGTCGCGATCGCGATTGAGACCGGGAAGGAGAATGACTGCGGATTTCATGGCGACTGCTTCCTTATTGGGCTCAGGCGATGGCGATAGAATAATCTTCAATCACGGTGTTGGCGAGCAGCTTCTCGCACATGGCTTTCAGGTCTGCTTCGGCCTTGGCCTTGTCCGAGCCTTCCAGTTCCAGATCGAACACCTTGCCCTGACGTGCGGAGCTGACGCCGTCGAAACCGAGGCTGCCGAGCGCGCCGACGATTGCCTTGCCCTGCGGGTCGAGAACGCCGTTTTTCAGTGTAACGGTGACGCGTGCCTTGATCACTCTGTAGTTCCTGCAATTTTAGAACGAATGAAACAGCCCGGAAGGGTTGTTTTGGCATGATCTGGTCCGAAAAACCGTGTCGACCTTTCGGGATCATGCCCTTCCGGGCTGGGCGGATATTATTTCACGAGCGTTGGGCCGGATGGGCGCGGCGTGTCGTTCTCGTTCATGATGCCGAGACGGCGCGCAACTTCCTGATAGGCCTCGACCAGCCCGCCCATATCGCGGCGGAAACGGTCCTTGTCGAGCTTGTCATTGGTGGTGATATCCCAAAGACGAGCTGAATCCGGCGAAATTTCGTCGGCGACGACGATGCGCATCATGTCGCCTTCCCACAGGCGACCGCATTCCATCTTGAAGTCGACAAGCTGGATGCCGATGCCGAGGAACAGGCCGGTGAGGAAGTCGTTGACGCGAATGGCGAGCGCCATGATGTCATCGATTTCCGGCGGGCTTGCCCAGCCGAAAGCCGTGATATGCTCTTCGGTGACCATCGGGTCATCGAGCGCGTCGGCCTTGTAATAGAACTCGATGATCGAGCGCGGCAGGATGGTGCCTTCTTCCAGGCCAAGGCGCTTGGCCAGCGAACCGGCGGCCACATTGCGCACAACCACTTCAAGCGGAATGATTTCCACTTCCTTGATCAGCTGCTCACGCATGTTGAGGCGGCGGATGAAGTGCGTCGGAATGCCGATGCGGTTGAGCTGGGTGAAGATATGTTCGGAAATGCGGTTGTTCAGCACGCCTTTTCCGTCGATGACTTCATGCTTCTTTGCATTGAAGGCAGTTGCATCATCTTTGAAGAATTGGACTAACGTACCGGGTTCAGGGCCTTCGTAAAGAATCTTGGCCTTGCCCTCGTAAATACGGCGGCGACGGTTCATGGCTTTTCTCGGATTTCCATATTTATGGTGATCGGCTCTCAGCCGCTATTCTCGCGGGCTACCTATAGCAATTGTGGGCTTTTAACAATCCTGCTTTGTGCCCGTTCCCCCGTTTTCGGCGTTTCTGACGCAAGTTTACGTATGAGTCGCAAGAAAGTAGTCTTTAAGCCCTTGTATAATCTTGCGCCCCTTGCCAGCTTTAGGCAAGAGAACGGATGACGATCTCTTCTAACTTGTAAGTCTGGGAGCTTTAGGAATGACCACTGGCATGGATGATCGCCGCGACGCTTTTGAAAAGAAATTCGCGCTTGATGCGGAACTGCGCTTCAAGGCGGAGGCACGCCGCAATAAGCTTCTGGGACTCTGGGCCGCAGACCAGCTTGGCAAGAAGGATGCGGAGGCGGAAGCCTATGCCAAGGAAGTCGTTGCCGCCGACTTCGAGGAAGCCGGTGACGAGGATGTTTTCCGCAAGATCCGCGCCGACTTCGATGCTGCCAATGTCAGCGTAGCCGATGAAGCAATCCGCGAGAAGATGTTCGCTTTCCTTGAGGAAGCCATTCGTCAGGTGAAGCAGGATTGATGAATAATTCAGGGCGGATGTGCCGGTGGCATTTCCGCCCTGAGCTTATGAAATGAAGGAAATTCGAATGTCGTTGTCGTCGCGCCTTCGCGCCGGGGAAACAGTGCTTTCCGCATGGTCCTCCCTTCCTGAACCCCTGACGGTCGAAATTCTCGCCCATAGCGCTTTCGACGCCGTAACGCTCGACATGCAGCATGGCGGCCACGATGAGGCGAGCGTGCTTCGCTCGCTGGGCCTTATCCTGAATGCGGGCAAGCCGCCCGTCGTGCGCATTCCCGTCGGCCGTTTCGACATGGCAAGCCGCGCGCTGGATTTCGGCGCGCAGGCGGTCATCGCCCCGATGATCAATTCGGTCGAGGATGCGCGCCGGTTTGCAGCCGCCATGAAATATCCGCCGGTGGGCGAGCGTTCATGGGGCGTGTTCCGGGCCAATGCGGATTACGGCACGCCGGGTTCCAACGATTATCTGACGACCGCAAATCACGACACACTTGCTTTCGCGATGATCGAAACGCGAGACGCCTATGATGCGCTGGATGCCATTCTGGACGTGCGCGGCATCGATGGCGTTTTCGTAGGACCGGCGGATTTCTCCATCGCCTGGAGCAATGGACGCGAGGCCAATCCACATTCGGATGCGATTGTGGAGCCGATCGGCAATATTGCGCGCAAGGCAATTGCGGCTGGCAAGTTTGCAGGCATCTATTCGCCGACTGCGGAATTTGCGCGCCGCTACATTCCGCTTGGCTTCCGCTTCCTGACGCTCAGCAATGATGGCGGCTATATCCGCCTCGCAGCCGAAACGCTGACAAAAGCGGTTCGCGATTAAGTTCGTCGTAATAGACAAGAAGGAAAAGGCGGGCTTCTGACCCGCCTTTTTTATGCAATTTGCACAAAGATCAGTGGTGCTTGGGCGGCTGTAGCTGCGTCATGAACTCGGCGAATACCATTGAGCCTTCCGGCCATGGGCCATGACCGGATTCCGAATTGATATGTCCGGATTCGCCAGCATCGATCAGCATCGCGCCCCAATCCTTCACGACATCTTCTGCGGCTTCGAAGCTGGAGAAGGGATCGTTGCGGCTGACAACGGTGATCGTCGGGAACGGCAGGGGGTCACGCGGGTAGGGACCGAACGTCATCAGGTGTTTGGGCCTGATCTTGTCGTTGGAAACATCCGGCGGCGCAACAAAAAACGCGCCCGCAATCTTGTGCTGGATATGCGGCAGCGCATGAACGGCAGTGGCGACACCCAGCGAATGCGCAACCAGAACAATCGGCCTGGTGGCGGCATTGGCGGCCTTTACCACTTCACCGATCCAGTCTTCACGAACTGGCTTGGTCCATTCGGCCTGCTGTACGCGCCGCGCCGTCGAGAGTTTACTCTCCCAGCGGGTCTGCCAGTGATCGGGACCGGAATTGGTATAGCCGGGGATGATGAGGATATCTGCGTCTTTGACTTTCATGGCTCCCCATTTAGAGAGGCTTTGTGACTTCTTCAAGCGGCGCGTATCGCGTGCAACGCATAGAAGGCATGTGAATGATGAACAGCCTGTTCGCTGATCGCGATCTTGTGAAACACGCTCCAAATGGTGATGTTTAGGGCGCATCCCGAAAAGTGTGAAACGGTTTTCGGAACAAGATGCGCGCCAACAGTTAGAGTGCAGACCTGATCCCAACCAGATCGAAATGCACTCCGGCCAAGATTTGAAACGCGACGGAGTTAATGGCATGGCAATCAGCAGACGTAAGGTCCTCGGCGCTGCCGGGACTGCTGTCATGGCCCACATTCTTCCTGTTCGCGCAGAAATGCCGTCGAAGGAGGGCGACATGACACAGCAACTGAGAGCAACGGCAGTCGAAACCGAACGCCCGGTCGCTCCGCTTCCTTTCGCAATGACCACGCCAATGCGTGTGGCGCGCGTCGGCCTCAAGGCGCGCGATGCCGAAACGCTGGCTGAATATTATCGCGACGTCGTCGGCTTACGAGAAATGACCCGCCGCGGCGCATCGATTGTACTTGGTGCGGGCGACCGCGAACTGATGGAAATTGAGCAGTTTTCAGCCGCCAAGCCGGATGATCCGCGCAGCGCCGGTCTTTATCACACCGCGTTTTTGCTACCCACGCGAGGAGACCTTGCGCGCTGGTCGCGCCGCGCCATCGATAAGCAACTGCCGGTCAGCGGCGCGTCGGATCACAAGGTGAGCGAAGCCATCTATCTGACCGACCCCGAAGGCAACGGCATCGAAATCTATACCGACCGTCCGCACGACCAATGGCAATGGAATGGCGATCGCGTGGCCATGAGCACCGATCCGCTTGATGTCGGCAATTTGCTGGATGTCATCAAGCAGGAAGGCGGAGAATGGACCTTTGCCCCGCAAAATACGGTCGTGGGCCATGTGCATCTGCGCGTTGGCAATGCGCAGGAGGCCGAAACCTTCTGGCACAATGAACTCGGCCTCGAAACCGTTCAGACCTATGGCGACCGGGCGGTTTTCATGTCCACCGGGCGCTATCACCACCATATTGCAGCCAATGCCTGGCAGAGTGCCGGTGCGGGAAAACGCGATATGGATCGCACTGGCCTTGCGTGGGTCGAGCTGGAGGATACGCGCGGCGGCGACAACAGCACATTCGTCGATCCGTGGGGCAATGTGGTCAATACGATCAAGACCAAAGCATAAAAGCTACGCCATTATGGATAATAAAAAGCCCCATGTTTTCAAAAACATGGGGCTTTTTTCGGATTCAATTTATGAGGCCCTCAAAGGGCGCGGTCCAGATTTTGGTTATGGCGTGGCCAAAATGGTGGGTTTCGAGAACCGGAGCGGAGCGTACTCCCAAGCATAGCCCCGAAAAGTTGTAGACTTTTCGGATAAGGCTATGCGTCAGAGAAAACGACGTGAGCACCGGAAGCTTCGCATAATCTCGAAAAGTTGCAGACTTTTCGGATCAGATTATGCGACTGCAAAACTCAAGACGCCATTTCCAGCCCGCCAGAGCCGAAATCTTCTTAACCGAAGACGCGTTTGAAAATCGTATCCACATGCTTGGTGTGGTAGCCGAGATCGAATTTTTCGCGGATCTGTTCTTCGGAAAGCGCTGCACGCACTTCCGTGTCGGCCAGCAGTTCTTCGAGGAAGTCGGCGCCCTGTTCCCAGACCTTCATGGCGTTGCGCTGCACGAGACGATAAGCGTCTTCACGCGAAACGCCTGCCTGCGTCAGCGCCAGAAGCACGCGCTGCGAATGCACAAGACCACGGAACTTGTTCATGTTTTTCAGCATGTTGTCCGGGTAGATGACCAGCTTTTCGATCACGCCAGCAAGACGGTTGAGCGCGAAGTCGAGCGTGATGGTGGTGTCCGGGCCAATGGCGCGTTCGACGCTCGAATGGGAGATATCGCGTTCGTGCCAGAGGGCCACGTTTTCCATGGCAGGCGTTACCGACATGCGCACCAGACGGGCAAGGCCGGTCAGGTTTTCGGTCAGGACCGGATTGCGCTTGTGCGGCATGGCGGACGAACCCTTCTGGCCCGGCGAGAAGAATTCTTCTGCTTCCAGAACTTCCGTGCGCTGCATGTGGCGGATTTCGATGGCGATGTTTTCCATCGAGGAGGCGATGACGCCGAGCGTTGCGAAGAACATGGCGTGGCGGTCGCGCGGGATGACCTGTGTCGAGACAGGTTCGGCCTCAAGGCCAAGCTTGGCGCAGACATATTCTTCCACACGCGGGTCGATATTGGCGAAAGTGCCGACAGCGCCGGAAATAGCGCCGGTTGCGATTTCCGCGCGGGCCGCAACGAGGCGAGCGCGGCCACGCGCCATTTCGGCATAGAAACGCGCAAAGGTAAGGCCCATCGTCGTGGGTTCCGCATGGATGCCATGGCTGCGGCCAATGCGCACCGTGTCCTTATGCTCGAAGGCGCGCTTCTTCAGGGCTTCCAGCACGCGGTCCATGTCGGCGAGCAGCAGATCGGCAGCGCGTACGAGCTGGACGTTGAGCGTGGTGTCGAGCACATCCGATGAGGTCATGCCCTGATGCACGAAACGGCTGTCCGGGCCGATGAATTCGGCCAGATGCGTCAGGAAGGCGATGACGTCATGCTTGGTGACAGCTTCGATCTCATCGATGCGGGCGACGTCGAATTTCGCCACGCTGCCCTTTTCCCAGATGGTCTTTGCCGCATCCTTTGGAATGACGCCCAGTTGCGCCAGCGCCTCGCAGGCATAGGCTTCGATCTCGAACCAGATGCGAAATTTCGTTTCTGGCGACCAGATGGCGACCATTTCAGGCCGGGAATAGCGCGGGATCATGGGCGTATCCTGTAGACGTGTGAGTTTAACGGTTGCGCGCAGCTTCGGCTGCGGCACGAATGGCATCGATATTGGCGCGGTAGCTCTCGACCGAATTGCCCTTGTAGACAGCCGAACCGGCCACAAGAATGTTGGCGCCAGCGGCAACGACCGAGCCTGCGGTTTCAGGCGTGATACCGCCATCGACTTCAATGTCGATAGGGCGGTCGCCGACCATTTCGCGGACGCGCTTGATCTTGTCGAGCATCGGGGCAATGAATTTCTGGCCGCCAAAGCCGGGATTGACCGTCATGACGAGGACGAGATCGACATCTTCGATGACGTTGGTCAGTGCTTCGGCAGGCGTTGCGGGGTTCAAAGCCAGACCGGCCTTCTTGCCGAGGGCGCGGATCGATTGCAGCGAGCGGTGCGTGTGCGGACCGGCTTCCGCATGAATTGTGATGAGATCGCAACCGGCATCGGCAAACGGCGCCAGATAGGGATCGCAAGGCGCAATCATCAGATGCGCATCGAAGAATGCCTTGGTGCGCGGACGGATCGCCTTCACCACTTGCGGGCCGAAAGTGATGTTCGGCACAAAATGCCCGTCCATGACGTCGATATGCACCCAGTCGGCACCGGCTTCCAGCACGGCGTCGACTTCTTCACCAAGGCGGGCGAAATCGGCGGAAAGGATGGACGGGGCGATGGCGATGGGGCGCATATGTGATCTCCGTAACTTTGGCCAGCCCCTAGCACATGAGGGGCGAGAATCCTATCCCCAGCGCTTGTGGAACCACATCCACTGGCCGGGATATTCGCGCACCCATGTTTCCACGGTATCGTTCAGAAGCTGCGCGGTTGCGGCTACATCGATCTCGCCCTTGTCGTCGCGCGGCAATTCCATGCGCTCGTAGAGTTCGAGGCGATAACGCCCGCCGGGAAGGCGGATGCAGCGCGCCGGATAGACGTCGCAATCATATTGCCGCGCAAGCTTGGCCAATAGCGGATTGGTCTTCACCGGACGATTGAAGAAAGTGGAAGGCACGCCGCGACGGAACTTCTGGTCCACCAGCATGCCGACATTGCCGCCTTCATCGAGAATATGCGCAAGCGACCATGCCGCACCGGCTTTCGACGGCACCAGATGGCCCATATTGGTGCGGCGCGCCTTCAGCACCTTGTCGGCGATATAGGGATTGTTCGGCGGACGAAAGAGGGCCGTGACATTGAGGCCAAAGGTGGCGGCACAGATCGGCAGAAGCTCGAAATTGCCGGTATGGGCGGTAAAGAAGATATGCGGCTTCTTCTCGTCGCGCAGGCGCTCGAAAATCGGAATGCCTTCCACTTCGACCAGCCCCGGCGTGGTTGCATGGGGATCGAAATCGAAGACCGCATCGAGGAAGATATATTCCGCGAAGAGGCGCGCCATCGAATCCCACATTTCGCGGGCGATATCCTCGATTTCAGCGTCGCTTTTCTCTGGATAGGCCTGACGCAGATTATCGGCCGCCACCTTGTGGCGCGGCGTCAGCGGCCCGACCAGACGGGCCACCTTTGCCGAAAAGCTGATCGCTGCCTTCGCCGGGAACAGGCGCAGCAGGCCAAGCAGCAGAAATACGGCCTGTGCCCAGAGCCAGTAGTTGAACTGCTTCAGCTTGCGGGTCCAGCGGAAGAGCAAAAGTTTCAGCTTGAACATCATGGAATTGCGGCTCAGTCGATCTCAAGAATGATCTTGCCGAAGACGTCGCGGCCTTCCATGCGCTTCAGCGCCGTGTCGATATCGTTGAAGCCGACCACAGTGTCGATGACCGGATGCACGATGCCGCGCGCCATTTTCTGCATGGCGTCGGCCATGTTTTCCATGCGGCAGCCGAAGGAGCCGAAAATCTTGAGCTGCTGCTGGAAGAGCTGCATCAGGTTCATGTTGGTGGAAACGCCGGAGGTCGAGCCGCAGGTGACGAGACGCGCGCCGCGCTTCATGCACAGCATCGAACCCGCCCAGGTGTCCGCGCCCACATGCTCGAACACCACATCCACGCCCTTTTTCTTGGTGAGCTTGCGCACCACACCTTCAAAGCGGTCTTCGCGGTAATTGATGACGTGATCGGCACCGAGCGCCTTGGCTTTCTCGATCTTGTCGTCGGAGCCGACAGTGGTGATGACCGTGCAGCCCATCTTCTTGGCAAGCTGGATCGCCGCCGTGCCGATGCCGGAGCCGCCAGCCTGAACGAGCACGGTTTCGCCGGGCTCAAGCTTGGCATTGTCGAACAGCATATGCTCGACCGTGCCGAAGGTGACAGGCGCGACAGCAGCGCCGATGGCGTCCACGCCGGGAGGGGCGGGAACGAGCAGGCGGGCAGGCAGGTTCACCGCTTCGCAGGCAAAGCCGTCGAGATGGAAACCATGCACGCCGCCGACATGCTCGCACAGATTGTCACGGCCTTCGCGGCAGGCGCGGCAAAGGCCGCAGGTGCGCGCACCATAGATCGAAACAAGCTGGCCGGGCAGGAGGTTGGAAACGCCGGGGCCGACAGCATCGACGATACCGGAGGCTTCCGCACCGATGACGAGCGGCATCTTGCGCTTGGCAAATGCCATGCCGCGCCAGCCCCACACGTCGATGTGGTTGAGCGCGACGGCCTTGATCCGCACGGTCACCTCGCCGATGCCGGGGGCGGGCGGCGGTGTGATATCGGTGATTTCAAGGCGGCGGTCATCGAGAAGCTGCAAGGCGCGCATGAAGTAATCCTTTTCAAGACATAATCCCGGAAACGGCGAACCGTCCGGGATCATGGGAAAATTCGTATTTGCCGGACCGATTAATTCGGATTTGCCGCCAAAACAAGGCTCGTATTCTGTCCGCCGAAACCAAACGAGTTGGAAAGCACGGCAGAAACCTCCGCCTGACGCTTCACATTCGGCACGACATCAAGCGGAATAGCGGGGTCCGGATTGTCGTAATTGATGGTTGGCGGCAGCGTGCCGGTCTGGATCGTCAGAAGCGAGAAGACGGCTTCGATGGCGCCCGCTGCGGTCAGCGTATGGCCGATCATCGACTTGTTGGAGGAAACCGGAATGGAGGCCAGCTTGTCGCCGAATACGGACGAAAGCGCCAGATATTCCATCTTGTCGTTTTCCGGCGTCGAGGTGCCGTGGGCATTGATGTAGGAAATCTGGTCTTCGGTGAGACCGGCATCCGCAAGGGCGGCGCGCACCGTGCCGATGGCGGGTGACGCATCCGGCTTGGAGCGGGTGCGGTGGAAATCATCGGCCTTTTCGCCGCAACCGGCCAGAATGCCCAGAACCTTGGCGCCACGCGCAACCGCGCTTTCCAGCGATTCCATTACCAGAGCGCCAGAACCCTCCGACATGGCAAAGCCGTCGCGATCCTTGGAGAAGGGCTTGGAAGCCTTTTCCGGCTTGTCGTTCTGGGTGGAAAGGGCCGACAGCAGCGAGAAGCGGATCAGCGCTTCGGCAGAGACGGAACCGTCGGTTCCGATAGAGAGAACCCGGTCGCTTTCGCCGCGACGGATGGCTTCCACGCCGAGCTGGATCGCGGTTGCGCCCGAGGCACACGCCGTCGACAGCGTGATCGGCAGGCCGCGCGTGCCGAAAGCTTCCGACAGGCGTTCGGCGATATAGCCAAACTGGGTGGTGTTGAAGAGCTCGTCCTGACGCGCGCGACGGCAGGCTTCCAGCAGAAGCTGATAGCTTGCCGGGCCTTCATTCTTCACGGTTGCATCAAGCGCAAAGCGGCTTTTCCAATCGAGTTCGACCGGGGGAGCTGCCAGAAACAGCGGGCCGCCGAAATCGGTCGATGAAAGGCCGGACTGGGCGAGGGCTTCCTCACCGGCGAGTCGGGCCAGCGCTTCGGAAAGCGCCGATGCGCCCACATCGCTTTCAGGCAGGAAATCCACCGTGCCGGAAAAGCGCGTATTGAGATTGTCGGTCGGAAAGCGGGTGATGGTGTGAATGCCCGATTTCCCGCTGGTCAATGCAGCCCAGTTGTCTTCCTTGCCCTGACCGAGCGAGGAAACCACGCCAGCGCCGGTGATGGCGACAATGGGACGGCCGAGATGGTCTGTATATTTCGTCATCTTACACTCTCACCAGCTTTGCTGCGCCTTCGGCACGCGTGGCGCCGACGATGGTGACAATTGCTTCGCTGATTGGGCCACTGGCGTCCTTTTCGGAAGCATCCAGCGGCGCGAAAGCCTCGCCCTTCCAGACGGAAATGGCTGCAAGCGCCAGCGCCAGCGGGAACTGCGCCTCGCGCATGTGGCCGGTCAAGCCGGAAATGCCGCGATAGGCTGCCGACAGGGCGTCCAGTGCGGTTTTCTCCGCGCCGGTCGCTTCATGCGCGCCGGAAGCGCCGGAAACAACATAGGACGGTTCCTTGCCGTCATTGGCAGCAAGCACAAGTTCGCGGATCGTGTTGGCAAGGTCGGCATTGTCGCGGCGGATCTGCGCGCTTTCAATCCCGGCCACTTCCGCATAGGCGCGGGCGCCACGCTTTGCGGCATGATCGGCGCTTTCCAGAACGAGGAACACGCCGCCGGAACCGGAAACCATGCCGCCGCCTGCCGAACCGTCGCGGCTCCACAGCGGAGCCCAGCCGTCATGCTTGAGCAGGCCGCCAAGCTCATGGCCGAGAATCATGTCGAAATGTTCGGCATTGTAGGAGCCGCCAACCAGTGCATGGGTGCTCTGGCCGGTGCGGATGCGTGCGGCTGCGGTCTCGATGGCCGAAAGGCCGGAACCTTCTTCGCCCATGAAGGTGCGCGAGGAACCCGTAACCTTGTGCACGATGGAAATATTGCCTGCGAGCAGGTTGGAAAGCTGCGCCAGAAACAGGGTCGGGCGCAGTTCGGTCGAGAGTTTCTCGTTCAGCATGACGCCGCGATCATTGCGGGTGCGGCCTTCATCCAGAATCTGCATGTCGACGGTAATATCGCGCTCGCCGCCACCGGCTCCGACGACCATATCCATGGTCGCGCAGAGCGCCTCGTCATCCTTCATGCCCGCATCCTGAAGCGCCAGCCCGGCAGCGTAAGTGCCGAGGCGCTGCCAGGTTTCCATCTGGCGCTGGTCGCCGCGCTTTGGAATTTGCAGGCTCCAGTCCACTTCGCCGAGCGGATGAACCGTATAGGGCGCAAAGGCTTGCTTTTCGAGACGCGGTTCACTGCCAGCCTTCGAGAAAGCGTTCCAATGCACGTCTATCCCTTCGCCGAGCGAAGAAAGAATGCCGATGCCTGTGATGACGACTTTATTGTTCTGCATGAGTTGCGTTCTGCCCGTGCTGCTGAAACTGCTCCAGAAACGGAATCAGGGCGAACATTTCTGCCCACCCTTGAATACCGTCATATTATGCTCTGGCTCAGGCCTTCTTGGCTGCAACCAGCTCGTCGATTTTTGCGCAGAGGTTCTTGAGAACGAAATATTCCTCGGTAGGAACCTTGCCTTCGTTCACTTCCTGGGTCCACTGCTCAAGCGGAATCTTGATGCCGAAAGCCTTGTCGATAGCGAAGACGATGTCGAGGAAGTCGAGGCTGTCGATGCCCAGATCGTCGATGGTGTGGCTATCAGGCGTGATGGTGTCACGGTCGATTTCACTGGTTTCGGCGATGATGTCGGCGACTTTGTCAAAAGTAGAGGACAAGTTTCGATTCCTTTATTCATGGCGGTGCCAGAGATGGCACGCATCTGACTGTTTGCGCGTGTCTAGCGTTTTTCCGGTGATAGGGAAAGTCATATTACTTTCACAAGCACCGGGCTTTCGAATGCGCATATAAGGCGCGCAACATGCGAAGCGCAACATAAAGGCAAACTCTTGTTTTGGAAATATTCTCAAAGCCCGGTTGTTGCGATGCCGTCAGGGTTCGCTTCGGACCCGCCTGATAAAGTACCATAGACCTACGGCAGCGCAAGCGATCATGATGATCGCAAGCGCATATTGCACCGGGCCATTCCCGGATACAATCGCCGCGAGGCCCGATGCGACGCTGCCCATTGTGCCCAGGGCTTCCGGATGCATCAAGGCAGATGTGAAGGCCGTATCGCCCTGACGGGCTTTCGGTGCGACCTCGCTCATGACGGCGACCGGGCGAGGAACCGGTGATTTGTCGGCGAGCGCCAGCGCGCGCGAGCGTACCCGCTCGACACGGGCGAGCCAGCCTTTTCCGAAGGTCGATGCCGTCGACAGGCCTTTCAGCCAGGTTGCGCGGGCGTCGCACAGGGCATTGATGATATCGCCGGCGGGCCGCATGTTCGCAGCCGCAACCGTCTTTGCGCCAATCACGCCATCCTCCGGTACGCCCAGAACGCCTTGCAGCATCTTTGCCGCGCGTCCGGGACCTGAATTGACGGCAAAGTCGAACACTGCGTAGTCGAGGCCGGAAGGCAGGCTGTCGCCGTCGATCTTGTTCCAGAATTGTGCCTGATAGATTTTCGTGGCGGTCGCCTCTGTCAGGTTCTTTACGTCTTCAGGCGATACGCGATGCCCCTCCCACGCAGACAGGGTTGCGATGGTGATGCCCATATTGGTTGCGCCGCCGGGGTCGGCGGGGTTGTCGACATAGCCGCCTTCTTCACTAAAAACATAAGGCATGACTTTCTGGAAATTCGACTTCATCTGAAAAGCCTCTAAATTAGTCTTTAGCCATAATAATCAATAGTTTGAGTGTCATCATAACATCAGTTTGCAGCGGGAAAACAGCCCGAAATGCATCGGTTATTCTGTTCGATCAAGTTTTGTTCAAAATCATTATTTGATCATCTCGCATCTTGCGCCTCGCGCATGGATGCGGATTCATGGGCATCTCAACGCTGCATCATTTACAGGCGGGCAAACGTGAATTCGGAAATCTTTGGATATGCACCGGACGGGCAGGCGGTTCACCGGCTCACTATCTCCAACGGCCCGCTGACGGCCAAGATCATAAGCTGGGGCGCGGCCATTCAGGATTTGCGCATGGAAGGCCACGCAGCCCCGCTTGTGATCGGTTATCGCGACTTTGCCGATTATCCGGCGCATTCGCCGCATCTTGGGGCGATTGCAGGCCGTTCGGCCAACCGCATCCGCAATGCCCGGTTTGAACTGGACGGAACGACCTATGAGGTGGAGCCGAATTTTCAGGATCGCCATAACCTGCATGGCGGCAGCAAGGGATTGGGCAATCGCGTCTGGACAATAACCGCGACAGGCCCGGATTTCGTGACGCTTGCGACGGTGGCCACGGATGGCGAAATGGGCTTTCCCGGCAATCTGAATGTAAGCTGCACCTACATGCTCAATGAGGAGGGAGCGCTGATCGTGCGGCTGGAGGCTGTGACCGACAAGCCGACTGTCTGCAACCTGCTGCATCACAGCTACTTCAATCTCGATGACGGCGGCGAGGGCGATATTCTTGATCACCAGCTTAAAATCGAGGCAGATGCCTATATGCCGGTCGACGAGGCTCTCATTCCGGACGGACGCGTTCTGCCGGTCAAAGGGACGCCATATGATTTCAGGGAGTTTCGCCCGATTCGCTTCGAGGAGAACGGCCATCAGGTCCAATATGACAGCAATTTCTGCCTCGCGGCGGCGCGGGGGCCATTGCGTCCATGTGCGTCGGTGAAGGGCGCGCGTTCCGGCATTCGCCTCGATATTTCAACGACAGAGCCGGGCGTTCAGTTCTATGCGGGCAATACGATGGCCAATGATTGCATAGGCCTCACGGGCAAACCCTACGGAAAACATGCAGGATTCTGCCTGGAGCCGCAGATATGGCCCGGATCGCTGGAATATCCGTATTTCCCGCAGGCAATATTGCGTCCGGGCGAGATTTACGCCCAGACCAGCCATTTCAGCTTCTCACGCGACACGCTTTAAGTTTTTGTTTTCACGCATGTCTTTATCCCCAAGCCGGGTCCCACTTTGGGGAGACATGCTTTGATCAATCAGCAAAGGCGGCGCGTGCGGTTTCCATTGGAGCAAGCGCGCCGCGTATCTCGACCACGCGGGCTGCAACCAGATGCGCCTTGCGGGCTGCTTCCACGGGAGAAAGCCCGTTCAGGCGCGCAGCGAGATAGGCGCCGTTGAAACTGTCGCCTGCGCCCGTCGTGTCGACAGCTTGCGCAACGACGGATGGCACCAGCACTCTTTCACCGTCGGCGACAAGCAGGGCCGGTTCGGTGCCATCCTTGACGACGATTTCCTTTACGCCAAGCGCGGCAAGGCGGTCAGCGCAGGCGCTGGCATCCTTGTCGCCAAACAGCGCCTGTTCGTCCGGGAAGGTGGGCAGGGCAATATCGGCGATGCGCATTGCTTCGCTGATGATATCCTGTGCGGCCTTGCGGTCCGGCCATAGCTGGTGCCGGAAATTCGGGTCGAAGGCAATGCGCGAACCGGCGGCGCGGCATTGGCGCAGGACATCGAAAAACGTGTCGCGATGCTCGGGCAGGATGATGGCGACCGAAATACCGGAAAAATAGATGATGTCGCGGCGGGTCAGGCTCTTTTCCAGCGCTTCGCGGTCACTGGCCAGACGCCTTGCGGCGGCGTCGCTGCGCCAATAGGTGAAGGAGCGCTCGGCACCGTTGAGCGTGATGGCGTAAAGGCCGGGATGCAGCCCATCGATGATCGGGCTATGGGCTATACCGATACCGTTGGAGGTCAGGAACACACGTTGTTTCTGGGAAAAATTGTCCTGGCCGAACGCGGTTACATATTCGACGGGATAGGATTTTTCCATCAGCGCCCGCATGTACCACGCAGTGTTGAGCGTATCGCCCGCAAACCCCATGCGCCACTGGTCGCCTTCGTTGCCCGAAAGCTCGATCATGCATTCGCCGATAGATGCAAATCCGCCCATGTCAGTCTCCTCGCTTGAAACGGGGCTAACGCCTATACTAATTTTCGCCCATGTAAAATTGGTTTGTCGGCATTTCGTCAGCAGTGTCATGTGACCTTTATCGACTTGCCACATTCATTGTGTAAGCATCCGCCGACCGCATCGCCCTTAGAATCGGGAAATGCTCTCGTTGATGTTTTGGAGTTCCGCTGACGCCGTGTCGCGAACCTCGCCTAAGGATTTGACATGCGTTATGCGATTTATTTCACGCCGCCATCCAATGATGCGCTTTTGAAGGTTGCCGCGAACTGGCTCGGGCGCAATGCGTTCAGCGGCGAGCCGGTCAAGATGCCTGCGATTCGCTCGCTTGCGACCGATGAAATCGTCCGGCTGACCGAAGAGCCGCGCCGCTACGGTTTTCATGCGACGATGAAGGCTCCGTTTCGTCTGGATGAGCAACACACCGAAAACGACCTGCTTTCGGCCTTGATGCATTTCGCATCGTCGGCGTCACCCGTCATCATTCCGCGTCTCAAGCTTCACGCAATCGGGCCGTTCTTCGCGCTTGTGCCGGAAGAGCCGGTGGCCGAATTGAACCAGCTCGCCAATGATGTCGTCGTCGCCTTCGACCGGTTTCGCGCCCCGCTCAACGAGGCGGAAATTGCGAAGCGACGGCCGGAGCGCCTCAGCGAGGCACAGCGGCACAATATCGAGCGCTGGGGCTATCCTTATGTTTTTGAGGAGTTCCGCTTTCATATGACGCTGACCGGCCCGGTGGAAGAGAAGGACCGCGCCCGCGTGGAGCGAACGCTGGACGATTTCTTCACGCCGCTGCTGGGCGATGCCGTGGAGGTTGCGAACCTCGCTTTGCTCGTGGAACCTGAGAAAGGTGCTCCTTTCGAGATACATTCGCTGCATCCTCTGACCGGCGGCAAGGTTACATCGGCTCGGACCTCACGAGCGGTTGGGAGGCCGTAACCGATGGGAAATGAAACGGTTTTGCGCAACGCCCGCATCGTGCTTGCCGACGATGTTGTCCTCGGTTCCCTGAAGCTCGTGGATGGCAAGATTGCCGATATCTCTACCGGCGCATCAAGCATCGGCGAGGATATGGAAGGCGATTTCCTGACGCCCGGACTGGTAGAGCTGCACACGGATCATCTCGAAGGGCACTATGCTCCGCGTCCAAAAGTGCGCTGGAACCCGATTGCCGCCGTGCAGGCGCATGACGCCCAGATTGCCGCCTCCGGGATCACCACCGTTTTCGATGCATTGCGCATCGGCTTCGATGACGATGCCGAGACAGGTATCGACGATATGCGCAAGCTTTCTTCGGCGATTGCCGAGGGCCGCGCGGCTGGCCGCTTGCGCGCCGACCATTTCCTGCATTTGCGTTGCGAGGTTTCGGCACCCGACTGCCTTCCGGCCTTTGAAAAATTCGGCGCTCAGCCGCTGGTCAGGCTGGTATCCCTGATGGACCATGCGCCGGGACAGCGTCAGTTTACGGATATCGAGACCTACAAGACCTATTTCATCCGCAAGCTGAAATTCTCGGAAGAAGAGTTCAGGCTCTATTGCGAGCGGCGTATCGGGCAATCGCAGCAATATTCAGCGCCAACGCGCAAGGCGATTGCTGACCTCTGCCACCAGCGCGGCGTTATTCTGGCAAGCCATGATGACGCGACGGTGGACCATGTGGCGGAAGCGCAGGCGCAGGGAATAAGGGTTGCGGAATTTCCCACCACACACACGGCTGCGAAGGCGTCAAAGGAGTCCGGAATGTCGGTTCTCATGGGCGCGCCAAATGTCGTGCGCGGCGGTTCGCATTCGGGAAATGTCTCCGCGCGCGAACTGGCCGAAGCCGGAAATCTCGACATTATTTCGTCGGACTACATCCCGGCCAGCATGATGCAATCAGCGTTTTTCCTCGCGGATGTCGTCCCGAATATCTCACTGCCGCAAGCCATTCGGCTGGTTTCGGCCAACCCTGCCAAAGCGGTAGGGCTGGATGATCGCGGCGAGATCGTTGCGGGCAAGCGGGCCGATCTGGTTCGGGTGCAGATCGCCGACCATGTCCCGATCATCCGCACCGTCTGGCGGGAGGGACGGCGGGTTATTTAACCCACCGAGATTGGCGTGGTCGGTTCCAGCGCCAGCTTGCCATCGTCCAGAATGTCGAGTCGGAGATAGCGATAGCTTTCAATGCTGAGATGGGATGTTTTCGGGGAATGCGGGTGCGTTGCCGTCACCACGACGACGCTCGCACCGGCAGTTTCTCCGGCAACGATACCGGCTGGCGCATCCTCGAATACAAGGCAATCACGCGCATCGAAGCCAAGACGTTTCGCACCGAGCTGGAAGCATTCAGGGCTTGGCTTGCCACGCTCCACGTCTTCGGCGGAAACAATCGTCTTTGGCATCGGCAACCCGGCGGCAGCGATGCGACGGCGCGCCAGTTCGAGCGGCGCCGAGGTTACAATTGCCCAGCGATCTTCCGGCAGCGCGCTCAGAAATTCATGGGCGCCGTCGATGGGCGCGATGCCTTCCAGATCCGCCATTTCGGCCTGAAGCAATATTTCCGCCTCGCGGATCGGGTCGACGCCCGGCAGGGCAAGGCGGCGGACGGTTTCCACTGCACGAACACCGTGGATGGTCGGCAGGAACGTAACCGGATCGATGCCATGGCGTATCGCCCATTCGGCCCACACCCGTTCGGTTGCCTCGATGGAACTCAATATCGTGCCGTCCATGTCGAACAGAAACGCATCGAATGATTTGCCGAAAGGGGAAAAGGAGGTCACGCCGAATTTCCTTGAACTGGAGCATGTCTCCCGAAAGTGGGAACCGGTTTCGGGATAAAGACATGCATAAAACAGAAAGATAGAGCATTTTCAAAACAGGAAATGCTCGCGCAGATGAGAATCGGGAGAATGCTTCTGCACTCAATCATAGTGCGTCTTGGACGGGAAGACAGTCGTGGAGGGACCAGACTTTGTCTCTGGTGTGAATTTTTCTGCGCTTCACTATATAAAGCGCTGGTGACCGCGATAGCGGCGAAACTTGATCATTTCGATCAATTGTGGCTTTTGGCACCCTTCCGAATTTAAATAAATGCCGAAAGCGCCGATTGCGACTGAATCGCATTCTCAGGATTGTTGTATAAATGACTGAAATAAAATCAAAAAGCTGCAACTATCCCGATGTCCGCTTTGCGGTCGCGCCGATGATCGATTGGTCCGACAGGCATTGCCGTTATTTTCACAGGCTCTTTTCCAGTCACGCATTGCTCTATACCGAAATGGTCGTGGCGGACGCCATCATTCATGGCCCGCGTGACCGGCTGCTCGGCTTCGACGCAGCCGAACATCCTGTGGCGTTGCAACTCGGCGGTTCCGATCCGGCAAAGCTGACAGAGGCGGCGAAGATCGGAGCCGATTACGGCTATGATGAAATCAATCTCAATGTCGGTTGCCCGTCGGACCGCGTACAGTCAGGCACATTCGGAGCGTGCCTCATGCAGACGCCGGATGTGGTGGCGCGCTGTGTTTCAGCAATGAAAGAGGCGGTTTCCATACCCGTTACCGTCAAATGCCGTATCGGCGTTGACGATCAGGATGTGGAGGTTGCGCTCGATACTCTGGCCGATCTCACGCTTGCCGCGGGAGCGGACGCGCTTTGGGTCCACGCTCGCAAGGCTTGGCTGAAAGGGCTGTCGCCCAAGGAAAACCGCGAGATTCCGCCGCTCGACTACGATCGTGTCTACCGCCTCAAGGAGCGGCTGGGCGATGTTTTCGTCGGCATCAACGGCGGCATCAATACGCTGGATGAGGCGCAAGCGCATTTGCGGAAGGTCGATGCGGTGATGCTGGGCCGCGCTGCTTATCATAACCCTGAGCTTCTCGCAGAGGTGGATGCGCGTCTGTATGGGGTTGAGAAGGGGCAAATTGCCATTGCGGACATCATCGATGATATGTGCGCCTATATTGATCGCCACATCGCAGCAGGCGGCAGGCTTTCCCACGTGAGCCGCCATATGGTCGGGCTTTTCACCGGACAGCCGGGCGCACGGCGCTGGCGGCAGATTCTTTCGACGGATGCCACCAAGCCGGGAGCGACCAGCGATGTTCTGCGTCAGGCCTATGCGGTGGTGACTGAAGCGGCAGCAGAAGCAGCTTAATCAATTAGAATAAGCTGGTCGCCCCGGACGGTGAAACCGCCGAGTGTTTGCAGGAAATTCATGCCGAGCAGGCTGCCGGTCATCAGACCTTCCCTGGTCACCATGGCGCGCACATTCTGGCGTTCGATATCGCCAATCTGCAAAGTCGCAATAGTGATGACTGCCGCGCTTGCCGTGCCATTGGCCGTCATGATCGGAACGGAATAGTTGAGCGAGGCCGTGTCTATGCCTGCGCGCTCCGCATCTTGCTGTGACAGGACGACCGATGATGCGCCGGTATCGACCAGAAAGTGAACGCGTTCGCCGTTCACACGTCCATTCACCTCGAAATGGCCGTTTGCGGCCTTTGCAAGCGTTACAGTCAGCGCGCCATCGGCATTGCGGCCCGAGATAGGGCTTCCGGGGATCAATCCAGCCGTGACCCGGCTTGCAACGTCCTGCAACTCGTAACGGTATTGGTAGCCCGCAACGAGGCCGAGAATGATAACGGCCCACATGGCCATGTTACGTGCAAAGTCGGTCAGCTTGATGCCGGAGCCGAGCAGACCGGCGGCAAGCACTACGCCCCAAATGCCCAGATAGGCTGCGCGGGCAAACACGTCATTGTCCATGCCCAGCGTTGAACCGCCGTCATTGTTGGACATCAGCAGCAGCACAACAATCGCGACTGCCGCAATAATGAGCCAGAAAAAGCGCCCCATCAGCCAATTCTCTTTTCTACGATGATCTCATGCCTGTCGGCGAGAAGGGACAGGACGGCCATTCGCTCTTCTGCGCTCATGCTGGACCAGCGTGCGATCTCATCCAGCGTCCGCGCGCAGCCGAGGCAGAAGCCGGTTTCGGTGTCGATCGTGCAGACCAATATGCACGGGGATTCGATGGTTGTCGTGTCCATGGATGCAATGTGGTTGCATCAAAGGGCCATGACAAGCCCGGCGAGAACGGCAATCGAACCGATCTGCTGTGCCGCGCCCAGAGTGTCGCCCGTTTGTCCGCCTATTTTTGCCATGCAAAGTCGGGCAAAGCCGAAAAGCAGGACGATCACCAACACCAGCGCATTGATGAGCGAGAGGAAGCCGCCAGAAGGCATGAGTGTAAAGACAAGAACGGCCAGCCCGATTCCCGAGCCGCAAACCACGGTCTCCCATTGCGGCTGGCCAACACTGTCGGAAAGCCCGCCGGGGCGCGCCGAGGGCAGCGCGTGCCAGAATGCCAGCATGCCAGCGCGGCTTGCCGCTTCGCCGCCAATCAACGCAAGCACCGCATATCCTGCACCCGCACGCTCGATGATCTCCATAAGGAGAGACGCTTTCACGCCGACAAAGATGATCAGGGTGAGCGCGGCGAAAGTCCCGATACGGGAATCCTTCATGATATCCAACCGGCGATCAGCGGAAGAGGCTCCGAAAAAGCCATCGGCTGTATCGCCAAGACCGTCTTCATGAAGCGCGCCGGTCATCGCCGCCAAGGCGCCAATCGCGAGCAGCGCGCAGGCAAGGGGCGGAAGCTTCATTTCATGAGCCGCATAAAGCACAATGCCAGCCAGCAGGCCCAGAACCGCTCCGGCGAGGGGAAAGGCACGGGCATTGCGCGGCAACGAATCATCACCATTCTCGAACCAGCTTCGCGGAAGCGGGAGGCGGCTTAGAAAGCCCAGAGACCGGATCGTGTCGCCAAGGAGACTATTTCGCTGCAAGTGACTGTTCCACTTTGTTTCCGAAACGGATTTTCGCGATAATTCGCCTCAATGTTGCTTCAACTCAAAGAGGTGATTTGAAAATTCGCGTCAGTGCTTATAGGACGAGCCCAACGATTTTACACCTCCCATCATTGATTGGACTGAACCTATGAGCGCCAGCGGCCTACCTTTTGACGATTTCCGGGAACTGATCCGCAATCTGCCGGGGCCTGATCTGGGCGCGGAAAGGGTCGTCCGCGAACGCGAAGCTACGCTGACCAAGCCTGCTGGCTCGCTTGGGCGCATGGAAGAGATCGTGGCATGGCTTGCCGCATGGACGGGCAAGCGCACGCCGCAGATCAACCGCCCGCTGGTCGCGGTCTTCGCTGGCAATCATGGTGTCACGGCCAAGAATATCACGCCGTTTCCGCCAAGTGTCACGGCACAGATGGTTGAGAATTTTGCCGCCGGTGGCGCTGCCATCAACCAGATTTGCATCGCCAACGATCTTGGCCTGAAGGTTTTCGATCTGGCGCTGGAACATCCGACCGGGGACATTACAGAAGAGCCTGCCATGGATGAGCGCACCTGTGCTGCGACCATGGCCTTTGGCATGGAAGCGATTGCTGGCGGAACCGATCTCCTGTGCATCGGCGAAATGGGTATCGGCAATACCACAATCGCGGCAGCAATCGCGCTCGCGCTTTTCGGCGGAACGGCGGAAGACTGGGTTGGACCAGGCACGGGCTCGACGGGTGAGCTGCTTGAGCGCAAGCTTGCCGCAGTGCGTAAGGCGGTTGCGCTCCATCAGACGCATCTCGGCGACCCGCTGGAGGTGTTGAGCCGTCTTGGCGGTCGTGAAGTTGCCGCCATGGCTGGCGCAATTCTGGCCGCGCGCATGGAGAAAATTCCGGTCATCGTCGACGGCTTCGTGGCAAGCGCTGCCGCAGCGGTGCTTTATGCTGCCAATCCGGAAGCCATCGATCATTGCCTGTTCGGTCATGTTTCCGCCGAGCCGGGCCATCGCAAGCTGCTGGAAAAGATGGGCAAGGAGCCGCTTCTCGATATGGGAATGCGTCTTGGTGAAGGAACCGGCGCAGCGCTCGCTGCCGGTATCGTCAAGGCGGCCGCACTTTGCCATAGCGGTATGGCGACGTTCGAACAGGCTGGAATATCCGGCGCGAAATAACGCTCGCCAGATCATCAAAAAAAGCCCGCCATTTGGCGGGCTCAGACCGCTGACAAACCCGTCGATATTTTTCGGCGGGTTTTGTTTTTGGGAGGGGTCGCGTTTTGTGACTGTACTGGCGAGGCGTTGCAAACGGCTGCAGCCGCTCATGCGCTGGCTGCCTTTGGCGTCTTTGTCAGGACCATGGCGATCTTCTTGATGTTCTGTGCGGCGGCTTGCAGCAGGCATTGGCAGGCGACGCGGACAAGGCCTCGAAAGCGGGC
>NZ_JBVPGS010000015.1:0-16379 GCF_055816855.1 Ochrobactrum sp. PL_is483
CGTCAATGCCGCCAGCCTACTCAAATCAAACATCACTGCCCAACTCTTTCAACCAACTCCAAGGACGCATCAGCCTGCCGCTTGCGGCGCCGCCGCCCTCGTTGTGGCGCCATATAGACCCCACCAAGCAAAACTGTCAACGCAGTTTCTCAAAAAAACAGGAATTTTCTTTCCACAGCCAATATGGTCCTTTTTAACCAAATTTCAACCGTGAAAAACTGGCGATTCGAACAGTTGCGACGATTCCGTGACGGTTGGCATGACAATCGGGGGAAGAACATGAAGCCTATGCCCTATATTCTGGCAGTCGATGGCGGCGGCACCGGGTGCCGGGCGCTTCTCGCCGACCGCGATGGCTCGACCATGGGCCGGGGGACAAGCGGCCCTGCCAATATCGGCGCCGACCCGGCAGCAGCGCTGGACAATATAGTGCGCGCGGCAAAGCAGGCCGTGCAGGACGCGGGACTCGATATCGCCATACTAAGAGAGACCTGCGCGGTGCTGGGGCTCGCAGGCGCAAATTCGCTTGCCGACAAGGACAGCGTGGAGCGCCAACTCCCTTTCGGCAGGGTGAAGATCGTTTCCGACGCGGTCAGCGCCCTGCAAGGCGCGCTCGGTCAGGACGACGGCGCTATCGTCATTCTCGGCACTGGTTCGGTCTTCGTCAAAAGGGAACGGGACGCCTTCGAGATTGTCGGCGGACGCGGCTTCATGCTGAGCGATCAGGCGGGCGGAGCACGGCTTGGCCGCGAACTGCTCGAAGAAACACTGCTTGCGCTGGACGGAATGGCTGAACGCACGGAGCTCGTCGATGCTGTGCTGGCCCGGTTCAACGGCGAGCTTCGCCAGATCATAAGCTTCTCGCGCACGGCGATGGCTGCGGACTATGCCACCTTTGCACCAATCGTCTTCGATTATGCGCAGAAAGGCGATGCGCTTGGCATGTCGATCCTGCAACGCGCCTGCACTTATATAGGCCGCGGTCTGGATCGGCTCGGCATAGAAAGGCTCGGCCGGTTCAGCATGACGGGAGGCCTTGCCTCTTCCTATGCGGCGCTGCCGTTTCTGCCGCATCGTGAACTCTATCGACCCGCGCTCGGCAATGCATTGCAGGGCGCATTATCCCTTGCTTTGCTGGAGAACGGTCGCGATTGACCGCTGGCGGCAAAAAGACTTGTCGTGGCGGGGTTTACCCCCTAACTTCTAGATCAATGAGGCCGGTTTTTGCTGGCGGGCGTATTCTTTTCACGCATTTTCCGGACGAAGGCGGTTTCGGTCTTCGAGGAAATGCCCTGCAGGGGTGGCATGCTGACTAAAAAGGGCAAATATGGCCTGAAAGCCATGGTGCATCTGGCGGGCGTTACGGACGGGCAACTGGTTTCGGCCAGCGAGATCGCCGAAAAGCACCATATACCGCGCAAGTTTCTCGACAATATTTTCACCGAGCTTCGCAATGCCGGTTTCGTTCTGAGCCGCAAGGGCAAGGGCGGCGGCTTCTGCCTTGCCCGCCCGGCGAACGAAATTGCCATCGGCAATATCATCCGCGCGCTTGATGGCGCGCTTGCGCCTATCGCCTGCGCCAGCAAGACAGACTATCGCCCGTGCGACGACTGCGATGAGGACGAATGCGAGGTGCGCCATATGATGCTCGACGTGCGCGAAGCCATCGCCAGCGTTCTGGATCACCGAACGCTGGCCGACAGCAGGGCCATGGATATAGCCTCACTGTCGGAATAGGCTTCAGGCTGGCGACCAGTTCGGAAACGGATCGTTCAGCCCCGACCAGCGCTCCGGCACGAAGTCTTCTTCCTCAAGGAGACACTGGTCCAGTTCATCGATGAGCGCATCTTCCCGCATCGGATCGACGCCGATGAAAACGATTTCCTGACGCCGGTCGCCCCAGACCTTATGGAAATACGGCTCCATGGCGCGCTGCCATTCGGGTTCCTCCGGCCAGTATTGCCTGGGCACGGAGGACCACCAGCGGCCCCTTTTTCCCGTGCGCACCAAGGCCCCCGCCTGACTGATCTCGCCGACGAAATCCGGCCGTGTCGCCAGCCAGAAGAAGCCCTTCGCCCGCACGACACCCGGCCAACCCTTGTCGATGAACGACTGGAACCGTTCGGGATCGAAGGGACGCCGCGCGCGATAGACAAAGGAGCGAACGCCATATTCCTCGGTCTCGGGCGTATGCGAGGCAAAACCGTGCAGCTCCTTGTACCAGAGCGGATGTTCATGCGCCTTGTTGAAGTCGAACAGCCTCGTGTCCAATATGGCGTCGAGCGGCACGTCACCGAAATCGGCCTCCTCGATGCGGGCATCGGGATTGAGCGAACGGATGACCTTGCGGGCGAGATCACGCTCATCTCTTGAAGCGGTCGATATCTTGTTCAACACCACGACGTCGGCGAACTCGATCTGCTCGACCAGAAGGTCGACAAGCGTGCGCTCGTCCTCCGCGCCAAGAGATTCGCCGCGATCGCGCAGAAAGTCGCTCGACGCATAGTCCTTCAGGAGATTGGCCGCATCCACAACCGTCACCATCGTATCGAGCCGGGCGACATCGGAAAGACTGTTGCCCTTCTCGTCGCGAAACTCGAACGTGGCGGCAACCGGCAAGGGTTCGGCTATGCCGGTCGACTCGATCAGCAGGTAATCAAAGCGGTCCTGCGCCGCCAGTTGCGAAACCTCCTTCAGGAGATCGTCGCGCAATGTGCAGCAGATGCAGCCATTGGTCATCTCGACCAGTTGCTCGTCCGTGCGGGAGAGATTGGCGCCGCCCTCCCGAACGAGGGCGGCATCAATGTTCACTTCGCTCATATCGTTGACGATCACCGCCACGCGGCGGTTCTCGCGATTGTTGAGCACGTGGTTGAGCAGTGTCGTCTTTCCGGCGCCAAGAAAGCCGGACAGGACGGTGACGGGCAGTCTTTTTCTCATCACTGCGTTCCTTGGTGAAACTGGAAGGGATCAATCGTGGTGATGGTGATCGAGATTGAAGGTCAGCGTGGTGAAATAGCTGAGCTTGTCGGCTTCCGTTGAGTCGGACAGCGGTTTGGAATGGCCCGCGGCAACGACATTGAGACCCGCATTGCGAATCCTGATTGTGGCGATGCCTTCGGCGTCGGTCTTTGCCGGCGCCGCGTGGCTGTCATTGACATAATCCGCCGTGACAGCGACGCCTTCCACCGGCTTTCCGTCAAGCAGAACCTGCACGGGAAGCTCGTTACCCGCCTCCAAAATCGTCGGGTCCATCAGGGGAACGATTTCAAACGGCAAGCCTTGCGGCTCGGGCTTCCTGCGCAGATGATCGAGAATGGCGACGGCAAATTTCTGGCTCTGGCTGGACTGTTTCGCACCCGGAACCTCGGACTTCGGCTTGTTGACCCACTTGCCGTCCGGACCCTCGGCCCAGAAGCCATTGTCGAGCATGCCGCTGACCACAACCGCATTTCCGGGCACGCCCAGCAGGGCATGATCTTCCTGCCGCTCGATCTTTACGGCAAATCCTTGCCGTCCCCGTCTTTGGCGGTCACGGTCTTCAGCTTCTGCGGATCATAAGCCTCGTCGCTTGCGCCATGGCCGTACACAACAGCCTGCGTTCCATGACGCTCGGCAATCCAGATGCCATGCGCACCTGCTACTGCCGGAGCAAGAAAAGTCAAAACGGCACCGGCCTGAAGCGCCCTCACAAAGCTACGCATTCATATCTCCTTTATGTTATATCGTAACAATCTTATCGGTAAAAATAGGCGGTTGAAGCCGCCAGAAATGCACGGGAAAAGCGGTAACACGCTTTGCGCTTGACGCGCTTTGCAGCGAAGGGACCAAGCGCGTTGCGCTTGTTCCGGTTTCTTGAGTGCCGGGCTGCCCGCAAGTTCAAGCAGGTTGCAGCCCGGCACAATCGCAGCCGCTTTCTGAATGCAGGGGCATCCAGCAAAGGGAAGCGGCTGCGGCTGTTATTTCGACAGGCAGGTTTTCAGCGAACTGGCCAGATTGCGGATAAGCTGCGGATAAAGGTCCGGCCCGTCCTTCAATTCGGCACCCAGAGGATCGAGAACGCCGGTTTTGGCATCCGTCCCGTCGATAACGGTTTTCACCAGCTTCGGCTCGAACTGCGGTTCGGAGAACACGCAGGCTGCGCCGAGCGACTTGATCTTCTCGTGAATTTCCTTGATGCGCGCCGCACCCGGCGCCTTTTCCGGGCTGACCGTGATCGATCCGGCCGCCTTCACGCCAAAGCGATTTTCGAAATATTGATAGGCATCATGGAAGACGACGAATGGCTTGTCTTTAACCGGCTCCAGTTCGCTGGCGACTTCCGCCGTCAGCGCGTCGATCTTCTCGCCATAGTCCTTCGCGTTCTTTTCATATTGCGCGGCATGTTCCGGGTCGCTTTCAGCGAGTGTCTTGGCAATATCCGCCGCCAGAACCTTTCCGTTCTGCGGGTCGAGCCAGAAATGCAGGTCAAATTCATTGTGGCCATGGTCATGCCCGGCTTCGGAAGCTTCAGCGGCATGATCGTGCTTCTTGTCATCATGGGCATGGTCGTGGCCTTCTTCATGCCCATGGTCATGCGCTTCGAACGGCCCGCCTTCACGGAACTTCAGCCTCGTCAGGCCATCGGCATCACCAAGCGCGACAACCTTTGCGCCCTCGCCCAGCGTGTCGATGGGCTTGTCGAGGAAGGTTTCCATCGACGGTCCGGCCCAGAAGATCACCCTGGCGTGCTCGATGGCTTCGGCATCGGAGGGTTTCAGGCTGTAGACATGCTCCGAACCCGCGCCCTGCACGATCAGCTTCGGCTCGCCCACGCCCTGCATGACCGCCGAGACAATCGAGTGAAGCGGCTTGATCGATACGACAACGCCGTCACGTTCCGCAGCAAAGGCGGCATGGGTCAAACCGGCCAGAAAAGCCGAGGCGAGAAGGAGGGAGCGGCGATGTTTCATGGTCTCTCTCTTGGGTGATTGATGAAGGACATCATATTCAAGTGATATGTTATTTTATTACGTATGTTGCGTTATGCTATAACGTCTGTCATAAGGTGAGGCAACCCCCAATTTGCAAAAATTGAAACCGGGGTGGCCAACGGAAAAGACACTGAGAAAAGCCCGGAACAGATGAGCAGGAAGACCGCCCTCCCCGCCCAAAAGGCGCGGGAAACATTGATCGAACTGAAAGGCGCCGGCGTCTATCGCGACGGGCGCTGGCTCGTGCGCAATGTCGATCTGGTTGTCGAGCGCGGCGAAATCGTGACCCTGATCGGGCCGAATGGCGCGGGAAAAAGCACCGCCGCCAAGATGGCGCTACGCATCCTGAAGCCGGACGAAGGCAATGTGAGCCACGTGCCGGGGCTCAGCATCGGTTATGTGCCGCAGAAGATCAATATCGACCGCACGCTGCCGCTTTCGGTCGAGCGCCTGATGACGCTGACCGGGCCTCTCGCGCGCAAGGATATCGAGGCGGCATTGGAAGTGGTGGGCATCCCGCATCTTGCAAAAGCCGAGATCGCCAACCTGTCAGGCGGCGAGTTCCAGCGGGCGCTAATGGCGCGCGCGCTTGCCCGCAAGCCTGACCTCATGGTGCTGGACGAGCCGGTACAAGGCGTCGACTTTTCCGGTGAAGCCGCGCTTTACGAGCTGATCGCGAAGCTGCGCGACGACACCGGCTGCGGCGTGCTTTTGATTTCGCACGACCTGCATCTGGTCATGGCGGCGACCGACCGCGTCATCTGCCTCAATGGCCATGTCTGCTGCAGCGGCACCCCGCGCGACGTGACGGCAAGCCCCGAATATGTGCGGCTGTTCGGCAGCTGGGCCGTCGGGCCGCTCGCCGTCTACGAGCATCACCACGATCACACCCATCTGCCTGATGGGCGCGTGCTGCACGCAGATGGTTCCGTGACCGATCACTGCCATGCCGATGACGGCCATCATCATGACCACCATCACCACGAAGGGAGCGCGCCCCGTGCTTGACGACTTCTTCACCCGCGCCATCATCGCCGGTGTCGGTCTGGCGCTCACCACGGGGCCGCTCGGCTGCTTCATCGTGTGGCGGCGCATGGCCTATTTCGGCGACACCATGGCGCATTCCGCGCTTCTCGGCGTGGCGCTGGCGCTTGTTTTCGACATCAATATGATGATCGGCGTGTTCGCGGTCGCGGTGGCGATTTCCGCCATTCTGCTGCTCTTGCAGCGCCGCCATACATTGTCGGCGGATTCGCTCCTCGGCATCCTGTCTCATGCCACGCTGTCGCTTGGCCTCGTCCTCGTCGCCTTCATGACATGGGTGCGGGTCGACCTCTTGTCCTTCCTGTTCGGCGATATTCTGGCCGTTTCGCGCATGGATATCGCCTTCATCTATGGCGGCGGCGTGTTCGTGCTGGCGGTTCTGGCCTGGCTGTGGCGTCCTTTCCTCGCCGCCACCGTCAGCGAGGACATAGCGCGCGCCGAAGGCATGAACCCGGCTTTGTCGCGCATTGTCTTCATGCTGTTGCTCGCCATCGTCATCGCCATCGCGATGAAGATCGTCGGAATCCTCCTGATAACCTCGCTGCTGATCATTCCGGCGGCAACCGCACGCCGCTTTTCCTCCACGCCCGAACAGATGGCCATCCTCGCCTCGCTGATCGGCGCTGCCGGGGTGATCGGCGGACTTTATGGCTCCATTCATTTCGACACGCCATCCGGCCCGTCCATCGTGGTCGCGGCGCTTGCCATTTTCATTTTGAGCCTGTTACCCCTACATAAGAGGGAACAAGCATCACCGAAACGGATCGCTGGACAATGAGCACCCATCACCATCATCACGCCCCGCAGGACCTGACCCGCAATCAGACACTGGTTTTCGACGTGCTGTCCAAGGCGGATGGCCCGCTCAGCGCCTATACGATCCTCGACCAGCTGCGCGACGACGGTTTCCGCGCGCCGCTGCAAGTCTATCGCGCGCTGGAAAAACTGCTCGACTACGGGCTGATCCATCGCCTCGAAAGCCTCAACGCCTTCGTTGCCTGCGCCCATCCGCAATGCCATCAGCAGGGCCTCGTGGCTTTCGCGATTTGCGAGAAATGCGGTCAGGTGACAGAGTTTTCCGACGCGGCGATCGAAAATCTCGTCAGCGCATGGAGCCTCCAGAACGGGTTCAAGTCGCGCAAGACGACACTGGAGCTGCGCGGCCTCTGCGAAGCTTGCGGGGATCACTAGAGCATTTCCAGCAAAAGTGCGAAGCGGTTTTGCGTAGGATAATGCGACGAAACAAATAATTAGAGCGGTTCCAGCGATTCCGTTTTAACCGGAACCGCTCTAATACACAGGAACCTGTTCAAGGTAACCATGCCCGCAGATTCCCGGTTCAAAAAGTAACGCATCGGCAATCGAAACCTGCTAGACTGGGCTCTTAAAACTGCGCATCGTGCTTTCCGAAAATCGTTTTCGATTTTCAGGCCGATGCGGTGGGGAACAGCAGGTAAGATTTTGATATGGCGCGGGTTAAGCCATCCCATGAACGTCGCAGGGAAGAGAGACAGCGCACAAGGCTGCGCTCGGGCAAGATCGTGGGCCTCGACGGGCGGTTTATCATCGAGTGCCAGTTCAGCGATATCGCGCCCCATGGCGCCAAGCTGAGGACCGTCGAAGTCCCCACCCTGCCTGAGCGTTTCTGGTTGTTCGATGATTATTACGGTCGCGCGCTTCTGGCCCGCGTCGCCTGGCGCAATGGCCGTGAAATGGGTGTGGAGCTTGTATCCGACCCGGCAGTCACGCCGCTCGACGAAGAACGCCTCGCCCAGCTTTCAGGAAAATACTATTCGCTGTGACTGGCAGGCTCGGCATTTGCCTGCTTTTCGGGCGCCTGCTTTCCAGGTGCGGTCGGCGTCGGCGTGCCGCGCATGTTCATGGCGCGGATTTCTTCGGCTGAAATATAGTTGAACTGCTCGACCAGAAGGTCCTTGATCACCGGTTCGGGGAACCGCGCATTGAGATCGGAGATGATCGAGGCACGCACGTCCTCGAAGCTCACCTTCTCGACCTCCTTGGTATCCGAATAGCTGCCATAGAACTTGCGGAAGATTTCATCGCTGATGAAGAATTCGAGCGGCACGCTCAGCTTCTTGCGAATGTTTGAATCGACCGTATAGACAAGCTGCGTCACCACGTAACCGGCCACATCGCCATTCGAAATGATCGGCACGCTCATCACGTCCGTCTTCACGTAGTCGACGCCGCCGAAACCGCCGACCGCGGCCTGCGCCCCATCCGAGGATGAGGCGTTCTGGCGAACGGCGAAGAAAAGCGAGCCGAAAGCGACGGCGCAAATCCACAGGCCGATGGCAATGATGCGGATCATCGTGCGTGACCGAGCCTCGCGCTCTGCATGGAATAGGTGCCGTCGGCTTCCTGCGTTTCCAGCGCACCGCGAATGAGGTCGGCCAGTTCGCCGACAGCGCGCAGATGCAGTTGCAGCGCCTCGCAGTTCTTTTCAAGCTTGTGCTTCAGGCTGTCCAGCAGCGGCTGAAGCCGCTTCATCGTCGCGGGTTCGGCAGCGCTGGCCGCTTTCTTGATCGCCTTGTTGAAATCGTAAAGTCCACGGCTCTTGCGGGCGTTGATTTCGGCGAGATCCGGATTGCCGCCATCCAGCAGAAGGCGCGTTTCCGTATCGATCACGTCTTCCAGACGCTGGATCGCCCGCACGACCGGCTTCAATGTCGGGTTCTCGTCCGGTTCCTCTGCCAGCGCCTGACCGGGTTCGCTCGTGATAGCGACGATCAGCGAATCCTCTGGCAGGCTGTTTTCAGAGCTTGTCTCGGTCATTTCGGGGGTCCTCAATTATGACGCTTGTCGTTACGGGCCATTCAGCCGCGCGCGCTGTCCGTGTCGCTGTTGTCTATCTTTTCATTTTGCCGCATGTCCTTATCCCGAAACCGGTTCCCACTTTCGGGAGACATGCTCCAGCTGCTTTTGAATGAGCTTGCGTTCGAAGCCATGCACAATGTCCTTCGAAACGGCGTTCTCGCTCACCTGGTCTCCCAGATTGTTGATCACGTCTCCCAAGGCCACCGTCGTCGGCGCGTCTGGCCGTCCGTTGCGCGCCGCCTGCTCCTCAAGCAACCTGGCAATGCCGACACCGCCGCCATCCGCCATCTTGTTCGCCATGGCTTCCGCCATCATGGACTTCCAGTATTCACCGGCAATCCCCTTCCCGAAGGTCGCCGTCGTGTCACTGGTGAACATCGACTGCACGAAGGATTGCAGCATGAAGGCCTCGAACTTGCGATAAGCCGGATTGGCCGCGTTCTGCGCATCCGGCCGCACGCTGACCCCAGCCGCGAGGCTGTCGGAAAAGCTGGCGAAACCATCCTGCGTCAGCCCACCGCCGGCGGCGGATGCGGACGGCGCTCTCAACCGTTCCGCCGCCATGCGATAGGCTTGCGGATCGGCGGCGCGCGCCACGTCCATCACCAGATCTGACGGCGGGTTGATCGCCATGCATCACTCCTTGTTTGTTATGTGCACCATAATGGATCAAACTTGACTGAAACTTGTGCGTGCGTTCAGACCCGTTTTTGTGCTCAATCAGGGCCTTGCGAGCGATTTGTCGTTTTCCGGCTAATAAATTCTTCGATCAGGCTGGAAAGTTCGCGCCGTTCGCGCTCGTTTCTGGTGTCCGCCAGGCGACCTTCCAGCAATTCCACCCGCCTTTGTTCCTGCAACAGCGCCTTGCGCTGCACATCGAGCCGCTGTTCCAGCTGCTGCGATTCGGCGGCATTGTTGCCAAGACGCCGGATCAGCAGCGATGGATCGATATTGAGCGCATCGCCGTCATAGCGGCGGTCCTGCATGGCGATCAGCGCCTCGCGCTCTTCATCCAGCGCGCCCTTGCGCGCATTGGCTGCGGCAAGCGCCTGTTCCAGCCGGGCGCTGCCAAGCTTTTGCAGTTCAATCAGCTTCTTGAGATTGCGCGGGTTTGTCATCGCGGCCCTCAGAACAGTTCGCGCAACTGCGTGGCAGTTTCGTTGGTGAAGAAGCGCAGGAGTTCCGGCAAGATGAAATAGACCACCAGCAGCCCTCCCCCCAGCACGAACGGCATCGACACGAAATAGACCGGTATGGTCGGCGTCAATTTGTTGACGAGGCCGATGGCGAAATTGACCAGAATCGCAAAGACGATGAAGGGCGCGGCGATGCGCAGCGTCGCCAGAAAAGCCGCCGAAAGCGCATCGGTGAAATCGATCATCGCCGCGTCAGGGCGAAACTGTCCGTCAACCGGAATGGCCACATAGGAATTGAGCAGCGCCCGGAAAATCTCCAGATGCATGTCGGTGATGAAGAACAGGAACAGCGCGCTGAAGGTGACGATGGTTGCAAGCGTCGCCTGCGGTTCGCTTTCGGTGATGGCATCGGCAGGAGAGCCGGAATAGCCGACGGAAACCGCCATCGTGCTGGCCATGAATTGCAGCGCCCAGAAATAGATATGCGCCAGAATGCCGATCACCGCGCCGACGAACAATTCACTCGCCATCAGGCGGAACAGCGTCCACGGCTGCCCGGCATCGACAACGGTGACGATGCGCTGCAGCACCAGCGGCAGCACCGCGAAGGAACAGGCGAGCGCGATGAAAAGCCTCACCTGCAACGGAATGCGCGCGCTCGAAAGCCCCGGCATCAGCATCAGGCAGGCGCCGATGCGGCAGAACGCCAGAACGGCGGCCAGGATGATTTCATTGAGCGGCAATTGTGCGACAGGCACTCAGGGCCCTTTCCTCGTATCAAGCAATAATTACTCCCCTCGTCCTTCGATCCTTCGATCCTTCGAGACGCCAAGCCTCGACAAGCTCGGCATGGCTCCTCAGGATGAGGGGCGTGGGCGCCAAGACTTTTTCCTCGTCCCAAAGGAGATGCGCCCTGAGCACATAAGCGGGCGTCTCCGACCTCTCCGACCCTCGCGCCCCTCATCCTGAGGAGGTGCCCTGAGCGGAGCGAAGGGAACCGTCTCGAAGGATGGAAGGATCGAGGGATCGATCGGCCGTTGACTATGAAATCGCGCCCAACGACTTCACCTCCACGCCACGGGCGATCTCGACATGAGAGAGCACCGGCAGCGTGGCGAACAGGCGCTCGATAATCATGCGAATATAGGGCCGCGCTTCCGGCGAGGACACCAGCACGAAACGTTCGCCATTGTCGAAATGCTTGCGGATGACGGCAGACGCCTCCGTGCCGAACTGTTCCAGCAGGCGCGGATCGATGTCGAATTCGACGATCTCGCCCTTGGCATCACGCTTGAGGCTCTGGTGGAAAACCAGATCCCAGCGATTGCCGAGGCGCAGAACATTCAGCACGCCATTGTCGGACAGGTCACCGCAAATCTGCTGCGCCATGCGCATGCGCACATGTTCCACGATCATTTCCGGGCGGCGGACGAGCGGCGCGATTTCCGCGATGGCTTCGAGGATCAGATGCAGGTTGCGGATGGAAATGCGCTCGGCGAGCAAAAGCTTCAGCACCGCCTGCAAGCCCGAATAGGAAATATGCGACGGGCAGATATCTTCCAGCAGCTTGCGGTATTCCGGCCCCAGACGGTCCAGCAGAATGCGCATGTCCTTGTAGGACAGAAGCTGGGCCAGATTGTTGCGCACGATTTCGCTCAGATGCGTCAGCAGGACCGAGAGATTGTCCACGGTCATGTAGCCGTCGCGGCGCAGATCGGACGCAAAGGTTTCCGGCACGGAATAGGCGCGCATGCCGAAGGCCGGCTCGCGCACTTCCTCACCCGGAATGGACGGAATCGGGCGCTCGCCCAGCACGACCAGCGTTTCGCCGACCCGCAGCTCGTGGCTGGCGACAGCCGTGCCGTGTATCTTGATCCGGTAGCTTTTCGGCGGCAGCGCGATATCGTCCGTCACCTTGATCTCGGGAATGACGAAACCGTATTCCTGCGCAAACTTGCGGCGCATCTTGTTGACGCGATGTGCCAGTTCCTGCTGCGAGGCGATCAGCCGGGCGGAAAGCTGCTTGCCAAGGCAAAGCTCGATCTGGTTGGTTTCAAGCGACGCCTTGACCGAGTTGCGCTCCTGCTCTTCCTGTTCGCGTTGCTTTTTGCCGGCCTCGTTCGCTTCCGCCTCGCGCTGGCGCGCCTGACGGCGCGGCACGGCAATACCGATGAAAGCCATCGCGCCGCCCAGCATGAAGAACGGGAAGGCTGGCAGGCCCGGCATGATGCCGAGGACGAAGAGCAGCATTGCCGCGACCAGAAGCGCCTTCGGATAAGCGCCAAGCTGACCGAAGATCGCCTGATCGGCGGAGCCGCGCGTGCCGCCCTTCGACACCAGAAGACCGGCGGCGAGCGAGACGATCAGCGCCGGAATCTGCGTGACCAGACCATCGCCGACCGACAGTTTGGTGAAGACGTCAGCCGCGTGCGCAATATCCATGTCGTGGCGCGTGGCGCCGATGATGATGCCGCCGAAAATATTGACGGCAGTGATGATGAGGCCCGCAATCGCATCGCCGCGCACGAATTTCGACGCACCGTCCATGGAACCGAAAAAGGAGCTTTCCTCTTCCAGCTCGCGGCGGCGGCGCTGCGCTTCCTTTTCATCGATCAGGCCGGAGGAGAGATCGGCATCGATGGCCATCTGCTTGCCGGGGATGGCATCGAGCGTGAAGCGCGCGCCCACTTCGGCGATACGTGTCGCGCCCTTGGTGATGACGAGAAAGTTGACGATGATCAGGATGCAGAAAACCACCAGACCGATGACGAAATCGCCGCCCATCACGAATTGCGAGAAGCCATGGATCACGTGACCGGCGGCGAGATATCCCTCATTGCCGTGGGTGAGAATCACGCGCGTCGTCGCGATGTTGAGCGACAATCGCATCATGGTGGCGATCAGCAGCACCGTCGGAAAGGCGGAAAAATCGAGCGGGCGCTGAATCCACAGCGCCACCATCAGGATCAGGACGGAGAAGGCGATGGAGAACGCCAGCCCGATATCCAGCACGACCGCCGGAACAGGCAGGAAAAGCACCGTCAGGATGATGATGATGCCAACCGCCAGCCCCATGTCGCTGCCGGTCAGAAATCCGCTTTTCATGAAGGGTTTAGCCGCTGCCTGCTGCACGTCCGTCTCCTGATTCGAAGCGGACCCTAGCTTGCGAAGCTTGCGCGAAGGCTACCAAAGCGCATCCCGAAAAGTGTGAAGCGGCTCTGCATCGGATGACCAGGACGGCTCCAACCATTCAGTATTAACCGGAACAATACCAGCCCTTACCGCAACACTATTACTTTATTCTCGTACATTTACATCATATTCGCTTGAATATTTGTCTTTCATTTAAATATTTATCAGAACGGCCAAATCATATTATATATTACTAATTATAGATTTTATAACAATAAATTGGGCATTGTGTTTTATATAAAAGTATTGCTTTTTATGAAACTACGCACAAGTAAGATCAACGCCACTTGGCTTTCGCGGGTAGTACGGGGCAATTTTAGCAAATATAAAATAAAGATTTGGCTTTTATTATTCAGAAACTTCTAATTTATTTTGGGAAATTTTCTCATTCTACATTCGATAGTTCTGCTTTCGGAGTTGAGATATGCATAAAAAAATATCGGGCACGGTTTTCTCGCGTACCGGGCTTCTTTCGGGGGTGTCTGTTGCGGCGCTGCTTTGTGTAGCGCCTGCCATGGCCGATGAGGTCATAGACGGAAGCTTGATTATAACGGTGCCCGGGGATTACACCTCGCCATGGGATACCGGAGGCAAGCTTATCGTCGGAGAAATGGGCGACGGCTATCTGTATATTGAGTCTGGCGGTATTGTCAGGAGTACGGATGGTACCCTTGGTGCGACCTCCCCCTTTGGCGGTATCGTTACGATTGATGGCGCTGGCTCCAAATGGACAACGGACGGTGTTGTCAACATCGGTGATGCTGGAAGTGGCAAGCTGATAATCCGGAATGGCGGCAAATACGATTCGTTGAACACGGACAGCCCCGTCTATCTGGAAATCGGCGTGCAAGCGACAGGCAAGGGAGTGGTCGAAGTTAGCGGTGTCGATGCCGGTACCGGCGAGCGGTCTCAGTTGATTACCAACAACCAACTCCATATCGGCAATGCCGGTGAGGGGTTTGTCAGCATCACGGATGGCGGTTTGGTTTCGGCTGAGTATTCGTCATCGGTCGGGGAACTGGCAGGCAGCCATGGCATTCTCAATGTAAGCGGTGTCAATGCTCCGACAGATCAGCGCTCGACGTTCAGGGTCGTGCACAACCAGTTCGGGGTCGGCGGTGAAGGACAGGGAATCGTAAACGTCACCGATGGCGGTCTTGTTCAGGTTGAACAAACGATTGGCATGGGCTGGGGGGCTGGCAGCTATGGATTCATGAATGTATCCGGTGTCGATCAAGCCTCTGGGCATCATGCTTCTGTCGAGGCTGGGCAGGTAAGAGTGGGCTATGGTAGCGGCGCTGAGGGTGGACTTGTCATTTCGGCTGGCGGACTTGTTTCCGACATTGATGCGAGTGTTGGTTATCTGGTGGGTTCGACAGGTGCAGCCACTGTTAGTGGCGCTGGCTCAAAGTGGACAAATGTTGGCGAGTTCACTGTTGGGCACGCAGGCAATGGCGAACTGACGATCAGCGATGGAGGTGCGGTTTCTGATCTTTATGGCTATATCGGGCGCTTGGCGGGTTCTGTCGGACAGGTCACGGTTGATGGCGCAGGGTCGATATGGACGACCACTCATACCTTGGAAGTAGGCGGGTCCGGTAACGGGACTCTCATCGTCAGCGATGGCGGCACTGTAACAGTAGGAGGGCTACTAAGCCTTGCGGGTTATTGGAGCGGGCAAGATCAAGCACAGGGTACTATCAATATAGGCGCAGCTGCAGGAGATACAGCTGTAGCACCGGGTAAAATCGAAGCCAATCGGTTGACTTTTGGCTCAGGTGGCGCCCACCTCGTTTTCAATCATACTGATGTGAGTGGTGATTATGAATTTTCACCGGTCATAACGGGTGGCAATGCTAATAGCGCAGTGGATGTTTATAGCGGCAACACGGTTTTCACCGGTGTTGGCAGCGACTATTCAGCAGCGACCAACATCCATGGCGGTATTCTCTCGGCGAGCGATGCTGGTGTATTTAGCGCGAATTCCAATTTCACCGTTGATGCTGGCGGTGCACTGGATATGCGTGGCCACGATCAGACCATTGCCAGTCTTGTAAATGCAGGTAACGTTAATTTCGGTGGCTCTGGTGGCGCGGTGCTGACCGTTGCAAGCAATTATACCGGTAGCGGCGGCACTGTCACGATCAACACTGTGCTTGGCGGCGATGATTCCAAGACCGACATGCTCAAGGTCGGCGGCGATACCTATGGCAACACCAACCTGAAGGTCATCAATCGCGGCGGGCTGGGCGCACAGACGGTCAACGGCATCGAAGTGGTCGATGTTCAGGGCCGGTCGTACGGCACCTTCTCGCTGCTGGGTGACTTTGTCACCAAGGACGGCAAGCAGGCCGTCTCCGGCGGTGCCTATGCCTATACGCTGCAGCAGGGCTCGGGCACCGGCAATGCGGACGGTAACTGGTATCTGACCAGCCAGCTTGACAATCCAGGCCCAGGCCCTGATCCGCGCTACAGCCCGTCGGTTCCTGTCTATGAAGGCTATCTGCAGAACATGCAGGCGCTCAACAAGCTGCCGACCTTGCAGGAGCGTGTGGGCGAGCGCTACTGGACGGGCCGGAACGGCGATGGCCAGGCCACAGGTGCCGCCGTTGACGACAAGGGCGTGTGGGCGCGTATCGAAGGCGCGCATAACCGCCTTGAACCCGATACGTCGCTGAGCCGAATGAAGCAGGACATCAACACCTTCATCATGCAGGCCGGTGTCGACGGCCAGTTCTATGAGAGCGACAGTGGCAAGCTGATCGCCGGTATCATCGGCCAATATGGCCATGCCAAGGGTGATGTGTCCTCCTTCCACGGCGATGGCGCGATCAGCACCGATGGCTGGAGCCTTGGCGCAACCGCCACCTGGTATGGCAATTCCGGCTTCTATGTCGACGGTCAGGCGCAGGTCACGTGGTTCGACAGCGATCTCACCTCCTGGACCGCCAATCAGGGTCTTGCCGATGGCCGCAAGGCAACCGGCTATGCCTTGAGCATCGAAGCAGGCCAGCGGATCGCCATCGACCAGAACTGGTCGCTGACCCCGCAGGCGCAGCTGATGTACTCATCGATCAATGCCGACAGCTTCCGCGATGCATGGGACAGCCGCGTCAGCCTGCATGACGGCGACAGCCTGATCGGACGGCTCGGCCTTGCCGCCAACTATGCCAATAGCTGGAAGGGCGAGGATGGG
>NZ_JBVPGS010000004.1:0-1150 GCF_055816855.1 Ochrobactrum sp. PL_is483
TTCATTACTCGATGATCGAGGAGACGATGCCTGCACCGACGGTGCGGCCGCCTTCACGGATAGCGAAGCGAAGCTTCTCTTCCATCGCGATCGGCACGATCAGGGTAACGTCCATGGCGACGTTATCGCCAGGCATGACCATTTCCGTACCAGCCGGCAGCGTGACAACACCCGTCACGTCCGTCGTGCGGAAGTAGAACTGCGGACGGTAGTTCGTGAAGAACGGCGTATGACGGCCACCTTCGTCCTTGGTCAGAATGTAGGCTTCTGCCTTGAACTTGGTGTGCGGCTTCACCGAACCCGGCTTGCAGAGAACCTGGCCGCGTTCAACGTCTTCACGGCCAACGCCGCGGATCAGAGCGCCGATATTGTCGCCAGCCTGGCCCTGGTCGAGCAGCTTGCGGAACATTTCAACGCCGGTAACCGTCGTCTTCGCCGTCGCCTTGATGCCGACGATTTCAACTTCTTCACCAACCTTGACGATACCGCGCTCAACGCGACCCGTCACAACCGTACCGCGGCCCGAGATCGAGAACACGTCTTCGATCGGCATCAGGAACGGCTGGTCGATCGGACGTTCCGGGGTCGGAATGTAGTCGTCGACAGCGGCCATCAGGGCGCGAACAGCGTCTTCGCCCAGTTCCTTCGAGGAATCTTCCAGAGCAGCAAGAGCCGAGCCCTTGACGATCGGGGTTTCATCGCCCGGGAAGTCGTACTTCGAGAGAAGTTCGCGCACTTCCAGTTCAACCAGTTCGAGCAGTTCTGCGTCGTCAACCTGGTCGCACTTGTTGAGGAACACGACGATTGCCGGAACGCCAACCTGACGAGCAAGCAGGATGTGCTCGCGGGTCTGCGGCATCGGGCCGTCAGCAGCCGAAACCACCAGGATCGCGCCGTCCATCTGGGCAGCGCCGGTGATCATGTTCTTCACATAGTCAGCGTGGCCAGGGCAGTCGACGTGGGCATAGTGACGGTTGGCCGTCTCATATTCCACATGCGAGGTCGAGATCGTGATGCCGCGCGCCTTTTCTTCCGGCGCTGCGTCGATCTGGTCATAGGCCTTGAAGTCACCAAAGTACTTCGTGATCGCTGCAGTCAGCGACGTCTTGCCATGGTCAACGTGACCAATCGTGCCGATGTTAACGTGGGG
>NZ_JBVPGS010000014.1:0-17810 GCF_055816855.1 Ochrobactrum sp. PL_is483
TGGTCATGCCTGGCGATAACGTCGCCATGGACGTTACCCTGATCGTGCCGATCGCGATGGAAGAGAAGCTTCGCTTCGCTATCCGTGAAGGCGGCCGCACCGTCGGTGCAGGCATCGTCTCCTCGATCATCGAGTAATGAATTTGACTGGCGGTTACGCCGCCAGTCTGGCATTCTGCCGATAAGGCAATGCAATGCCGCATAGGGGTATAGCTCAGTTGGTAGAGCGACGGTCTCCAAAACCGTAGGTCGCGGGTTCGAACCCTGCTGCCCCTGCCATTTTAGAACGGGTGCTCACGGCTTGACTGTGAGTGCCCGTTTTCTATATGATAAATGAGGTGGCATTTTATGCTACCTCAGCTTTTCGATCATGGCGCTGGCATCGGCCGGGCGACGCGGTTGGAAATGATAATTCCTTGCGGGATTTGTTGGCCGGGCAGGGAAGGATCGCCGCCGCACGATTGGATGGTGCGCCGAGTGGTATTCGCAAGGATCGGATCTCCGATAAGCCTGTATGGTATTCTTTTAACCTTTGGGCTTGTTTTTTCCGGGAATCGATTCTATGTAACGTCAACAGACACGCGGCGCGTGGGGCTGAATTTTCAGCTTTGCGGGCCGCAGACGCGTGACTTCAGGCTTCTGATTCGTTTCGACGGGGTGGGGTTTGAGGATAGCGCCGGATCAATGACAGAGCGGCAGATGGCATCCAAAACGAATCCGATCACCTTTTTTCAGCAGGTTCGCGCCGAAACGGCGAAGGTGACCTGGCCGACCCGGCGTGAAACGGTCATCTCCACCATCATGGTGGTGATTATGGCGTTTCTGGCTGCTGCATTCTTTTTTCTTGCCGACCAGCTTATGGCCTATGGCGTGGAATTTATTCTCGGCTTTGGTCGATAAGTCAGGATTGGGGAGTTTTTAGATGACGGCGCGCTGGTACATCGTTCACGCCTATTCCAATTTCGAAAAGAAGGTCGCCGAAGATATCGAGATCAAGGCGAAGCAGAAAGGTCTGTCCGAGCTGATCGAGCAGATCGTCGTGCCGACCGAGAAGATCGTTGAAGTGCGCCGCGGCCGCAAGGTCGATGCAGAGCGCAAGTTCTTCCCCGGTTACGTGCTGGTTCGCGCAACCCTCACAGATGCCGTCTTTTCGCTTATCAAGAATACCCCGAAAGTCACTGGTTTCCTTGGCGATTCCAAGCCTGTTCCGGTTTCCCAGAAGGAAGTCGACCAGATTCTGAACCAGGTTCAGGATGGCGTCGAGCGTCCGAAGACTTCGGTATCCTTCGAGATTGGCGAGAACGTTCGCGTTTCCGACGGTCCGTTTGCTTCGTTCAACGGTATCGTTCAGGAAGTCGACGAAGAGCGTGCGCGTCTCAAGGTTGAGGTTTCCATCTTCGGGCGCGCAACGCCTGTGGATCTGGAATACGGTCAGGTCGACAAGCTCTGATCGTTTGCCCGTGAAGGGCGTTCATCTCGTCCGAGTTTCGGGTGAGGTGAGCATGGTGGAAGGGAGGGCGGCTTAGCCGGTCGTTAGTTTCCGAACCACCGAACTGCCCGCCAGTTGTACTGGCGCCAGTCGAGAGCCGGATTTTCCGGCATTAATCGAGAAAGCCGGATTTCCGGCAAAGTAAAAAGGCAGAAAGCAATGGCTAAGAAAGTTGCAGGCCAGCTGAAGCTCCAGGTAGCGGCAGGTGCGGCCAATCCGTCGCCCCCGATCGGTCCGGCCCTGGGTCAGCGCGGCATTAACATCATGGAATTCTGCAAGGCGTTCAACGCTGCCTCGCAGGACATGGAAAAGGGTTCCCCGATTCCGGTCGTGATTACCTATTATCAGGACAAGTCTTTCACTTTTGTGATGAAGACGCCTCCGGTGACCTATTTCCTCAAGAAGGCCGCCAACCTGAAGTCGGGTTCGAAGACCCCGGGCAAGGCAAGCGCCGGCACGATCACGCGCGACAAGGTTCGTGCGATCGCTGAAGCGAAGATGAAGGATCTGAACGCCGCTGATGTTGAAGCAGCAATGCGCATGATCGAAGGTTCTGCCCGTTCGATGGGCCTGGAAGTGGTGGGCTGAGACGATGGCGAAGATTTCCAAGCGCGTAGCTAAGATCCGCGAAGGCATTGACGCCAACAAGCTGTACGACCTGTCGGCAGCAATCGGCCTCGTCAAGGAGCGTGCCGTCGCAAAGTTCGACGAAACCATCGAAATCGCGATGAACCTCGGCGTTGACCCGCGCCATGCTGACCAGATGGTCCGCGGCGTCGTCAATCTGCCGAACGGCACGGGCCGTACGGTTCGCGTTGCTGTTTTCGCTCGCGGCGACAAGGCTGAGGAAGCGAAGAAGGCTGGCGCCGACATCGTTGGTGCGGAAGACCTGTTCGAAATCGTCAATGGCGGCAAGATCGAATTCGATCGCTGCATTGCAACCCCGGACATGATGCCGCTCGTCGGTCGTCTCGGTAAGGTTCTCGGCCCCCGTGGCATGATGCCGAACCCGAAGGTCGGCACCGTCACCACCGACGTTGCAGCCGCTGTTGCTGCTTCCAAGGGCGGTGCAGTCGAATTCCGCGTCGAGAAGGCTGGTATCATCCATGCCGGTATCGGCAAGGTTTCCTTCGACAATGCGAAGCTCGAAGAAAACATCAAGGCTTTCGCTGATGCCGTCATCAAGGCAAAGCCGTCGGCTGCCAAGGGCGAATACGTCAAGCGCGTGTCGATTTCCTCGACCATGGGCGTTGGCGTCAAGGTCGACCCGGCAACCGTCAAGGTCGTTGCCTAAGTTTTTCGGGCTCCGGTTCGCCGGGGCCCAAGCCTTTCCTGAAAGGGGAGGCGCAAGGCTGCCGGCCTGTCCTTCGGGGCGAAAGGCAAGAATTCCGGATCGCAAGATTCGGATAGCCGGATGAAAATCCGGTTATCCTGTCCGAGATTGCAGGCGGCGCTCATCCTTGATGATTGCCTTAAACGCAAAGCCTGCATGAGACGTGGAATAACCTGGTTTCGCGTGAGAACGCATGCGAGGTTTGAACCGTAGTTGCCTTTGGGTGAAGCCTGCTTGCAGGTGGTGCCGAAGGGGACAGGATCCTCGAACGTCGGACTGACTGTGAAGTTCGTCCGGCAAAGGCAACCCGGCAGGGCATATGTTGTCCTGTCAACTGGAGAGAGACAGTGGATAGAGCGGAAAAGCGCGAATTTGTCGCGTGGCTGAACGGCGCTTTCAAAGAGTCCGGTTCGGTCGTCGTGGCCCACTATACCGGTCTCACCGTTGCGCAGATGAGCGATCTTCGCTCGAAGATGCGTGATGCAGGTGGGTCCGTTAAAGTCGCGAAAAACCGCCTTGCCAAAATCGCTCTTCAGGGCACGGAATCGGAAGGCATTGCTGACCTGTTTACAGGTCAGACGGTTGTTGCTTACGCAAACGACCCGATCGCCGCTCCGAAAGTAGCCGTCGAATTCGCCAAGGCTAACGACAAGCTCGTTATCCTCGGCGGTGCAATGGGTGCAACGACGCTTAACGCCGATGGCGTCAAGTCGCTTGCTTCGCTCCCGTCGCTCGACGAACTGCGCGCAAAGCTGGTTGGTATGATCCAGACCCCGGCCCAGCGTCTTGCAGTACTTACCAGCGCTCCGGCGGGCCAGATCGCCCGCGTTATCGGCGCGCACGCCCGGAAGAACGAGGCGGCTTAAGGCCGTTTCTCGCTGTCAACAGTTCAAACCTTTATAATAGGAAGTACAAAAATGGCTGATCTCGCAAAGATCGTTGAAGACCTTTCGGCCCTGACCGTTCTGGAAGCTGCTGAGCTGTCCAAGCTTCTCGAAGAGAAGTGGGGCGTTTCGGCTGCTGCTCCGGTCGCTGTTGCTGCTGCTGGTGGCGCTGCCCCTGCTGCTGCTGCAGAAGAAAAGACCGAGTTCGACGTCGTTCTCGCTGACGGCGGCGCTAACAAGATCAACGTGATCAAGGAAGTGCGCGCAATCACCGGTCTCGGCCTCAAGGAAGCCAAGGACCTGGTCGAAGGCGCTCCGAAGGCTGTCAAGGAAGGCGCTTCGAAGGACGAAGCTGAGAAGATCAAGGCACAGCTCGAAGCTGCTGGCGCCAAGGTCGAACTCAAGTAAGTTCGGACTATTCTGGCGGATGGTTTTCCATCCGCCAGTTCCGCCTGATTTTTCCGGCGGGTCGGATGACTGGAACCCTTTTCCTGAGCGCCGGAACGGCTTTCAGGAAACGGGTTTTAGCCCGTTAGAAGGACCGCTGAAAGGCGGCGATGATAAAGGCCGCAAGGCGTGAGCAAGCCGCAAGGCTATAGAACGAGGAGCGACGATGGCTCAGACCCATTCTTTCAATGGTCGCAAGCGCGTACGCAAATTTTTCGGCAAGATCCCCGAGGTCGCCGAGATGCCGAACCTTATCGAGGTTCAGAAGGCATCTTACGACCAGTTCCTTATGGTTGAAGAACCATCCGGCGGGCGTCCTGACGAGGGTTTGCAGGCGGTTTTCAAGTCTGTTTTCCCAATTCAGGATTTCTCCGGCGCTTCAATGCTCGAATTCGTTCGCTACGAGTTCGATGCACCAAAATTCGATGTTGACGAATGCCGTCAGCGCGATCTGACGTATTCGGCGCCACTCAAGGTGACGCTGCGTCTCATCGTGTTCGATATTGACGAAGATACCGGCGCGAAGTCGATCAAGGACATCAAGGAGCAGGATGTCTACATGGGCGATATGCCGCTCATGACCGACAACGGCACCTTTATCGTTAACGGCACCGAGCGCGTGATCGTTTCGCAGATGCACCGCTCGCCGGGCGTGTTCTTCGATCACGACAAGGGCAAGACCCACTCGTCGGGCAAACTCCTGTTCGCGGCTCGCGTCATTCCTTATCGCGGTTCCTGGCTGGATATCGAATTCGATTCCAAGGACATCGTCTACGCACGCATCGACCGCCGCCGCAAGCTGCCTGCCACCACGCTGCTGATGGCGCTTGGCATGGACGGCGAAGACATTCTGTCGACGTTCTACAAGACCGTCACCTATACGCGCGATGGCGACAACTGGCGCATCCCGTATTCGGCTGACCGCTTCAAGGGCATGAAGATCATTTCCGATCTCATCGATGCCGACACCGGTGAAGTCGTTCTCGAAGCCGGCAAGAAGCTGACTGCACGCTCGGCCAAGCAGCTCGCTGAAAAGGGCCTCAAGGCCATCAAGGCGACTGAAGACGATCTGTTCGGTTCATATCTTGCGGAAGACGTCGTCAATTACGCAACCGGCGAGATTTATCTCGAAGCCGGTGACGAAATCGACGAGAAGGTCCTCAAGACCCTGCTCGACACCGGCGAGACGGAAATCAACGTTCTCGATATCGACCATGTCAATATCGGCGCGTATATCCGCAACACGCTGGCTGTGGACAAGAACGAAAGCCGTCAGGAAGCGCTGTTCGACATCTATCGCGTCATGCGTCCGGGCGAACCGCCCACGATGGATTCCGCCGAAGCGATGTTCAACTCGCTGTTCTTCGATGCCGAGCGTTACGACCTTTCGGCCGTCGGTCGCGTCAAGATGAACATGCGTCTCGACCTCGACGCGGAAGACACCGTGCGCGTTCTGCGCAAGGAAGACATCCTGGCCGTGGTCAAGATGCTGGTGGAACTGCGCGACGGTCGCGGCGAAATCGACGACATCGACAACCTTGGCAACCGCCGCGTACGTTCGGTCGGCGAACTGATGGAAAATCAGTATCGCGTCGGTCTTCTCCGCATGGAGCGCGCGATCAAGGAACGTATGTCCTCGATCGAAATCGACACGGTGATGCCGCAGGACCTGATCAACGCGAAGCCGGCTGCTGCAGCCGTGCGCGAGTTCTTCGGTTCCTCGCAGCTGTCGCAGTTCATGGACCAGACCAACCCGCTTTCGGAAATCACCCACAAGCGCCGTCTGTCGGCACTTGGACCGGGCGGTTTGACCCGCGAGCGCGCTGGCTTCGAAGTTCGCGACGTGCATCCGACCCACTATGGCCGTATCTGCCCGATCGAAACGCCGGAAGGCCCGAATATCGGTCTGATCAACTCGCTTGCAACCTTTGCCCGCGTCAACAAGTACGGCTTCATCGAAAGCCCGTACCGCAAGGTTGTCGACGGCAAGGTGACGAACGACGTTGTCTATCTGTCGGCCATGGAAGAAGCCAAGCACTCGGTCGCTCAGGCTAACGTCGAACTGGACGAGCAGGGCGGTTTTGTTGACGAATTCGTCATCTGCCGTCATGCCGGTGAAGTGATGATGGCTCCGCGTGAAAACGTGGACCTGATGGACGTTTCGCCGAAGCAGCTCGTTTCGGTTGCAGCGGCTCTGATCCCGTTCCTGGAAAACGACGACGCCAACCGCGCTCTCATGGGCTCGAACATGCAGCGTCAGGCTGTGCCGCTCGTCCGCGCCGAAGCGCCGTTCGTCGGCACGGGCATGGAGCCGATCGTTGCCCGCGACTCCGGTGCAGCAATCGCTGCTCGCCGCGGCGGTGTGGTCGATCAGGTCGATGCGACCCGTATCGTTATCCGCGCCACGGAAGATCTCGATCCGTCCAAGTCGGGCGTCGACATCTACCGTCTGCAGAAGTTCCAGCGTTCGAACCAGTCGACCTGCATCAACCAGCGTCCGCTCGTTCGCGTTGGCGACCGCATCGGCAAGGGTGACATCATTGCTGACGGTCCGTCCACGGATCTGGGCGATCTGGCTCTTGGCCGCAACGTGCTCGTCGCGTTCATGCCGTGGAACGGCTACAACTACGAAGACTCGATCCTGCTTTCCGAGAAGATCGTTTCGGAAGACGTGTTCACCTCGATCCATATCGAGGAATTCGAAGTTGCCGCCCGCGACACCAAGCTTGGACCTGAGGAAATCACCCGCGATATTCCGAACGTTTCGGAAGAAGCGCTGAAGAACCTCGACGAAGCCGGTATCGTTTACATCGGTGCGGAAGTGCATCCTGGCGACATTCTTGTCGGCAAGATCACGCCGAAGGGCGAAAGCCCGATGACGCCGGAAGAAAAGCTTCTGCGCGCCATCTTCGGTGAAAAGGCATCGGACGTTCGTGACACCTCCATGCGCATGCCGCCCGGAACCTACGGTACGGTTGTGGAAGTTCGTGTTTTCAATCGCCACGGCGTTGAAAAGGACGAACGCGCCATGGCTATCGAGCGCGAGGAAATCGAGCGTCTCGCCAAGGACCGTGACGACGAACAGGCGATCCTGGACCGCAACGTCTATGGCCGTCTCGCCGACATGATCGACGGCAAGGTTGCCGCTGCCGGCCCGAAGGGCTTCAAGAAGGGCACGACGATCAGCCGTGATCTCATGACCGAGTACCCGCGGTCGCAGTGGTGGCAGTTTGCCGTTGAAGACGAAAAGCTTCAGGGAGAGCTGGAAGCTCTGCGCAGCCAGTACGACGACTCCAAGAAGCTGCTCGAAGCACGCTTCATGGACAAGGTCGAAAAGGTACAGCGCGGCGACGAGATGCCTCCGGGCGTCATGAAGATGGTCAAGGTCTTTGTGGCTGTGAAGCGCAAGATCCAGCCAGGCGACAAGATGGCTGGCCGTCACGGCAACAAGGGTGTGGTTTCTCGCATTCTGCCGGTCGAGGACATGCCGTTCCTGGAAGACGGTACGCATGCCGACATCGTGTTGAACCCGCTTGGCGTTCCGAGCCGAATGAATGTGGGCCAGATTCTGGAAACCCACCTCGGCTGGGCATGTGCCGGCATGGGCAGGAAGATCGGTGAGCTCATCGACGTTTATCGCAAGACGGCTAATATTCAGCCGCTGCGCGACACGCTGGAGCACATCTATCCGGACAACGACCGCAACGAACCGGTCCGGTCTTATGACGACGATTCCGTCCTCATGCTGGCCAATCAGGTGAAGCGCGGCGTGTCGATCGCTACGCCGGTCTTCGACGGTGCGATTGAAGCCGACATCAACGCGATGCTGACGGATGCCGGACTTGCAACGTCTGGACAGTCGACGCTTTACGATGGCCGTACGGGTGAGCCGTTCGACCGTCAGGTGACCATGGGCTACATCTATATGTTGAAGCTCCACCACCTGGTCGACGACAAGATCCACGCTCGTTCGATCGGACCTTACTCGCTCGTTACGCAGCAGCCTCTGGGCGGCAAGGCCCAGTTTGGCGGACAGCGCTTCGGCGAAATGGAGGTCTGGGCTCTGGAAGCATACGGTGCGGCCTACACGCTGCAGGAAATGCTTACCGTCAAGTCGGACGACGTTGCAGGCCGTACCAAGGTCTACGAAGCGATTGTGCGCGGCGACGACACGTTCGAAGCGGGCATTCCGGAGAGCTTCAACGTTCTCGTCAAGGAAATGCGCTCGCTCGGCCTCAATGTCGAACTCGACGACACGCGTGACGCCGAACAGCCGGCCCTGCCGGACGCGGCGGAATAAACTTGAAGGCGCGCCATGGTATTGCCGTGGCGCGCCGGTAAACTCGTTTTCGATGATGGCGGTTTTTCCCGCAAGAGGAAACGAGACTACGGCAAGCCAGTTCATAACTGCGTAGCACCGCGATTTCTTTTCAGGATGGCAAGGATTTTCAGCTTGTCATCGACGACACAGGGCGACGGATCGCCCTCAAGGAGAACGGCATGAACCAAGAGGTCATGAATCTTTTCAATCCTCAGGCTCCGGCACAGACGTTCGATTCCATCAGAATCTCGATTGCCAGCCCTGAGAAGATTCTGTCCTGGTCATACGGCGAGATCAAGAAGCCGGAGACGATCAACTACCGTACGTTCAAGCCTGAACGCGATGGTCTCTTCTGCGCGCGCATCTTTGGCCCGATCAAGGACTATGAATGCTTGTGCGGCAAGTACAAGCGCATGAAATACAAGGGCATCATCTGCGAAAAGTGCGGCGTGGAAGTCACGCTCTCGCGCGTTCGCCGCGAGCGCATGGGCCACATCGAACTCGCAGCCCCGGTTGCCCATATCTGGTTCCTGAAGTCGCTGCCGAGCCGTATCGGCACGCTGCTGGACATGACGCTCAAGGATATCGAGCGCGTCCTGTACTTCGAGAACTACATTGTTACCGAACCCGGCCTGACCTCGCTGAAGGAGCATCAGCTTCTTTCGGAAGAGGAATATATGATTGCCGTCGATGAATTCGGCGAAGATCAGTTCACGGCCCTCATTGGCGCGGAAGCTATCTATGAGCTTCTGGCTTCGATGGAACTCGAAAAGATCGCCGCCGATCTGCGCGTCGAGCTTGCCGAGACCACCTCGGACCTGAAGCAGAAGAAGCTGATGAAGCGTCTGAAGATCGTCGAAAACTTCCTGGAGTCGGGAAACCGTCCGGAATGGATGATCATGAAGATCGTTCCGGTCATTCCGCCGGACCTGCGTCCGCTCGTGCCGCTGGACGGCGGCCGTTTCGCGACGTCGGATCTGAACGATCTCTATCGCCGCGTCATCAACCGTAACAACCGTCTGAAGCGCCTGATCGAACTGCGCGCGCCGGGCATCATCATCCGCAACGAAAAGCGCATGCTGCAGGAAGCTGTGGACGCGCTGTTCGACAACGGCCGTCGTGGCCGCGTCATCACCGGCGCCAACAAGCGTCCGCTGAAGTCGCTCTCCGACATGCTCAAGGGCAAGCAGGGCCGCTTCCGTCAGAACCTGCTCGGCAAGCGCGTCGACTATTCCGGCCGTTCGGTCATCGTGACCGGTCCGGAACTGAAGCTGCACCAGTGCGGCCTGCCGAAGAAGATGGCGCTCGAACTGTTCAAGCCGTTCATCTATGCGCGTCTTGACGCGAAGGGCTATTCGTCCACCGTCAAGCAGGCAAAGAAGCTGGTTGAAAAGGAACGCCCGGAAGTCTGGGATATCCTTGACGAAGTGATCCGTGAGCATCCGGTTCTTCTGAACCGTGCGCCGACCCTGCACCGTCTCGGTATTCAGGCCTTCGAACCCACCCTGATCGAAGGCAAGGCAATCCAGCTGCATCCGCTCGTTTGTACGGCGTTCAACGCCGACTTCGACGGTGACCAGATGGCTGTCCACGTTCCGCTGTCGCTTGAAGCCCAGCTTGAAGCCCGCGTGCTGATGATGTCGACCAACAACATCCTGCATCCGGCCAACGGCGCGCCGATCATCGTTCCTTCGCAGGACATGGTTCTCGGCCTCTATTATCTGTCCATCGTGGCGGAGAAGGAGCCGGGCGAGGGCATGATGTTCGCCGATATGGGCGAGCTGCAGCATGCGCTTGAAAACAAGGTCGTCACGCTGCACACCAAGATCAAGGGTCGCTTCAAGACTGTTGATGCCGAAGGCAAGCCAGTGTCGAAGATTTACGACACGACGCCTGGCCGCATGATCATTGGCGAGCTTCTGCCGAAGAACGTCATGGTGCCGTTCGATATCTGCAATCAGGAGATGACCAAGAAGAACATCTCCAAGATGATCGATCACGTCTACCGCCATTGCGGTCAGAAAGAGACGGTTATCTTCTGCGATCGCATCATGCAGCTCGGCTTTGCCCATGCCTGCCGCGCCGGCATTTCGTTCGGCAAGGACGACATGGTCATCCCGGACACGAAGGCGAAGATCGTTGCCGATACCGAAGCGCTCACGACCGAATACGAACAGCAGTACAATGACGGCCTGATCACTCAGGGCGAAAAGTACAACAAGGTCGTCGACGCCTGGGGCAAGGCTACCGACAAGATCACCGAAGAGATGATGGCGCGCCTCAAGGCCGTGGAATTCGATCCGGTGACCGGTCGCCAGAAGCAGATGAACTCGGTTTACATGATGTCGCATTCGGGTGCCCGCGGTTCGGTCAACCAGATGCGTCAGCTTGGCGGCATGCGCGGCCTTATGGCCAAGCCGTCGGGTGAAATCATCGAAACCCCGATCATCTCGAACTTCAAGGAAGGCCTGACCGTTAACGAGTACTTCAACTCGACCCACGGTGCCCGTAAGGGTCTGGCAGACACCGCCTTGAAGACCGCCAACTCGGGCTACCTGACCCGTCGTCTCGTTGACGTTGCACAGGATGCGATCATTTCGGAAGTCGATTGCGGCGCCGAAATCGGTCTCACCATGCAGCCGATCGTCGATGCCGGCCAGATCGTTGCCTCGATCGGCCAGCGCGTTCTGGGCCGTACGGCTCTCGATCCGATCCTGCATCCGGCAACCGGCGAAGTCATCGTCGAAGCTGGCCGCATGATCGAGGAAAAGGACGTCGAGATCATCGAGAAGGCTGGTATCCAGTCGATCCGCATCCGCTCGGCCCTGACCTGCGAAACCCGCAACGGCGTTTGCGCCAAGTGCTATGGTCGCGACCTTGCACGCGGTACTCCGGTCAACCAGGGCGAAGCGGTCGGCGTTATCGCTGCACAGTCGATCGGCGAGCCGGGCACCCAGCTCACCATGCGTACCTTCCACTTGGGCGGTACTGCACAGGTTGTTGACAGCTCGTATCTCGAAGCTTCGTATGAAGGCACCGTCAAGCTGCGTAACCGCAACGTGGTTCGCAACTCAGATGGCAACCTCGTGGTGATGGGCCGTAACATGGCTGTCCTGATCCTCGACGCAACGGGCAAGGAACGTGCGGTCCATCGTGTGACCTACGGTTCGCGTCTGTTCGTGGACGAGGGCGATAGCGTCAAGCGCGGCCAGCGCATTGCCGAGTGGGACCCGTATACCCGTCCGATCATGACCGAAGTTGAAGGCTACGTTGAGTTCGAAGATCTCGTCGATGGTCTCTCGGTTTCGGAAACGGCTGACGAGTCGACCGGTATCACCAAGCGTGTCGTCATCGACTGGCGTTCGACTCCTCGCGGTTCGGACCTCAAGCCTGCCATGGTCATCAAGGACAAGGCTGGCAAGATCCTGAAGCTGTCGAAGGGCGGCGATGCCCGCTTCCTGCTCTCCGTGGAATCGATCCTTTCGGTCGAACCCGGCGCGCATGTGAAGGCTGGTGACGTTATTGCCCGTCTGCCGATGGAAAGCGCCAAGACCAAGGACATCACCGGCGGTCTGCCGCGCGTGGCCGAACTGTTCGAAGCACGTCGTCCGAAGGACCACGCCATCATCGCCGAGATCGATGGTACCGTCCGCTTCGGCCGCGACTACAAGAACAAGCGTCGCATCATCATCGAGCCGAATGACGACACGATCGAGCCGGTCGAGTACCTCATTCCGAAGGGCAAGCCGTTCCATCTTCAGGACGGTGACGTCATCGAAAAGGGTGAGTACATCCTCGACGGCAACCCGGCGCCGCATGACATTCTGGCGATCAAGGGCGTCGAAGCTCTGGCTTCGTACCTCGTGAACGAAATCCAGGAAGTCTATCGCTTGCAGGGCGTTTTGATCAACGACAAGCACATCGAAGTGATTGTCCGTCAGATGCTGCAGAAGGTGGAAATCACGGAATCCGGCGATACTGGCTACATTCCGGGCGACCACGTCGACCGCATCGAGCTGGAAGAGATCAACGAGCGTCTTATCGAAGAAGGCAAGAAGCCGGGTTCCGGCAATCCTGTCCTGCTCGGTATCACCAAGGCTTCGCTGCAGACGCCTTCGTTCATTTCGGCTGCGTCGTTCCAGGAAACGACCCGCGTTCTCACCGAGGCTGCGGTGGCAGGCAAGATGGACACGCTGCAGGGTCTGAAGGAAAACGTCATCGTTGGCCGTCTCATCCCGGCCGGTACTGGCGGCATGACCAACCAGATCCGTCGCATCGCAACCGCTCGCGACGATCTGATCATCGACGAGCGTCGCAAGTCTTCCGGTTCGGCGGAAGCCAATGCGATGCTGGTGGACATGACCAACAACGCTGCCGAATAAGATCGGTAGATACGAAACTGAAGAAGGCCGCCTTTCGGGGCGGCCTTTTTGTTGATTGTTGGTCTGGAATGCTGGAGCATTTCGAGTTCGAATTGAATCGTTGGAAATGCTCTATCGGTTTGTTTTTGCGCAATATCCTGCGCAAAACCGCTTCGCACTTTTTCTCGAAATGCTCCAGACCGGAGCGATCCGTGTCTAACGAACCGTGCCGAACGGCTCGTTATATTATTGATCGAGACGGGATATACGCCAGCGCAGAAGGTCGGTTTTGCAAGCGCGTTCAAAATCTCCCGCACCGCTGCCGCCCATTGCCGCATCGGCGACACGGCGACATTCTGCTTTTCTGAACTGTTCGAATTGCCGTTCGGATGCCGCTAGCGATTTCAGCGCGGCTTCGCTCGCCGAGGAGCCGGTATCTTTGATGTCCTTGCGAAGCTTTTTCAGCTTTGCTGCCAGTTCGCTTTTTGCCTGTTTTTCGAGCTTGTCCAGGCAAGATGCGAGTTCGGTTCGCGGCTGCGAGCCGATTTGGGCTTCACATTGGGCGAGGGCACCTTGTTCCTGTTGGGCGCTTTGAGCGTGAGCTGGAACGACACCAGAGGAAAGTAGAATACCGAGAAGCAATGGGCCAAAGGCGGATTTCATCAATATCTCCAAAAAAATGGGTTGCCGGAACAGATGCCGACAACGGTATTTGAAATTATGAAGTTTCAGCAATGCTGGTGAGTATCATGAAATTCGAGCGGTTTGAGGGCAAGCCGCCCGAAAATTAACGCTTCGCTATCGCGTCGCCGAATTGCAAAAAGGCAGCGCGGCTTGGAGCAGGGCGCCCGATAGGGCATCGCAGTTTCGGAAGGTTGAAAGAAAAAACGCGGGGTTGTGACCCCGCGTTCGTTTTTATTCGTCTTCTTCGTCGTCACCGTCGAATTCGATCAGCGCGACTTCGCCACTGAGCGCCGTTGCCCAGGCGCTCTTGTGCGGTTCTTCTTCCGGCTCTTCGGTCAGTGTGCCCATCTCCAGAAGCTCGGCTTCATGGTAGCCTTCTTCAGCGAGAATGCTGAGAACGGTCTGCACGAGATCTTCGTTCTCGTCTGATTTCAAAAGCAGGTGCACTTCGACAGGGGATTCTTCGCCTTCGTTCCAGACATCAGCGATAACGAGATGGACGATGGGCGAATCGTCGCCCGTAGGTGTGGAATCATTTGTGGATGTGGAAGACATTGAGAAACCCTTAATATTCGGTTGCGTTTCGACTCGGATGTGCTTCAATAGCCTGACCTGAGTGGCTGCGCCATGCTTGCATGGGAAAATGACGGTTTTGATCGCGTAATATTAGCGAATAGGCGTCAAATGAGGCGCAATAACCTGTCCGGGCAGGGCCAAAACGCCGGTTTCAGGTCTTTCAATGAAGAAACTTGGGCCGTTGCCCTTGACGAAACGTCGCTAAAGACGTATCAGCAGCCCATCTGAGCCGATGTGAGACAGGCTTTTTCGGGACGACGCGTCCTGAAGTTCATCTCAAACAGGGTTCGTTTTACGATCGAAATGCAACTTGCCGTTCGCATGAAGCGTCAGCTTCCTCTGCTTTTGTTCGGGGTGGCCACCGGTTGACGAGGGCTGACTCCGAATTTGTGCATGAGCATGCCGGTGAAACGGCCCTTTGGGGCGTGGATACGAGATTTTTTAAAGAGGAAGGTTGTATGCCAACCGTAAACCAGCTTATCCGCAAGCCGCGCATTGCGCCGGTAAAGCGTAATAAGGTTCCTGCACTGCAGGCAAACCCTCAGAAGCGCGGCGTTTGCACCCGCGTTTACACGACGACCCCGAAGAAGCCGAACTCGGCTCTCCGTAAGGTTGCCAAGGTTCGTCTGACGAACGGCTTCGAAGTCATCGGTTATATCCCTGGTGAAGGGCATAACCTGCAGGAGCACTCCGTCGTTATGATCCGCGGCGGTCGTGTGAAGGACTTGCCGGGTGTGCGTTACCACATCATCCGCGGCGTTCTCGACACCCAGGGCGTCAAGAACCGCAAGCAGCGCCGTTCGAAGTACGGTGCAAAGCGTCCGAAGTAAGATTTTCCGGGGATACCGGCCGCCAGCAGGCGAGCTGAGCCCGATGTAATTGAAAGAAGAGACGAAATGTCCAGACGCCATAAGGCTGAGAAGCGTGAGATCAATCCGGATCCGAAGTTCGGCGATCTCGTTATCACGAAGTTCATGAATGCAGTCATGCTTCATGGCAAGAAGTCGGTTGCCGAAAGCATTGTTTACGGTGCGCTCGATGCAATCGAAGCCAAGGCAAAGTCCGAGCCGGTCGCGCTGTTCCATCAGGCGCTCGACAACGTAGCTCCGCACATCGAAGTCCGCTCGCGCCGCGTTGGTGGTGCAACCTATCAGGTTCCGGTTGATGTGCGTCCAGAACGCCGCCAGGCACTTGCCATCCGTTGGCTCATCAATGCTGCTCGTGGCCGTAACGAGACGACGATGATCGATCGTCTTTCCGGTGAGCTGCTCGATGCTGCCAACAACCGTGGTTCTGCTGTGAAGAAGCGTGAAGACACGCATCGCATGGCTGAAGCCAACCGCGCTTTCTCGCATTACCGCTGGTAATCGTCGAAACCTATTCAGAGAGCGACTATCATGGCCCGCGAATATAAAATCGAAGACTACCGCAATTTCGGTATCATGGCTCACATCGACGCCGGTAAGACGACGACGACTGAGCGCATCCTGTTCTACACCGGTAAGAACCACAAGATCGGCGAAACCCACGATGGTGCGTCGACCATGGACTGGATGGAGCAGGAGCAGGAACGCGGTATTACGATCACTTCCGCTGCAACGACCACGTTCTGGCAGGGCCGTGATGGCAAGAAGCGCCGCTTCAACATCATCGACACGCCTGGCCACGTTGACTTCACGATTGAAGTCGAGCGTTCGCTTCGCGTTCTCGACGGTGCGATTGCTCTTCTCGACGCCAATGCCGGCGTTGAGCCGCAGACGGAAACCGTCTGGCGTCAGGCTGAAAAGTACCATGTCCCGCGCATGGTTTTCGTCAACAAGATGGACAAGATCGGCGCCGACTTCTATCGCTGCGTCGACATGATCAAGACCCGTCTTGGTGCGACCGCCCTCGTTGTTCAGCTACCGATTGGTGCTGAAACCGAATTCCAGGGCGTTGTCGATCTGATCGAGATGAAGTCCTATACCTGGGACGGTTCGATCGGTGGCGCGACCATCATCGGCGAAATTCCTGCTGACATGCAGGCCAAGGCCGAAGAATACCGCGAGAAGCTGATCGAGACGGCTGTTGAAGTCGAAGAATCCGCTATGGAAGCCTATCTTGAAGGCAATATGCCTTCGAATGATGAGCTTCGCGCACTGATCCGCAAGGGCACGATCGCTGTTCAGTTCCATCCGGTTCTGTGCGGTACCGCGTTCAAGAACCGTGGCGTTCAGCCGCTTCTCGACGCAGTCGTCGACTTCCTCCCGGCTCCGAACGAAGTTCCGGCCATCAAGGGCATCGACGTCAAGACGGAAACCGAAACCACTCGTGAATCCTCGGATGAAGCACCGCTTGCGCTGCTTGCGTTCAAGATCATGAACGATCCGTTCGTTGGTTCGCTGACCTTTGCTCGTATTTACTCGGGCAAGCTGACCAAGGGCATTTCGCTCGAAAACACCGTCAAGGGCAAGCGTGAGCGTATCGGCCGTATGCTGCAGATGCACTCCAACAGCCGTGAAGACATCGAAGAAGCCTTTGCAGGCGACATCGTTGCTCTGGCTGGCCTCAAGGAAACCACCACTGGCGATACGCTCTGCGATCCGCTGAAGCCGGTTATCCTCGAGCGCATGGAATTCCCGGATCCGGTTATCGAAATCGCTATCGAACCGAAGACCAAGGCCGACCAGGAAAAGATGGGCATCGCGCTCAATCGTCTGGCCGCCGAAGATCCTTCTTTCCGCGTCAAGTCGGACGAAGAATCCGGTCAGACCATCATCGCCGGCATGGGCGAACTTCACCTCGACATTCTCGTCGATCGCATGAAGCGCGAATTCAAGGTTGAAGCTAACGTCGGTGCTCCGCAGGTTGCTTATCGTGAATCGATCACCCGTCAGGCTGAAATCGATTACACCCACAAGAAGCAGTCGGGTGGTTCGGGTCAGTTCGCTCGCGTCAAGATTATCTTCGAACCGCATGACGGCGACGATTTCATCTTCGAATCGAAGATCGTCGGTGGCTCGGTTCCGAAGGAATACATCCCGGGTGTCCAGAAGGGTATCGAAAGCGTCATGGGTGCAGGCCCGCTGGCTGGCTTCCCGATGCTCGGCGTGAAGGCCACCCTGATCGACGGCGCTTACCATGACGTTGACTCGTCTGTTCTCGCCTTCGAAATCGCGTCCCGTGCAGCGTTCCGTGAAGGTGCGCAGAAGGCTGGCGCCCAGCTCCTCGAGCCGATCATGAAGGTCGAGGTTGTGACGCCGGAAGACTACGTTGGTGACGTTATCGGCGATCTGAACTCGCGTCGCGGTCAGATTTCCGGCACCGAAGCCCGCGGCATCGCCACGGTCGTCAACGCAAACGTTCCACTGGCCAATATGTTTGGCTACGTGAATTCGCTGCGTTCGATGTCCCAGGGCCGTGCACAGTACACGATGCAGTTCGACCATTATGAGCCGGTTCCGACGGCGGTCGCACAGGAAATCCAGAAGAAGTTTGCGTGATCTACGGGTCACGCTCCCAATTAAAAAGAATGCCTGAGCAGGCTAAATTTACGGAGAGCTCAAATGGCAAAGAGTAAGTTTGAACGTACGAAGCCCCACGTTAACATCGGCACGATTGGTCACGTTGACCATGGCAAGACGTCGCTGACTGCAGCGATCACGAAGTACTTTGGTGACTTCAAGGCCTATGACCAGATCGACGCAGCGCCGGAAGAAAAGGCGCGCGGCATCACG
>NZ_JBVPGS010000005.1:0-2751 GCF_055816855.1 Ochrobactrum sp. PL_is483
GACCACATCAGCTGCGCCTGCGGCGTCAGCGACCAGTTCGGGTCGAGGACGATGCGCTGGCCTGCTTCAAGGCTCAAGGCATAGCCAAAGCCCCGGTTGCCATCTTTCAGCGTCGGGTTGACCGCATCGACACCAAGGTCGCTGTCATACCAGTTGGCCTGTGCCTGCGCATCGAGATAAAAGCCCGAAGTGCCGTACCAGGTCGCGGTTGCACCCAGCCCCCAGCCCTGCGTGTCGATGGAGCCAGAACCGTCACCGGTCCGGTTGTCGATGCTGGAATGGGCATTGCCATATTGCCCGGTAATCCCGGCAATCAGCCGTCCGGTCTCGTCTTCATAGAACTGGCCGTCAACACCAGCCTGCAGGATGACGGTGTCGATATCCTGATGCAGGCTGCCCGCTGTCGAGCCGTTTTCCAGACGGTTATGCGCCCCTTCGATACGGCCCCAGACTGCCTTGCTGTCGGTCCCGCCGCTCTGGGTGCCGCTCTGGGTAGCGGACAGGCCGCCCAGATAACGTTCGCCCACGCGCTGCTGCAAGGTCGGCAGCTTGTTCAACGCCTGCAAGGTCGAGGTGTAGGATTCATAGACCGGAGCAGCCGGGCTGAAGCGCTCGGGCGGACAGGTGTTGGTTGCATGGCAGTCCGGATCCGGACCCGGACCCGGCTTCTCATACTGGCTGACCAGATACCAGTTGCCGTCATCGGGCGTGCCGGTGCTTCCCTTGCGCAGCGTATAGGCATAGGCGGAATCGGTCATGATCGCCTGCTGGCCGTCCTTGGTGGTGTAGTCGCCCAGAAGCGTGAACTGGCCATCCGAAGCCCCGCCGACCGAGATGATCTCGATGCCATTGACGGTCTGTGCGCCAAAACCATTACGGTTGGTGATGCCGATCTTGCTGGTGCCCGACGTATTGCCGCCGACAATCAACCTGTCGGCCAGCGAATTGTCGTCGCCAAGCTCGGCCGACATATGCAGCGTGCCGTTATCGCCATGATAATCGCCCGACACATTCAACACCGTGCCGCCATTGCCGCCGAAGCGGACATCGCCGCCATTGGCAAGACTTGCCATCGCCGTGGCGAAACCGCCGAGCTCAATCGAAGCGCCGCTGGCAACCTTATAGCCGGAAGCCCCCGAGAAGCCGCCCGCAGCGCCTTGCACCAGAGCGCCCTTGTTGACCGCCGTGGTGCCGGAATAGTCGTTCTCACCATAAAGCACCAGATCGCCATCGCCGTTCTTGGTGATCCCGCCGGTACCGGAGATGATACCGGAGAAGTCGCCATGCAGGGTCTGGTTCAGCGTCAGCGTGCCCGCGCCTAGCTCGATATTGCCATCGGCGGACGTCTCGCCGACCAGATTGCCGACCGTTTCGTTGAAGTCTGCAAGATCAAGCGTCGCCCCGCCCTTCACCGTCACAGTGCCCGAGCCGAAGGCATTGTCAGCAATTCCGGCCTTGGCCGTGCCGCCCTTGACCGTCAGCCCACCGCTGAACGTGTTGTCTCCGGCAAAGGTGGTGATGCCGGTGCCGTCCTTGGTCACCGCGCCGATACCGCTCACCTTGTTGGTGAGCGTAAAATCCTGGTCCTTGTTGATCAACAGATCGCCGTGATCGAACTGCGTGCCAGCGAGCACGATCCCGTCGCTGTTGGCGATGCTGCCATTGCCGCTCAGTTCCAGCGTGCCCTCATTGACCGTCGTCGTGCCGCGATAGGTGTTGACCCCGGTCAGGTTGAGGGTTCCATAGCCGAGCTTGGTCAGTCCATCCTGCCCGTCGAGCACCGAGGCGATGGTTGCCGTCATGTCACGGCTACTGGCTGGAACACCATTGCCGACGACAATCCAGTTCTCCTGCCCGCCAAGCGTGATCGTGCCGTTCTCGATCCTGTAGCCGTCGACGACAAACTGCATGCCGCTGACAACCGGGGTGAAGCCCTGTTCGATGCTCACCGTGCCGCTCACACCCTGGAAGACCGCAAAATTATCGTTGCCCCAAGAGCCGCTGACGCTAGCGTCCTTGTCGGTCCAGTTGATATCGGTGCTGTTCCACGTACCATCGCCACCATGGATGGTGCCGTCAGACTGGGTTGTTGTGCCATTCCAGTAATTGAGGATCAGTCCACCGGTGTTGATCAGGTTGACCTCATTGGCGACAATCTGCAGCTGATAGTTGGGGTTGTTGCTCGCCAGTTTCATGCCATTATCGGTCAGCCCATTGCCCGACTGGAAAATGCGATAAAGGCCGATGCCGAAACTGCTGTTCGGGTTGACCGTCAGGGTTCCGTTGACGGTCAGATTGCCGGCAACGTGGAAAAGCTCGTTCGCCGATGGATTGCCATTCAGCGTTATATCGACATTGCTGTTGGCATTGAGCGTCAGGTCCTTCAGGAAATCGAGCCGTGAGCCGGACTGGCCGAACAGATTGCCGCCACCAGCAACCGTGGTGTTGCCACCAACCGTGCCGTGACCGCCGAGCGATGCACCCGAAGCGACATTGACCGTACCGGTGCCGTCGCCAAGCTTGCCGCCGTCAAGGCGCAGCCTCCCGGCATTGATATTCGTGTTGCCCTTGAAACCGCTGCTGTCGCCCAAAAGCGCCAGTGTGCCGTCACCCGATTTGGTCAAGCCGCCCGAACCGGTGAAGACATTCGACAGCGTAAACACATTGGTGGCATCGGCAATGTCGAAGCCGCCGCCATTGGTGCCCCAGTTGATCAACTTGGTGGTACGGTTGAAATCCGTGCCGGTCACC
>NZ_JBVPGS010000021.1:0-121835 GCF_055816855.1 Ochrobactrum sp. PL_is483
GATCGGCAGTTCGCGGCAGCAAGACCGAACCAGAAGTGGGTAGCCGATTTTACCTATCTATGGACGGCTGAGGGCTGGCTCTATGTGGCTGCCGTCATCGACCTGTTCTCGCGCCGTGTCGTTGGCTGGTCGATGAACGCATCGCTGCGCATGGTTTCGTAACGGATCGTCATACGGCAAAAGCCCATGGCTTTACACGCCCGCCGTTCGCTCATCTGGTGGTGATCCATCAGATGAGCGACAGCTTTCCGCCTTGCTGCGGGCGTCACCACTTCTTTCCCAAAAGGTCTTTTAAAGCAGCATTGTCGAGCATCGCGTCCGCCAGCAGCCGCTTCAGCCTCGTGTTGCTCCGCCGGGCAATTGATTCACTGGATCAATTGCTTGTCCGGCTTCGATCCTCCAGCGTCTTCAACCGCTTGGCTTCGGACACGTCCATGCCGCCGAACTTGGCTTTCCATTTATAGATACTGGCATCGCTGACGCCGTGCTTGCGACAAAGCTCCGCGACAGGCGTGCCCGCCTCGTGCTCCTTCAGAATGCCGATGATCTGTTCGTCTGTAAAACGGTTGCGCTTCATTCTCTGGTCCTCTCAATGGGCCAGAGCTTACTTCAAAATGGATTATTTCAACGGGGCAAGGTCACCTGGGCAGTCGCGCCATTCAGGATTGGCGTCGACCCATCAATCTCACGGTCGCCCCGGATCGGATCGCGGCGCTCGTCGAGTTGTTTCACGACTTTGCAGCTGGAGCAAAGCCAGCCGCCCGACTTGCCTTCCTCGGCACGGCTACGTAGGGCTCGTTCGGGCGATAGAATCAAGCGCTTGCAATCCGCAACGTTCGCGTCACGCTTTCGATGGTGATCGTGCAATGAAAGGGGCAGAGCAAGATCGATATCAACAAACTAGAAACACACATTGAGCGGCTGGAAACCCAGAACAGTAATGTGCGTGAACGAATGACGTAGATGGAAGTCGCCTTGCAGAATATAGTGATGGATCGGGATCGTGTTGCCAGGTTCGTTGACTGCACGGAGTAGCGGAATGGACAGCCGCGATGGCTTCGCTTCGCGCGTCCTTTGCCCGCTGGAACGATCAAGGAACATCGACGGGAATTTTGGTGGGACATTTCGCGGCATCCTGTCCCACTGTATGCCGTTCATTCCACTTTTTTGGAAAAGTTTGAAAATAGCTCTTGCCTTAATAATGCGAATTCTCTAGGGAACTCAACGTCCGAAAGGGCCACGGAGCGTAGCGCAGTCTGGTAGCGCACCTGATTTGGGATCAGGGGGTCGCAGGTTCGAATCCTGCCGCTCCGACCAATTTCCCCAAAATCTGAATTGATCAGTATAAGACGGTTGGGGCATCGCCTGTAGCGTGCGTCTTTATCGCGTTGACATGCATTCCTGTGTAAACTATTGGCTTGGTTGATTTCAGCTCCCCTGGGAGCAAGATAGTAGTTCAGGGTTCTTCAAATGGTTGCACGTATTTACCGTCCAGCTAAGACTGCCATGCAGTCCGGTCAGGCCAAGACAGATCAGTGGCTTCTGGAATATGAGCCGGAAAGCCCGCGTATGGTTGAGCCTTTGATGGGCTACACTTCTTCCGGCGATATGAAGAGCCAGATTCGTCTGTTCTTTGCCACTCAGGAAGAAGCCGTCGATTATGCAAAGCGCAATGGTATTGCATATCGCGTCTTCGAGCCGAACGAACCGAAGCGCCGCAAGGTTTCCTATTCGGACAATTTCCGTTTCGACCGGACAATGCCCTGGACGCATTGATTGCCTGTTTAGCCTGAAACTTGTTTCAGGCCGGGCAATGCGATAATTCGGCAAGGCTTTCGCTTCAAAGCCTTGCATTCATCGAAATATCTTCGATTTTTATCGAAAGATCAGGTCCCGTAGCTCAGTTGGATAGAGCGTCAGCCTTCTAAGCTGAATGTCGCAGGTTCGAATCCTGCCGGGATCGCCACTCCCTCCCATCCGTAGATTGCCACGATATTTGGTCTTTTGGGCCACTAGGGTGCGTTTAGTTCGGGCATGCTGTCGCGGTTTCGGAAGTCTCCGCGACGAGAGCCGCGTCAGCGTTGGGGCCAAATTGATCATTCACCGGCGCCAAACTCCGCTGTGAAACTCCGATTTTTGCGACAGAGTTTTGCCACGAGAAACTACAAGACTTTCGGGAAACCGGGCCCGTGGCGCAGCTCAGGAATTGTGCGACGCATACCGTCATGGTCAAGCATGTTCGTTCTGCTTGTCCTGAATTTTGCGAACCCATTGCCAGAATGGGTCGTCCGAGTTTTCGGCTTCGTTGTCTGGTAAGTCGAGTATCTCTCTGGCCGTCTCCGGAATCGTGACGCCGTAGCGTTCGGACAGCCATGCTCGATAGGCGCGATTGCCACAAGGTTCCTTGGGAGGCTCGTCCGGCCGATCTAGGCAATCACCGCTGATCTCCTGATAGCAATCGCCAGGAGACGCAGGAAATCAAGGGGCGTATTCCCGAGGAGGCAGGCGAAGCCTTCAGAACCGACATGGACGATATGGCGATGACCTTCATCGTCGAGCCAAAACGCAGCATGTGAGCCATCTCCACTGGTTCGCGCGAAAGGAACCAACCGGCGCTCGATATTTGGGATAATCTCGCCAAACCAAGCGTCGCTGAACTCCCGGGCCTGAGCAGGCGTCGCGGTGCGGAAGAGGATCGCCGTGACGTGATCCGATTGCACATCGCTACTCGTTCCGAGCAGGCCGAGGCGGTCTCCGGAATATGCCTCGCTTGGCATTAAGAAATAGTTCGTTTCCATCCAGTCGAACAAGGCTTGGAATTCCTCGGGGAAGGGCATGGTAGCTGGCATCCGGCCAGCCATCTCCTGGGCATATTTCATCCGATATTTCTCCTGCGGAGCCGGGCAACGGCAGCGCCGCTGTAGCCCTGGTTGTAAAAATCCTCAAATTTGCGACGCTTGTGAAATGACGGATAAGATATCTCGGCAAAAGCAACCTAGCAGCGAGCGGAATAATTTAGCCGCTGATATTTGATGAGGGACACTATCCCTTCAGATTTCGTGTCGATCAGCGACTATCAGTAATTTGCTGGGATCGCTGCTGTGCTGTACTGGAGCAGGGCGAGACTTTTGTAGTAATTCTGCAATGTCGGCTTTAGCGGGAAACTCGATAACACCGCGCGCCAACGCCGCGAGGTGGCTCTTTTCGCGGCGTTTGCTGTCTCTACCCGAATTGTCTGTTTACTAACCGTGCGGGCCGTCTGGTCCGCGCTGCCTCAGGTAAACACGCGGACCGTGATTGCCATGCCAGCGAGGACGGTCGTGCCAGTCGTGGCGGTCCCAGTGCCTGTTCCGGTAATAGCGACGGTCGCGATACCAGTAGTCATCACGGTCATTGAGTGCAGAGCCTATGGCTACGCCTGCAATAAGCGGAATGCCGATCAGCGCGGCGGTGCGCCCGAAATCATCGGTGTAACCGCCGGATGTCCCCTCCCGGAATGCCAGATAACGCGACGAAGCCCAACCAAAGGTCGGACCATAGCTGACTTGGCACCAGCCGTAACCGGACGTGCAGCCGCGCACCGTCACAGGCGCACCGGTCGGGATGGAGCCCACCGTCGCATAGCGTGTGCCGGGACCGGTGCGGATATTGAGATTGGTGGTGGATATGGCGTCCGCCGCCTGCGCTGCGCCCGCCGCACATAGGCCCAGCACGACAAGGGCGGCTTTGAGAACAAGCTTCATCGGAATTCTCCTCAACCGTCTCGATTGCGTATAGAACGACATCGGCGGTCAAAGGTTCCAATCAGGGCAGGCAGGGCGAAGATGTTGGAACGCAAAAGCGCCGGAAAACCGGCGCTTTCGATAAATGTTGAATTGCAGGACTATCGCTTGCAGCGAGCCACATAAATGCGGCCATGGCGATCGCGATACTCGCAATTGCCGTTGCGCAGTTCACGCACCAGCAGGCCGCCGAGCGCGCCCGCACCAGCGCCGATCAATGCGCCGCGCCCGCCACCGGCAATGCCGCCGATGATGGCGCCAGCGCCCGTGCCGATGGAAAGATCCTTTTCAGTGGTGGTGCAGCCCGTTATGGCGAGCAGGGCAACCAACCCAAGTGCTACTTTCCGCATTCTTGTCTCCTCCTGAGAAAATATCAGATCAAGCTTAAACGATTGACTTCATGTTCCGTTGCTTTGGAACCGGCGGGCCGGTGCGAAAAATATCACGGATCGACCCTGCATCAGTGGCGGCGGTGCCGCAGGATGACCGCGATGGCCAGTGCGGCCAGCCCGAACGCGATAACGCCCTGCAGAATGAAAACCCAGTTCATCATGATCCAGTCCTCTGACACTTGCCCCTTTTTCGGGGTGCGCGCGATTTGACTTCTACCTAGCGCATTTCGGGCAAATGGGAAACGCAAGATCGCACTTTCGTTCCAGGTCTATGAAATCATTAAACTTATTTAATGGTCCCATTCACTTGGCATTCACATTGGCGGGCGCATTGTCCTCCCATCGAATATAACAAAGGAAGCCGATATGAAGCGGATCGTTATTGCTCTCACCGCCCTTTCAGTTCTCGCCGCACCAGCCGCGATGGCACAGCCTTATCCGTCGCATCACGGCAAGCCGTCTCACAGCCAGATGCACAAGGGCGGCCCGAAATATGATGCGCGCAAGTATGAAAACCGCCGTCACCACAGCTGGAAGAAGGGTAACCGCCTTCCACCCAACTATCGGGGTCACGTGGTGAACAACTATTCGCGCTACAAGCTGCGCCAGCCGCCACGTGGTTATCATTGGGTCAAGGTCAACAACGACTACCTGCTGATCGGCATCGCAACCGGCATCATTTCGTCCATCGTCGCGGGACGGTAAAAATCCTCTGCGAGAATGAAAAAAGGCGGCCTATGGTCGCCTTTTTTGCGTCCGTGACATCAATTCTCGGGGCCGAAATATTTGGCTTTCATCTTGGCGATTTCCTCATTCTCGTGGGCGCTGATGATCGCCACGCTTGCTGGCTTGACAAGCTCGCTCTGACGCGGGAAGCCAAAGCCATACTTGTCCGGGCTGAACACATTGCCGACGAGTTCGACAGGCTGGTCGGCATGCTGATGGGTATAATAGTCCAGGACCGGACCATCGCCGACGATTGCTGCAATTTCGTTATTCACGAGTGCCGCGACGGCGTCAGGCATGTGGTCGAAAGGCACGGTCGCGATGGAGCGTGATTTCATAAACTGCTCAGCGACACTGCCGGCACGCACGCCGACGGATTTCCCTTGCAGGTCCGACAGGCTGGAAATGCTGTTGTCGATATGGGCCACGGTCATGACGCTGGTAATCGACGAGGTCACGTAGGCGATAATCGCAATGCCGAAAACCATCCAGAAAGTCTGCCAGATACGTCCCACCCAACCGAACAGGTTTTTGCGCGAGGTTTTGCCCGACGTGGCGATGGAAACCACGTGATAGAAACTCTCCGCCAGCCCCTCGCGCCAGCGCTTCGGAAAGCCTTCGTCGAAACGCCGGTCAAAAATCGTCAGCACCACGGTGGCGGCGATGAGGATGAACAGTATCCATGCATAGGTCGCCAGATGCCCGGCATTATCAAGGCGATTGATGAGGTCGTCCCAGCCGCTGCCTGCCTGGGTGTGGATCATGATGCGCAAGCCGGCATCGAACCATGGATGCGTGAAATCGATGATTTCTGCCCGGCTCTCCGTGATCGTGAGATTGGTGACGGCGGCTTCGACCTTGCCTTCGGAAACAGCCTTCACCAGCTCCCCATAGTTGGGATATTCCACATATTGCGAAGCAAGGTTCATGCGCGTGGCGATATCGTGCCAGATGTCGATAGCCATGCCGGAGTAGGAATCGCCCTCCTTGTTGACGAAAGGCTCGCTGACATACACGCCGACCTGAACAGGCCTTGGCGTTTGTTGGGCGTGTGCAAATGAAGAGGTTGCTACCAAAAGTAGAGTAAGCAGAACTTTCCATAAGTCGCGACTAAATAATCTCGTTGCTGGCTTTAACGACACTGCGTCCCCCATAATTTCCTGTAGATGCTCCAATCTGAAAGATTTATGTATTTAATTTATATTAACATTTACTTCCATTTGGGCCAATTAATTTCTAATAATATTATTATTAGTATCTGCTAATTAAATTTATTATATGCTCCCTTGATCTATGGAACCGAACGCTCCTTTTTCAGTTACCCGGCTGACAAGCCGAAACTCATAAAGCGGCAAATGAGGGGTTCGTGGAGAGTATGGACAGTCCGGATTCTGCAGTTCGTCCGATCACGTCGGCGCCGCCGCGTCTGCCCACACTGGCTGCAATGGCGGTCGCTGTCGCCATTCTCTACTTTGCAAAGGATGTGTTTCTGCCACTGGCCATTGCGGTGCTGCTGACATTCGCGCTGGCGCCGATTGTCGCCTTTCTGCGCCGGGCTGGGCTTCCGCGTCTGTTCGCGGTGATTGCCAGCGTGGCGGGCGGCTTCCTGATCGTGGCCATATTCAGTGCCGTGATTGCCTTTCAGGTTTCCGAAGTCGCGCAGAATGTTACATTCTATCAGTACAACATCATCGAAAAGATCAGGACGCTCAAGGAAGCGGGTTCCGACAACAGTTTCTTCGACAGGCTGAACAGCTTCGCCGAGCGCATCGGCACGGAAATCAACAGGCCTGAGCAGAAAACGCAGACGCTGCCTTCCGATCAGCCTGAGGAAAAGCCCCTCCTTGTCCAGATATTCGCGCCGCGCCATCCGGTGGAAACGTTGAGGAGCATCATCGAACCGCTCGTTGGACCGCTGGCGACGACGGGTCTCGTCGTTGTGGTGGTGATTTTCATGCTGCTCGAAAGGGAGGAACTGCGCGACCGCTTCATAAGGCTTGTGGGCTATGGCGATCTTCACCGCACAACCGAAGCCTTGCAGGATGCGGGAAAGCGTGTCGGCCAGTATCTGCTGACCCAGCTTGTGGTGAATATCACCTACGGCGTGCCACTCGCCTTTGGTCTGTGGGTTCTGGGCATTCCCAATGCGGCCCTGTGGGGAATGCTGGCGATTGTTTTGCGGTTCGTTCCCTATATTGGTCCAGTGATCGCGGCGATCCTGCCGCTGTTCCTTGCCTTTGCCGTGGCACCGGGCTGGAACCTGCTCCTGTGGACGATCGGGCTCTTCGTCGTCATCGAGCTTCTTATAAATAACGTGGTTGAGCCGTGGCTTTATGGCTCGCGCACTGGTCTTTCGCCGCTTGCGATCATCGTGTCGGCCATTTTCTGGACGTGGCTCTGGGGTCCGGTCGGGCTCGTCCTGTCGACGCCACTCACGGTCTGCCTCGTGGTGCTTGGGCGTCATGTTCCGAAATTCGAGTTTCTGGAAATCCTGTTCGGCAACGAGCCGGTGCTTGACCCGAAGGAACGTCTTTATCAGCGCCTTCTGGCAGGTGACCCCGATGAAGCCACCGACAACGCCGAGGAAATGCTGGAGCAGAAATATCTGGTCGAGTTCTATGGTTCGGTCGCGGTTCCAGCACTTCTGATGGCAGAACGTGACCGACTTCGCGGCGTGCTCACCGAGCAACAGTTGCAGGTCGTCACCGAAAGCACGAACACGCTGGTGGCCAATCTGGAGCAGATTGCCAGCGAGGAGGAGGGCGATGACGAAGAGATCGCGATTGAAAATCCCGATGGCGATGGCAGTAAAGCCGGTCTGGAGTTGCCCTCCGGCGAAGGACGGTCGCTTCTGACCTTCGGCGGCAGAAGAAGGCTCGACGACACGGCTGCGGCCATGCTGGCGCAGGTGCTTGCCGTGCAGGGTGCATCGGCAGAGGCTCTCGCGCATGATGCACTCACGCCCGCCAGGCTGAAAGCGCTCGATATTTCCGGCAGGGATACGCTGATACTCTGTTTTCTGGATCGGCAGGCGGCACGCCATGCCCGGTTTGCGGTGCGCCGTCTGCGACGGCTGCAACCCGCTGTGAGGATTGGCGTGGTGCTGTGGCACGAGCCGAACGAAGCACGCTCTGTCGACAGGGAGGCGTTGCTGGAAGAGGTGCAGGCGGATTTCGTAGCCTGCACCATGATAGAGGCCGTTATGGAGGGGCTTTCTGAAACGACGCCCAAGCCACTGAAAAAAGCAAGGAAGCCGGTTTCTCCGCGGTCACGCAAGGTGACTGCTGCAAAACCGGCTTAGAGCATTTCCAGCAAAAGTGCGAAGCGGTTTTCCGTTCGGAAATGCGTAAAAACAAAAGCTTGGAGCGGTTCCAAAGGCTCCGTTTTAACCGGAACCGCTTTAGATTGCTGCAAAGCCTTTTTCGAGATCGGCAATGAGGTCCGGCACGTCTTCCAGACCGATCTGCAGCCGGATCACGGGGCCCCGATAGTTCCCCTTGGCCACGGTCCGGTCATCGAGACGGACATGAAGGGCAAGGCTTTCATAGCCGCCCCAGGAATAGCCAAGGCCAAAGATCTCAAGCGCATCGAGGAAGGCATGGGCCTCCTTCTGCCCACCGCTGGCCAGCACGATGGAGAAAATGCCGGAGGAGCCGGAAAAATCCCGCTTCCAGATTTCATGTCCCGGATGGCTTTCCAGAGCCGGATGCAGAACGCGGTCAACCGCCGGGTGGCCTTCAAGCCAGCGCGCGATTTCCAGTGCGTTCTTGCGGTGCTGCTCCAGCCGCACACCCATCGTGCGCATGCCGCGCAGGATCTGGTAGGTATCATCAGCCGACGTGCACAGTCCAAGCGTTCCGTGCGTTTCGAGAAGCTGCGGCCAGCATTTCTCATTGGCCGATACCGTACCGAACAGAATGTCGGAATGGCCGGACGGATATTTGGTCGAGGCATGGATGGAAATATCCACCCCGAAATCGAGCGCCTTGAAGTAAAGCGGGGTGGCCCATGTATTGTCCATCATGACGATGGCGCCGCCCTTGTGCGCCTCTTCGGCGATGGCCGGAATATCCTGCATCTCGAACGTGTTGGACGCAGGCGATTCTGTGAACACGACCTTGGTGTTCGCACGCATCAGCTTCGCGATACCGGAACCGATCTCCGGATCGTAATATTCGACATCCACGCCCATGCGCTTGAGGATCGTATCGGCAAAATGGCGGGTCGGATTGTAGATCGAATCGACAAACAGCGCATGATCGCCGGGCGACAGGAAGGCGAGAAGCGGAACCGTGACGGCGGCAAGCCCGGATGGGACGCAGACCGTGCCCGCCGAACCTTCCAGCGCGTCGATTGCCTTGCAAAGCGCATCGCTGGTTGGCGTGCCGCGCGTGCCGTAGGTATATTTCTGATTGCCGGTCGCCATTGTTTCCGCATCGGGGAAAAGCACGGTGGAGGCGCGGACCACGGGTGGGTTGACGAAGCCATGATAGTCGCGCGGCTGATAACCGTCGTGGGTGAGCCGCGTGTTTATACCCAGCTTCTCTGTCTTGCCCTGCTGCTTAGTCACGAAAATGCCTCCAGACCATGTTGCATGCTATCCCGCTGATTCTCGCCGGGCACATCGAGGTCGCCTGCGGCAAAAAGATCTGCGATTCCGTTTGCGGCGGAAACTTTGAATACTTGGATAGGATGCGCGTGTTCCGGATGCAACCTCGCGTGCTATTTGTTGCGTAATAAGCTTGTGAAAGGACATTTCAGTATGGCGGTGGCAGGCATGGGAAGCACCTTTCTTTATCCCTTTCGCGCAGCACTGGAACTCCTTCAGGCTCTTTTGCGTCCGGCCTACAAGGGCGCGCCATCCTCCTGGACGATGGAAATGACGGCAGTCGTCGTACTTCTGCCCTTCATCGTTCTCGTGCTGCATCTGTGGGATGCCGACATCATTCGCGTGACCGCGCAAAGCACCAATTTCCTCATGCAATTCCTGCGGACCGTCACGGATGCGATTCGTACCGTCGTCTGGCTTGCAATCGGCATCGTCGTGTGGCTCGCCACGGCGATACTGCTCTCACCAAAACTGCGTTCCGGTGCCAGGTCGTGGCTGGTGAAGCTTCACGGCTGGGCAACGCTCATCCTGACCTCTATCGTTGTCGCAAGCGTGCCGGTCGAAATCGGCAAGCTTGCAATTGGCCGGGCGCGTCCGTTTCTGCTTGATGAAGTAGGTGCGGCCTATTTTTCGCCCTTTAAGGGCAAGTTTCTTTATGAAAGCTTCCCGTCGGGCCACTCCATGATGGCGGGCATCATGATGGTTTCGCTTTGGATATTCCTGCCGCGCTGGCGCATTCCCACTGTTTTCATTGGTATTCTCTTCGGGATCAGCAGGCTCGCTGCCGGAGCCCATTATCCGACAGATGTTGTCGCCGGTCTGACAATCGGATTCGTGACGACATGGTGGGTCGCCCGCTATATGGCCACGCGAAATATTATTTTTTCTTTGGATGACGAATGCGCGTTTCCACGCGTTTGATTTCTATCAAGGGTTGTTGTTTCCGCTGATTGTCTTGTATGGAAGGGTGGCTAACAACTTGTATTTATATAATTAATTCCACTCCTTTTGCATTCGTGCGGACTGGTTTGCGTCATTAAAGCCGGCTACCCAGAAATCGGGAAATCGTGTAAATTTTCAAATATAGTTCCTTCGTCTTTTTGGGAAGACTGTCGGTTGGATTGCGTTAAAGCCTTGACCAAAGACAAAATTTCGCCTTCGATAGACCCGTGAAGGCGGCAGGTTTGTCATTGCCTCAAAACAAAATCGAAGACCGGGCAGCGGTCTCGGGCGAGGGCATTCTGTTGTAGGGCATGGGCTCGGGAGGTCACGTGACTTATCCATCGGGTTGATGCAAAAAAATAAAGCAACAAGAGACGCTATGAACCAGGATTTCAGCGCTCTCCAGGGAACGAAAAAGGTTGCAGGCCAGATGAAAAAAACTCTTATGACGGGTGTATTGGGTGCGGCGGCGCTGTTTTGCGCAGCTTCGGGAGCATCCGCTGACACGCTTTCGGACGTGAAGGCGAAAGGTTTTCTGCAGTGCGGCGTTAATACGGGCCTCCTCGGATTTGCCTCGCCCAACGACAAGGGTGAATGGTCCGGCTTTGACGTGGATTATTGCCGCGCTGTGGCTTCTGCTATTTTTGGCGATCCGACCAAGGTGAAGTTTACGCCGCTGAACGCCAAGGAGCGGTTCACGGCCCTGCAGTCGGGTGAAATCGACGTCCTGATCCGTAACACGACCTGGACTATCAGCCGCGACACCGCGCTCGGTCTCGATTTTGCCGGCATCAATTACTTTGATGGCCAGGGCTTCATGATCAATTCGAAGAAGCTGTCGGGCATCAATTCTGCATTGCAGCTTTCCGGCGCATCCATCTGCGTTCAGGCCGGTACGACGACCGAAATGAACATGGCCGACTATTTCCGCGCCAACAAGATGGAATATAATCCGGTGGTCTTCGAGAAGATCGAAGAAGCGAACGCCGCTTACGACTCTGGCCGTTGCGACGCTTATACAACCGACCAGTCCAGCCTTTACGGGGTTCGTCTGGCGCTCGCCAACCCGGACGATCATGTCATCCTGCCGGAAATCATCTCCAAGGAACCTTTCGGCCTGACCGTCCGTCAGGGCGATTCCAAGTGGGCAGACGTTGTTCGCTGGACGCATAATGCGCTGCTCAACGCTGAGGAATACGGCATTACGCAGGCCAATGTCGAAGAGATGAAGAAGTCCGACAACCCGGACATCAAGCGCCTTCTCGGTGTGGAAGCGGACACGAAGATCGGCACTGATCTCGGTCTCGACAATGACTGGGTGGTGAAGATCATCAAGGGCGTCGGCAATTACGGCGAAATTTTCGAGCGCAACATCGGCTCCGGCAGCCCGCTCAAGATTGCACGCGGCATCAATGCCCAGTGGAACAAGGGCGGCCTGCAATATGGCGTCCCCGTGCGCTGACGGGCAATATTCTCCGGACTGATCATCGGCGGGTGCAACAGCATCCGCCGGATTTGTCGGCTCTGCAGTTTGTCCGTTTGCTTTCGGCCCGCATCTGACGGGCAGAGGATGCTGACAAGCTGCTTTTGGGAATTTAACCGCGTCTTGCCGCCCCCGAAGGCTCCTGACGAGCCTGGATAGGGAACAGCAGGACCGAACGGTTCGGCATTCGATATTCCGATTTCAGGCGTTGTCTTTCAGGCGTTGTCCGGCAAAGGTGGCCTGTCATTTTTCGGAATGGATGCTGTCAGCCGAGAGGCACAGGAAACATATGGCTTCCTATTCTGCAACTGAACGCCGCCAGGATAGCGGCGGAACTTCGCTCCTGTATGATCCGCGGATTCGTGGCATCTTCTATCAGGTGATCGTCTTCGGGGTGGTCATCGGGGCAATCTACTGGATCGTGGGCAACACGATCGCCAATCTTCAGCGTGCAAATATCGCGTCCGGCTTCGGCTTCCTCAATGGCCGTGCCGGTTTCGATATCAGTCAGACGCTCATTCAATACAGCAGCGATTCGAACTATGGCCGGGCCTTTCTGGTCGGACTGATGAATACGCTTTACGTCGCCGCGCTCGGTGTGGTGACGGCTTCGATCATAGGATTTCTGGTCGGTATCGGGCGGCTGTCGCATAACTGGCTAATCCGCAAGATTTGCACGGTCTATGTGGAAGTTTTCCGCAATATCCCCCCGCTGCTCGTCATCTTCTTCTGGTACTTCGGCGTGCTTTCGGTGCTGCCGCAGGCTCGTAATAGTATTGCGATGCCGCTGGGCACATATTTGAATAATCGCGGCTTCTTCATGCCCGCTCCGGTATGGGGCGAGGGGGCCTGGCTTCTGCCCGTGGCGCTTCTCATCGGCATCGTGGCCTCGGTCATCGTCGCGCGCTGGGCAAAGCGCCGCCAGATGGCGACAGGCCAGCCGTTTCACACGATACGCGTGGCCGCTGCCCTGATCATCGGCCTGCCGCTCCTGGCGCTGATCGCGACCGGCTTTCCGATTTCGTTCGATTCGCCGAAGCTGGGAACCTTCAACCTGACGGGCGGTGCGCAGGTCAAGCCGGAGTTCCTGGCCCTGTTCCTGGCGCTGTCCTTCTACACGGCGTCCTTCATCGCTGAAACAGTCCGTGCCGGTGTTCTGGGCGTCTCCAAGGGGCAGACGGAGGCAGCCTATGCCGTGGGCTTGCGTCCCGGCCAGACGATGCGCCTCATCATCGTGCCGCAGGCGCTGCGCATCATCATTCCGCCGCTGTCGAGCCAATATCTCAACCTTATCAAGAACTCGTCGCTGGCCATTGCCATCGGCTATCCCGATCTTGTTGCTGTCGGCGGAACGATCCTCAACCAGACCGGTCAGTCGGTCGAGGTCGTGGCGATCTGGATGGTGATCTATCTCGGCATCAGCCTGATTACCTCGGGCCTCATGAACTGGTTCAATGCCAAGATGGCGCTGGTGGAGAGATGACAATGGAAAACGCAAATCTCCAATATGTCCGCACGCAGATGGTGGATGGCGAAGCGCCTCCGCGTTCGGTGCAGGGCATTTCCCACTGGCTGCGCGTCAACCTGTTCGCAACGCCTGTCGATGCGGCGCTGACCATTCTCGGCCTGCTGGTCGTCGCGTGGTTCCTCCCTCCAATCATCGAGTGGCTGTTCGTCAAGGCGGTATGGACCGGTGCCGATCGCACCGCCTGTCTCACCGTCGCGCAAGGCGGCGCGCAGCCGGAAGGCTGGTCGGGCGCATGCTGGGCGTTCGTGAATGCGAAATACGAGCAGTTTCTCTATGGCCGCTACCCGATTTCGGAGCGCTGGCGCGTCAACCTGACCGCGCTGATCTTCGTGGTTCTTCTGGTGCCGCTCTTGATTCCCAAGGCGCCGAAGAAGGGGCTCAACGCGATCCTGTTCTTCTTCATCTTTCCGATCGTTGCCTTCTTCCTGCTGGTCGGTGGCTCGTTCGGCCTTCCCTATGTGGAAACGCCGCTCTGGGGCGGACTGCTGGTCACGCTCGTTCTGTCCTTTGTCGGCATCGCAGTTTCGCTGCCGCTTGGTATCGTGCTGGCACTCGGGCGGCGCTCGAAGCTGCCGGTCATCAAGACGCTATCCATCATTTTCATTGAAATGGTGCGTGGCGTCCCATTGGTGACGGTGCTGTTCATGGCCAGCGTCATGCTGCCCTTGTTTTTGCCGCCGGGCGTGACTTTCGACAAGCTGCTGCGTGCGCTTATCGGCGTGGCGCTTTTCGCTTCGGCCTATATGGCGGAAGTGGTGCGCGGCGGCCTGCAGGCTATCCCGCGCGGACAATATGAAGGTGCGGATGCACTCGGTCTCGGCTACTGGCAGAAAACGGGGCTGATCATACTGCCCCAGGCGCTGAAGCTCGTCATTCCGGGAATCGTCAACACTTTCATCGGTCTCTTCAAGGATACGAGCCTTGTCTACATCATCGGCATGTTCGATCTGTTGGGCATCGTCCGTCAGAACTTTTCCGATGCAAACTGGGCTTCTCCACAGACGCCTGCTACCGGCCTGATCTTTGCGGGCTTCGTTTTCTGGATTTTCTGTTTCGCAATGTCGCGATACTCTATATTCATGGAACGACGCCTCGATACGGGTCATAAACGATAAGAATAAAGGGAATAATGGAAATGAGTGCACAAAGCGCCCTCCCGCAATCCGAGCTCGGAGTGGAAGTTGACCGTTCAAAGATGCAGGTTTCCAAAACCGATGTCGCCATCGAAATCACCAACATGCACAAGTGGTACGGGGAGTTCCACGTCCTGCGCGACATCAATCTGAAGGTCATGCGCGGCGAGCGCATCGTTGTGGCCGGCCCGTCGGGCTCCGGCAAATCGACCATGATCCGCTGCATCAACCGTCTGGAAGAACACCAGAAGGGCAAGATCGTCGTCGATAACATCGAACTGACCAATGACCTGAAGAAGATCGACGAAGTGCGCCGCGAAGTCGGCATGGTGTTCCAGCACTTCAACCTTTTCCCTCATCTGACGATTCTGGAAAACTGCACGCTTGCCCCGATCTGGGTGCGCAAGATGCCCAAGAAGCAGGCGGAAGAAATCGCCATGCATTATCTGGCGCGTGTAAAAATTCCGGAACAGGCCAACAAATATCCGGGCCAGCTTTCCGGCGGTCAGCAGCAGCGCGTGGCTATTGCCCGCGCATTGTGCATGAACCCGAAAGTGATGCTGTTCGACGAGCCGACATCGGCTCTCGATCCGGAAATGGTCAAGGAAGTGCTCGATACGATGGTGAGCCTTGCCGCCGAAGGCATGACCATGATCTGCGTGACGCACGAAATGGGCTTCGCCCGTCAGGTCGCCAACCGCGTGATCTTCATGGATCAGGGCCAGATCGTCGAGCAGAACTCGCCGGACGAGTTCTTCGACAATCCGCAGCACGAGCGCACCAAGCTGTTCCTCAGCCAGATCCTGCACTGATCCGGCATACGGCTTCTGAATTGAAGACACCCGCCAGACGATCTGGCGGGTGTTTTTGCAAGCACGGAGGGATCGTGAAGAATTTTCAATGGATGGAAGAGCTACCCGTCGAGCGATACCGTGAATTCCATGCTTTCTATTGCGGGGAATGGTGGACTAAGGAGCGCAGCTTTGAAGATGTCACCCACATGCTTGCGCATTGTGACCTGCTTCAGTTCTGTTTCGATGGCGAGGGCCGGATCGCCGGTTTTGCCCGCGTTCTCAGTGATTTCACCTTCAAGGCGATGATTTTCGATGTCATCGTGGCGCAACAGCATCGAGGGCAAGGGGTGGGGCAAGCCTTGGTCGGACGCATCCTCAATCATGAAAAGCTGAAGCGCGTGAAAAGTTTCGAGCTTTATTGCCCTGACCGCCTTGTGCCCTTCTACGAAAAGCTGGGCTTCGTGAAGGGCACGTCTTCGCTTCTATTCAGGCAAATCTAGTCTTCCACGAACCGGCGCAGGCGATGGAGAGCATCATCCCACTGGCTGGAGACGGTTGCGAGATAGGCGCGGGCATCGACAAGCGGGGCGGGGTGAAGCCGAAACCGGCTCTCCCGGCCGACCTTTTCCCGTTCGACCAGATTTGCCTGTTCCAGCACAGACAGATGCTTTGTCACGGCCTGCCGGGTGATGCTGCCATTTTGCGACAGCACCACAATCGAACGGCTTTCGCCGTCGCTCAGGGTTTCGATAAGCGCTAGCCGGGTCGGATCGGCAAGTGCGGCGAAAACCATGGACATATCCGTGCCGGTCATCTCTGGCCTATCGTTCATTTTCGACGTGTCTTTTGATGTTGCCGACCTGCTCCTCCCAGCCGCCGTCGTTCATCCGCAGCGCAATTGGCTTGCGCTCGGCGGGCAGGGCATCGAAACCGCTTTCGGTCACGGTCAGTCGTGTGCCGGTTTCGATGGGCTGCAACCGGAATTCGACGAGCGTCGGCGGTTCGCTGGAATAATCGGTGTCTGGATCCACGGCATAAGGGTGCCAGGTAAAGGCGAAATAGTCGGGCGCATGCATGTCCTTGATGAAGGCCTCCCAACGCACATGCTCGAAGCCCGGATAGGTGGTGCGGCCAAGAGAACGAGTGCCGACGATGAAAGGCCCCTCGATCTTCACCTGAAACCAGCTTCCGAATTCCTCATGGTCGGTCAGCGCGCGCCATACGCGGTCGATCCCGGCGCGAATATCAACAGTCTTCTCAATGCGGTCTGTACTGCTTGTCATGGCCTGCTTCCTCCGTAATTGGCAACTTTATGGTTGCCAATATAAGCGCTGAATGAAAATAAGCAACCAAAAAGTTGCATATCTCATTCGGGCAGCTCAGCCTTGTCCGGAAGCGGGAACAGCGTCACGAATTTTTCCGCAAGGGCGCGATCCCCTATGATCTTGAGAACATTGGCACTTTCGAGCGCTGAAAGAGGTTGCCCACCATAGATGGCGGCGGCCAGCATGCGCGGCGAACTTTCGAAATAGAGATCATATTTCTGTGCCGTGCCGCGCTCTATCCGAACTTCGGCTTCGGCTTCGGCTTCGGCAAGGTGAGCCGTGAAATCTTCCCCGTCCAGACGAAGGCCGATTACCGCCTGCAACCCCGCAGACCTGTCGTGGTCGATCATGGTCCGCAACGAAAGCAGGAAGGAAACGGTCGAGATCGGCAGGTTGGGATCATGCTTTGGCGAGCGCGCCGCCCATCGGCCCAGTGCCTGAAGGATCGGCTCGCTTTCGTAGCCCCACTCGGTCAGTTCATAGACCTGCACCGCAGCAGGCGGCGGCAGCTTCGTCTTGCGAAGAATGCCGGCTTCTTCCAGTCCTTCCAGCCTTTGCGTGAGAACATTTGCGCTCACCCCCGGCAGGTCGGCCCGCAAGTCACTGAAGCGTTTGGGTCCGAGCATCAATTCGCGCATCACCAGAAGCGCCCACCGTTCCCCAATCAAATCAAGGGCATGGGCCGCAGCGCAGGCATCGTCATAGCTGCGCTTCGCAGAGTGCTTTTCCGACTTGGTTATTTTTTCTAACTTCATGGTTGCTAATTATAACTTATATGCCATTATGTACAAGCGAACTTTGAGTTCATCCGATACCAATTGCGCGAACTGTTTTGCGCGGAAGACCGATCTTATCGCCGGGGAGTCGGGCAGGCGATGATAATCGTAAAAACAAGACCAGGCCGTCTGGCCTATTAACGGAGGAAATCCCATGCCGAAAATGATTTTCGTAAACCTGCCAGTGAAGAATGTCGCGAAGTCGACAAGCTTCTACGAAGCCATCGGCGCCACCAAGAACCCCATGTTCTCGGACGAAACGGCTTCCGGCATGGTCTTTTCAGATACGATCCATGTGATGATCCTCGACCACGACAAATTCAGCCAGTTCACGCCAAAGAAGATCGCCGATGCCAACACGGTCAGCGAAGTGCTGGTCTGCCTGTCCGCCGAAAGCAAGGCCGAAGTGGATGCGACGGTGGAGAAGGCGGTGAATGCAGGCGGAAAGGCCGATCCCGGCCCGAAGCAGGATTACGGCTTCATGTATGGACGCAGCTTCGAAGATCTCGACGGCCATATATGGGAGATGATGTGGATGGACATGGAAGAAGCCAAGAAGGTCATGGGCTAACGCCCCGGATAATGACCACACAAGGCAAAGGAGGAGAAAATGTCAGGTTTGACGATCTGTCTCTGGTTTGACGGCACTGCCGAAGAAGCCGCGAACCACTATGTCTCGATCTTCCGCGCGTGCGGGAGATCGGCTTCGATTGATGGCGCGATCCGTTTCACGCATGGCCACCAGCAAAACGAGGATCAGCCGGTCACGGTGAACTTTACCCTCGACGGGCAAAAAATATGCGGCCTGAACGGTGGTCCGCAGTTCAAGTTCTCACCGGCAAGTTCGCTGATCGTGCGATGCAGGGATCAGGCGGAAGTGGATGCGTTCTGGGAAAAGCTGCTGGAAGGCGGCTCGCCAATGGAATGCAGCTGGCTGACCGACAAATACGGTCTTGCATGGCAGATCGTGCCCGACATGCTGCTGGATATTCTGCAGGATGGTGCGCCGGACGTCCGTCAACGCGTGGCGAACGCCATGATGAAGATGGTCAAGATCGATATTGCGACATTGGAGGCCGCACGCGACGCGGCTTAATCCCGTATGGCCGCGACGGCGTCATAGCCATAAAGCCAGTCCAGATCCTTAAGAAAGCTGTCCGGGCGGCGCATGGCGAAAAGCGCGTTGCGGCCAAGCGCGAAAATGCCGGTCGCGTGATAGGCAAACCTGTTCAGCTGGCCGCGTTTGGCGACCGCAGCGATCCGTGCCTTGCGGGCGACATCAAAGCGCTTGAGCCCGGCTTCGTGTTCGTTGCCGTCCAACGCTTGCGCCAGCGCTGCCGCATCCTCGATTGCCATGGCGGCACCTTGCGCCGCGAAAGGCGTGACTGCGTGTGAGGCATCTCCGAGAAAAATTGTCCGGTCAGGCCCGACGAATTGAGCATCCGGTATTTCAAAAAGCGGCCAGTAGGTCCAACCATCGGCAGCCGCCAGCACATCGCGGACGGGCGCGCCCCATTCCGAATAGATGGACCGCAGACGCGCCGCATCGCCGGTTCTGGACCAGACTTCACCGGGATTCTCGCCCGTGGTGATGGCGACGAAGTTGAAGAAATCGCCGCCCTTGACCGGATAAGCGATGAAATGCGCCTTGTCGCCGAGCCATGCGGAGACAGATTTGCGTTCCGGCATGACGTTCAGGAAGGAAGCGGGCAGGGCGCTGGCGGTAAGCGTCGTGCGCCATGCGATATGGCCGCTGAACCGCGCCTTGCTGAAACCTGCCTTTGATCGTTCCGCCGACCAGACGCCATCGCAGGCGATCAGATAGGCAGCGCCGACAGATTCTTCGGAGTTGGCGTGACGGATGGTTGCCGCAACGGCTCCATTTTCGACGCGATGATTTGTGATTTCAACACCAAGGCTGATCTCGATGTTTGGCTGTTCGCGGCAGGCATCGAGGAGTGCCGATTGAAGGTCGGCGCGATGACAGACTGCATAGGGATACTGCCAGCGCTGGCGAGCCTTGTCGCCAAGCTTCATTTCCATCAGCGGACGCGCTTTACGTCCATCCATGAGATAGAGCGATTCCGGCGTCACCGCTTGCGTGGAAAGACGGTCTGCGACGCCGAGCCGTTGCAGATGGCGCATCGCGTTGGGGGCGAGTTGTAGGCCAGCGCCGACTTCCGAAAGGGTCTCTGCCTTTTCGATAAGCCGGACGTTCCAGCCGCGTGCTGCCAATTCCAGCGCTGCCGACAGGCCAGCAACTCCGGCCCCGGCAATCAATATGCGCCCTCTGCTCATGTCGGTGAGACCCTCCGGAGTTCAGCCCCGGATCAGCAGCCGGGATCAGGCTGCTTTATCGGCAGGTGCTTCGTAAGCGCAGCCAGCCGGAACGGTTTCGTCGGCATGGAGCTTTGCATTGTAGCGATAGAGCGTCGAGCAATACGGGCAAACGACTTCGCTTTCATCGCCCATGTCGAGAAACACGTGCGGATGATCAAAAGGCGGGTTTGCACCGACGCACATGAATTCCTTCACGCCGATTTCGATGGCAGCATGGCCGGCGTCGTTCTGAAAGTGAGGAATGATGTGATCGGACATAACATGCTCCGGTTCTGGTCGATGGGCGGTATGGGCTTGGTCTTGCGCCGAGTGCCGGGCAAGATCATGCATAGACATTGGCATGCGTGTAGCGCGAAAGTCTTGTTTCCGGAAGCGTTTTCATCAATTCTGAGGACATTTCAAGCTATATGCTATCAAACTGTCATATGACAGCCATAGGCTTATGGCGCACCCCGAAAAGTGTGAAGCGGTTTTCGGGATCAGATGTGCTTAAAGCAAAAAGGCAGAGCCGGAATGTTCCGGCGGAAGTCGGGACAGGAAAAATGAGCGAAAACAGCGTTATGGCGAGCGAAACCCCCAGCGCACTCCAAGGCGGGACACACGAAATGACAGCCGGACAGGCCCCCACTCCCCCCATCGTTCCCGACATGGATGCAGCCCCCGACATTCACAAAGCTTTGAATGGCGAGCTGATGGAAAGTGCCGACCGCTTTGTCAATCGCGAGTTTTCCTGGTTGCAATTCAATCGGCGCGTTCTCGATGAAGCCGCGAACATGCGGCAGCCCTTGCTCGAACGCCTCCGCTTCCTGTCCATTTCCGCCGCCAATCTCGATGAATTCTTCATGGTCCGCATCGCCGGTCTTGCCGCGCAGGTGCGCGCTGGTGTGGCGATGCGCAGTGCCGATGGACGCACGCCGCAGGAACAGCTCGATTTCGTTCTGGACGAGGTAGGGCGCTTGCAGGAAGAGCAGCAGCAACGCCTGCGCGCCTTGCGTGAGGAGCTGGAACAGGAAAGCATTGAGATCGTCCGCCCGTCCGCGCTTTCAAAGCCGGAGAAGGAATGGCTCGAAAACCACTTCCTTGAGACGATTTTTCCGGTCCTGACACCGCTTTCCATCGATCCGGCGCATCCGTTTCCATTCATTCCGAACCTTGGTTTTTCCATCGCATTGCAGCTTGCGCGGCGCGCCGATAACCATCCGATGACGGCGCTCCTGCGTATCCCGGTTGCATTGAAGCGCTTTATCCAGCTGCCGACGGATCAGGCCAATGTCTATCGTTTCATCACCATCGAGGATGCAGTGAGCCTGTTCATCGGGCGGCTTTTCCCCGGTTATGAAGTGCGCGGCGCCGGTACGTTCCGCATCATCCGCGACAGCGATATAGAAGTCGAGGAAGAGGCGGAAGATCTGGTTCGCCTCTTCGAGACAGCGCTGAAACGCCGCCGCCGCGGGCAGGTGATCCGTATCGAGTTCGACGGTGAAATGCCCGAAGCGCTGCGCGTTTTCGTGGCGACGGAACTGGGCGTTTCCGAAAACCGCATCAGCGTTCATGAGGGCCTGCTGGCGCTAAACATGATTTCGGAGATCGTTTCGATCCCGCGCGAGGACCTCAAATTCGTATCCTACAACCCGCGTTTCCCCGAGCGCATACGCGAACATGGCGGCGACTGCTTCGCAGCGATTCGCGAAAAGGACATCGTGGTTCATCACCCTTATGAATCCTTCGACGTCGTGGTGCAGTTCCTGCGGCAGGCCGCAGCCGACCCGGACGTACTGGCCATCAAGCAGACGCTTTATCGCACCTCCAACGATAGCCCCATCGTGCGCGCGCTGGTGGATGCCGCCGAGGCCGGCAAGTCGGTGACGGCGCTGGTCGAGCTGAAAGCCCGTTTCGATGAGGAAGCCAACATTCGCTGGGCGCGCGATCTGGAACGCGCCGGCGTACAGGTGGTGTTCGGCTTTATCGAGTTGAAAACCCACGCGAAAATGTCACTGGTGGTGCGCCGCGAAGACCAGAAGCTGCGCTCCTATGTGCATCTTGGCACCGGCAATTATCATCCGATCACGGCGCGCATCTACACCGATCTGTCATTCTTCACGTCGGATGCCGATATTGCGCGCGATGTGGCCCATATCTTCAATTTCATCACGGGCTATGCGCAGCCTGCCGAAGAGATGAAGATCGCGATTTCACCTTTCACGCTGCGCGCCCGCATACTGAAACACATCGAGGATGAAGTCGCCCATGCGAAGGCCGGGCGTCCGGCGGCCATCTGGATGAAGATGAATGCGCTGGTTGATCCACAGATTATTGACGCGCTCTATATGGCGAGCCAGGCGGGTGTGCAGATCGATCTCGTCGTACGGGGCATCTGCTGTCTGAGGCCGGGGGTTCCGGGGCTTTCCGACAATATTCGCGCCAAATCGATTGTCGGGCGTTTTCTCGAGCATAGCCGCATTTTCTGCTTTGGAAACGGCAACGACCTGCCGTCCGACAAGGCCATCGTCTATATTGGCTCCGCCGATATGATGCCGCGCAATCTGGATCGCCGCGTGGAGACCCTCGTTCCGATCACAAATGCCACAGTGCACCAGCAAATCCTGTCGCAAATCATGTTTGCCAACATAATTGATAACCAACAGAGCTATCAGCTACTTGCGGACGGCACCTCTCGCCGGATAGAAAAAGAGGCAGGAGAGGAAGCTTTCAACGCGCAGGAATATTTCATGACCAATCCTAGCCTATCGGGTCGCGGAAAGTCGCTGAAGTCTTCGGCCCCCCGCCTTATCGCGCATCGCAAGCGTGCGCAGGCGGAAAGAAAAACGACTGCATGAGTCCAGCTGTAGCACAAGGCCGCCTCAAGGGGCTGAAACCCGTTGCGGTCATCGACATTGGCTCGAACTCGATCCGTGTCGTCATCTATGAAGGCATCGTCCGTTCGCCGACGGTGCTTTTCAACGAAAAGATTCTCTGCGGCCTTGGCAAAGGCCTCGCAAAGACCGGCAAGCTCAACGAGAAATCCGTTGAAGCGGCACTTCGCGCGCTCAAACGTTTTCGCGCTCTGGCCGAGCAGGCGGGCGCGGTTTCCATTCACGCGCTGGCAACTGCGGCAGCGCGTGAAGCGAAGAACGGTCCCGACTTCATCGCTCAGGCGGAAGCCATTCTTGGACGGCACATCGAGGTGCTGTCCGGCAAGGAAGAAGCCTACTATTCAGCGCTCGGGATCATCTCCGGCTTCTACAAGCCGAAGGGTGTGACGGGCGATCTCGGTGGCGGCAGTCTTGAACTGGTCGCCGTGGACGATCACGAGGTCGGCGAGGGGATCACCTTGCCGCTCGGCGGCTTGCGCTTGCAGGATATGTCCAACGAGAAACTGCCCGAGGCGACGAAGATCGCGCGTGCGGAACTGGCGAAGGCGACGCTTCTGAAAGCTCATCAGGGCCAGGTTTTCTATGCGGTTGGCGGCACGTGGCGTAACCTTGCCAAGCTGCATATGACGGCGAAGAATTATCCGCTGCATGTCATGCACGGCTACGAGATGAACCCGGTGGAAGCGCAAAGCTTCCTGAAGCGCGTCGCCAAGGGCAATCTCGACACGATGCGCGGCATCGAGGCAGTTTCAAAGAACCGCCGCCAGCTTTTGTCTTACGGCGCGACGGTGCTACTTGAGACGATCCGCCTGATGAAGCCCGCCAAAATTGTTTTCTCGGCGCTCGGCGTGCGCGAAGGCTATCTTTATTCGCTTCTACCCAAGAACGAGCAGCTTCTTGATCCGCTCTTGGCTTCGGCGGAAGAGTTTTCCATTCTGCGCTCACGTTCTCCGCGCCATGCCCGGGAGCTCGCGACATGGACGACATTGTCCCTGCCGGTACTCGGTTTTGACGAAAGCGACGACGAAGCGCGCTACAGGCAGGCCGCCTGCCTCGTGGCCGATATAAGCTGGCGCGCGCATCCTGACTATCGCGGCTCGCAGGCGCTGAACATTATCGCCCACGGCTCGTTCGGCGGTATCGACCATGCGGGACGTTCCTTCATGGCGCTTGCCAATTATTATCGTCACGAAGGGCTGATCGAGGACGAAATCGCGCCGGAGATCGTGCAACTCGCCACGCCGCGCCTGCGCGAACGGGCAAAACTGCTCGGGGCCTTGCTGCGCGTGGTCTATCTTCTGTCCGCTTCGATGCCCGGCGTCATCCCGCGCCTTGTCTGGCGCGAGGAAGAAAACGGCGTTGCGCTGGTCGTTCCCGGCGATCTTGCCGATCTGATTTCGGACCGTCCCGAAGGCCGGTTGCAGCAACTGGCAAAACTGACGGGCAAGAACATCTATTTCGCGGTCGGCGACGGCGCGATTGAGGGAACGAGGGAATAAGGCAGTAAGTGAATAAGGCAGTAAGGCAGTATGTTTAGCGCGAGCATTCACATAATGCCTTACTGCCTTATTGCCCTACTGCCCTAACTCCACCGCCCTTATCCGCCGGTTCTCGAATTTGATGCCGATCTTGCCGTCGATGAGGTCGAGGGCCTTCTGGCCGAAAACTTCGCGGCGCCAGCCATGCAGGGCAGGCACGTTTGCCTTGTCGCCTTCTGCGGCGATCTTGTCGATGTCGTCAGAACTCGCCACAATCTTTGCTGCGACCCCGTGTTCTTCGGTGACCAGCTTCAGCAATACCTTGAGAATATCTGCAGCCGCCGCGCTGCCTTCCGGCGAATGGGACGGCTTTGGCAATTTGGGCAAGTCCTCCTTCGGGATTTCAAGCGCCGACTGGATCGCGACGACGAGACCTGCCGCCTGTGCGGAACGCTCCCAACCTTTCGGGATTGAACGAAGACGTCCAAGCGCTTCCGCATCGCGCGGCTGCTGCTGGGCGATTTCGGCAATCGTGTCGTCCTTGATGATGCGTCCGCGCGGCACATTGCGTTCGCGGGCTTCACGTTCGCGCCAGGCGGCGACGGCCTGCACGATTGCCTGCTCGATTGGCTTGCGAACACGCGCCTTGACCCGCCGCCATGCATCGTCTGGATGAAGATCGTAGGTTTCGCGGGAAGTCAGCACCGCCATTTCCTCGTTCACCCACTCGCTGCGACCCTCTTTCTCCAGTTCCTGTTTCAGATAGAGATAAATGTCGCGCAAATAGGTCACGTCCGCCAGCGCATAGTCGAGCTGCTTGTCGGAAAGGGGGCGGCGTCGCCAGTCGGTAAACCGGGACGACTTGTCGATATGCTTGCCGGTGACTTTCTGCACAAGCTGGTCATAGGAAATGGCATCGCCAAAGCCGCAGACCATCGCTGCCACCTGACTGTCGAAGACAGGCGAAGGGATCAGGTCGCCGAGGTGGAAGACGATTTCGATGTCCTGTCGCGCGGCATGGAAAACCTTGACCACTTTTTCGTCGGCCATCAGGCGGAAGAAGGGTGCGAGGTCCAGCCCCGGCGCGAGAGCGTCTACAAGCGCCGTGTGGTCGGGCGAAGCCATCTGGATAAGGCACAATTCCGGCCAGAACGTCGTTTCGCGGATGAATTCCGTGTCGACTGTGACGAAATCGGATTTGGCAAGGGCGGATACGGCCTCTTCGAGGGCCTCTGTCGTCGTAATAAGATGCATGGTTACCTTTTAGAGAAAGCGCGGCCGCTTGTCCCGAAAGAATGCGCAAAACGCGCCGTATAACAAGTGCAAATAGTGTTTTTTGTCGATACTTTGCGTCAAGACGCCCGAACCTCGACGCTTGCAGAGAGTGCAGACTTGACAAAACCCGGGCAAAATGCGCTTTTCCGCCAGAATTTGCAGCGCTTTGCCTGCACTGATTTATCTTACCAAAAGGCAGAAATCATGCATCGTTACCGCAGCCATACCTGCGCAGCCCTTCGCAAGACGGACGTTGGTTCGACTGTCCGTCTGTCCGGCTGGGTTCACCGCGTCCGTGACCATGGCGGCATTCTCTTCATCGATCTTCGCGATCATTACGGCATTACCCAGATCGTGGCCGATCCCGATTCGCCCGCCTTCAAGGTTGCTGAAACCGTTCGCGGCGAATGGGTTATCCGTGTCGATGGTGAAGTGAAGGCCCGCGCAGACGATGCGGTCAACGCCAACCTGCCGACCGGCGAAGTGGAAATCTTCGCAACGGAAATCGAAGTGCTGGCGGCTGCCAAGGAATTGCCGCTGCCGGTCTTTGGCGAGCCGGACTATCCGGAAGACATTCGCCTGAAATACCGCTTCCTCGACCTGCGCCGCGAAACGCTGCACAAGAACATCATGAGCCGCACGAAGATCATCGCCGCGATGCGTCGCCGCATGACCGAGATCGGCTTCAACGAGTTCACCACGCCGATCCTGACGGCTTCCTCGCCGGAAGGCGCGCGCGACTTCCTCGTGCCGAGCCGTATTCACGAAGGCAAGTTCTATGCGCTGCCGCAGGCACCGCAGCAGTACAAGCAGCTTTTGATGGTTGCCGGTTTCGACCGCTACTTCCAGATTGCGCCGTGCTTCCGCGACGAAGACCCGCGCGCCGACCGTCTGCCGGGCGAGTTCTACCAGCTCGATCTTGAAATGAGCTTCGTGACCCAGGAAGAAGTCTGGGAAACGATGGAACCCGTCATGCGCGGCATTTTCGAAGAGTTCGCCGAAGGCAAGCCGGTGACGCAGAAATTCCGTCGCATCGCCTATGACGATGCGATCCGCACCTATGGTTCGGACAAGCCGGACCTGCGCAACCCGATTGAAATGCAGGCCGTGACTGAACATTTTGCAGGTTCGGGCTTCAAGGTCTTCGCAAACATGATCGCCAACGACCCGAAGGTTGAAGTCTGGGCAATCCCGGCCAAGACGGGCGGAAGCCGCGCATTCTGCGACCGCATGAATTCCTGGGCGCAGGGCGAGGGTCAGCCGGGCCTCGGCTATATCTTCTGGCGCAAGGAAGGCGACAAGCTCGAAGGTGCCGGCCCGATTGCCAAGAACATCGGCGAAGAACGCACCGAAGCGCTGCGCAACCAGCTTGGCCTCGGCGATGGCGATGCCTGCTTCTTCGTTGCCGGTCTGCCCTCCAAGTTCTACAAGTTCGCTGGCGATGCCCGCACCCGCGCAGGCGAAGAACTGAACCTCGTCGATCGCGACCGTTTCGAACTCGCCTGGATCATCGACTTCCCGTTCTACGAATGGGACGAGGACAACAAGAAGCTCGACTTCGCGCACAACCCGTTCTCCATGCCGCAGGGCGGCATGGACGCGCTGGAAAACCAGGATCCGCTCGCCATCAAGGCCTATCAGTACGATCTCGTCTGCAACGGCTTTGAAATTGCGTCCGGCTCGATCCGTAACCAGCTGCCGGACGTGATGGTCAAGGCTTTCGAGAAAGTTGGTCTCAGCCAGCAGGACGTGGAAGAGCGTTTCGGCGGTCTCTACCGTGCGTTCCAATATGGCGCGCCTCCGCATGGTGGCATGGCTGCCGGTATCGACCGCGTGATCATGCTTCTGGTCGGCGCGAAGAACCTGCGCGAAATTTCGCTGTTCCCGATGAACCAGCAGGCGCTCGATCTTCTGATGAACGCGCCTTCGGATGTGACGCCCGCGCAATTGCGCGACCTGCATATCCGTCTGGCCCCGGTGCAAAAGAGCTGAAGCCCACATGAAAAAAACCCGGTGTCGAGCCGGGTTTTTTATTGCCTTTGAAAAAGTCCGGTGAGAAAACTCACCGGACTTATCGTTTAATTGTTGGCGTCGACGCTGACTTTCAGAAGCTGGATGATCTTCGTCGGGTCCAGCGATGCCGTGGCAACGATGGAAGCGAAGGTCACCGGCTGGTCGGGCGTCGCGCTGATGGTCAGCGACTTCGGATCGTCGAAGAACTTGTCGGACGCGGCCTTGAGCTGCTGGGCAAATTCCGGGTTCTTCAGCTGCGTTGCCATCAGCGGAACCATCATCTTCATCTGCTGGCCAAGCTGCTTGCCATCCGCGCCCTGTTGCTTTCCGTAATAATCCAGAACCTTCTGGGTCAGGGTATCGTTGTCGAAACGGATCGACAGGTTCTTGAGGTTCAGCTGTTCCGCAAGACCAAGAATGGCGAGACCAGCGGCATCCTTGTCCGCATCGGCCTTGCTCATGTTTTCCTGTGTCTTCTGGACGGCTTCGAGGAAAGCCAGATCATACCCGCCAAGGCTGCCGGTGATGTTGATCTTGCCGAGTTCCTTTGCCTCAAGCTCCAGCTGGTCCAGCGACGTGTCGCCGGAAGTCGGCGACCAGCTGCCCTTGGAGGTCAGCGAGCCGTTGAACGTGTTCATATCGAGCGGCGCAAGCGGGTTCTTGCCGCCTTTTTCAAAGGTCGCGTCGATATTGGCTATGTTCCAGACATAGCCGATCTTCTCAGCCTTATTGGTAGTGTCGAGCGACAGGTCGAAGCCCTTCACCGTGGCGCCGTCTTTGCCGGGCGTGCCGAACAGGATTTCGTCGATCTTCAGCTTGTCGTACATCACCATGCTGTCGAGCGGGCCCTTGGCCTTTTCCGACGGAATATGCAGGTTCTGCATGATAAGGCCCTTCATTTCGGCCTTGTCATTCTTGCCGGACTGACCGGCAAACGCCAGGTCTGGCACGGTGACCTGTTCGATGCTGTAACCGCCGTCCGGTGCATCCTGCACGTTCTGGAGCGTCACGTCGCCGATGGCGGTTTCCTTTTCGCCCACCGTCGGCAGCTTGATCTTGGTGCCCTGAAGCACGATGTCGGAGCCGTTTGCCTGAACATTGGCGAAGCTCAGTTCGCCGCCCTGTTTCGCGTAGAGCGCCTTGATGCGCTCGGCCACCGCATTGGCGTCAGCGGCCATGGCTGCGCTGCCGAATACCAGCGAAAGCGCTGTACCGGCGGCCAAAACACGTGCCGCTGGCTTGATGTTGACGAAAACCTGCATTCGAAAGCTCCTGCCTAGTCTTTAATGTAGCGCGGCATTCATAGGCAGAAATCATGTGCAACAACAACATGATTTGTTCAGCCTGCGATTGCAGCAGGGGAAATCCAACCGAATAGCTCTATAGGACGCAAATGGCGGCAGGATTGCGACTATTACACACTAATGTACTGGATTGGTTCTCCTGAACTCTTGCTGGCGAATCGCGCAGTTGGTACGAAGAGACATGGGAAAAAGTCTGATTCCGCCGGACGACGGCGAAGAACACATCGAGCGGGTCGATCTCAAGTCGGCTCTCGAGGAACGTTACCTCGCTTATGCGTTGTCGACGATCATGCATCGTGCGCTGCCGGACGTGCGCGACGGCCTGAAGCCGGTGCATCGCCGCATCATGCACGCCATGCGCCTGTTGCGCCTCAATCCCGATCAGGCCTATGCGAAATGCGCGCGTATCGTCGGCGACGTGATGGGTAAGTTCCATCCCCACGGCGATGCGTCGATCTACGATGCGCTGGTGCGTCTGGCGCAGGATTTTGCCGTGCGTTATCCGCTGGTGGACGGGCAGGGCAATTTTGGCAATATCGACGGCGATAACGCCGCCGCCATGCGTTATACCGAAGCGCGCATGACGGAAGTGGCGACGCTGCTGCTCGAAGGCATCAACGAAAACGCCATCGATTTTCGTCCGACCTATAATGAGGAAGACGAGGAGCCCATCGTCCTTCCGGGCGCTTTCCCGAACCTGCTGGCCAATGGTTCTGCTGGCATCGCGGTCGGCATGGCGACCAACATTCCGCCGCATAATGTGGCGGAGCTTTGCTCATCGGCGCTTTATCTGATCAATCATCCCGATGCGCCGGTGGAGGAACTCGTTACCTCGCCGGAACAATATGCGGAAATCGAACAGGAAGCGAAGACCGATCCTGCTGCGCTGTTGAAGACCAAGGTACGCGGCCCGGATTTCCCGACCGGCGGCATCCTTGTCGAAGAGCATGGCAATATTGTCGATGCCTATCGCACTGGTCGCGGCGCATTTCGCGTTCGCGCGAAATGGGAAAAGGAGGAGGGCAATCGCGGCACATGGGTGATTGTCGTCACCGAAATTCCCTATCAGGTGCAGAAGTCACGCCTCATCGAAAAAATCGCCGAATTGCTGCTGGCGAAGAAGCTGCCGCTCCTTGACGACATTCGCGACGAGTCGGCGGAAGATATCCGCATCGTTCTGGAGCCGAAGAACCGCACCGTCGATCCCGAGCTGCTGATGGAATCGCTGTTCAAGCTGACCGAGCTTGAAAGCCGCGTTTCGCTCAACATGAACGTGCTGTCGCACGGCAAGGTCCCGAACGTTCTTTCGCTGGGCGCGGTGCTGCGCGAATGGCTCGACCACCGCAAGGAAGTGCTTGTCCGCCGCTCGCAGTTCCGGCTGGCGGAAATCGAAAGACGCCTGGAAATTCTTGGCGGCTTCCTGATTGCCTATCTCAATCTGGATGAGGTGATCCGCATCATCCGTGAGGAGGATGAGCCGAAACAGGACTTGATGCGGACATTCGAACTGACAGACGTTCAGGCTGAGTCGATCCTCAATATGCGTCTGCGTTCGTTGCGCAAGCTTGAGGAATTCGAAATCCGCAAGGAGTTCGATGACCTCACCGCCGAGAAGACCGATCTCGAAGGGTTGCTTGCTTCCGGTACACGTCAGTGGAAGAAGATCAGCGCCGAAATCAAGGCCGTGCGCGAAAAATTCGGACCGAAGACCAAGCTTGGGGAGCGCCGTACCCATTTTGCCGAAGCGCCGACCCATGATCTGGAAGATATTCATCAGGCGATGATCGAGCGTGAGCCGGTCACGATCGTTGTATCCGAAAAGGGCTGGCTGCGTGCGATGAAGGGGCATCTGGCCGATTTCTCGACGCTGTCCTTCAAGGAAGGCGACAAGCTCAAGCTCGCTTTCCATGCGGAAACCACCGACAAGCTTCTGTTCTTCACGACCGGCGGCAAGTTCTTCACCATTGGCGCGAACACACTGCCGGGCGGTCGCGGTCATGGCGAGCCGATCCGCATTCTTGTCGACATGGAAAACGATCAGGATATCCTGACAGCCTTCGTCCACGATCCGGCGGCGAAACTGCTGCTGGTATCGCATGAAGGTAATGGTTTCATCGTTCCTGAAAGCGAGGCTGTCGCCAACACCCGCAAGGGCAAACAGGTGATGAACGTCAAGGCGCCGGACGAGGCGAAGCTTTGCCAGCGGGTTTCCGGCGATTATATCGCGGTCGTCGGCGAAAACCGCAAGATGGTGGTCTTCCCGCTTTCCGACATTCCCGAAATGACACGCGGCAAGGGCGTGCGCCTGCAAAAGTACAAGGATGGCGGTGTATCCGACGTCCGCACCTTTGCCATTGCCGAAGGGCTTTCCTGGCAGGATTCGGCAGACCGCACGTTCAATCGCAATAAGGAAGAGCTTGCCGAATGGATAGGCGCGCGTGCTTCTGCGGGGCGTCTGGTGCCGAAGGGTTTCCCGCGTTCAGGCAAGTTTTAAATCGGTCCTGACCCTAGAAGTTGCGGTCGATCTACACCTGATTATTGAATAGCATGGAGTGGATCGCATACCGCGTTCCGGGAGGCTCTCATGCGTATTCGTGCGGCGATACCTGACGATGCCGTCGAGATTTGCAATGTTTTGAGGCGTTCGATTGCCGAGCTTTGCACGGCTGATCACGGGGGGCGCGACGATATTCTGTTGCCGTGGCTCGCCAACAAAACGCCTGAAAACGTGGGGAAGTGGATAGAACAACCGTTTCAAACCTTGCTCGTCGCGGAAATCGACAGCGCCATGGCCGGGGTCGGGCTGGCGACGGACGAGGGAGAAATCCTGCTGAATTATGTTTCCCCGGAATATCGTTTTCGCGGTGTCAGCAAGGCGCTCCTGTCGGAGTTCGAAAAGCATCTTTTGCTGCGGAGCGTGACGGTTGTCCGACTTGTCAGCACGGAAACGGCGCATCGATTTTATGCAGGACAAGGCTATAAGCCAGTAGGCGAACCGCAAATATGGTGGGGGACGACGCTGTCATATCCAATGGAGAAGCAGCTCAGCGTCTAACCCTCAAATCGCTGCCAGCCGCGGGGACCCAGATGTTCCTGCGGGGTGAAGCGGATCTTGTATTGCATCTTGCGTGACCCCTCGACCCAATAGCCGAGATAGACGTGCGGCAAGCCCGCCGCATGTGCCCTCTTGATATGGTCGAGGATCATATAGGTGCCGAGCGACCTGTCATGCAAATGCGGTGAGAAGAACGAATAGACCATCGACAGGCCATCGGCCATCACGTCGGTCAAAGCCACGGCAATAAGCTCGCCATCACCTTTCGGGTCGATGAAACTATCCGGTCCGCGTCGGCGATATTCGATGATCTGCGTGTTGACGTGAGTGTCCTCGACCATCATCGCATAATCGAGCACGGTCATGTCGGACATGCCGCCCGAGCGATGGCGCGCATCGAGATAATCACGGAAAAGCGCATATTGCTCGGTGCTGGGCTGGGCCTTGTGCACACGCCCGATCAGGTCGCTGTTCTGCGCCCAGACGCGACGCATGTTGCGCGTCATTTCGAACTCGCCTGCAAGGATGCGAACGGAAACACAGGCCCTGCACAATTCGCAGGCCGGACGGTAAGCTATGTTCTGGGAACGGCGGAAACCACCCTGGGTCAGAAGATCGTTGATCTCGTTCGCCTTGTCTCCGACCAGATGCGTAAAGACTTTTCGCTCCATCTGGCCTTCAAGATAAGGACAGGGCGACGGAGCTGTCAGAAAGAACTGCGGAGACTGTTGCGGTTGATGGGTCATTCAATATCCACGAAATGGCAATACCGAAACCATCACGATACTGGCTCTAAAGCGGGTCGCATCTAACACACGCATACGACACGCTTTACGCTTTTGTTTTCACGCATGTCTCCCGAAACCGGTTCCCACTTCTGGGAGACATGCTCTAAGGATTGAGCCGACCGCACAAAACGTCAATAGGCATTTTGCGCAGCCGGCTCTGAATTTTTTTGAAGCATCGCCTCAATCGGACAGCGAAGGTCAGCGGTCCGAACGAATGACAGCCGTGCCGAGCAGAAGATCGTGTACTGTGCGCTTGCGGTCGAGAACCAGCGAGGCAAGCAGGATCAGGGGCGTCAGGACAACGTTCAGACCCCAGAACAGGACCGTGTGAACAATTGCGAGCAGGGGATCGACCGTGCCGCCTTCGAGCCTGACGAGCTTGATGTTCATCATCTGCATGCCCTTGGTGGCCTGCTGCGGTCCGCCGAGCGTGCGCGCTACGTAAAACAGCGCCACCATCGGAAACATGATGCCGTAGAGCATCCAGCCGAGGCTGAGCGTGATTATGCCCAGAATTGCGATGACGATTGCTGCGGGGATGCAGAGCAGGAAAACAATCAGGTAATCGATGAGAAAAGCCATAATGCGGCGCGTGCGCACGCCTTCAAAAAATGCGCGGCTTTCATAACGCGGGCCCATGACTTCGCCGTGCAGAATATGGTCGGACATTTTTCCTTCCAGTCGTTTCCAAGGAAGCGTCCGGGGGGATGTGAGAACCGGCGCTGTCCCGCCACCTCGGCGGAACAGTCATCAACATGGGAACCAAAACCGGCGGTTTCAAGGAAATTTGATGATTTCCTGCCGCAAGGGCTTGCCGCTTAACCCTGTTGCTTAAGTTTTTCAGCCACTTCGATTGCGAAGTAGGTGAGAATTCCGTCACAACCAGCGCGCTTGAAGGCGAGCAGGCTTTCCATCATCACCTTTTCCTCGTCGATCCAGCCATTGATGCCAGCGGCCTTGATCATCGCGTATTCGCCCGACACCTGATAGGCATAGGTTGGAAGACGGAACTCGCTCTTGAGGCGATGAATGATGTCGAGATAGGGCAGGCCGGGCTTTACCATCAGCATGTCCGCGCCTTCGGCAATGTCCTGCTCGGCCTCGCGCACGGCTTCTTCCGGATTGGCCGGATCGAGATAATAGGTCTTCTTGTCGCCTTTCAGCAGCCCCTGCGTGCCAATGGCATCGCGATATGGACCGTAAAAAGCGGAAGCGAACTTGGTGGCATAGGACATGATCGGTATGTGGCAGAAGCCATGCTCATCCAGCGCCTGACGCACAGCGCCGACGCGGCCGTCCATCATATCGGAAGGTGCGATGATGTCTGCACCGGCTTCAGCCTGCGAAAGCGCGCCGCGCACGACCATGGCAACCGATTCGTCATTGACGATCTCGCCGTTACGCAGGATGCCGTCATGGCCATGCGTGGTGAAGGGGTCGAGCGCTGCATCGGTGATGATGCCGATTTCCGGCACTTCCTTCTTGATTGCGCGCACGGCACGATTGATCAGATTATCCGGGCTCGCGACGAAAGAGCCGTCCTCGGTCTTCACTTCCAGCTTTTCGCGCGGGAAGGGGGCAATGGCGGGAATGCCCAGCTTCGCGGCTTTTTCGGCCATGCGCACGGCCATGTCGACCGAGTAACGCTCAACGCCGGGCATTGCTTCCACAGGTTCGGCGACGCCGGTGCCATAGGTCAGGAAGAAAGGCAGGATAAGGTCATCGACCGTCAACCGGGTTTCCTGCACAAGCCTGCGCGACCAGTCGGCCTTGCGCATGCGGCGCAGGCGTCGGCTGCCGGTAACGTCATCGACGTGCTGGCTGATATTGGCGGGCAGATATTTGGACTGACGGTCTGTCATGAAGCTATTCCCGAGAATTGATGCCTTGTGCAATTTCAAGGCTGATATCGGATGCGCCCCGTTTATCATGGGAAAAGTGGTGAAACCAAGAACATTGACCTGTGCAGGATTGACGCGGGGCGTCTCACTTTCTACCCATTTACGGGAACGGGAGACACGACATGCAGATTGACTTCGGCGGTGGCAGCGAAATCAGCTTTGAACGCAAGGGAAAAGCGGGGCTAGTAAAGCTTACGCGAACCGAAGCCCTCAATGCGCTCACGCATAAAATGATTCTGGCGCTCGACCGCGCATTGCAGGCTTGGGAAGACGACCCTGAAGTTGCATGCGTCATTCTCGAAGGCGAGGGGCGGGCATTCTGTGCGGGCGGCGATGTGGTTGCAGCCTACAAAGCAGGTCAGGCCGGAACGCCAGCCTATGAATTCTTCCGCGACGAATATCGGCTCAATGCACGCATTGGCCGTTATTCAAAACCTTATATCTCGCTGATCAACGGCATTGTCATGGGCGGTGGCGCTGGCATCTCCGTTCACGGTTCACATCGCATCGTGACGGAAAACACGATGTTTGCCATGCCGGAAACCGGCATAGGTTTCTTCCCCGATGTAGGCGGCAGCGCTTTCCTGCCGCATCTGCATGATAATTTCGGGTATTATCTGGCGCTGACCGGCAACCGCATCCGCTGGGGCGACTGCTTGCAAAGCGGAATCGCCACCCATGCGGTCGCCGCAAGCGATCTGCATGATTTGCGCGAAGACATCATTGCAACCGCTGACGTTGAAGCCGCTTTGACGCGCAGCCAGTATCCCGATTTTGAAACCTCCGTCGAAACGCGCCAGATCATTGCGGAGTGTTTTTCCGGTGCAACGCTTGCCGAGTGCATGGCCGTGCTGGAAAAGGAAGCCGAAGCAGGCAGCAAGGCCGCAATGGACATCGTGAGGGTGATCGCCACGCGCTCGCCGACCAGCGTCGCTGTCACTTTCCGTCAGATTACCGATGGACGGGCACTCGATCTCGATGATTGCATGCGCATGGAATACCGCATCGCCAACCGTATGCTGGAAGGGCGCGATTTCTACGAGGGCGTTCGTGCATTGCTTATCGACAAGGATGGCGCGCCGACATGGAAGCCTGCAACGCTTGAGGACGTGAAGCCCGAACAGGTCAATGCCTATTTTGCAAATCTGGGCGACAGGGAACTGACCTTGTGATGAGGAACTGCTGATGCATATGAACGAACTGCGCCAGCATATCCAGCCGAGCGGAACCGAATGGGCCTTCACATGGTTCGTCCGGATACTTGCGCTCGTGGCGCTGGCCAGCGGTGTGTTCTACTGGGTCAGGCTGATCGGCATTCACCCCGGACTTCTGTGGCGGTTCGATCTGATGCCATGGACCTGGCAGACAGCCGTCGTCGCTCTGGCCGTCCTGATGCCCGTCGCGGCAACGGGATTGTGGATGCGTGCGCCCTGGGGACCTGTACTCTGGTTCGTGGCAGCGCTCGGCGAAATCGCCATCTATTCCGTTTTTTCACGGCATTTCGAATACAAGCCGCTGACGGTCGGGTTCAATGCGGCATGCATTGCCATTTTTATCGCATTTCGCATTCTGCTCTTCTTCGAGAAGAAACGGCAGGCCCGCGCGAGCCTGCCGATATAGATTTTATAGCGGCTGCGTTCCTTCGTAGCGGGCGAAGGGCCTCGTCAACTGCCCTTTGAAAAGCAGAACGTCATAGGTATCGGCTTTGCTGCCCGGCATTTCCATGCCCGGTGAGCCCATGGGCATTCCGGGTGCGGTCAGTCCCGTTGCCTGCGGACGTTCAGCCAGCAGTCGCTTGACGGCGCCCGCCGGAACATGCCCCTCGATGACATATCCGTCGACGACCGCCGTGTGACATGATGCAAGATTGGCGGCGACGCCATGCTTTGCCTTCACAGTGTCCATCGCTTCCTCAACCTTGACCGTCACATCGAAGCCCGCGGCTTTCATATGTTCCGCCCAGCCGTCACAGCACCCGCAGTAAGGGTCTTTATACATTGTCACCTGGGTCATTTGCGGAGCGGCAGTAATCGGTTGCGCGTGGGCGAAACTCGTGAAGCCGGTAAAGCTTAACAGTCCGCCGACCACAAAATATTGTGCAAGACGAAGCGCCATGGTCCCTCCAATGGAATATTGATAGCCCGTAACTAGCTGCTATCCACACAGTTCTCAAATGACGAAAGTTTAATGTTGCGCGGCTTTCCAAGGCCCGGAAAACCGGCATTTTCGCGCCTGAACAGGACTGACCTGTCGGCTCTCTCAATTGGCGCGGAGTAAGCAAACATTAAGCCTGAATGCTCAATCTCGCCGGTAAGTTACTGTTAAGGCTGACTTTTAAGTCGAATTTTATGCATCTCCCCTAAATTGCTCTCAAGACGGTGAGAAACAATACACCGCATAAAACAGGACAGAGAGCTGCATCATGGTTTCATGGAATGCGGCTCCGACAGAGAGGCAAAAGAAATGATCAACGCACAGCGCAAGACGGACATATCCGCTCCGCTTACGACACCGGAAACCGCACTTCGTTCGCTTTATCTGGAAGCCCTCCAGCTGGTCGAGCGCCTGCATCGCCGCCTGCTCGATGTCGTCAAGGACGAGTTCGACCGCAACGGCCAGAGCGACATCAATGCGACGCAGGCGCTTCTGCTTTTCAACATCGGCAATTCGGAACTGACCGCCGGCGAACTGCGCTCACGCGGTTACTACCTCGGCTCCAACGTTTCATACAATCTGAAGAAGCTGGTCGAAATGGGCTTCATCCATCATCAGCGCTCACGCGTTGACCGCCGTTCGGTGCGCGTCAGCCTTACCGACAAGGGCAATGAGATCGCCAATCAGGTGGCCGCTCTCTATGAACGCCATATTTCGTCGATCGAGCAGGTCGGCGGCATACAGGTTGATGAATTCATGGCGATGAATAAGTCGCTACAGCGTCTCGACCGCTTCTGGAACGACAGCATTGCTTATCGGCTCTGAATATTGCAGGGTCTCTGCTAACTGACGGGTTGCTTTGTTGCAGAACTGTCACAACAAGCCGCCATTGAGAAGAATAAGGCGCTATGAAGCTCCCAATCGTAAGGCGCATGGCTTGAAATTCCGGCCATGCGACATGATTAAGCCATAAAAACCGACATAAGCGTTTTAAAAATGGCACGGGCAATATTGTGCCAGCGTCGGAAACAGGCCCGATATCGCCTTGATGGCCTGTTGCTGATAATCTCCGGGAATATCCCGCGCGAGCGGTTAGCCTTTTGGGACTAAGCAAATGACCAAGACCGACAGACCAGCCGATGCTTTCAGAGTAGATCGCCGCAGTTTTCTGCGCGGTGCAGCGACAGCCGGCCTTTCCGTGGCAGCCTCCGCCATGGTTTCCTCGGCTTATGCCCAGCAAGCTCTGACGGATGTTATCGCTGCGCCGCGTCGCGGCAACTGGGATGATCAGTTCGACGCCCGTGCGACGGGCGGTCAGCGGGTCGCGACCAACCAGCCGGTTTTGAGCCCGCAGACGGTCGGCAATTTGCAAACAGCCATTGCGCAATATACCGACATTGCCGGTCGCGGCGGCTGGCCAAGCGTGCCGGGCAATGCAAAGCTCCAGATCGGGGTCACCGATCCTGCCGTGCAGGCGCTGCGCAAGCGCCTCATGATTTCCGGCGACTTGCCGCAGGAAGCCGGGCTTTCCAGTTCGTTCGACACTTATGTCGATGCCGCCGTGAAGCGGTTCCAGTCGCGTCATGGCCTCCCGGCTGATGGCGTCATGGGGCAGTTCACCTATGCGGCCATGAATGTGGACGCCAATACGCGCCTCGGCCAGCTCCAGACAAATCTCCAGCGCCTTTCGCCTCTGGCCAATCAGGGCATGCAGGAACAGCGTTTCGTGATGGTCAACATCCCGGCTGCGCGCATCGAGGCAGTTGAAGGCGGCAGCGTCGTGCAGCGCCATACGGCGGTTGTCGGCAAGATCGACCGCCAGACGCCGATCCTCAATTCGAAGATCCATGAAGTCATTCTCAATCCTTACTGGACTGCGCCGAAGTCGATCATCCAGAAGGATATCATTCCGCTGATGCGGAAGGACCCGCAATATCTGACGAAGAACAAGATTCGTCTTTACGACCAATCCGGTCAGGAGGTCGCGCCTGAAACCGTGGACTGGAACACGGATGATGCAGTGAAGCTGATGTTCCGTCAGGACCCTGGCAAGATTAACGCCATGTCCTCGACCAAGATCAACTTCCACAACCAGCATCAGGTATATATGCACGACACGCCGCAGAAGAGCTATTTCAACAAGCTCATGCGCTTTGACTCTTCCGGCTGTGTCCGCGTTCAGAATGTTCGCGATCTTGACGTCTGGCTGCTGAAGAATACGGCGGGCTGGGACCGCCAGACCATCGAAAGCACGATCAAGTCCGGTACGAACACGCCGATCCAGCTTGCCGATCCGGTTCCGCTGCACTTTGTCTACATTTCCGCATGGTCCACTGGCGACGGTGTGGTGCAGTTCCGCGACGATATCTACAAGATGGACGGTGCAACGGCCCTCGCGCTCGGCACGGACACCTGATTCTGGCCGGAAATAGAAGTTTTGGAAGCCGCCTGGACGCTTTTCAGGCGGCTTTTTCATTTCCGCTCAATTATCAAATCGGTTTGCCGCATTTTGGAATAAGCTTTTCGCTTTGCGGCCATTGGCCTTGTGCGCTCAAGTGTGATAATGCGCCTCATCCATATAGCTTTTACCGGCTAACCCGGAGGGTGTGAAACATGTCTCAAGCCAACGCCGCCGCCAAGAACGCGTCTTCCGACGTTTTCTTCAATGCAAGCCTCGAGGACATCGATTCCGAGATTTTCGGTGCAATTCGCAACGAACTCGGTCGTCAGCGTCATGAAATCGAGCTGATCGCCTCGGAAAACATCGTTTCGCGCGCTGTTCTGGAAGCACAGGGTTCCATCCTCACCAACAAATATGCCGAAGGCTATCCTGGCAAGCGCTATTACGGCGGCTGCCAATATGTCGACGTCGTGGAAGAACTGGCCATTGAACGCGCCAAGAAGCTTTTCGGCGCCGAGTTCGCCAACGTTCAACCGAATTCCGGCAGCCAGATGAACCAGGCCGTGTTCCTCGCGCTGCTGCAGCCGGGCGACACCTTCATGGGTCTCGACCTCAATTCGGGTGGCCACCTGACGCATGGTTCGCCGGTCAACATGTCCGGCAAATGGTTCAATGTCGTTTCCTATGGCGTTCGCAAGGACGACCACCTGCTCGACATGGACGAAGTTGCCCGCCTCGCGCGTGAAAACAAGCCGAAGCTGATCCTCGCAGGCGGCACGGCGTATTCGCGTATCTGGGACTGGAAGCGCTTCCGCGAGATCGCCGACGAAGTCGGTGCCTATCTCATGGTCGATATGGCGCATATCGCCGGTCTGGTTGCCGGTGGCGTCCATCCTTCGCCGGTCCCGCATGCGCATGTCTGCACCACGACGACGCACAAGTCGCTTCGCGGCCCGCGTGGCGGCATGATCCTCACCAACGATGCCGACATTGCCAAGAAGATCAATTCGGCTGTCTTCCCCGGCCTTCAGGGCGGCCCGCTGATGCACGTCATCGCTGGCAAGGCAGTCGCCTTTGCCGAAGCGTTGAAGCCGGAATTCAAGCTCTATGCCAAGAACGTCGTCGACAATGCACGCGCTCTGGCTGAGGAACTGAAGTCTCACGGTCTCGACATCGTTTCGGGCGGCACCGACAACCACCTGATGCTGGTTGATCTGCGTCCGAAGAACGCGACCGGCAAGCGCGCGGAAGCGGCTCTCGGCCGCGCAAACATCACCTGCAACAAGAACGGCATTCCGTTCGACCCTGAAAAGCCGTTTGTCACGTCCGGCGTCCGTCTTGGCACGCCTGCCGGAACGACGCGCGGTTTCGGCGTTACTGAATTCAAGGAAATCGGTTCGCTGATCGCCGAAGTTCTCGACGGCCTCAAGGTTGCCAATTCCGACGAGGGCAATGCCGCCGTCGAACAGGCCGTGAAGGAAAAGGTCATCGCCCTGACCGACCGTTTCCCGATGTACGGCTATCAGGGATAAGCCGGTTTACATGATCGAGATAAAACCCCGTTCGACTCTGTTGAGCGGGGTTTTTTCATTCTCGCATCCGGTAGGTGGATTGCCACTAATCGGCTATGATCGACAGGAATCGGCTACCAAGGGTGCGCTCTTGAGTTTTTATGGGGAGTGTCCCCACATAAGAGCGGTCATGCCAGTGTTGAAGTTGCCAGTATTGAAGCTGCCGATATTGAGATTGAAAGAGTTCCATGCGTTGTCCCTATTGCCAGTCTGAAGATACGCAAGTGAAGGATTCCCGCCCGGCGGAAGACGGTGCTGTCATCCGCAGGCGCCGTGTCTGCTCGGTTTGCGGCGGTCGTTTCACGACGTTCGAGCGCGTGCAGCTGCGCGACCTGATGGTCGTGAAGAAAAGCGGGCGTCGCGTGCCCTTCGACCGCGACAAGCTCACGCGCTCCATCGAGGTGGCGCTGCGCAAGCGCGATGTCGATAATGACCGTGTTGAACGCGCCATTTCGGGCATTGTTCGCCAACTGGAAAGTTCAGGCGAAGCGGAGGTCACGTCCGACGAAATCGGGCGGCTGGCGATGGACGCGCTGAAAGGCATCGACGATATCGCCTATATCCGCTTTGCGTCGGTCTATCGCAATTTCAGCAAGGCTGTCGATTTCCACAACGTCATCGACGAGCTGACGGTTCCTGAAACCGAGGACGATCTGGACGCTTGAGCATGAGTGGCAGCAGGTTTCCGCATTCGAATGCGACTCCGGATGATGTTCGCTTCATGGAAGCGACGATCCGTTATGCGCGGCGCCACAAGGGACTGACAGGGACCAATCCGTCCGTCGGCACGATCATTGTCAAGGATGGCGTCATCGTCGGGCGCGGCGTGACCGCGCTGGGCGGCAGGCCCCATGCGGAGCCGCAGGCGCTGGCGGATGCGGGAGATGCCGCGCGTGGCGCGACGGCTTATGTGACGCTGGAGCCATGTGCCCATCACGGCCGCACGCCGCCCTGTGCCGAAACGCTGGTGCGGGCAGGGGTGGCGCGTGTGGTCGTTGCCGCGACCGATCCGGATGAGCGTGTCAGTGGAAAGGGCTTTGCCATCCTGCGCCAAGCCGGGATCGAGGTCGTTCCGGGCGTTCTCGCCGATCAGGCCGCTGATGATCTGGCCGGCTATCTCAGTCGATCTTCCAGGAAACGTCCGGAAGTGATTCTGAAACTTGCTCTTTCTGCTGATGGCATGATTGGCAGGCGGGGCGAAGGACAGGTGGCGATAACGGGACCGATTGCGCGTGCGCAGTCACATATTCTGCGTGCCCAGACCGATATCATCCTGATCGGCATCGAAACCGCGCTCGCCGATGATCCGGTGTTGAACTGCCGCCTGCCGGGGCTGGAGCAGCGTTCGCCGGTTCGCGTGGTACTCGACGGCGGATTGCGCCTGCCGCTTTCATCAAGACTTGTGCAGACCGCTGATGCCCAGCCTTTGTGGATTGCTTGCGGGGAGGAGGCATCGCCGGAGCGGCGTTATGAGTTGACGGCTGCCGGTTGTCGCATTCTCGCGACCGAAGCCGACGATTGCCGCATCGCCTTGCCCGAGCTGATGGACGATCTTGCCGCGCAGGGTATTTCCTCGGTTCTGGTTGAAGGCGGAGCAGGCGTTGCGAAGAGTTTTCTGGACGAGGGGCTGGTGGATCGGCTTGCCATTTTCCGTTCGTCCGTTGAAATCGGCCTGGAACATGGGGTTGCCGTGGACGGCCTCGAAACCCATATCGCAGACGAATTCAAAATTCTGAGGCAGGCTCGCTATGGTGACGATGCCTATGCGGAATATGTAAGGAAGATTTGATGTTTACAGGCATTATCACAGATATAGGCAAGGTTGACCGGATCAAGCCGCTGAATGAAGGTGTCCTTCTGCGTATTGAAACCGCATATGATCCTGAAACAATCGAGCTTGGCGCATCGATTGCCTGCTCCGGCGTCTGCCTGACGGTCGTTGCCTTGCCCGAAAAGGGAACCAATGCCCGCTGGTTCGAGGTTGAGGCGTGGGAAGAGGCGCTGCGCCTGACGACGATCTCCAATTGGCAGAGCGGACGGAACATCAATCTTGAGCGCTCGCTGAAACTCGGCGATGAAATGGGCGGTCACCTCGTTTCCGGCCATGTCGACGGACAGGCTGAAATCATTGAGCGAAAGGATGAGGGCGACGCCGTGCGCTTCACCCTGCGCGCGCCGGAAGAACTGGCGCCGTTTATTGCCCAGAAGGGCTCGGTTGCGCTCGACGGCACCTCGCTGACGGTCAATGGCGTCAATGGAAATGAGTTCGATGTGCTCCTGATCCGCCATTCGCTGGAAGTCACGACCTGGGGCGAGCGAAAAGCGGGCGACAAGGTAAATATTGAGATCGACCAGCTGGCACGTTACGCAGCAAGGCTTGCGCAATATCAGAAATAGGCTTACAGCCTAAATTCCCAGGCTGTAAAAGCATATCCCGATTTTGAGCGTTGACCGCAATCGTTGCGGTCCGCAAAATTTGTCATGGAGTCTCTCATGTCCAAGCACGAGGCGCATGCGCCGCATTTGCTTATTGTCGAAGCGCGTTTCTACGATGATCTCGCCGACGCGCTTCTGGATGGCGCAAAGGCAGCCTTGGATGAGGCGGGCGCGACTTACGATGTCGTCACCGTGCCCGGTGCTCTCGAAATTCCGGCGACGATTTCCTTTGCGCTTGATGGTGAGGAAAATGGCGGCACGGAATATGATGGCTATGTCGCGCTTGGCACCGTTATCCGTGGCGAAACCTATCATTTCGACATTGTGTCCAATGAATCCTGCCGCGCGCTCACCGACCTTTCGGTCGAGGAAAGCATCGCCATCGGCAACGGCATCCTGACGGTCGAAAACGAAGAGCAGGCATGGGTTCGCGCCCGCCGCGAAGACAAGGACAAGGGCGGTTTTGCTGCCCGCGCCGCGCTGACCATGATCGATCTGCGCAAGAAGTTCGGAGTCTGATCATTATGAATTCTTCTACCGAAGGACGCCCGACCCCCAATCTGCCGCGCACGGCCAACAAGCGCGGCGTTGCCCGTCTCGCTGCGGTCCAGGCGCTCTATCAGATGGATGTTGCCGGTACGGGCGTTCTGGAAGTGGTGGCCGAATACGAGGCTTTCCGTCTCGGCAAGGAAGTCGACGGCACGCAATATCTCGATGCCGACCCGCAATGGTTCCGCGCCATCGTGTCGGGTGTGGTCGAGGATCAGCTGAAACTCGATCCGATGATCCATCAGGCGCTGACGGAAGACTGGCCGCTGTCGCGTCTCGATTCGACGCTGCGCGCCATTCTGCGCGCTGGCGCATGGGAATTGCAGACGCGCAAGGATGTGCCGACGGCTGTGATCGTGTCGGAATATGTCGATATTGCCAAGGCGTTCTATACCGAGGATGAACCGAAGCTGGTCAATGCAGTGCTGGACCGCCTGGCATTTGTCATTCGTGGCGAGAGCCGTGGCGTGAAGCCGCGCTGACGCATCATCCCCGCAATTGAATTGAAAGAAGGGCTGTGAGAAATCGCGGCCCTTCTTTCATTGTACGCTGGCAAAGAACGACTTGACGTTTGTTAAACCGTTTCGCATGTTGGTTGCGCGGCATTGAGAATGCTGAAATGCAGGGAATCGCGCCAATTGATTGATTCCAAGGCGTAAGTTCCCCAATCAATATACCGTTGAAGCCCGGTATCTCTTATTCGGCTTCAGGCACTTCCATGCCGCTCAGTCGGGTCCGGGGAGGGGTTTTCGGGCCTATCCTGCGCATGCGCCTGCTGGCAATCGCGGTTTGCGGTCTGACGGCAGCCAGCGCGAACTATGGGGCGCGTTTCGGTCTATCTGGAAACGGACCGGCGCTCCAATTGGGTGGCCGCGCATTTTCCCGAACCGTTTCTCACTTTTCGGAATGCGCTCAATGGGAGTTGGCCTTTATGCAAATGGGAGTGGCAGTCTTAGTTCTCGTCATTGCCTGCGGTGTGCTTTCCGTTCTTTTCGCCATATGGGCGATCCGTTCGGTTCTCGCAGCCGATCAGGGGACGCAGCGCATGCAGGAAATTGCTGAAGCCATCCGCGAGGGTGCCTCAGCCTATCTCACAAGACAATATTCAACGATTGCGATCGTTGGCGTCGTGGTTTTTCTGGCAGCCTGGTATTTGCTGTCGATCAGCGCCGCGATTGGCTTCCTGATCGGCGCGGTCCTGTCGGGCGTTACGGGTTTCATCGGAATGCATGTGTCGGTCCGTGCCAATGTGCGCACCGCGCAGGCGGCATCGCTCAGCCTCGCCGGAGGGCTTGAGCTCGCCTTCAAGTCCGGGGCCATTACCGGCCTTCTGGTCGCCGGGCTGGCACTTCTCGGCGTCTCGGTCTACTACTTCATTCTCACCGTCTGGCTTGGCTATTCGCCCTCTGACCGCACAGTTATCGACGCGCTGGTGTCGCTCGGTTTCGGCGCTTCGCTGATCTCGATCTTTGCTCGTCTTGGCGGCGGTATCTTTACCAAGGGTGCTGACGTTGGCGGCGATCTTGTCGGCAAGGTGGAAGCCGGTATCCCCGAGGATGATCCGCGCAACCCTGCGACCATTGCGGATAATGTCGGCGACAATGTCGGCGATTGCGCGGGCATGGCCGCGGACCTGTTTGAGACCTACGCGGTGACGGTCGTTGCCACCATGGTTCTTGGCGCGATTTTCTTCAATGGATCGGACGTTCTTTCGAGCGTCATGCTCTATCCGCTGATGATCTGCGGCGCCTGCGTGATTACCTCGATTATCGGCACGTTCTTCGTCAAGCTCAGCGTGGACGGCTCCATCATGGGCGCGCTCTACAAGGGTCTGATCGCAACAGGCCTGCTTTCCATTGTCGGCCTTGCCGTGGCTAACACGCTGACGATTGGCTGGGGCGAGATCGGAACTGTTGCCGGCAAAAGCATCACCGGCACCAATCTCTTCATCTGCGGATTGATCGGTCTCATTGTTACCGGCCTGATCGTGGTGATCACGGAATATTATACCGGCACCAACAAACGCCCGGTCAATTCCATTGCGCAAGCTTCGGTGACGGGGCATGGCACCAATGTCATTCAGGGGCTGGCTGTTTCTCTGGAATCGACCGCGCTTCCGGCCATCGTGATTGTCGGCGGCATTATCTCGACCTACCAGCTTGCGGGCCTGTTCGGGACCGCTATCGCGGTCACCGCCATGCTCGGCATTGCCGGTATGATCGTCGCGCTCGATGCCTTCGGTCCAGTGACCGATAATGCGGGCGGTATCGCGGAAATGGCCGGTCTCGACCCGGAAGTCCGCAAGGCCACCGATGCGCTCGATGCGGTCGGCAACACCACCAAGGCCGTCACCAAGGGCTATGCCATCGGTTCGGCCGGTCTCGGCGCGCTGGTGCTGTTTGCGGCCTATTCCAACGATCTGGCCTATTTTGCCGCCAACGGGCAGACCTATCCCTATTTCGCGGATATGGGGCCGGTCTCCTTCGATCTCTCCAACCCTTATGTGGTTGCGGGGCTGATCTTCGGTGGACTGATCCCCTATCTGTTCGGTGGCATGGCCATGACGGCCGTGGGTCGGGCAGGCGGCGCGGTGGTGCAGGAAGTGCGCCGCCAGTTCCGCGAAAAGCCGGGAATCATGACTGGCAAAGAGCGTCCGGACTATGCCCGGGCTGTCGATCTTTTGACCAAAGCGGCCATCCGGGAGATGATTATCCCGTCGCTTCTGCCTGTGTTGGCGCCGATTGTCGTCTATTTCGGCGTGCTGCTCATTTCAGGCTCGAAAGCTGCGGCCTTTGCAGCGCTTGGCGCATCGCTTCTCGGCGTCATCATCAACGGGCTGTTCGTGGCGATTTCCATGACGTCCGGCGGCGGTGCCTGGGACAATGCCAAGAAGAGCTTCGAGGACGGGTTTACCGATGCCGATGGCGTGAAACACCTGAAAGGGTCGGAAGCGCACAAGGCATCGGTGACCGGCGATACGGTGGGCGATCCCTACAAGGATACGGCAGGTCCGGCGGTCAATCCGGCCATCAAGATCACCAACATCGTGGCTCTTCTACTGCTGGCCGTGCTGGCGCATATGACGTGATGTAACCAGCCCTATAAAGGAAAACCCGCCGTAAAGGCGGGTTTTCTGTTCGTATATATCCGTTTGGATCAGTTGTTGGGGCCACCTGAAGCACCCGGCAGCGATGTCGGGGCCTTGGAAACACCCTGAATGATCTGACCGAGGAATGTCTGGTCCTTGCCGCCGGTCGGCGTGGTGCGCGACACGAAATCGAACAGCTTGCCGTCTTTCAGGCCGTAATTGGCGATATGTTCAATCTTGCCATCCTTGTCGAAATAAATGGCGAGGATCCGGCGCTCGATGATTTTCGGCTTCATGAACTGCGCGGCGCGATAACGCTTCTGCGAAATGTAGTAGAACACTTCGTTGTCGAAGGTCGCGGTGGTGGACGGCGTACCCAGCGCCAGAAGCACCTGTTCGCGGCTGGAGCCGACCGGAACCGAATCAAGCGCGTTCTGATCGAGCACGTAACCTTCCGTCAGCGTTTCGGACGGATTGAGCGTGGATGCGGTGTTGCACCCGGCAAGAGCGACTGCGACGAGAATTGCCGTGCCTGCAAGAAGGGCACGCTGCTTGCGTACGCCAGAGGATGCATTTGGAAAAATTCGCTGCAACAAAGACCTCTCCATACATTCTAAATCAGCGCGGCACTTTCGCCGTCGGGAGAACTTCGGTAAACCACCTTGCTTATTTATGCAACTGGAACGGTCGTACGGACATGATTCTCCAACTATTCCGCCGCAAATCGAAAGCAAACGAGGCTATTGTGCTTCGCGTTTACGAGGTGATCGTGGCGGCGGCGCGGCAAAAACGGTTTTATGCACAATTTCAGGTGCCGGATACCCCGCTTGGCCGCTATGAAATGCTGTCCCTGCATATTTTTCTCGCGCTTCATCGCATGAGGGGGGAAAACAAGGCGCTTGCCGACCTGGCGCAGGAAATTGCGGACGAGTTTTTCAAGGACGTCGACCATTCGCTGCGCGAACTCGGCATAGGCGATCAGGGCGTGCCGAAACGCATGAAGAAGCTTGCGCGCATGTTTTATGGTCGCGTGGCGGCCTATGGCGAGGCGCTGGATGCAAATGACGCGGACGCGCTGGCAGCGGCGCTAACGCGAAATATCCGGCCAGACCTCGAATTCTGGCCGCATGCCCACCATTTAAGTGAATATGTTCTTGAGTGCCGCGACGGCTTGCAAAAAATTGCGGACGACGCTTTGGCGGCGGGCGACATTTCCTATATGGATGCAGATAAGAGCGCATCCTGAAAAGTGTGAAGCGGTTTTCGGGACAAGATGCGCGTCAAAGATGGCCTTGCGCCAACGAACAATGCTGAAAAGGCCAATGAGAATGACTGATAAACCGGCGCTTACCTATCCTGTTCCGGTTCTTCACCTGCCGCAAAAGGGCGTAACGGTGAAAATAGGCACGGATGAGAAAGAGCGCGCAGCGCTCGCGGCAGATCATGGACTTGAGGCCGTGAATGCTTTTGCCGCAGAATTTCTGATTACGCCCTGGAAAAAGGACGGTATCCGGGTGCGCGGTCGCATCGATGCGGAAATCGTTCAGTCCTGCGTCGTGACGCTGGAGCCGCTGACCAACAGCATCGCCGAAGAAGTCGACACGATCTTCGTGCCGGAAAATTCGCGGCTTGCGCGGATACAGCTTGATGAAAGCGGCGAAATGCTGCTCGATGCGGAAGGGGCTGACAGTCCGGAAGTTTTTGTCGGCGACAAGATTGATGTGGGTGCGATTGCAGAAGAGTTCTTCGATCTCGCCATCGATCCTTATCCGCGCAAGCCCGGACTGCCGGAAGACAGCGAGCCGAAGGTTTTTGGAGATAGTGAGGGAGACGAGAAGCCTGTTTCGCCATTCGCCAAGCTTTCGGAATGGCAAAAGAAGCCGTAATTCGCAGTGGTTTGATAGAATTTGGTTGTGCGGAAACGCAAAAACACTATTTTCGCCGAAAACCTGTCTGCTGCAAGGGCAGGGCAGGGACAGGGATCGCACAGGAATAATCAAGAGTGATCAAAATATCGATTGACGCTATGGGCGGTGATTTTGGCCCTGAAGTGGTCATCCCCGGCGCAGCGAAGGCGCTTGAGCGTCATCCTGACATTCGCTTCATATTTTTCGGTCTCCCCGCGCAGGTGGAGCCGGTGCTGGCCCGCTTTCCAAAATTGAAGGCCGCGTCCGAGTTCCGCGCGAGCGAGGTTGCCATCAGCATGGATGACAAGCCGAGCCAGGCGCTGCGCGCCGGTCGGGGCAAGTCGTCCATGTGGCAGGCCATCGAGGCTGTAAAGACCGGCGACGCGCAGGCGTGTATCTCCGCCGGCAATACCGGTGCGTTGATGGCCATGTCCAAATTCTGCCTGCGCATGATGTCGGACGTGGAGCGTCCGGCGATTGCGGGCATCTGGCCGACGCTGCGCGGCGAAAGCATTGTGCTCGACATTGGCGCCACGATTGGCGCCGATGCACGCCAGCTTGTCGATTATGCCGTTATGGGTGCCGGTATGGCGCGTGCCTTGTTCGAGGTGCGCAAGCCGACCGTCGGGCTCCTGAATGTCGGCACGGAAGAGGTAAAGGGTCTCGACGAGATCAAGGAAGCTGGCCAGATCTTGCGCGACACGCCGCTGGAAGGGCTGGAATATGCCGGTTTTGTTGAAGGCAACGATATCGGCAAGGGCAGGGTGGATGTGGTCGTGACCGAAGGGTTCACCGGCAATATCGCGCTCAAGACCGCCGAAGGCACCGCGCGCCAGATGGCGTCCCTGCTGCGTCAGGCCATGAGCCGCACGCTGCTTGCCAAGATCGGCTATGTTTTCGCCAAGGGCGCGTTTGATCGCCTGCGCGAAAAGATGGACCCGAACAAGGTCAATGGCGGCGTGTTTCTGGGCTTGAGCGGCATCGTCATCAAGAGTCACGGCGGCGCGAACGCTGAGGGCTTCTGTTCGGCGGTGGAAGTCGGCTATGACATGGTGAGAAACCGCCTTCTGGAAAAGATCGAGGCCGACCTGGCGCATTTCCACCACAGTCATCCGCATGTTTCGTCCGGTGAGGGCGGGGAAGCGGCGAAATAACATTTGCCCATTTACAGGGCCAGAATTCTCGACCGTTCAGGCGGAAATGCTTCGGTCGCTTTTGAGGACAGGAAATAAGAGATGATAAGATCTGTCGTGCGGGGTATCGGTTCGGCATTGCCGAAGCGGGTCATGAAGAATACCGATTTCGAAGGTATTATCGAAACCTCGGACGAGTGGATCGTGCAGCGCACCGGCATCCGCGAACGTCATATCGCGGGCGATGATGAAACCACGGTTTCGCTTGGCACGGCGGCGGCGCGCGCAGCAATCGAAAATGCCGGTTTGCAGCCGACCGATATCGATCTCGTTCTTCTGGCCACCTCCACACCCAACCACACCTTCCCGGCAAGTGCTGTCGAGATCCAGCGGGAGCTTGGAATCACGAGCGGTTTTGCGTTCGATATGCAAGCCGTTTGCAGCGGCTTCATCTATGCCATCACGACAGCGGACCTCTATATCCGCGGCGGCATGGCGAAGCGGGTTCTGGTCATCGGCGCGGAAACGTTTTCGCGTATCCTCGACTGGAGCGACCGCACGACCTGTGTTCTGTTCGGCGATGGCGCTGGCGCGCTGGTTCTGGAAGCTGCCGAAGGCAACGGGCTGACTTCCGATCGCGGCGTTCTTGCTGCCAATCTGCGTTCGGACGGCAATCACAAGGAAAAACTTTTTGTGGATGGCGGTCCGTCTACGACCCAGACTGTCGGCCACCTACGCATGGAAGGCCGTGAAGTCTTCAAGCACGCAGTCGGCATGATTACAGACGTTATCGAGGCTTCCTTCGCGGAAACCGGCCTTACTGCCGAGGATATCGATTGGTTCGTCCCACACCAGGCCAACAAGCGCATTATCGACGCTTCGGCCAAGAAACTGAATATCGCCGACAACAAGGTGGTCATCACCGTGGACCGCCACGGCAATACCTCGGCGGCATCAGTTCCGCTGGCTCTGGCGACCGCTGTTGCCGACGGTCGCATCAAGAAGGGTGACCTCGTGCTGCTGGAGGCAATGGGCGGCGGATTCACCTGGGGCGCGGTCCTGTTGCGCTGGTAAGTGCAAATTTGATCTGCCGCGAGAGAACTCGCGGCTTGACCGTTGCGCTTTTATTTGTGTAACGTCCTGTCACGTAAGGATATTATCTGTTCAAACGCTAACCAGGCAGGTTTGGTCATGGGAGGTAAGACGGTCACGCGAGCTGATCTGGCAGAGGCTGTCTATCGTAAGGTAGGCCTTTCCAGAACGGAGTCGGCGGCTTTGGTCGAGATGATCCTCGATGAAGTCTGTGACGCTATCGTCAACGGCGAAACCGTGAAATTGTCGTCTTTCGCGACATTTCAGGTTCGCGACAAGAACGAGCGCATTGGCCGCAATCCGAAAACAGGCGAGGAGGTTCCAATTCTTCCCCGCCGTGTGATGACTTTCAAGGCTTCGAACGTTCTCAAGCAGCGTATCTTGCAGGAACACCAGAAGCGCGAAGCCAAAAGCCAGAAATAATTCCTGAAATGCTGTCCAAAGGGCAGCATTTTTGTTTTTGCGCCATCACCTCAAGTCGACATACGTTCCTTCCGTGCCTGCCCCAGGGGCAAGTGTGGGGGGCGGTTTGTGCTTGGCGCAGGATGCCGTTGCCTGGCTTTATATGCCGAGGCGCAGGCTGCATTGCTTTCCGTTTTGCGTGAAGGGATGCTTATAAAGCTCTGATATTATATAATGGATTTTACGGAGCGAATCGCTCTGCTAATATTGCAATTCTGAAAAGCGGCAAGTTTTTCAGAACGAGTTTGCGTTGAGCACCGTCCGGTTTTGAATGACGTTGAGTTGTGCCTTTTTGCATGCTGGAGATTGTTAACTCCCGTCCTTTAAAATCCGATGCTGAAACGGCTTTGGTGTAGCAAGCGCGTTTGCGTTGGCGAGTTGAACTATCTGGATCGGCGAGGTTGCGCCGTAATGGCGAAACCCGAACCTCTGGAAAGGGCAAGTGGAATGGACAAGAGCCCTGATGCATTCAGGACGATCAGCGAAGTAGCGGAGGATCTGGATCTTCCGCAGCACGTGCTGCGTTTCTGGGAAACACGCTTTACCCAGATCAAGCCCATGAAGCGTGGCGGCGGCCGTCGATATTATCGACCGCTCGATGTGGAGTTGCTGAAGGGCATTCGCCACCTGCTCTACGATCAGGGCTATACCATCAAGGGTGTGCAGCGTCTTCTGCGCGAAAACAATGCGCAGTTCATCATCGCGCTCGGCAATGGCGACGTTCAGGCCATTGAGGCGATCACCCGCCAGAAGCAGGCCGCTGCTGACAAGCGCGCTGCGGAAGAGGCGGCGGATAATGAAATGGCTCTGCCGAGCGGCATCAAGGCACCGCAACCGGCGCGCAAGCTTTTCGGCCTGTTGAAGGGCGAGGAAGACGGTCCCATCGGAGCCGACGGAAAGCGGCCATCGAAGGACAACCGCTCGCTCCTCCAGGAAGCCCTGTTCGACCTACTGGAATGCAAGCGCCTTCTTGATCAGGTGCGCTGAACGACTGCGGACCATGTGAGGGAGGCTTTCGCCTCCCTTTGCTTTTGCAGGCGGACGGGATCAGCTGGATGAGAGTTTCAATCCGATGATGCCGGCGAGGATCAGTGTCACACTCGCGACCCGGAAGAAGGTCGCAGCCTCGCCAAGAATGAAGATACCCACCACAAACGCACCCACTGCACCGATGCCTGTCCAGATCGCATAGGCGGTTCCAAGCGGCAGGCTGCGCATGGCGATCGATAGCAGAATAAAGCTGCCGATCATCGTTACAATGGTGATCGCGCTTGGCATCAGAAGAGAAAAGCCTTCCGACTTTTTCATGAAATAAGCCCAGACGACTTCCAGAATCCCGGCCAGTACCAGAAAAATCCATGCCATTTTAATGTTCCATCTTGAGGGTTCTGACGGGGCGTCCCGCCGTTGTTTGAAGAAGCGGGAAGGCCGTCCGTCCCGCAGAGACATGATGCACGCAACGGAAGCAGTGCACCCGTGATGCGTGCGGATTGGGCGAAGCTAGAGCGGTTCCTGTTTTAACGGAATCGCCGGAACTTCTCTAACTATTGGTTTTGTCGAATTTTTCCGGCGCAAAACCGTTTCACGCTTTTGCTCGAAACGCTCTAACCGGCTGCTTGCCGATTTCATCTGTTCAACGATGAGCTGGATTGCGTATTGTTCGATCATCAGCCCTGCCATAGGACCCACTCCTATGGGGCCGTCCCCGATGCGAACACAGGCGCGGGTCGTCCCGCGCAGCCTCGTAGATAATGATTCTCGGGCGGTGAGGCAAGAGCGTCGTCAATTTGGCCGCCAACAGAAACTTGATCACGTATCCCATGTATCAGGGAGCTTTTTCGCGTATTCTGACGTTCTTAACCACAGATTATGCCGGGAGATCGATCGATGACCATCTCAAGACGTAATTTCATTGTTACAGCATCTGCTGCCGGGGCCGGACTGGCCTTGTCGCCGCTGGAGCTTGCCAGGGCAGCAGCCGAAACAGGCGGTTCCAAAGTGCAGAATCCTTCACAGGTAGAAAATCCGGGCTTTCATCGTTTTCAGTTCGGTGAATTCGAGATCACCACGCTTTCCGATGGGCGCAGGGCTGGCGAAGCGCCCGAAAAGACATATGCAATCGATCAGGACCCGAAAGCAGTCGCGGCGCTGTTGGAGGAAAATCTTCTGCCAGCCGACCGTTTCGTCAACAGTTTCACGCCGGTGCTTGTCAACACGGGCAAGGAACTCGTCCTGTTCGACACCGGCAAGGGGGCGGGTGCCCGCGAGGCGGGATTGGGCAGGCTCACCAGTGCGCTTGAAGCATCGGGCTACAAGGCTGATGATGTGTCTCTGGTGGTGCTGAGCCATTTCCACCCTGACCATATCGGCGGCTTGATGGAAGACGGCAAGCCAGCCTTCGCCAATGCGCGCTACGCCACCGGACAGAAGGAATTCGATTTCTGGACTGATCCCGCCCGACTCGACAGCCCGGCAAAGACCGTTGCCGAAATGGTGGCCAGGAACGTCAAGCCACTGGCCGGGAAGATGACGTTTCTGGGCGATGACAGCGAGGTCGTATCCGGCATTCATTCCGTGGCGGCCTATGGCCACACGCCGGGTCATCTGGCGTTCCGCGTCGAAACGGGTGGTAAGTCGCTCATGCTTATATCCGACACGGCAAACCATTTCGTCATCACATTGCAGCGGCCCGAATGGCATGTTTCCTTCGACATTGACAAGGAAGCCGCCGTCCAGACCCGCAAGCGCATGTTCGACATGATCGCAACCGACCGGTTGCCGTTCATCGGCTATCATATGCCGTTTCCGGCGCTGGCCTATCTCAAGCGGGAAGGCGAGGGCTATCGCTATATTGCGGAAACCTATCAGCTGCGCGAGAAATAGAAGCGGAGGGCGACTTACCGCCCACCGGCAACATCAATGAAGGTGCCGGTTACATAGGCGGGGGCGTCGTTGAGCAGCCAGAAAATGGCTTCCGCGACTTCCTCTGACTTTCCGGCCCGCCCTACCGGCGTAGCGGCGCCCAGTCGCGCCGCGCGATCCGGATTGCCGCCACTGGCATGAATGTCAGTATCGATCAGGCCGGGGCGGACTGCATTGACGCGAATGCCCTTCGCCGCCAGTTCCTTCGACAGGCCGATGGTGAGCGTATCGAGCGCACCTTTCGCTCCGGCATAATCCACATACTCAAAGGGTGAACCAAGGCGTGACGCCATGGAGGAAACGATGACGATGGCGCTGCCCGGCTGCAAGCGTCGCGCCGCTTCGCGGGCACATAGATAGGTGCCGTAAACATTCACGTCGAACATGGTTTTCAGGCGCTCGGCACTCATTTCCGCAAGCGGCATAGTCTGGGCCACGATACCGGCATTCAGGATTACGCCTTTCAACGGGCCAAGCTCAGCTTCTGCCCTGTCGAACATGGCAATCACGTCCTGCTCGACGGATATGTCGCCCTGAATAGCCAGTGCTTTCGCCCCGAGCTTCGCTGCTTCAGCCACTGTTTGCTGAGCAGCCTGTTCGTTCCCTGAATAACTCAGAGCCACAGACCAACCTTGTGCGGCGCTGCGCAAAGCGGTCGCCCGGCCTATGCCGCGACTTCCGCCAGTAACAAGGACGTTCCTCATGCTCTCCTCCACGCAGTTCATGGCGGAGCTAATCCGATTTGCATATTCCATGCAAAGGAAAATCATATGCAGTCGTCAGACCGTGGCGCCCAGTTCCGTTGTGAAACTACTTCTGTGGAACTTCTATGGACGATTTCGAATGTTGCGCGAGCAACTTTTCAATCTCCAATCGCGATACAGGCGGTGAGAGTAAGCATCCCTGAATAAGATCACAGTTCATTGTGGTGAGGCATTCGAGCTGTTCGTTGTTTTCAACGCCCTCGACGATAATTTTGTAGGACATTGCTTTCGCCAGCTGAACGATGCCTTCAAACAATTTGCGCTGCCTGTCGTCATCTACGATATTGCAGACAAAGCTTCGGTCGATTTTAACGCAATCACAGGGTATGTTCTTTAAATAAGATAACGCTGAGTAACCAGTGCCGAAGTCGTCGATGGCGATCCTGATTCCATCCTCGCGGATTTCAGAGAGACGACGAATATTTTCATTGTCCTGATCGATCAGAATGGACTCGGTCAATTCCAGTTCGAGAAACTGAGCGGGGAATTTTGTGGTCTCCAGTGTGGAGCGCAAAAAGGACGTAAAGTGGCCCGACACGAGTTGTTTGGCAGACAGATTTACCGAGAGTGTTATGGGCTTGAATCCCTTGTCCAGCCACTCTCGTCCGTCTGCGCATGTTTTCTGAAGCACATAATCGCCGAGACTGACAATTAATCCGGTTGATTCCGCAATCGGAATAAACTCACCGGGTGATATGGGACCCAACTCGATATCGGTCCAGCGCGCCAACGCCTCCGCCCCTTTTAGCTCAAGCGTTCGAGCATCGAACTGTGGCTGATAATAGACTTCAATGGCCCCGTTTTCGATGGCCTTCCTTAATTTGATGCTGAGCGCGGCCTTGCGCTGGCTTCGGATGGTGAGTTGTTCCGAGTAGATGCAAAAGCTGCCTTGGCGAGTATTCTTTGCGTCGTGCAGGGCAGCATCAGCTTCCTCGATGGACGCGGATTTTTGCGAGCCAAACTTAAAACTCACGCCCGCCGTGCATGACATATGCAGGTTCAGGGTACTGGTTACCGGTATGGTTTGGCGAACTATCGCCTGAATAGCCTCTATCGTATTCGTTGCTGAAGTCGCGTCGTTGCAGAGATGCAGAATAGCGAATTTGTCGCCACCTATTCGACAGACCAGATCGTAAGGGCCGATAGTTTTATTGCGCTCGCCCTCAAGCCTGCTCCCGATTGTACGAAGAACATGGTCGCCAGTTTCGTATCCGTAGGAGTGATTAATGTCCTTGAACGCATCAAGATCAATTATGACCAATGCATAGTGTTCTTGTTCGATGTCACGGAGGGATTCTGCCAAGAAGCGACGATTGGGGAGGCCCGTCAGTCGATCATACAGCGCGAGATGGCGAAGTTGTTCGCGCGTTTCTTTCTGCTCCGTTATATCGGTCAGTGAATATACATATGCGCCAATGTCTTCGCCTTTCTCCCGGATTGGCGTGATGGAGAGGATGCCTGTTCGCTCTGCGGCTTTGCCAAAAGACACTTCGTTGCGCCATTGGGTTTCTTGCAGGGTTGGAATTTCCAGCGGAGCGCCGTTATTTCGGAATGCTGTCCGTACATTCCAAAAATTGTTTCTGCCGGCTTCCACCATTTTGTGGAAGGCAGCGTTGGCTTGATGAATGACACCCCTCGCGTCGACGATCGCGAGGCCTTCGGATGCATTTCTGAAGATTGTGTCTCCACGTTGTATATCCCGATCTTTCTCTTTCATTTCCAGTAAAAGGTCGGTGCTGCTGATCGTTAGAAGGCGCCATTGCAGCGTGTCGGCTCGTAGATAATTTCTGAATGCCGTGCGTTGCCATGCCATGAATATGGCCAGCGATATGCTGAATGCAGCAGCCACGATTATCTTCCCGGCAAGCCCTCCAAAAGTAAGCGAAATGATGCCCTTGCTGGAACCGCTTGCAATGATTTCAAATATCGCTCCATCCAGTACAAGCACGGCAACAAAAGCGCATATATAAATAAGCCCGTTAACGAGCTCATCGGCAATGTGTTTTTTGGAGAACTCGAATATCAAGAATAGAATAAGAAGTTCGATTAAAATCATGAATCCACCAATGATGATAAGGTGGGTGGAAACTTCAAATAAATGAAAAGAAACGTGGTGCGGGTTTATAATTCCGATCGTTTGCAGGATTGAACTTGTGAGGAAAGAAAATACAACGTTGAATAAGTTTACGAGGATAACCAAGCGCGCCAGATGCTTTAGAATAAAGGAATCATTTTCAATCCAGACGAACATTACGGCAGTAGCCATAAATGCTCCATAGCAGAGGTTGCCTCCAGAAATGATTATTCCGTCAGCAATCTTCATTGTATAAATATTCCCCATGAAACCTCCGATGAGGAGGAGGAGCGACAGGAAAATATAAAAATGAACTTGTCGTACGGGAGAAATCAGCCGAGTGAAGTAGAGTGGAAACGCTGTTAACGCTGTGATCTGCGCTAGTAATAGAAAATACAATGAGAGAGATTGCGGCCAGCTTGCCATGATTATACGCCAAAGCACCCAGAATGCTCTGCCAGTTGTTTTACCTGGAAAGAAATAGCTCCGGTCAGAGGGTGCGTAAGCTGACGGAGGAAGAGGCTCGACGGCCAAGGCAGCCCCCTCCCGCGCTGAATGGAGAGCGAGGGAGGGGGAGACGTTTCAAGCGATTATGGCAGAGGCGACAGGCTTGGCATCCCATGAGGAAACTGCCGAGAGTCCGTCGTTTTGCTGCCCTTTACCACTTCACGCGGAACCCAACATTACCTTTCAGCGAATAGCTGTCGGCGAAGTTGTTAAGGCTGGTGTTGATCAGGCCTTCACCGTAAATGGAATACTTGTCGTCATTCCAGTTGTAAGATCCGCCCAGGCCGACACCGCCCCAGGCACGGTCATTGCGATTAGCAAAGCTTACATCTGCGACCTCGACCTTCGTACCCTCAAGGAACTCGTAGTAGAGGTTGGCGATGCCATATACATGAGCCCGGTTCAGCATGCCGTTAGCATTCTGCCACGAGCTTTCATGATCGAGTGTGAGGCCAATTCGACCTTGCAGGCTGTCGCCCTTGCTGAGATGAACCGCAGTGCCGGTCATATCTTCACTGAAATCATCGAAATCGACGCTGGAATATACCAGTTGCGCTTGCGGCGTGAGCGACCATGCCGGATCAAGCGCAAAGCGCTTGCCGCTTTCGATGGAAAGCGCGTAGCCAAAGCCGTCATTGCCGTCCACGAGGGACTGATTGCCTCCGGAAAAGCTCAGATCGCTGTTGTACCAGGTAGCCTGCGCCTGCGCATCGACGTAAAATCCGCTCTCGCCATACCAGGTAAGCGATCCGCCAAGGCCATATCCTTCTGTACTGATCCGGCCCCCGCCGACCGACGTGTCGTAAATGGATGCGGTTTTGGTAAGCCCGTGCGCATAATGGACACTCACGCCGCCGATCAGCTTCCCGCTTTCATTCTCCATGAACATGCCGTCAACGCCGGCCTGCAATTTGAAGATATTCTGGTCATAATCGACGTCGGTTGTTGAGCGGCCAGTCTCAATGTGATTGTGCGCCCCTTCCACGCGTCCCCACACCCCGTTTCCTTCGATATGAACGCCGGCTTCTTCGGGTGCGGCATAAGGGGTTTCGATCGCATCGGCCCCTTGAGCAATCACCTTGTTTCCATTGCCAGCCCAGACGCGGTTTCCGACGCGCTGCTGCAGCGTGGAAACACCGTTCAGGGCGAGGAGAGACTGCGGATAGGCCTCGTAGACGGGGACGCCGGCCTGATAGCGGGGAGCGTCGGGTTCTTGCGGCACTCCCGGAGTTTCCGGGTTTGGGATCTGGAGCGGAGGGATGAAACGTGAACGCAGGTACCAGTCGCCATCAGTAGGTGTACTAATGCCATTCTTTTCCAGCGTATAAGCGTAAGCCCCGCCTCTCACAGCCTGCTTGCCGTCGAGCGTCTGGTATTCGCCGAGCAGGGTAAATGTCGCGCCCGAAGCTCCCTGGATATCGATGACTTTGATACCTTCGACAGTCTGCGCGCCGGTACCATTGGTGTTCTTAACGGCCACAATCCCGGTGCCGCTCGTGTTGCCATTTACGAGGAGACTGTCCGTAGCCGAACTGTCACCACCCAGAGCAGTCCACAGAGCAAGTGTGCCGCCGTTGCCAACATAGTCTTCGGTAACGGTGAGTCTGGTTCCAGCCTGGGGGCCGAAATCAACTATGCCTGCATTGCTGAGTGAAGAAATCGACTGGCTGAAGTCGTTAAGGGCAAGTTTCGCTCCCGCCGCCACTTCAAAATCGGAAGCTCCGCTGAGATAGTTTTCTCCCCCTGCAGCGAGAATTCCTTCGTTGACCGTTGTTGCGCCTGAATAGTTGCTCTGAGCGTTGATATTCAGGGTGCCAAGTCCTGTCTTTGTCAGGCTGCCCGCGCCAGTGATCGTGGACGCATAATTGAGTTCTGTTCCTGCGAGGGTTTCAAATGTGCCGCCCAGACCTTGTAATTCCGTCGCTCGATCTATCGTGAAGCTCGCCGTGGTGCGCAACGTGCCGTCATCAAGCGTCACGCCGCCGCCTGCTGCGCCAAGGTTGGAATTGTTAGAAACCTGCACGATACCGCCTTGGATAGCGGTGCCACCCGTATAGGTGTTCGCGCCATTCAAGACGAGAGTGCCTAAATCGCTTTTTACAAGTTGCGTGTTGCCCGTCAGGGCCGAATTGATCGTCGCAGTGAACGCCGCGCCCGCCTCCGTGCCATCCCCAACGCGAATAGTTGACGTTGGTGAACCTACGAGACTGATGGCGTCTCCTTCAACAACATAACCATCGCTGGCGAATTGCATGCCGGAAGCCGTTACCGCGCCCAGACTGTCATCGACAGTTACTGTACCAGCTGTCGCCATGAAAATCGCGATAGCACCGTCCTGATACGGGGCGTTGATCACGCCTGTCTGTTCTGCCCAGTTGGTGTTGAGGCCACCTGACGCCGAGCTTTGCCAGATGCCTGTGCCACCATTGACCTGCCCGTTAAATTGCGGTCCGACGTCCCAGAAATTGAGCGTGAGACCGCTCGTGTTGACAAGGTTGACCTGTTTGTCGACCGACGTCTGGACGTAGTAGTTGCTCGCGGGAATAGTGCCAATGTCAAGGATGTTGTTTGTCAGCGCGCCGTCATAGCTTATAACCCGGTAAACGCCTGTATCGAATGAGCCTCCCGGTGTTGTGACGACGTTGATCGTGCCGTCGAGCACCAGATCACCCTTGACAATCGTATGATCGTTCAGGGCTCCGCCGACGGTATTTGCTTTACCAAAGCTGTACTGCAGCGATGACCCAGCGCTCAGATTCAGATCGCCGTTGATAGTAAGAGTTCCAGGCGTGCTGCCGGCAGGGCCGGGAGACAGCTGGCCATTATCCTGTATCGCGACATCGCCGCCAATAATTCCGGTCCCGCCCAAGGTCGCCCCGGCCTGAACCGTTGTCGTGCCGGTCGCCGCAGTCTGGTCGCCCATAACGTAGAGCGTCCCCGCTGATACCGTTGTCGCTCCGGTGTAATTGTTATTGCCGCGGAGAGTTAGCGTTCCGGAACCAGTCTTGGTCAGACCGCCTACGCCGCCCATGACCGCTTGTGTGCCAACATCGAATGACTGAGTGTCAATGGTTCCACCTTGCGATTGAAACAGGATGGTCCCCGGAACAAACCCCGAGAAAAGTGAGGGTTGACTATTTGCCAGCTGAAAAATGCCGCCATCGAACGAAAGGCTCCCGCCGTTGACGCGCTGGATCTGGAGCGCGGTCAATACACCCGAACTGTTTAGCTGCACATCTCCACGCGAACCGGATTGGTACCCAAGATACAGCTGAGATGTAATCATATGGCCTTGATCACTTATCGTGAGGACGCCATTGCCGCGTTCTCCCACATGGGGCCCGGTGCTTGCGTTCCAGGTACTGCCAGCGCCAGAGATTGTTACCGTGCCTGTAACGCCAGGGCTCAGTCCTATATAAGTTTGACCGTTTGTGGTTAGCCTTCCGCCACCTGTTGCTGTGACAGAACTTGGCCCATCTTCCCCGACGTAAAGATAAGTTGTAGTCAAAGCGGACCCGGCACCGTCAATTGTGATATTCCCGCTCGTTGGAACCGGCACGTGTCCCAATTCTATTGAATTGGCTACAACATTACCGCCATTCGTGATGCGCAGAGTGCCTGTCGCCTTGTAGCCGATGTAAAGATAACCCGCAGTAAAACGCGAGCCGACACCGTCGACGGTCATCAAGCCGTCGCCGCCAAAATATCCTATGACGGCGTTGTATCCTGGTGTGATGGCAACAGTTCCGCCATTTGCTATCGCAAGCGTGCCTGCTGTCCCGTTGCCGACATACAATGAATTAGGAACCGTCCAGGTCGGCGAAGGATTGGGTGTCAATGTAGGGCTGACGGTTCCGGTGACGGTAACCGATTGTGCGTTTACGCCGGTTGCTGTCGCGATAGCTATTGCAAGAGCCGAAACGGTAACTTGCAGGGAGGAAACTGTCGCCTTTTTCGCGGTATGCATTCTCATTTATTCTATTCCCCATAAGAGAAAAGCTTGTATATTCACAATACATCAAGCGCTTTTCGGATTGCATAATTCTAAGAAAGCAAAAATTACTTGCATATCAAATGAATAATACAATTCTTATAAGGATGTGATTACGTATTATTTGGTTTACTGTATTCGTTTTCTTTCTTTTTCTACTATTCCGGCGGTGGTTGCGACCGAGATAAAGTTTGTGGAAAGAACAGAGCTCAAGCTAGTTACGAAATAATCCTCAAAGGAAAATTCTGATGAGGATTGCATTTGATTTTGTTAAGTTATTGTTATTGTTGTATTTTATGCGAATCGCTTCAGCGTCTGTTTCCTTTCACTGCATATACTACATTAGTATTCGCTGAAATAAAGAGGTTTCGTTGTTTGGCGAGGGCAGGTGCATCTCTGAATGCTCCAGCCACCCTGATATCGTGATCGACTTGGGGTTGAGTTTCAGCCGCCATTATACTGGCGGGCGCCCTTCTTCATTGATTTGAATCAATGAACCGAATTAATTCCATCTGGCGCACTGGGGGCCTGACGGTAATAGGCGTGTGAGGCTGTTCCAAATTTGGATATGGCTTTCTTGAGGCGAGGTGGGCGGTGTTCTGCGACAACCGATCACTGCAACAACGACTTTGAAATGCTGTCTCGCAGGATACTGGTGCGAAATCCGGCTCCAGGTATTTCCCATTCGCCGGTCATGTCGGTGAATAAAATCAGATGACCGGCACTACAGTCAGGATTGCCAGAACACTCCAGGCAATGCGCTGGTTATTTTCAAAAATATCCAGCAATCAAAGATGGTAGCTAAGTCTTTGATTTAATGGTCGGAGCGGCGGGATTCGAACCCACGACCCCTTGACCCCCAGTCAAGTGCGCTACCGGGCTGCGCTACGCTCCGAGCCGGGGAAAGCCGTAGAATATAACGACTTGGCACGCAAGGGCTAATTTCCGGAAACTGACAAATTGCACACCGGCGTTAATTCGCCTGCTGAGCGCCGAACAGCTCCTCAACCTGGCGTGGTTCCATTGTGACGGAATTATGAATAAATTGTGACAATCTGTCACCTTCGATGATATGTCTGTCTTTCCTAATAAATTGGGGAAAGGAGAGTCGCCGAGGGATGAGAATCAGTCACCTTTTCAGCACAATGGATTTCTGGCGGGCACATCTGGCCGTTAACCGTGAACCGGTTTGGGAGAACATATTGCCGTTGTTCTTCTACCATCGGGACGGCGTGCTTGCGATCCAGCGGCTGGCGCGTGAATGGACGCGGCTTTATGGGCTTCGGCAGGTCGACGTGTTTCGCGGGAATATCGTCCGCGAGAAATGGTCTAACCGCCGCATAGGTCAGGTTCTCGATCATATGCAGAAAACCAGCGATGCCCGCTCTGCCGGAATACGTGTGCGAACGCAGGAAATGCCCCGTTATGTGGAAGGAAGCCTCGTTGTGGTCCGCACGCAGGAGAGGGACATTCTGATCGACGGGCGGCGTCGCGCGAATTTCTGGTGCAACATGCCCGGCGAATATGATGTCTGGGTTATCGAAGTGGAACCGCGTCCGTCGTGGCTTCTTGAGCTGTTGGGTGCGAATTCCAACGCCCTCGATAAAGAGCAGGGCAGGCTTCGCGGCTGAACGTCACGTTCAGGATCGTGGTGCAAAAAGGATGATGCATGTACCGGCAAATGCTGTGCATGCGCCAACCACATCCCAGCGATCGGGGCGGGCGCCCTCGGCAAACCAGATCCACAGGATCGATGCGATGATATAGATGCCGCCATAGGCGGCGTAAGCGCGGCCCGCTACATTGCTTTCAATCAGGGTCAGAAGATAGGCGAACAAGGCAAGACACGCCATGCCGGGCACCAGCCACAACGCTGGCTTGCCGAGCTTCAGCCATGCCCAGAATGCGAAGCATCCGGCGATTTCAAACAGGGCCGCTGCGGCATATATCGCGAATTGCAAGGTTCTGCTCTCCTGACTGATCCTCGAGCTTGAGCGAAAGCTGATACTTGTATTCCAGCCCCGCACAACCCCAGATGATCCCGAAAAGCAGGTAAAAGTGACGCCAGTGATCAGTGTCGATGACATTCCCGATCAGGACGTGACCGAGATAGGTCGCGTAGGCGACCAGAAGAAACGGCTGCCACGGGCGGTTGCGGAACAGAAGCTTGAAGCCGATCCCGAGGGTCAGGAATGTCAGCGTCAGAAAGGCGATGAAGCCGGTCCAGCCGTAATCAAGCACGGCCTTGAGCCAGATATTGTGCGTGTCTTCCCCGAACATGGGGCCGAATTCCAGCGGGCCTATGCCGAGCGGGTGTTGCGTTGCGAGGATCATTCCGAGCCAATGCCGGGCGAAACGCCCAAGCCGCGCGCTGTCATAGCTTTGTTCAAGCCGCGCGCGCTCACGGAAGAATTCGCCCACACCCGGAATTTGCAGCATGATCAGGATCGCGAGGATGATCGCAACAAGGGCAAGCAGGCCAATTGCGATCAGGCGAAGCCGAAAGCGATTGCTGTTGCTTTGCAGAAAAAGCACGCCGAACAGCAGGGCGAAGGAGAGGGGAACCATCGCCCAAGCGGCGCGCGAGAAGGACACCAGAACGCCGAGCGTGAGCAGGCAGCAGAAAGGCAGATAGACGACAACATCGCGGAAACCTCCGCGCATGATGCGGTAGAGTGTCCAGGTCAGCGGCAATATCAGGAATGGCCCATAGACATTTGAGTCCTGAAATGCGCCCCGCGCGCGGCCATAGCGGGTGAACATCTCGGCACCGGGAAACAGGCCGAGATAACCGGCGATACCCAGGAGCGACGACAGCACGCCGACGAGAAGATAGGCGTTGAAGATCGTCTTGAGACGCCTGTAATCCGCCTCAATGATGGCTGCGAAGAAAACCGATGTGAAAGCCAGAAACAGCGAAACGGCAATATAGAGCGGGGCCTTCTTCACATCGGCCATCTGCATGACGGAGATTATGCCGCCGAAATTAAACACGGCAAAAAGCGCCAGCAGCACCAGGCTGGTGCGGGTCAACCGCAAGCCGAACAGCAGCGCCAGCGCGATCAGGCCGACCATGTAGAGTTCATAAGGCGCAGGCTCGCTCATCACGAAGCCCAGCAGAAAAACGCCGAAACCGATTGCCGTGTTGGCAACGAGGCGGTTGAGTGCACGTTTGCGCGCCACATCTGCCCGCAGCCCCATGGCTGGGGGCAGATTGCCGTCAAAGCTGTGCGCCACGCTGGTCAATAGGCGTTTTCCGTATTGAGAAGCCGTATGGGTGTGAGGAACAGGATTTTGAGATCAAGCCAGAGCGACCAGTTTTCGATGTAATAAAGATCGAATTCCGTGCGCATACGGATCTTGTTTTCATTGTCGATTTCGCCGCGCCAGCCATTGATCTGCGCCCAGCCGGTGACACCCGGCTTCACGCGATGGCGCGCGAAATAACCGTCGACAACCTCGTTATAAAGCACATTGTGCGAATGGGCTGCCACCGCATGCGGGCGCGGGCCGACCAGTGACAGGGAACCTGCCAGAACATTGAAGAACTGCGGCAGCTCGTCGAGGGAAGCCTTGCGAATGAAGCGCCCGACACGCGTGACGCGAGGGTCGTTTTTGGTAACGGCCTGCTTCGCAGAAGGGTCACACATCTCGGTATACATCGACCGGAACTTCCAGACATTGATGATTTCATTATTGAAGCCATGCCGCTTCTGCTTGAAGATCACCGGGCCCTTGCTGTCCAGCTTGATGGCAATCGCCGTGCCGATCATGATAGGCGACAGCAGGGCGATGCCCAAAATGCTGAACACCACGTCGAAGACGCGTTTGGCTACAGAATCCCAATCGTTGATGGGCCTGTCGAAAATATCCAGCATTGGCACCGCGCCCACATAGGAATAGGCGCGCGGGCGGAAGCGCAGGTGATTATTGAGCGCCGAAAGACGGATATCGACCGGGAGGACCCACAGCTTTTTCAGCAGAGCCAGCACGCGGGCTTCGGCGCTGATGGGCAGGGACACGATCAGCATGTCGATATGAGCGATGCGGGCGAACTCGATCAACTCATTGATATTGCCAAGCTTCGGGTATCCGGCAACGATGGGGGGCGAGCGCTTGTCATCGCGGTCGTCGAAGATGCCGCAAATGCGGATATCGTTGTCGGGCTGCTGTTCCAGCGAGCGGATGAGCGCTTCGGCATTCGGACCGCCGCCCACGATGACGGCGCGGCGTTCCATTGTGCCGTTGCGCGCCCAGCGCTTGATTTTCCAGGCGATGAAGAGCCGCGAGAGCAAAAGCAGCACACAGGCGCCCAGTGCCCAGTACAAGAACCAGCCGCGTGAGAAATCGGAGGAGGACTTCATCAGAAAACCGGCGATAGCCAGCGTCCCGAGCACGGCAGCCCAACTGATGAAAAGTCGCCGCAGATAGCGAGCGGGACTGCGCAACACATTGATCTGATAGCCGTCGTTGATTTCCATCAACAGGACAAAAAGCGCGCCGCCGGCAATGACGACGAGCGGGTAATAGAAGATGAGTTGCGTTTCAATGCCGACATAAAGCAGAAAGCTCGCAATGCCCGCCAGGACGATCAGCCCGAACTCCGCAATGCGCATGACGCCGCTCAGCATCAGCGGTGAGAACGTGTCGCGCTGGTATTGCTCGGCCATCTGGCGCGCAAGGGGACTGAGCTCCACCGGGCCTTGCGGCTTGGCCGCCTGCACATCGCTGGCTTCTATGGCTTCGCGGCCAAAAGGAGAGCGCGCATCACTATTTCGCACAACATTGCCCCTGATCGTAAAATGACGGCATAACAATTAGACCGAGAGTCCTAAGCAGAATATAAACGTCGCATGACGAGCTTTTGACCTAGGTAAACACTCAATTAAATACATGGCTGAAGGCTGTTACCATTAGCGATGACTAATATAATATGGTTTCTGTCCATACTGCTGCAGCACTGTTGGCGAAGGCCGATAGCATATCTTTATTACACCCGTCCCGGTTGCCGCAAGTCAGGAAAACGCGAGCTTTGCCTTTGCTTGATAACAATAGGTTATAGAAAAAGTCCCGTTCGACGGTATCCCCAGAGCCTGTTCCAAAAGTCGCCATTTGCAGGCCGACTTGCCGCTTTTTGATTCAGGCTCTCAGTCTGCCGGTGCTGTCCGGTCAGGATGGGCTTCAAAATAGATCGTCTCGATCGAATGTGCCATGGATTGCAGGTTGAAACGCTCGCGCATCCGTGGCGCATCGGGCATCATGGCGCGAAACGCGGTGAGGTCAACGGCGGCAACCAGCATCTTGTCCGAAAGCGCTTCGTCATCCGGCTCCACCAGCGCGGAAGAGCGCGGGCCGAATATTTCGGGAATCCCCCCGACATTGCTGGCGATGACTGGCTTTCCGGCGGCAAGCGCCTCCAGCACGATATAGGGAAATGCTTCGGCGCGCGATGGAACCACCATTATCCGCCCCATGGCGAAGGCTTCCCGCGCTGCCGTTCCCGGTAGAAAGCGGATTTGCGCGGACATTCCAAGCTCGTCGGTCAGGGCTATAAAATCCGGCTTTTCCGCGCCGTCTCCCACCACGGTCGCGGTGAAGGCGCGCTGGTTCTGGTCGCGCAGGCGCGCAAGGGCGCGGATCAGCAGGTCCGGCCCCTTCAGGTCGCGCATCGTGCCGACGAAAAGAAAATCGCTGGCATCAGGCGCGTCGGCGACAGGGATGAACTCGTCTTCGGCCAAGCCATTGTAAACGACGGCATGGAGGCCATAGGGCCGCCCTACCTTTTCTTCATAAATGCGCTTTTCGAAGTTGGAAACGAACAACACCGCGTCGGTCATGGGAGCCAGCATCCTTTCGACCAGAAAGACAGCGCCGCCACGGCGTGTCTTCCGGTCGAAATGCAGGCTACCGCCATGCGGCGAATAGATACGGGCTACGCGAGACCTAAAAACCCGTAAGACTGAGCCGAACAATCGCGCATAGACGCCGCCTTTGGCGCCATGTCCGTGCAATATGTCCGGCCGCAATTTCTTGATGATGCGATATGCTTTGTAGGCTGCCGCTGCGTCGCCCAGTCCGACGTGGCGCTGCATGGCAATGCGATGAAGGCCGAGCGCGAGCTTTGGCCGTAATTCTTCCAGAAGCGCGTCTTCCCGAGGCCCGCCAGTCGTCGCATCGCAGACGATGCCGACCGCGTGGCCAGCGTCCGCCTGCATGCCCACGAGATCGCGAACATGGCGGAACAGCCCGCCTGTCGGCTCACGGAAGCAGTGGACGATGCGTAGTGGGGAGACGTGGGTGTCATCAGCCATCAATCGCCATCAGAACAGACGTTCGCGCACATAGATCGTGTCGCCCGGCAGGATCGGATCGGAAATCAATACGCGGCCGGTCAGAACCTTGCCGTTGAACTGGCGCGTGATATCGACATTCTCCTGATTGGCGCGCGGGCTGAAACCGCCAGCAGCGGCGATTGCCTTCTGCGCGGTCATGCCCGGAACGTAGGAATACTGGCCGGCGGCACCCACTTCACCCATCACGAAGATCGGGCGATAGCGGTCGATTTCCGCGCTCACATCGGGGTCGCGCAGATAGCCGCCGCGCAGTTTCGATGCGATGATGCCTTCAAGCTGCTTGGATGTCTTGCCGCGTGCCGGAATGCTGCCGACGAGCGGGAAGGCGATGTAGCCAGCCTGATCGACGCTATAGGTGTTGGTGAGGCTTGGCTGCTCGAAAACCGTGATGCGCACGCGATCGCCAGCGTCCAGCATATAGGGCTGGTTCAGCGCCTCGTGGAAAGCGGGTGGGGCAGGCCGATAGCTGGAGCAGGCGGAAAGCGTCATGGCGGCAAGGCCCAGCGCCACCAGCAGAGTATGGCCTTTGCGCTTGTTCTGAATTGTCTTCGCCGTCATCTTCCGCCTCGGTTCTTCCGAAAAGCAATAGTCTTAACGCTCGCAATCGGCGCGCTACGCAGCGCGCGATTACGAATATCGGTTGCAAGCGTTATCGATTGATTAGGGTTAATGGCTGGTAAAGAAGACAGGGTTCGGCGGAAAAACTTTGCATCTCGCCAGAGTTGGGAGCTTATCCTGTTTAACCCTCTGGTTACCTTGTTCCTTTACTGTTCCGACTGGAAAACGGGGGGCATTCCCCCACGCGGGCGAGAGCGATCATGCGCACAGGCGCATTCGCAAAGCCCATGGAGAATGGGGAATGGCAGAAGTCGATCCGTTATCAAGGGACGCAGATATCGATATCGGCGCGCTGTTTGCCAGCCTGCGCCGTCACTGGCTGTTCATTGTCGTCGGCGCGCTTCTCATGGCGGCGTTCGCATGGGCCATCTGCCTTCTTCTGACGCCGGATTATCGCGCGGAAGCCCGCATTATCATCGAGGCCCGTGAGTCCATTTATACGCGTCCCAACGGAGAGGCCGGAACCGAGCGGCCCCTGTTCGACGCCGAAGGCGTGAAGAGCCAGGTTGAAGTATTTTCCTCCGGCGACCTGCTGCGGAAGGTTTCCGAAGAACTCAAGCTCACCAGCAACGAAGCCTTCACGACGACGGACGTGAAGCCGTGGACCCGCGTTCTCATCATGCTCGGCATGCGGACTGATCCCGCGCAACTGACCCCGGAAGAGCGCGTCTTGCAGAAGCTGCGCAAGAATATGCAGGTTTTTGCCGTTACCGCCTCGCGGGTCATTGTGGTGCAATATAATTCGGCGAATCCCGAGACAGCCAAAAACGTCGCCAATGCGCTCGCCAGCCAGTACATCCTGTTTCAACGGGCCGCAAAGCTGGAATCGAACGACGATGCCACTGGCTGGCTGGCTCCTGAAATCGATGACCTGCGCAACCGTGTCCGCGATGCGGAAAGGAAGGTCGCGGATTACCGTGCTTCGCGGGGGCTTTTGACCGGGCAGAGCAACAGCACGATTGCGACGCAGCAGCTTTCGGAAGTTTCCACCGAACTCACGCGGGTCCGCACCAGCCGCGCTTCGGCGGAAGCAAAGGCCCAAAGCATTCGCAAGGCGCTTTCCTCCGGCGCGCCCATCGATACGCTGCCGGATGTGCTTGCTTCCGGCATGATGCAGCGCCTCGCCGAAAGGCGCGTCCAGCTCAATGCCCAGATCGCCGATCTTTCAACGACGCTTCTGGACGGCCATCCGCGCATCAAGGCGTTGCGCTCGCAGCTTGCCGATCTCGATCAGCAGATTAGAAACGAAGGCCGCAAGCTTGTCGCCAGCCTCCATAACGAAGTTTCCGCGGCAAAGCTGCGCGAGGACGAACTCAATCGCGAGCTTAATCGCGTGAAGGCGCAAGCCGCGCAGGCAGGCGATCAGGAAGTCGAATTGCGCGCATTGGAGCGCGAGGCGGCGGCGCAGCGCCAGCTTCTGGAAACCTATCTCACGCGCTATCGGGAAGCCGCATCGCGCACCGACCGCAACTATGTGCCGGTCGATGCCCGAATTTTTTCTTCCGCCGAAACCCCGGCAGTGCCTTATTATCCGATGATATTGCCGATTGTCGGTGCAGCCTTTGCGGCTGGCCTGCTTTTGCTGTCGATCTTTGTTCTGCTGCGTGAATTGTTCAGCGGGCGTGCTTTCGTGACGGCAGATGGCCAAAGGGTTGCCGCCGTCGAGGAAATCGAGATGCCGGTAATTGCCGCTGCCGCCGAGGCCGCAGCGGTGCCGCCATCCAGGTCAGAACGTATGGATACTGTTTCCGAGGAAACAATTGTGGCGCCGCGCCGTTCATGGACCATGCCGTTTGCCGCAAAACCGCCGGTTTCCGAGACAAGGAAGGCCGAGGAGGAGTTTCCCATGATCAGGCAAAGCAAGACGAAGCCGCATAATCCCAATGGTGTGGAAGCCGTTGCCGATCTGCTCGCGGACGGACAGCATAAGCGCATCGTGATGGTGTCTCCCGAGGGCGATCAAGCATCGGCTGGAGCGGTGCGCCTGCTGCGCGAATTCGCCGACCGTGGCAAGCGGGCAGTCCTCGTGGACATGACCGCAAAGGGAACCCTTGGCATTGCCATGCTGGACGGTGCGCATCTGCCCGGTATTACCGAGCTTCTGTCCGGCGCGCGCCGCTTCAATGAGGTCATCCACAGCGACCGCTTTTCGCAGGCGCATGTCATTCCGCTTGGAGAGGCCGACCCGGAAATCGCCATGCGCTCCGCCGATCGCCTGCCGCTCATTCTGGATGCGCTGGAAACGGTCTATGATTTTGTTGTTGTAGAGTGCGGTCCGTCGTCTTCGGAACAGATCGCGCGCATTGCCGATGGACCTGCCTCCGTTGTTATGAGCATCGTCGATCCGGACGACAAGGGCGTGGCGCTGGCCGCTCTCGATCTGGATCAGGGCGGTTATGAGGACGTTGTCATTCTGATGGAAGAAACCGATTCAGAAACAACTTATTAGAGCATTTCCAGCAAAAGTGTGAAGCGGTTTTGCGTTCGGAAATGCGGAAAAAACAAATAGATAGAGCGGTTCCAACGATTCCGTTAAAACAGGAACCGCTCTAGGCTGCGTTCCTGAAAGAGGTTGCCAAACGGCGCTAACGCTTTGCAAGCCTGCTCCGCAATGTCTTGGCGAAGCCCCACAGGCGGGGATTGCGCTTGAGCCCCCCGGCAATTCCGTTGCGCACTGATTGAAGAGCGGTGAAAAACCTGCCCTTGGCGGAAAGCGGCACCAGCGTGTCATAGATCGTGCGCTCGATGTCGCACCATTCGCGCTTGTAGGGCTCGTCCCCGATGCCGAAACTGTAGACCGAGCGGCCTTCGTCACAACTGCGGCTGATATCCTCGAAGAAGAGAAACTCACCGGGACTTGCCGCCGTCAGCTCGTCCTCCGCGATTGCACCGAATTCAACGGTCGGTCCCGTATCGCAGAACAGTTTGCCGATGATCGAGCGCACGGTCCCGCCAACTTCGAGAAAGCGCAATTCGTTCAGTTCCTGACCTTTCGCCAGCCCTTCTCCGAAGAGAGCCTTGAAGAAGTTGCGCACATTTTCATCGGCGAATGGATCACTGATCCCCATCTTCTGGAAGCGCTGTGCCTTCATCGCGAAACAAAGATCGAGAATCTTGTCTGACTCCGCCCGGCTTTGCGGCCCGGCAATTCTCCAGCCTCCGCTTTCTTCATAGCGGCGACCATGCTGCCGGTGTTTTTTGAGCTTCCGCTTGCGATTGGCGCGATCAAGCACGGCGTCGAAGCCGCCACCGAGCGACGCAGCGAGCACCGGATTTGGGTTGGGCGCTCTCCCAAGGGCAAGCAGCGGATTGGCCGCGCCTTGCAGTTCTGAAAGCTGGCGTGTCAGCGACAGCGCATCGATGTCGGGCCGCGCCTTGCGGATTGCATCAACTAGCTGCCGGAGCACCTCGCGTCGGAGTGCGCCGCCATATTCCTTCCGCAGCCATGGGAAATTGCAATTGGCGTGGCTTCCGCCGGGATAACGCGCAATTTTCGCGCCGTTCTGGCGGACGACTTCCAACGGCACAGCCAAGATTGGACCATCGCCGTCAAAAAGCCCGACGACGAAACTGTCGGCATTGACGATTGCGCGCCAGTTATCGATCCAGGCGAATGATTGCGGCGCGCCGTGAATGGCGGCGGCGCCGTTCCAGAGCCGCCCGATCTCGCCGAAATCCGTCAGAATGCGCGCCGCGACTTCACCCGCCATCGTCTGCAGCATCCTCGATCAAGACTAATGTTGTTTATTGCGTGGGGGCTGCGCCATCCACCAGATGATGCCCATGGCAGGCAGTACCCAAAGAATGCCGGTCACGAAGAAATAAAGCAGATGCACCCAGGCGCTCGACTGGGCGAGATGCGCCACGGCGATGATGGTCGCAAACACCGCATAGATGATGACCAGTGAAACCAGCAAGAAAGTGCCGATCAGTTTCTTCAGCCGGACGGGCATGCGCATTCTCCTTTTCCCGGTTCATCACTAACCGGTGAAGGGGGCCAGCGAAAGGGCAAAAACGCGGCGGCTTGTCGCGTGACGCCAACTTGTAACTGCTCGGCCTATGCTGCATGTATCCATCGTGTCTGTTCCGAAAATCGCCATGCCGGTCTGCAAATGGCAATTTGTCTGCGTTCCGGTGCTCACGTACCTTTAAGTACGCTGCGCTCCGGTACTCGAAAATTACTATTCTCGCCGCGGCCTGCCGCTTTTTGATTCAGACACTTGAGCTCATTATCGAAGGGTGAATGGCATGACGGCAGCAGCGGCGCAGCGTATGGGGCAGGGTTCGAGGTCATCGAAAGAGGACCGCGACCGCCGCCTTGTGCGTTACTGGCTCTATGCGGTTTTCGTCGTGCTGATCGCCATCGTCATGGTCGGCGGCGCCACCCGCATGACCGGGTCTGGCTTGTCGATCACCGAATGGAAACCCATCCATGGGGTCATTCCGCCGCTCAACCACGCCGAATGGGTGGAAGAATTCGACAAATATCGCCAGATTCCGCAATACCAGCAGATCAACAAGGGCATGTCGCTGGAAGAGTTTCAGTACATCTTCTGGTGGGAATGGGCGCACCGCCTGCTTGCGCGTTTTGTCGGATTTCTGGTTGCCGTTCCGCTGGCCTTCTTCTGGGTGACGGGGCGTCTCAAGGGCGGCCTCAAATATCGTATGCTGGGCCTGCTCGCGCTGGGTGGCTTGCAGGGCGCCATCGGCTGGTGGATGGTCGCATCCGGCCTCAGCGAGCTTACCAGCGTCAGCCAGTACCGCCTGGCAATTCACCTGACGACGGCGTGTATCATCATAACGGCGGTGTTCTACATCGCGCGCGGGCTTGTCACCTATAGCGAGCGACCGGCGGAGCGCTCCATCCAGCGCTTTGCCGGATGGATCGTGTTCGCGGTTCTGGTGCAGATTTATCTGGGTGGTCTGGTAGCGGGCCTGCATGCGGGATTGACCTACAATACCTGGCCGCTGATGGACGGTGCTGTCATTCCGTCCGATCTGTTCATCCAGTCGCCCTGGTGGCGCAACCTGTTCGAAAACCCGAAAACGGTGCAGTTCGTGCACCGCATGTTCGCTTATACGGTTCTGGTTCTGGCGGTCCTGCATGCCTTGCAGGTCTGGAAACAGGCTCCCGGCACCACCCATGCGCGCCGCACCATCGTTCTCCTCGGGCTCGTTCTCGTGCAGGCTGTCATCGGCATTGCCACGCTTTTGATGAGCGTTCCGCTGCATCTGGGCCTGACGCACCAGTTTGTTGCGCTGATCGTGCTGGCTTTCGCGGTGGCGCACTGGCGCGCGGCCAAGGGTGCTTACGAGGGATAAGCGCCGTGGCGCAATTGCCGGAGTGCGGAGGCGATCTTCAGTTCCCGCGCTTCATCCGCGTCGTTGCCGTCTTCACGATGCCATGCCGCTGACAGGCAGCCATAGGCGAAGGCATAATCCAGAATGTAGGCCGGTTCGCGCCCGATGATCGGCGCGAAATGTTCGGCCATGTGCCGGGCACGTTCAAGGTCGAGGCAAAGGTCGTCCCGATCGAGCGGATTATAGAAGATATTGGCCGCGTCGAAGGCGGCATCGCCGACCAGCCCGTGCGGATCGATGGCGAGCCAGCCGCGCGGTCCCTCGATGATATTCTCATGGTGAATATCACCATGCAGCGGAATTGCCTTGTGCGGCGTCGCCAGCAGGCGCTTGGCGACCGCCGTGCCATCTGCATAGATCGGGCTTTCATGCGCCACCGCAAAGAGGCCGGAAAAGTGCTTGTCCAGCGGCTGCAGGTCAGCCGGTATCGGGGCGGGAGAGGGCGTGTGCAGCGCGCTCAGCACCTCGCCGAAGATGCGCAGGCATTCGGCATCCTTGCCGCGTTTCAGGTGCTCATCGAGGTGATAGTCGCCGGCATATTCGAGCAGCATCGATGTACCCTTGAGGCCGTATAATCGTGCCGCACCATGGCCGTCCTGCCAGTCCAGATAATGCGCGCCGCGCAGCTCTTCCATCCCGGCTGGTTTCAACTGTTTGACGACAAAAACCTCGCCCGGATGATCGATGCGTTCGACCTTCCAGACGAGGCTTGAATGTGTATCGGCCAGAGGCTCATAGGAGCCGATATTCCATTCGACAGGAAACACCGGCTGCGTCGGCATCATGCCTTGCCAAGCATGAGGTTCATGTTCTGGACGGCCGCGCCCGATGCGCCCTTGCCGAGATTGTCGAGCAGCGCCACCAGATTGACCTCGCCGTCGCCTTCGGTGCCGAAGACGAAAAGCTTCATGCCGTCCTTGCCTGCGAGCTCTTCCGCATCGACACGCGGCAGCTTCGCGCTTTCCTCAAGCGGCACGACTTCGACAATATCCTGACCGGCATAATGCTCCGTCAGCGCGGCATGAACCGTGGCAAGCGACGGCGTGCCCTTGAGTTCGCTCAGGAACAGCGGAACCTGCACGATCATGCCCTGCGGGAATCGTCCCACGCTGGGCGAAAAGATCGGGCGGCGATCCAGACGGCCATGCAATTGCAGTTCCGGCACGTGCTTGTGACGCAGCGGAAGGCCATAGAGGAAGTTGTTAGCGGCAAGATGCTCCGGATGGTTCTTGTCTTCCATCTGGGCGATGAGCTGCTTGCCGCCGCCAGTGTAGCCGGAAACAGCGTTGACGCTGACTGGATAGTCGGCAGGCAGCAGGCCCGCATCGCGCAGCGGGCGCACAAGTGCAATCGCGCCGGTCGGGTAGCAGCCCGGATTGGCAACGAGGCGCGCCTCGGCAATGCGTTCGCGCTGGCCCTTGGCCAGTTCCGCAAAGCCATAGGCCCAGTCCGGGTGCACGCGATAGGCGGTCGAGGTATCGATGATGCGGGTCGCGTTATGGCCTTCGAGCAGGGAAACCGCTTCCTTGGAGGCATCGTCCGGCAGGCACAGGATCGCAATGTCGGCAGCGCGCAGATAGTCGGCGCGCAAATCCTTGTTGCGCCGCTCGGCTTCCGGGATGGAAATCACTTCGAGATCGTCGCGCTCGGCCAGACGGGTGCGGATCTGCAAGCCGGTGGTGCCGTGTTCGCCATCGATGAAGATTTTCGGTTTCATGCGTTTTGCCTTTGAATTCAGAAAGTTACGACAATGGGTGGAATGGGTGTTCGAGATGCTTGAATCACTTTGTGAGCAAGCGTCTCATCGTCGTTCTTTCCGTTCGGCCACAAGGCCCAGATAGTACATTGCGATCGTCGCTCCCGCGATGGCTGTTATATCGGCATGGTCATAGGCCGGTGCAACCTCGACCACATCGGCGCCCACGAAGTCAAGAGCCGACAGCTTGCGCAGCACCGAAAGCATCTTGGCCGAGGAAGGGCCGCCCGCGACCGGCGTGCCGGTTCCCGGTGCGAAGGCCGGATCAAGGCAGTCGATGTCGAAGGTCAGATAGGCCTTCCTGCCATTGGTGCGCTTCAGGATTTCATCGGCAATCGCCGCCGCCGACATGTCTTCCACCTCGTGGCCGTAAATGATCCTGATGCCGCAATCTTCCGGTGCGTGCGTGCGGATGCCGATCTGGATCGAATGCTCGGGATCGATAATGCCATCGCGCACCGCGCGGGCCACGAAGGAGCCGTGATCGATCCGCTTGCCATCATCGAACCATGTATCCTGATGCGCATCGAACTGCACCAGCGCCAGCGGGCCATATTTCGCGGCATGCGCCTTGAGAAGCGGCCATGTGATGAAATGATCGCCGCCAAGCGTCAGCAGAAATGCGTCGGATTTCAGGATTTTCGCCGCTTCGCGCTCGATGGCGGCAGGGGTCTTGGTGTGATTGCCGTAGTCGAGCAGGCAGTCCCCATAATCGATGACGGCGAGTTTCTCGAACAGATCGCGTTGAAACGGATATTGCGGATCATTGTCAAAGATTGCCGAGGCCCGCCGGATCGCCTGCGGGCCGAAGCGCGCGCCCGGCCGGTTGGAAACGGCGGCATCGAAGGGAATGCCCCAGACAACCGCTTCTGCACCCTTGAGCGACTTCGTGTACACCCGCCGCATGAAGGACAGCACGCCCGCATGGGTAGGGTCGGTCGCGGCGCTGGTCAGGCTGCGGGCCGTGATCGCGTGGTCGATGGTTTTTGAAGGCATGGCTGTTATCCGGATGGTGTTCTGGCTTCTATAGCGCTTTCATTCGCTCTTGGCATCAAATCCATAGGCGCGCTCCACGCGACCGATACGCACGCGATAGGTTTCATACCATTTCTGGCGCCCGAGCTTCTGCGCCACCAGATGATCCACGTCGCGCTTCCATGCGCGGATGCTTTCCTCGTCAGCCCAGAAGGAATTGGTGATGCCAAATCCTTCCGCGTCGCGGGCGCTCTCGATACCGAGATAGCCGGGCTGTTTCGCTGCAAGTTCGCCCATCCGGACCGCCATGTCGCCATAGCCATCGTCTTCGCCAATGACCCGCTGTGAAGCAAAGGTGACGATCAGATAGGGCGGCTCTGGTGTGGCTGCGAAACGGCTGGATGCAGGCGAGGACATGGGCTTATCCGTATGTAAAGATGGCCGGGAGATGCTTCGGTCGTTCATATTCATGACGACTATCGAACCGGCTTGCAACTGTGACGAAGTCGCGCTGTCGCCCAATATATTGCGGACACAGAACAGCAATTGAGGTGCAGGAAGCCTTCAGCGCTAATGGCTCTCTTTCATGGAGGGACATGATGCGAAAGACATTTCTTGTGATCTCGGCCATTCTTGGCTGTTCGGCTTCACTTGCGGGCTGCGCAACGAACCAGAGTGGCGCGCGCTTTCAACTGGAGCAGCAGAATGTAAGCGCGATCAACTGGATGCAACAGTCCGGCGAATATGACGCGCTGGCCTATCAGGCGTTTAATGGCGCCCGTCAGGCCTTCGATGCGGCAAAACCAGCGAAGGGAAGGAAAAAGGCCGTAATCGTCGATCTCGACGAGACGATGATCGATAATAGTGCCTATGCCGGTTGGCGCGTCAGGCAAAGCATGCCCTACACAGAGAAGACGTGGGCGCGCTGGATGGCTGCCGAGCAGGCACGTCCGATTGCCGGCGCTGTGGAGTTTGCAAGGCATGTGAACGCGAATGGCGGCACGATGTTTTATGTCACGAACCGCGACGCGCGATCATTTCAGCCTACCGCAGCAAACATTAAGAAGCTTGGATTTCCCGGCGTGTCGGCAAAAACGCTTTTGCTGAACAGCGGTCAGTCAAACAAGCAGGCGCGTTTCGATAGTATCAAGGCTGAGGGATATGATGTTGTCATCTATATGGGTGATAATCTCAACGACTTCGGAACTGCGACCTATCACAAGAACAATCAGCAGCGACGCGCATTCGTCGAGGCCAATCGAGAAGCGTTCGGCACGAAGTTTTTCATGCTACCCAATCCCAGCTACGGCGATTGGGTCTCAGGCATGGCGCAGGATTATTACAAACAGACGCCGAAAAAGCAGCTTGAGATCAATCGCAAGTCGCTCCGCAGTTGGGTAGGCTGACAAGCAGCACTGCCCGCAACAAAAAAGCGGACCCGAAGGCCCGCTTTTCTGTAAGTTCTGAAGCGATAGATATTAGCGCTTGGAGAACTGGCCCTAAGCGCGTTAGCGCTTGGAGAACTGGAACGAGCGGCGGGCCTTGGCCTTACCGTACTTCTTACGTTCGACGACGCGGCTGTCGCGGGTCAGGAAGCCACCCTTCTTGAGAACCGTGCGCAGGCCCGGTTCGTAGTAGGTGAGGGCCTTGGAGATGCCGTGACGAACGGCACCGGCCTGACCGGAGAGACCACCACCGGCAACGGTGGCGACGATGTCGAACTGACCGGCGCGGTTCGAAGCGACGATCGGCTGCTGCAGGATCATCTGCAGGACCGGACGTGCGAAATACTTTTCGAACTCCTTGTCGTTGACGGTGATCTTGCCGGTGCCCGGCTTGACCCATACGCGTGCAACGGCGTCCTTGCGCTTGCCGGTGGCATAGGCGCGGCCCTGTGCGTCCAGCTTCTGGACGTGAACCGGAGCGGCAGCTTCGGTCTTGGCAACGGTGCCGAGTTCTTCGAGCGAGTTGATGCTCTCAGCCATGATTATGCATTCCCTTTGTTCTTGCGGTTCAGCGCTGCGACGTCGAGGACTTCCGGCTGCTGAGCTTCGTGCTGATGGTTCGGGCCTGCATAAACGCGCAGGTTCTTCATCTGGCGACGGCCGAGCGGACCGCGCGGGATCATGCGCTCGATTGCCTTCTCAAGAACGCGTTCCGGGAAACGGCCTTCGAGGATCTGGCGAGCAGTGCGCTCCTTGATGCCGCCCGGATGGCCGGTGTGCCAGTAATATTTCTTGTCGGTATATTTGTTGCCGGTCAGAACAACCTTGTCGGCATTGATGATGATGACATTGTCGCCATCGTCAACATGCGGGGTGAAGGTTGCTTTGTGCTTGCCACGCAGGCGATTGGCGACGAGCGATGCGAGACGGCCGACGACGAGACCTTCGGCGTCGATCAGCACCCACTTCTTCACCACTTCGGCCGGCTTCTGGGAGAAAGTTGCCATTGAAGTCTTCCTTGACTTGATCCCTGTCCTTGCGAACCGGGCTTTTTTTGTTGCTTGTGTTGGATATTCTCCAACCCGAACGGGCGTGCGAAAGTTGCCTTTCACGCGCTTCCGGCGGGTCGATATACAATGTTGGCGCTTCCGTCAAGCCCTATATTTGAAGCTTCTTTTGAAAAGAATAACAAAATCAATATGTTGCATATTTGGTATTATAATACCTCATCTTTTTGGCCGCTTATCGCGGTGGAATCGAATAGGTGGCGGTGGCATGGGCGACCAGCTCGCCGCTTGCGCCATCGGTCAGGCTGATATCGAGGACCGCAAGGCGCTTGCCGAGTTTCAGGAAGCGCGCCACGGCCTCGACCGTGCCGGGGGAGGGCTTGCGCAGAAAGTTGATATTGAGGTTGGTCGTGACGGCCAGGGCAACCGGGCCGATATGGGCGAGAATGGCGGCATAGGCGGCAACGTCGGCCAGCGCAAACAGCGAAGGGCCGGAAACCGTCCCGCCCGGGCGCAGATGTTGCTCATCGGCGTGAAGGCGCATTGCCGCCGAGCCTTCATCCACGGCCACGACCTCGAAAGCATCGCCAAGCTGCGGAAATTCACGCTTCATGAAGGCCCGCAATTCATCGAGGCTCATGACGGGGCTGACGCTTGTGCGATGTGCGGTATTGATATTCATGCATTCCTCCCAAATTTAACAATCAATAGAGGCTGCGGCGGCTTTCATGCAAGCGCCGGCTCAGGCGATTAAAGAGGACAAGATGCAAAACCCATCCGACGACCAGATCCGCGAAATTCTCCTTTCCGTGAAAACGATTGCGCTTCTCGGTGCATCGCCGAAGCCGGAACGCCCGAGCAATGGCGTGATGGAATTCCTGCTCTCCAGGGGATACCGCGTGATTCCGGTCAATCCGGGGCAGGCGGGCAAGGATATTCACGGCCAGCGCGTGGTGGCGCGTCTGGCCGACATCGAGGAACCGGTGGATATGGTCGACGTCTTCCGCGAACCCTATTCCCTGCCGGGCATCGTGGACGAGGTTCTGGCGATGAAACATCGGCCAAAGGTCTTGTGGACGCAGCTTGGCGTCGTGCACGAAGAGGCTGGAAACCGCGCCAGTGATGCCGGTTTGACGGTCGTCATGGACCGCTGTCCGGCCATCGAATATCCCCGCCTGATTTCTGAATAGGAAGTTTTGGATTTAATTTCTGCGATTCCGCCATTTGGCGGAAAAACCGCCTTTGCTTTCCTGGCGGCAACGCCTAACGTCCTGTCATCATTGGGGCTTAGAGCGACCTTTGTGCATCCTTACGGACGTACAAAGGTCGCTCTAAGTTATTGAATCGACGCATCGTGCTTCCGAAAATCAATTCCGATTTTCGGGCCGATGCTCTAGACGCTGGAGGAAATCATGTCGAAACGTTCGCCCGGAATTGAAACGCTGGCTGTCCACGCAGGCGCGAAGCCCGATCCGACGACGGGTGCGCGCGCAACACCGATCTATCAGACGACTTCGTTTGTGTTCGATGATGCGGATCATGCGGCATCGCTGTTTGGCCTTCAGGCTTTTGGCAATATCTATACGCGCATCACAAACCCGACGACGGCCGTTCTGGAAGAACGCATCGCCGCACTTGAAGGCGGAACGGCGGCGGTCGCGACGGCATCGGGCCATGCGGCACAGCTGCTCGTGTTCCACACGCTTCTGCGGCCGGGCGACAATTTCATCGCCGCGCGCCAGCTCTATGGCGGCTCGATCAACCAGTTCGGCCAGTCGTTCAAGTCTTTCGACTGGCATGTGCGCTGGGCCGACGCCACCAACCCGACCGATTTCGCCAAGCAGATCGATGACCGGACGCGCGCCATCTTCATCGAAAGCTTCGCCAATCCGGGCGGGATTGTCGTGGATATCGAGGCCATTGCCGAAATCGCCCACAAGCACGGCCTGCCGCTGATTGTGGACAACACGCTGGCCTCGCCCTATCTGGTGCGCCCGATTGAGCACGGCGCGGATATCGTCGTCCACTCGCTGACCAAGTTCATCGGCGGTCACGGCAATTCGATGGGCGGCATTCTGGTCGATGGCGGCACGTTCGATTGGGCCAAATCCGGCAACTACCCGCTTCTGACCGAACCGCGCCCGGATTATGCCGGTCTGGAGTTGCACAAGACATTCGGCAATATTTCCTTTGCTATCGCTGCCCGTGTTCTGGGCTTGCGGGATCTCGGCCCGGCCATTTCACCATTCAATGCGTTCCAGATACTGACAGGCGTGGAAACGCTGCCGCTGCGCATACAGCGCCACAGCGACAACGCATTGAAGGTTGCCTCCTGGCTGCACGGCCATGACAAGGTGTCGTGGGTCAATTATGCCGGATTGCCGCATGATAAATTCCACGCGCTCCAGCAGAAATATGCGCCGAAGGGGGCCGGCTCCGTGTTCACTTTCGGTCTCAAGGGCGGTTACGACGCGGGCGTGAAATTCGTCGACAGCCTCGACCTGTTCTCGCTGCTTGCCAATATCGGCGACACGCGCTCACTGGTCATCCATCCGGCATCCACCACCCATCGCCAGTTGACCGACGAGCAGAAGGTGGCGGCAGGCGCGGGACCGGACGTGGTACGCCTTTCCATCGGCATCGAGGATGCCGACGATATCATCGCCGATCTGGAACAGGCGCTGGCAAAGGTCTGATTGATGAGCCGTTTTCTCGCTTTCGACCTTACCGGCATCGAGCCGGAGGAAGGCGCTCCCTTGGCGGAGCGCATTCTTTCAGGCAGCCCCAAATTCCGCACGTGGAATCTGGAGGAGAATGCCGAAGGCACGCTTTACGCTGGCATATGGGAAGCGACGCCCGGCAAGTGGCGGATCGAATATGACGAATGGGAGTTCTGCCACATTCTGTCGGGCCGGTCGGTCATCCACGAAGAGGGCGGCGAAACCCGCGAGGTCAAGGCTGGCGACAGTTTTGTCATACGCCCCAGTTTCAGGGGAAGCTGGGAAGTGATCGAGACGACCCGCAAGGAATATGTCATCAAGTTATAAGGCCGATGAAAAACACCCGCCGAGGGCTTCGGCGGGTGTTTTGCTTGAAATATCCGTTATCAATTATGCGATTCGCGCCTGATCGGGCGGAATGGCGGAACCGTGTTCGGTCCCGGACGCTCCACGCTGGGTGTGTTGAACGACGGACGATCCGGACGCGGCGGGCGAGGGCGATCCGGCCTGTTGTAGCTCGGACGGTTGCGATCCCTGTCACGGTAACGATAATTGTCGCGATAGCGATAACGAGAGTCCCGATAATAGCGCGGATAGCGGCGATAATCGCGATAATAGCCGCCGCTGTCATAGATAACGCCGGTGCCGATATAGCTGCCGCGCGAATAATAGGGATCGTACCCATCGCCGTAATAGCCTTCGGACACACAACCGCTGAGTGTAAGGCTCGCAGCGCCGATGCCGAGCGCCAGTAGAATAGATTTCAATGACATGTCCGCTACTCCAGTAAAGCCGGTGTCAGCGCTGGAATACGCAACAACCACGCGGCGAACCACTATTTAGAGGGATTATGCGCATTTTTGCACCACGCCCATAATCAATAAAGATTGCAGATCGTTAGCTTGGTTAGCTTGCTTCACATCTCCACGTCCACGCTGCTCAATTTCGATCTAATGCTGCAAGCCTGTTAAATAACGCAACAACGTTCCAAAAGTTGCTTCCGGCAGGCGAAAGGCGCCCCAAAAGACAAAACCGCCCCGGAGGGCGGCTTTCTATGCAAAATATGTGTAGCTCTGTCACTTGCTTGCAGTAGAGATTGCAGTCGAAATTTCAGTAAATTTGTCGCGAATGTTGGTTCCCAGTTCCGTCGTTGCTGTGATGATGACAACAGCGATCAGGGCGGCGATGAGGCCGTATTCGATGGCAGTTGCGCCGGATTCGTTTTTACGAAAGCGTGCGATAAGCTTGGTCATGTGTTGCTCCTGAGATCATTCTTGTTTGTTTAGTGGTCGCTGTGACCTGCGAGCAAACTATCCGCCAATTATGTTCACCCTCTTAAGTTGCATGGTAAACGGAAGGTGAGTATTTCATATGATTAATAAAGTGCTGAATATAAAATGAAATTTGAAAGTTCGGCACGAGCCGATCTCAAGCAATATTGAATATGGAGTTGCAGATAGCAAAGAGCCCCGCTTGCGCGAGGCTCCATTTCCATACGGATTGTGATCCGCTTACTGCGGCAGCTGCGCGCCAGCCTGTTTGACGGCATCGGCCATCGTCTGGCAGAGCTTTTCCTCGGAGATGTTCTGCGCCTTTGCGCTGGTGGCGATATCCTGCTCCATACCCATCGCAGAGACCTTGCCCTGCTTGCCGGTTGCTTCGGCAGCATCGGCCTTGGAAGTGTCGGAAGGAGCGGGGATAAGCGCAATCATTTTCGTCTGGATTTCGATAGCGCCGCCATCGGTATAACCCTTTTCCTGGCAGTACTGGAGTACGCCGAGCTGATTGCGGGCGGCGTTATAGGCCATTTCCATCTGCTCCGGCGTTGCCTGAGCGAAGGCCGTGGCAAGATTTGCGCCAAGAAAAAGACCGGTCAAAGAAACACGTACCAGATTGCGCATGATAATTTCATCTCCATGAGTCAAATACACGTTGTGATAGAGCGAAATTTTTCCGCGATGGAAACTCAATAAAAATTAATTAGTGAAATGAAATATAAGGGAAAATGTTTCCCGCAAGGAACATATAGGCGTCATAAATATTTCATCTTGCCTGCATGCGCGATTATCCCGCCGGTTGCATGAGATTTGCGATCAAACGGAAAGCTCCGGGGACGAGCTTGTCGAGTTGATGATGCAGGACGAGGCTTGCATGCGTATGGCGGCCTTTACCAATTCGGGCTGAAACCAGTGCGCCATAGAGCGGCTGTTCTCCGTCGTCGTGCATGGAAAGCAACGGCTGATAAGCATCATCCCATGCGGAGGCGAAATAAAGTCCGCGTTCCTTGTGCCAGCCCTGCCAGTCGCTTTCATCGATGTTGTTGGGATAGGCAAGCAGGGGGTGTTCAGGGACAAGAACCGTAACCGTCGCATGCGGGTTCGTAACGCGCCAGCGCAGTGACGGCGATCCGATGGTCAGTTTTCGCGGCGGCGTTTGGTCTGGATGCCAGCCATCCGACGGCCGGTGATAGAGCGTGACCAGATGCCCGCCATCTTCAACGAAGCGGTGCAGCTTTTCCGTTGCCGCAGCAAGATCGTCGCGCACACCAAAGGCAAATATGCCGACCACGATGGTCGTGAACTCTGATAGATCACCGGCAAGATGATGCGGCTCGATGTCGGTGACATCAAATCCCATGCGTTTCAGCCACAGGCCGACATTGTCGGCACCACCGCCAATATAGCCGATATGCGCGTCGGGCAGCTTCATGTCCAGCGCCAGCACCGGCAGCGCGGCAGGCTCACGCCAGACGGTTTTGCCTGTATGCGGATAGCTGGAAAAATGTGTTTGCCACGCCGGAGTTCCATCGACCAGTGCTGGAAGAACGGTCAGGCCGGGTGCCGGATCGGAGGGACCATGCAAGACGGCATTTTGTCCGTCTTTGGTGACGCTCCAGCCGTTCTGCGACGCGAAGGTGATCTGCCTTGCCGGGCCATCGGCCAGAATCCGGATCGGCAATGGTTCCCATTTGCCCGACAGGATGACGGCTGGCGGGTCGATCTGCAACGAGACAGGCGGCACGATAGTGAGTGGTTCTTCAAGGTCGAAGCTGCACTCCGCCAGATGTTCGTCAAACTGCGCTTTCAGTCGGATATAGGCTTGTCCATTGCCCCCGAGCGACCGCCATGCCGGTTCAAAAAGCGGGGACAGTGCCGCGTCTTCTGCCAGTGCCACATCCAGAATTTCCCGTTCCGGCGTCCGGTGCCCCGGGGCTATTGAACAGCTTTCCGGCAGGACGGGTTGCGCCATTGCTGCAACATCTGCCGCACCCGGTCCATATTCGACAACAAGGCGGGTCTCGCCGCCCGTTGGCAATATAGGGGCTTCCAGATAAGCCCGCTCGAACAGCGAGGCCGCTTCGATCAGCGCGGCATCTATTTCATCCAGCTTGCGTTGCAGCCTGTGTCTGTGGCGTGCAAGAAAATCTTCCGGTGCGCTGGCCAGAACAGTTTTCAGGCTTTTCGCGGCCTCGACCAGGTTTTTGATGATGGCTTTTCTATCGGGAAAAGCTGCGATTGCCGCTTCAACAGACAGATGCGCATCAAGAAGCTGCTTGCGATTTTCAAATGCCAGACTGTCGGCGAGACTGGCTAAGGTTTCCGGGAGCCCGTCAAAAATCGTCTTTTCCGGACGGCTTTCCGGCAGTTTCAGATGCAGCGGCCATTCTGCTTTGGGCTTTTCCGGCCAGCGGCCCATGCCTTGCGTCGCATGGCAGGCCCGCGACGATTCACCGATCCGGTCGTATTCCGCGCCGGTTGCCTCGTCCCGCCCGGTCGCCCTGATCGTCAGCGTTGTATCGGGTGGCGGAAGCTCGTCATCGTAAGTGTCGCCGCCGCCCGGCCAGGCGGGAAGATAGAATTTCGCCACCTGCCACGGCGTCAGCCCTTCGGCAAGATGTTCTGGAAAGGCATGGGGATCAGCGGCAAGCCGTATGGCCGTCTCCGCCGCCCGCGTCATGGCGCGGTGGTGGCCGTGCTGGCCGGGAACATCGAGAAAGGTCGGCAGCACGATGTCGGGGCGCTCGGCGCGATAGGCGCGGACCAGCCGCTCGACGGTCTTCTCCTCGCCCCAATGGGCGAAGGTGCCGTCGCCATCCTTGGAGAAGCCGAAATCGTGGACGGAATCGTCAGGGCCATGCCCAAGCCAATGCACGTCGCAATCGAGAATGCGTGCTGCTTCTTCCATCTCGCGGCTGCGGATCGTGCCAAGCGCGCCGCCGCGTTCGGGGCCAAGCGCATTTTGCCCGCCTTCGCCGCGCGTCGAGCAGGCAATAACCACCTTCATGCCGAGCCCGAAACGCAGATAGGCCATCAGGCCGCTTTGCTCGTCGTCGGGGTGTGCGCCCGTATGCATCAGCGTCACGGTAGAGCGCAGCCTGTTCAGCGCCCGGTGCAGGCGGACAAGGGCGGAAGACGATTTCTGGCGCTCTATGCGCTGAAGGGCGGTAAGCATGGTCAGACTTCCGAATTGGTGTCGAGCTTCGGCGTCATGGCCTCGAACATGGGGAGCGATGCAGCGCCGAGCGCGGCGGTAAACTGTCCCGTCTGGCCGCGAATGACACGTGGAAGCGCGCGGGCGCGGCGGCTTGCGACCGAAATCGGCAGGCCACCCATATGCCAGATCAGGTCGTCGATGATCGCATCGGGCAACATGCCGCCCAGAATGATCGTCTCGGGATCGAGAATGTTTTCGATCATGGCAATCATTGGCGCCAGATGGTCGGCGGCTTCCTGCACCCACCCCATCAGGACCGGGTTGCGGTCTTCGTGCAGTTTCTGGAGCGCGTCGAAATCGGTGTCGTCAATCCCGGCAGCGTGAAGCTTCTCGCGCAGGGCGTGAAGCGAGGCATAGGTTTCAAGGCAGCCCTTCTGGCCGCAGGCGCAGGCGCGCCCATTGGGCGTGATGACGACATGGCCGATTTCTCCGGCATTGCCGAAAGCGCCGCGAAACGGTGCGCCGTCCTGAATCATGCCAAGCCCGATACCGGCGCCGAAATAAATCATCGCGAAACTGGAAATCGCATGGCCCGCGCCGAACAGGCGCTCGCCGACGGCGGCGGCATTGGCGTCGTTTTCGACCAGAACCGGCTCGCCGCAGGCTTCGCTCAGAACCGCTGCCGCATCGATGCCGGACCAGCCGGGCAGGGTGGTCGGGCCAACCGAACTCATGCCTTCAATGTCGAACGGTCCCGGCATCACGACGCCTATGCCGAGCAGGCGCGCGGGAAACGAAGCTTTCACGGCGTCGACTTCTTTTCGCAACTGTGCGGAAAGCCTGTCGGGGCTGACATCGTGGATGGGGCGCACATGCTGCTTGCGCGGCTTGCCGGACAGGTCGAGCACTGTCGTCACCATATGCGTCGAACCCATTTCGACGCCGATGGTCATCGCGCCTTCGGGATTGACGGCAAACTGGATCGGCGGCTGGCCGCGTCCTGTTTTCAGCCGTCCGAGCTGCATGAGCAGATTCTCCGCCACCAGCTCATCGACGATATTGGCGATGGCCTGCGCGGTCAGATGGGTAAGGCGGGCGATATGCATCCGGCCAAGCGCACCGTGGCGGCGAACGACATCAAGCACCACGCGCCGGTTATGATCGCGGATTCGCTCGGGATTCTTGCCAAGGGTGACAGCCTGCGCAGCGGCCCGCATGGTTGCCGATGCATCTTGCGATTTCGATGTCATGGTCCCTCCTGTCTCCCGTCCAAAAGAGATAGCGCGGGCCGCTTTTAACAGCAATATATTAATTCAACTAAATTATCTTATTGACAAAAGGCTCACAACATTGAACCGTAAAGGCAGGGTGGTGAAGGCTGCTCTGGCTCATGTCGGGGAAGTGGGTTCCCGCGTGGGAAAATGGGCGCCGCGCATGTTCTGCGCGGCATGTGGTGGAAGAATATGCGGACGGTGCGAGGCACTGCCGCAGCCGTGCCTGGCGACCGCATTCGAACCGGTGGGCGGGGCATTAGGGAGGTTTAAATGCGTAAGCTGTTATTGGCAGGTCTGGTCGCGGGTCTCAGCACCTTTGCGATCAATGCCGCTCAGGCTGTCGAGATCGAATATTGGCAGTATGTCTTTGAGACGCGCGTCAAGGCGATGGACAAGCTGATCGAGAATTTCGAAAAGGCCAATCCGGACATCAAGGTCAAGCAGGTCACGTTCCCATACGACGACTATCAGACGCGCGTTATCGCTGCGAAGATGGCGGGCAAGAGCCCGGACGTGATGCAGCTTTTCTACGGCTGGCTGGACAAGTTCGTGGCTGGCGGCATCTTGCAGCCGCTGCCGCAGGACGCATTCCCGCACGACAAGATCGAAAGCGAATTCTTCCCGATCGTTTCGGCGATGAAGCGCGGCGATGAATATTACGGCCTGCCGACGGCTGTGCGTTCGCTGGCGCTTTTCTACAACAAGAAGCTGTTCACCGAAGCAGGCCTCGACCCGAACAATCCGCCCAAGACGCTGGATGAAATGGTCGAAGCCGCCAAGAAGACGACGAAGCGCGACGCTTCCGGCAATCTTCTGGCCGAAGGCATCACGCTCGACATGCCGGGACAGGACCAGCATTGGTGGCGTGAGGTTCTGGTGCGCCAGTTCGGCGGCCAGCCTTACACCGACAACGACCGCAAGGTCGCCTATAACGACGCTGCCGGCGAAAAGGCGCTTGCCTTCTACACTAGCCTCCAGACCGAACATAAGGTCGGCGAAGTCAAGTTCATGGATGAAGGTCAGGCTGCTTTCCGCGCCGGCATGGCGGCGATGACCATCGACGGCACCTTCCGTCTCGGTTCGTTCCGCACCATCAAGGACTTCGAATGGGGCGTGACCGAGCTTCCGGCCAACGCCGAAGGCGTGCGCTCCAACTATGCGAGCTACTTCGCCAACGGCATCAGCGCCAAGGCAAGCGGCGAGAAACTCGAAGCCGCCAAGAAGTTCCTGAACTACATCTCCTCGCCGGAAGCCATGGAAATCTGGCTGAAGGATGTGGGCGAACTGCCTGCGCGCCGTTCCGCGGCCCTGACGGAAACGAACCTTGCCGATCCGATCTACGGCCCGTTCCTGAAAGGTTTGGAATATGCGCACACGACCATGTTCGTGGACGAGCTGAAGCAGCGTCAGGTCGCTGTTGACATGGCCAACCGCGTGATCCTCGAAAAGCAGGCGGTCAAGGACTCTCTCGAGCAAGCCGCCAAGTCCGAGCAGGAAGTGCTCGACGCGGCCAAGTAAGGCAATCGTGAAAGAGGAAGTGGCTGGAAACAGTTCTGCCACTTCCTCTCATCCTGCCTTCTAGAGCATTTCCAGCAAAAGTGTGAAACGGTTTTGCGTTGGAAAATGCGACAAAACAAATAGTTAGAGCGGTTCCGGCGATTCCGTTAAAACAGGAACCGCTCTAGGGCGCGGCTCATCCGTAGCCGAAGGATTTTGACACATGACAATGACTGTAGAGGCCGGGATGGCTGAAACAGGCGGTACGGGCAAGGGGCCTTCGGGCAGCGGCCTGACGGACCGCCTTTCCATGCGCACAAGACGGTTGATCTGGGTGTGGAGCTTTCTGGCTCTCCCGATCCTGTTCTATTCGGTCATCCGCTTTTACCCGACGATAGAAGCCTTCTGGCTGTCGCTTACCGACTGGGACCTGATGAACCCGCCAAAGTTCATCGGCTTCGCCAATTACCAGAAGCTTTTCGCCGATCCCGAATTCTGGAAAGTATTCAGGAACACTTTCACCTATCTGCTGGTCGGCACGCCGATAAGCCTCGTGGTGGCGTTCATGATTGCCTATTTCCTGGATCGCGTACGCATCATGCACGGGTTCATTCGTGCGCTCTATTTCCTGCCTTATCTCACCACGGCAGCGGCCATGGCATGGGTCTGGCGCTGGTTCTACCAGCCAGCCCCCATCGGCTTCATCAACAATATCCTGAATGCGCTGGGCCTTCCGCAGCAGGGCTTTCTGCGCTCGGTCGATCAGGGTCTCTACGCGATCATGGCGACGTCCATCTGGGCCGGTCTCGGCTTCCAGATCATCATCTTCATGGCGGGCCTGCGCGCTGTTCCCAACACCTTCTATGAAGCCGCGCGCATTGACGGCCTCGGCGAATGGGCGATCCTGCGCAAGATCACGATCCCGCTTCTGAAACCGACCACGGTATTCCTCGTCGTCTTCTCGTCCATCGGCTTCCTGCGCATCTTCGATCAGGTCTACAACATGACCACGAACGATCCCGGCGGGCCGCTCGGCTCCACCAAGCCGCTGGTGCTGATGATTTATCAGACGGCCTTCTCCTCCTATGCGATGGGTTATGCGGCAGCGCAAACCGTCGTCCTCTTCACCATCCTGCTTTGCGTCTCGCTGTTGCAGCTCTGGATTCTGAGGGAAAAGAAATGACAGCGTCCGCTCAAACGAAACCGCTCCCCTTCCAGAACCTCCGGCCCGGCCGCATCCTGACATGGACGCTGCTGCTCATCGGCGGTCTCATCATGGTCACGCCGCTGGCCTTCATGTTCTCCACCTCGCTCAAGACGGCAGGACAGGTCTATGACCTGCGCCTGATCCCGGCAGAGCCGACATTGCAGAACTATGTCACCATCCTTGCCGATGGCCGCTTCATCCGCTGGTTCCTGAATTCCATGATCGTTGCGGTCGTGGTCACGCTGTCGAACGTCTTCTTCGACAGTCTCGTCGGCTACACGCTGGCGAAATTCCAGTTCCGCGGACGCTATTTCATCTTCCTCGCCATCCTGTCCACGCTGATGATCCCCACCGAAATGCTGGTGATCCCGTGGTATCTGATGTCGAGCAAGCTTGGCTGGCTGGACAGCTACTGGGGCATCATGTTCCCCGGCATGATGACGGCCTTCGGCACGTTCCTCATGAAGCAGTTCTTCGAAGGCGTTCCCAACGACTTTCTGGAAGCTGCCCGCGTCGACGGCCTCAACGAATTCCAGATCTGGTGGAAAGTCGCCATGCCGCTGGTGACGCCTGCGCTGTCGGCGCTTGCGATCTTCACCTTCCTCGGCAACTGGACCGCCTTCTTCTGGCCGCTGATCGTCGCCACCAGCCCGGAGCTTTACACGCTGCCGGTCGGGCTTTCGAGCTTCGCCGTCGAGCAGTCCATCCAGTGGGAAATGATCATGACCGGCGCGGCCATCGCCACGCTTCCCACGCTCGTCGTCTTTCTTCTTCTCCAGCGTTACATCGTGCGCGGTGTCATGCTCGCTGGCCTCAAGGGTTGAACCATGTCCGATCTCGATCCACGGCTGTCCGATAAAAGCGTCTTCCCCGATCCGGTTTACAAGGAAACCGTGCTTCGCCCGCTTTTCGACGGCGCCAAGACCCACCATGTCGACGGCTTTCGCCGCATCGACCGCGCCCATCTCGTCATGCTGGTTGAAACCGGCATTCTCGACCGCGAGCAGGCCGCAGCCATTGCCGGTGCGCTGGAAGCCATCGACAAGGAAATCGATCCTTCAAAGCTCACCTATACGGGTGAAGTGGAGGATTTCTTCTTCCTCATCGAAAAGGAGCTGAAGGCCCGCATCGGTGCCGATATTGCCGGTCGCCTTCACACGGCGCGCTCGCGCAACGATATCGACCACACCCTGTTCAAGCTGGGCCTGAAAGCCCGCATCGACACGCTGATGGCGCAGGCGCGCAATCTGCTGGATAGCATGGTTGCCGCTGCGACACGCGAAAAACAGACGCTGATCGTCGCCTATACGCACGGCCAGCCTGCACAGCCATCGACCTTCGGCCATTATCTTTCGGCGGCTATCGAGGTTCTCGTCCGCGACATGGAACGGATGGAAGCCGCGCGCGCCATCGTCAATCTGTCGCCCATGGGGGCGGCGGCCATCACCACCTCAGGCTTCCCTATTGACCGCGCACAGGTCGCCAGCCTGTTGGGCTTTGCCGCCCCCTTGCCGAATTCCTATAGCTGCATCGCGGCGGTGGATTACATCACCTCCACCTATTCGGCGCTGGAACTAATGTTCGTGCATCTTGGGCGTCTCATTCAGGACTTCCAGTTCTGGACCAGTTTCGAAGTCGGCCAGATTTATGTGCCGAACGCTTTCGTGCAGATTTCGTCGATCATGCCGCAGAAGCGCAATCCGGTTCCAATCGAACATATGCGCCATCTGGCAAGCCAGACCATGGGCCGCGCCCGCACGGTGCTGGATGTGATGCACAACACGCCTTTCACCGACATGAACGACAGTGAAGGCGAAACGCAACAGATGGGCTATGAGGCATTCGCTTCCGCTGGCCGCGTGCTGGATCTTCTGGCCGCGTTCATCGGCGCGATCCGCATCGATCCGGCGCGTGTCGCCGAAAACATCCGCCGCTCCTGCATCACCATCACGGAACTTGCGGATTCGCTGGTGCGCATCGAAGGGCTTTCGTTCCGGCAGGCGCATGAAATCGCCGCCAGGGTTGCGCGGGCGGTCGTTGCCATGGGCGGCGGTCTGGAAAAGGACGGTTTCGAGCCTTTCCTCGAAGCTTTCCGCGAATCCGCCGGGCGCGAGCCGTCCTTCGGGCGCGAGAAATTCGAGGAACTGGTCTCGCCGCAGCATTTCGTGGCGGTGCGGGATCGTCTTGGCGGCCCGGCGCCAACCGCGATGAATGCAGCGCTGGCGCGGCACAAGGCTGAGGCCGACCGCTTCAAGGCGCTGGCCGTCGATCACGCAGCCGCCGAAGCAAAGGCTGCGCGCGAACTCAATGATAAATTCAGTGCACTTGTGGAGACACGCTGATGGCAACCATCGAACTTGAAAAGCTGGTCAAGCGTTATGGCAAGGTCGAGGCGGTCCGGGCAATCGATCTCCAGATCAAGGACGGCGAATTCGTCGTTTTTGTCGGCCCTTCGGGTTGCGGCAAGTCCACGACCCTGCGCATGATTGCGGGGCTTGAGGACATTTCCGGCGGTCATCTGAAGATCGGCGGCGAAGTCGTCAACGAACGCGATCCGAAGCAGCGCAACATCGCCATGGTGTTTCAGAACTATGCAATCTATCCGCATATGACGGTTCGCCAGAATATCGGCTTCGGGCTTTATACGTCGAACCTGTCCAAAGCCGAGAAGGACAAGCGGATCGAAGAAACCGGCAAGGCGCTCGGTCTTGAACCCTATCTCGACCGTCGCCCGGCGGCACTGTCCGGCGGCCAGCGCCAGCGCGTCGCCATCGGTCGCGCCATGGTGCGCAATCCGTCAGCCTTCCTTTTCGATGAGCCGCTGTCGAACCTCGATGCCCAGCTTCGCGCGCAGATGCGCATTGAAATCAAGCGCTTGCATCAACGTCTTAAGACGACGACCGTTTATGTGACGCACGATCAGGTTGAAGCCATGACCATGGCCGACCGCATCGTGGTCATGCGCGATGGCCGCATTCTTCAGACCGGCACGCCGACAGAGCTTTATGAAAACCCGACCGATGTGTTCACGGCGCGCTTCATCGGCAGCCCGTCAATGAACCTCATTGCAGGCCGTCGCAGCGGTGCGGGCGTTGAGCTTGCGCCTGATGGCGACATTCTGGTCGGCGTTCGTCCGCACGACCTGAAAGTCGAGGAGGGGACGGCCAATGGTCTATCGCTCACCGGCACGGTGACGGCGGTTGAGCCGCTTGGTGCGGAAACGCTGGTGCATCTTGATGTCAACGGCGTTTCGGTGATTGCAACGGCTCCGGGCAAGGTCATTCCGGCAACGGGCGGCACGCTTGCCGTGTCTGCGCCTGCCGGTAGCCTCTATCTCTTCGACGCGAAAACCGAGAAGAGTCTGGGCCGCCTATGATGCCGCAACAATTCAAGCGTCCGGCTGTCCTCAGTATCGGACGGATTTACTGCGACCTCATCTTCACCGGGCTGCAATCGCTGCCGCAGCCGGGGCGCGAGATTTTCGCCGAAAACATGAAGATGGCGGCAGGCGGCGGCGCGTTCATTTCCGCTGCTCATCTTGCCCATGCGGGCAGGGCGGTGGCGCTGGTTGCACGGCTTGGCTTTGACGGCCTGTCGCGCGGGCTGGAGCCGGACCTGAAGATCGATGGCGTCGACTTGCGCTTTCTGGAGCGCGCCGACGATGCCGGGCCGCAGGTGACGGTGGCCAGCGTGATCGGCAACGACCGCGCCTTCCTGTCACGCCGCGCCGGTTCAGCGCTTCCCGCCACGCTTTCCGCCGCTTTGGCATGGAAGGATGCCGGGCATCTGCACATCGCCGAATTTGCAACGCTGCACGAAATTCCAGGTCTCGTGCGGCAGGCAAAGGCTTCCGGACTTTCCGTCTCGCTCGATCCGAGCTGGGATGAGACTCTGATCTATGATCCCGGCCTGCTCGCGGCCTGTGAGGGCGTCGACATCTTCCTGCCCAACCGTGAGGAAGCGCAGGCCATCACCGGCCATGACGATCCGGCGAAGGCGCTCGATGCGCTTGCAGGTCATTTTCCCGTTGTCGCGTTGAAGGGCGGCGGCGAGGGCGCGTGGCTTCGCACTGCCGAAGCCGACATTCACATGGCGGCAAAAGACGTGCCGGTCATCGATACGACCGGCGCGGGCGATGCCTTCAATGCGGGCTTCATCGATTCGTGGCTTGAAGGCCATGACGTCCATCGGGCACTTGCCGCAGGGATCGAATATGGAAGCCTCGCCGTGCAAGCGGCAGGCGGCGCATCCATCCTGCGTTCGCCCGAACGACTGGTCGGATAAGACAAGGGCGGGGGCGGCTTTCATCGCCCCTCCCATACAACTCGCGAACCGGCGTTCCATGACGCGATGCATCAAATGCATGAAGTTGGACGCGAGGCAAATTGAGGCATTTTCGTGATTTGCGCGCTTCTGTCGGCTTTGGCGGCAAAAACACACCATTCATGCCGCTAAATCCTTCGAAATTTGTGGCGACGACATGGCATTTTACGCACATTTTTGCGGCAGCAGCGTCCGGCGGCTGCTCTTGATCGTGTGGCGGCCCTATTGGCCTGCGGAAAACCGCAAGAAAGACGCTTAATGCCGATTTTTGCACTTGCGCTTGTCGCACGAATTGCCTAAACGGCTCTCACGACTTGCCGCACACCGGCACACAGTCGGGCGATTAGCTCAGTTGGTAGAGCGCTTCGTTTACACCGAAGATGTCGGGAGTTCGAGTCTCTCATCGCCCACCAGTTTTCTTCAAGGAAATCAATAATTTATAAGGTCGCCTCGAGGGCCTTTGTTTTTACCGCCACGAAAACCGCCACGAAAACCCAAGCTTGAAACACACGTCGCCGGTGGCAATAGTCTGTTCAGGCGGACATCTCCAGTCGTAAAATCGGATGTCCTTTGTGGCCCTTAGGTCTTCCTTGTCGAAGGCCAACCTCAGCAAAATCTGGCTACTGTGAGCTGAGCAAGAGAACCCCGCGCTTGGAGAACCGAGGCGGGGTTTCGGTTTATGTCACATAGAGCAAACATGGCTCTATGTCGTGTAAAGCATGCTGGCTAAAAAATCGGACGCGGGCAATTTTGAACTAGGTCTTCAGCAATTTTCCGTATCATCCCAACTGGCCCCTCAGCATGCGGTTCACGATAATCTACTGAGCACCCAGCTGCTTCGAGCGCAACCTCGGCTATCCCGACACGCCGTCTATCCGCATTCTCCGACGCCGACACGAGCACCTGATCTGCATCCTGAATCGCTTCCACGACAATTCCATACGTGAGCAGCCTCTCCTCCATATCTCTGGGTATGCCGCCCCCGTCGTACGGCATTAAAGCAGGCCATGGTTTGAAAGTGACTTCAAACACGTTCTCGACATCCAAATCTAATGGATCAGGGAGCGAGCAAAAGCGAAGGCCGTCTGAGCCGATTTCGAGTGCGACAGTAGACATCAGTCGATCCTCGTAATTACGGTCTCCGATTGCCACGATCCGCACTTTTTCCATGCTCTGCAACATGCCTTTCTTCCGACGTAGCTCGGCTTGGCTGATATCTCCACGTCCAGCATCTGGGTGTTGCGCTTCTTTCGTGTAAGTCGCCCACGCATCAAAATTGTCGACGATCATTTCGAAACCGTCGTTGCTCGACACGACTGGCCGCACAATCTGGTCGCCGAACTCGTCGAATTCAGGCTCCGGAATTAGGTCGTCTTCGAGCATATAGGCAGAAGTTTCGGACCTTGCGCAGTTCAGTCTCGACTTCGTATGCGCGCGACAGCAGCAGTTCATGGAGAGCGGCGTCGTTTGCCGTCAGATTGTCTTCACCGGAGATTTTGACGCGATCCAGCAACGGGGTGGGGCGGGGACTTTCCGGCGCAATTATTGCGACAGTCTTTCTGGCGCAAAAGCCGACCGGGCAGGGCTGAAGAAGGCGCTGGCAAGCCTGCAGCCGGGCGATACGCTTGTTGTATGGAGACTGGATCGTCTCGGCCGTTCACTCATCAACCTTGTTTCACTGATGAGTGAGCTGGGTAGTCGCGGCATCGAGTTTTACTCGCTGATGGAGAACATCGACACCACATCGGCAGGTGGAAGGCTTGTTTTCCATCTCATGGCAGCCTTGGCAGAATTCGAACGTTCGCTCATCAGCGAAAGAACCCGGGCAGGCATGGAGGCTGCCAAGCTCAGGGCAATTCACGTCGGACGGCCAAGGCGGATAAAGCCTGCGCAAGACGGTTCTTTGACCGCAAAAGCAGCCAGCTAAATTGCCCAAGATTTGAGACTGGAAAAGACGGGTTACCGTTTTGGTCATTGCACCTCTCCTCTGCCGATTCGCAAGCGGCGCATTTTGCGGCTTTCCGTTGTGTTTCAGATTGAGACGCTGGCTCGATTTATTCACAGGTGCTGTTCATGGCTCCTGTGGCTTTTGTGTAACTTAAGTCTAATAAGGCTTCCAGTTCTGCTATTTGCGGTTGACATCGCCACGCGCATTTTGCACTCGGCACATATTATTTTGATTGAGGTGCCTGCATCCCGACGTGTGGCGGCAGGAGAAATAGGTCGTGGCGATGCAGCCGCGGCATCAGCATTTGATTGAAGTCGTTTGCTCATCCAGAACGTTGTCTGGAGGGGCGGTGAACCGGACCGGTTATGGCGGGTTTCGGTTGAAGTGGGGACATTGTCATGCATTTGGCGAGGAAAGCAGTGCCTTTTAGCGCTGTTGTAGGGATTTTTGCGTTTGGCATTCTGGCGGCTCAGGCTGAAGAAGCCAAGGTTGCTGCCCCGGAAGCGCCAAAAATCCAAACGACCCGTTTCGATGACTGGACCTACCGTTGCGCCGAGGTAAAGGCCGCGGATGGCAAATCCATTGCGCAATGTGAGGTTGCACAGGTCGCGCAAGTGAAGCAGGGCGAACAGGACGTCAACGTCCTGACGCTGGCAATTGCAAAGACTGCGGCGGAAGCTGGTAAAAAGCCCTCCAATAGCGATTTGCTGCTGACAGCGCTTGTGCCGCTCAATGTCGTTTTGCCTGTCGGTTTGGGCCTCGCTGCCGACGGCAAGGATGTCGTCACCATCCCCTACCGCAATTGCAATCAGGCGGGTTGCTGGGCGCAACAAAAACTGGACGGCAAGATGCTGTCTGCGCTGCAGAAGGGCTCTGCAGGTGAAGCTCGATTGCGTCTGATGAACGGCCAGAACATCAATCTCAAATTCTCGTTGAAGGGGCTGAGCAAGGCTCTCGCAGAACTTCAAAAGCCAGCCAAAGCCTGATCGGGAGCAGAGAATGACGTATTCTGTTCGCCCGGCGAAGCTTTGCCTTGCGCTGAGTATTGCCTGCCTCGCGGTGGGAACGTCCGCCTTTGCGCAGGCTCCGTCTCCGGTTTTGAACCCTGCCGCATCGCCTGCCGATGACTTCATGCGCCGTCAGGCCGAGCAGAATTTGCAGCAGCGGCTCGATGCCCTGGAGGAAGCCACACCGCGCGCCACACCGTCCGTCAGGCCAGAGCAGCCAGCAACAGAAGCGGGCGCTGCGAAAGGCCCATGCTTTTCCATCAGCCATGTCGATGTGGAAGGTGTGACGCTGCTTTCGAAAGCGGCACTTGATCCTGTCCTGACGCCCTATCGCAACAAATGCATCGGCCTTGCCGATATCAATGTTCTGCTGAAAGACCTCACCAATCTCTACATGGATGCGGGATATATCACGTCGCGCGTCTATGTGCCCGAACAGGATATTGCAGGCACAAAGGTTCTGCGGCTTGTCGCTGCCGAAGGTACGCTTTCCGATATCTATCTCAATGGAAAGCCCGCTGATTATCCGGGATTGCTGGCAACGGTCTTTCCGGGCTTAAAGGGCAGGGCGGCGAATATCCGCGATGTTGAGCAGGGTCTCGACCAAATCAACCGCCTGTCATCGAACAATGCCAAGACGTCGATGTTGCCGGGCAAGGAGCCGGGCGCTTCCATTCTCAATGTCGAGAACAAGCCCGATCTGCCGTGGCATTTTTCCATTGCGAATAACAATCTCGGCCAGAAATCGACGGGTTATTCCCGATCATCGGTATCGTTCCGCATGGACAATCTGGTCAACCTGAACGATCTCGTTTCGCTGACCTACGAACATAGCGGGCCGGACTACCCATGGCCCGATGACGGTGTTGGTCAGAGCAATAGCATTTCAGGTTCGATCAGCGTTCCCTACGGCTATTGGACCTTCACGCTTAATGGGTCTTACTACAAATATCGCAGTTCCGTTCCGGGGAATGTTGAAGACGACATTACAACATCAGGCGACTCCAGCCAGCTTGGTTTCAATGTCGACCGCGTCATCCTGCGCGACAAGGATTCAATCACGACGCTCAATGCAGGCATTGCCTATAAGGAAACCAACAATTTCCTGATGGGTAATCTGATCGAGGTCGGCAGTCGGCAATATTCTGTTGCCAATCTCGGTATTTCCCATTCACGCCGCATGCTGGGTGGGCTTTGGGTGTTCGATCTGAGCTATAATCAGGGGCTTGGCCTCTTTGGCGCAACGAAACGCGGCGCTCCCGGCGCGGGCGATGCCGAGCCGGAATTCTCAAAATTCACCGGTACGATCAATGTGACCAAGCCGTTCCAATTGGGACAGCAGAATTTTCAGTTCTCGACGCTGATCAACGGCCAATATTCGCCGGATAATCTCTACGGAGCCGAACAAATATCGCTTGGCGGTTATTCCAATGTGCGCGGCACCCGTGACAGCATCCTATTCGGCAATAATGGCCTGTTTACCCGCAATGAGATCACATGGCGCACAGTGCCATGGAAAGATAGCGAGCTTCTGACCAAGCGTCTGGGCGAATTCCGACCTTACGCGGCCATCGATTACGGTCACGTGTTCGAGCAGGACCGTTTCGGCATCGAAGGTGGTGATGTCTCAGGCTGGACCGTCGGGGCACGTCTGGCAGGCGGCAATATCGGTGCCGATATCGGCTATTCGCGCATCATCAAGGCTACAGCCAATACCAGTTCAAAAGATTTGTTTTTTGTCAGCACGTCACTGCAGTGGTGATGTGCAATGTGGGGGAGTACATGTTTTCGAAAGTGAGTTTGAAGGGGCAGGGATTGATCAAGGCGGTCCTGATCGTCGTTGCAGGCGTCTTCGTTCTATCAGGTTGCGCCAGCCGCGACCCACGTCTTTTGGAGGCTTTGAAAGGTACCAGAGTTGCTGAGGTCAGGGTCGAAGCAACGCCGGACGTCGGCACAGGCCTGCCAATGATTAATGGCAAAACGCCCGAACAACAGGTTGCCATTGTCACCGCTGCCTTGCGCAAAGTCGCAGCCCGCGACCTGACGGGTTATCCAGGCGGTTCCACCCCGGCGCGTCTGGTGATCACATTGCAGCAAGCCGATCTCGCATCCGAACAGGGCCGTGTGATCTTGAGCAGTGACAGCTGGATCAGGGGCACGGTTCGTCTCGAAGACATCAAGACGGGACGTCTGATCGCCCAAAACCCGCGCATTGTGGGCCAAAACCGTGGTGTGAAGGGTGACGGCTTGGGCATCGTGGTCGCCATGGCCATCAATGCGGCAATGACAAAGAGCCAGGAACATCTGGCGGAAAAGCTCGCAGAGGATTTCACCGTCAATACGAAGACGTGGCTGACGCCAAAGTGAGTTCATCTCAAAGGAGATGATGGAGCCATTGCCGAAAGGTAAGGTGTTTATGTTTTGTGGGACAAGACTTTTATGAACAAGTTCAAATTTGCAGCTGCCGTTGTCGGTTTGAGTGTGATCCTTGCGGGTTGCGGCGGGCGCGAAGCCAAACCGATTGCTGTCACGAACCCGACCGACAGTGCCTTTGATTGCGCGGGAGTCTCGCGTGAGTTCGCCGCGAACGAACGGCAGATTATGTCGACCCTGAAAGAGCGTACGCAGGCGCAAGGCAAGAATATCGCCCTGGGTGCAGCCGGGGTGTTCTTTTTCCCGGCATGGTTCTTCCTTGATCCGAAGTCGCCAGAAAAAGTCGAGATAGACGCCCTGCGCAATCGCAACAAGGTGCTGGAAGATATCGCTCGCAACAAAAAATGTCCGGCACCGAAGTCGCAGCTGACCGAGATCTACAAGAAGCTCGACAACCCCGGCAGCGCACAGTCTGCAAACGTCCGTAATTGATGCTGAAGCGACCCTGATCGCTTCCCTTTAGAAACTAAGTCATTTTCCGGCAGGATCGGCCATGAAGAATTTTGCATATCGTCATTATTTTTCGCATGCAGCCCGCGCGCTTCACATGGGGACGCGGCGTCATATCCGGTTTGATCCTGCCGTTTTGGCGCGCAAGGGCGTCGCCACGCTTTTGAGTGGTTTGCTGGTGTTCCAGCCAATGCTGGTTCAGGCACAGGTGGCACCCGATATCAATGCACCCATCGGCAATCAGCCGGGCATCGGAGCCGCACCCAACGGCGTGCCTCTGATCGATATCGTGACACCGAACGGGCAGGGGCTGTCACATAACAAATATCATGACTTCAATGTCGGTAATCCGGGCCTGATCCTCAACAACCACAATGGCGAGCTGGGAACCTCGAAGCTCGGCGGCGTGACACCGGGCAATCCGAACCTGAAGAATAGCGGTCCCGCGACGGTTATCCTCAACGAAGTGACAAGCGGCAATCGCTCGGCTCTGCAGGGTGCCACGGAAGTGTTCGGCGGTCGCGCCGATGTCATCATTGCCAATCCGAATGGCATCACATGTGATGGCTGCGGTTTCATCAACACGCCGCGTGCGACACTGACCACAGGCACACCGGACATTGACGGCACCGGACGGCTTTCCGGTTTCACGGTTCAGGGCGGTGACGTCACCTTTGGGTCCAGGGGCGGCAATTTTGCTTCCGGCGATGGCGCTGTCGATCTGTTCGACATCGTCTCGCGCCGCGTCCAGATCGACGGACCTGTCAACGGCAAGACCTTGCGCCTTTCCGCTGGCCGTCAGAAGTTCAACTACGCCACTGGTGAAGCCACAGCACTGGATGGTGCCGACGATGCAGGTGAATTTGCCATCGACGGCTCGGCCCTGGGTGCCATGCAGGCGGACCGCATCAAGATCGTCGTCACCGACAAGGGGGCTGGCGTGCGCATGCGCAACGATATGGCGGCTCATGCCGGAGAGCTGACGCTTTCCGCCGATGGCAAGATATCGCTTGGCAATGCATCCGGTCGTGATGGTGTTTCCATCCAGTCGAAAAGCAAGCAGGTCGAAGCGAAAAAAGTCACCTCCAAAAAGCGTGTGATCGTAAAGGCAGCCAAAGGCATCACACTGGAAGCGGTCGCGGCTGACGAGGATGTCATTTTAGGCAGCGGCGACGGACTGCTTTCGGTTGCAGGGGACGTCGCATCCCTTGGCAATATCGAGCTGACTTCGTCCGGTGCGATTGTGACTGGCAATGTTGCTGCGGGACAGAATGCAAAGCTGCAGTCCGGCCAGGGGATTACGGCTGGTTCGGTCGTGGCCGATGGTGCGGCAAGCCTCACTACGGCATCCGGCAACATCGCGCTCTCGGGAACCGCCAAGGCAGGCGGCGGCGCGCTGACGATTGAAGCCGCATCTGGCTCGATCAGCGCGGCCTCGCTTGTCAGCTTCAACAATATGGCGCTGACCGCAGGAAGCGATATTGCCTCCGGTGACATTCTGTCTGGCGGTGCACTTGTTGCCTCCGCGCGCTCGCTAAAGGCAACGAGCGCCGTTTCTGGTATGGATTTTGCCGCGACCACTACGGGCGGTGCAATCACGCTCGGTACGGCTGGCGATATGCGCCTGCAAATGTCCGGCGGCGCAATTGATGTCGGCATGCTTCTGTCGGCAGGCAATCTTGTTGGCGATGCCGCTACGTTCAAAGCCACAAATGTCACCAGTCATGGTGCGACCAATATCGCCGGCGCGACCACGATCAGCGGCCAACTCCTGTCTGGTTCGGACATTACCATCAAAGGTTCTTCCATCGATCTTGGCACGGTTGTCGCCGGTGTCGATCTGGCGGCGCTCGAAGAGGGCAACGTCGTTCTTGCCAACACGGCCCATGCGCTCAATCTGACGGCAACCGCTGGCAATCTGACGGCGGAGCGCCTTCTGTCGGCGGGCGACACGATTGCCTCGGCAACAGACAATCTTTCTGCCAATGCGACCGCGCACGGCGATCTTAACCTGACGGCTGGCGGCACGCTCACGCTGTCCGGCCAGTCTCTGGCTGGCGGTAATGCCACCCTCAATGCGGGTTCGATCAATCTTGGAACGCTTGTGTCCGGTGTCGATTTTGCGGCGACGGAACAGTCGGGCGGTTCGCTCATCCTCAAGACCGGAGCGTCTGGCACCGGGAAAATGGCGCTCAAAGCGTCCAGCGGCTCGATCACTGCCGATCAGTTGTTGAGCGGCGGCGATCTCAAAGCGAAGGCCCAGCAGGATATCAGCTATAACAGCCTGCAAAGTTTTGCCGCAGCTGATCTCAATGCGGTTCTGGGGACAATCAGCCTGGACAAGAATACGGTTGCAAAGGGCGATATCACACTTACCCTGCAAAGCCTCGATCTCAGCAACAACCGTTCGAAACTCGCAACTGCCGGAACACTGATCGTCCATGCGGCATCGGCCAATCTTGCCAATTCCACGCTGACCTTTGGCGGCATTGCCCTGAACCTCACCGGTTCAGCCGACGCCTCGGGCACAAAGCTGCGCGCGGTGACGGCTGATGGCGGCTCAGGCAACATTGCGATTGCCGCGACAACGATCGCCACGACGGCCGCAACCGCACTGCTTGCCGCCAATGACCTGACCCTGACATTGGCCTCGCTCACCAATTCCGGCCAGCTTGCCGCCAACAACAATCTGACCTTCACGCTCACAGGCGATCTGACCAACACCGCGACAGGCCTTATCTATGCCGGGCGCGATGGGAGTCTGTTCGTCAACGGCGATATTCTCAACGATCAGGGCGCGATCCTCGTTGGGCAGGATTTGGCGATTGCTGCCAATGCCAGCGGCGGACGTAACAATTCGATCACCAATGTTTCCGGCCTGATCAAGGCCGAACGCGATGCGACAATTACAACCGCTAAATTGACCAACACGCGCAGCACGGCTCCAACATGGTCGGATGTTGTTGTGAGCAATGACGAGATCGTCAAATTCATGCTCAATCCGGCAACATGGGGCAAGCCGCTTGGCGCTTTGTTTAATGATCCGCGAACAGGCGTGCCGCTCGATATGTATGGGGATGATGTAGAGCGTGCCGTCGCTGCGGAATGGATGGCACAACTTTATGGCGTCATAACTTTTGCTGACGGCACGTCCTATCGCACGCAAAGTCTCCAGTCCTATGAGGAAAACACGCCGTGGAAGTGGGGTAAGAGCCTCGACAGCGTCTCGGAAATGCAGAACTGGCTGCGCAAACGCTATCCAACGTATGCAAACGGCAACATCATCCTGACGCCGGACCTTCAGAGCAAGTCGGTCATCGTCGTCAATCGTAGAGATGCGTTCGCGTGGACATTTACCTGGGATGAAGCGACGCAGATGCGTCAGACAATCCGTGAACAAAAGTTCGACGGGCAGCTTGCACCTGAAGCGCTCATCCAGACAGGCCGCAATCTCAATATCGATGCGACGACCCTCAACAATGCCTACAGCTCGATTGAAGCAGGCGGCAATGCAAAACTGACCGGATCAGTTCTCAATAATGAAGGCGTCGCTCTCTATCGCAGCGTTACTTCCACCTGCGAAGCGAAAGGCGGATGCGAAGCCTATGATGCCAATGGCAATCGCGATGGTGCCAACGATCTCGACAGGGGCAATTCACGCGTTACCAGCCAGACAATTGTCGACGGTGCCTTTGGCAATATCAAAGCCGCTGGCAATATGGATATCAGCGGGTTTGCCACTGTCAACTCGAACGCTGCGACGGGTTCTATTGCAGGTGGTGCCCAGCTTTCGACCGCGCCGACGACGGATGATCCGACCAAAGCGCTAAACGGCATGACAGCAGGCGGTGCGCTTTATACCCCGAATGCTGCTCTTGGCGGACTGTCGCCCAACGGCACGCCGCTAACCGGTGCCGAGCTTATTGCAGCGCTTGGCAATTCAGCACCAAAGCCCAATTCGGGCGGCTTCGGCGGCACGATCCCCGGTCAGGTTTTCCTTTATGAAACCCGGGCCGAATTCCTTGATGTCGGCAAATTCTACGGTTCCGGCTATTTCCTCAATCGGATCGGCTACAATCCGGATCGCGGCGTTCCGTTCCTTGGCGACGCCTATTTTGAGAACCAGCTGATTGATCAGCAACTGCGTCAGCTCGTCAATCAGGGGCTTGGCAAAGGTTCCTTCATTCCGGGCAGTGATGCCATCGAGCAGATGAAGACGCTGCTTGATCGCGGTGCCGACTTTGCAGCTGCCAATGGTTTGACCATCGGCGAAAAGCTCTCGCCGGAAATGATCGCCAATCTGACTGAGACAATGGTCTGGTATGACAAGAAGACGGTCAACGGCATCGAGGTGCTGGTCCCGACTGTCTATATCGCCAATGCCGACAAGGCCAATCTGACGGTCGCCGGTGCGATCATCTCCGGCGATACTGTCAATATGAATGTCGGCGAGGTCAATAATTCCGGCATTATCTCCGCGAAGACTGACCTCAAGCTTGAAGCAAGCAACATCACTGCAACTGGCGGCAGCTTTACGGCTGGAAACAACGTGTCGCTGTCAGCTTCGCAGAACCTGACCATTGCGAGCGCCAACATGCAGATCGGCGGCGAGATTTTCGTCAAATCCGGCAGTGGTGTGCAGGCGGGCGGCAACGCGAGCCTTGCAGCGGGCAATGATCTGACCCTGCGGGGTGCCGAGGTCAAGGCAGGTAATGATGTCAGCCTGACGGGGCAGGATGTAACGCTCGACACCGCCAAAGCCATCAACAAGGGTTCCGACAATGTCATCGGCACCACCGTGCAGTCTGGCAGTGATACGACGATTGCCGCCAAACAGGATGTGAACATACTCGGTTCCGATATCGCGGCTGGCGGCAATCTCGACATTGAAGCAGAGCAGGGCTCGGTCAATGTTGTCGCGGCAGGCGTTGAGAAAAAGGTCAACGGCGTTGCTGGCACACGCCTATCGCAGACGGATTCCACCTTTGCGCAAGCATCGAACCTGTCATCCGGCGGCAATACGAGCGTCAAGGCGGGCGATGATATTCTGATATCCGGCTCAAAGGTGAAGGCAGGCGGTGACGTTTCGCTCGAAGCCAAGGGCGATATCAATATCACGGTGGCCCAACAGCGCACCGAAACTATCGGCTCCGAAGTCAAACAGGGTTCCGAGACCCATATAGGCTCGGAAATCAGCGCAGGCGGTTCTGTCAATATTACAGCAGGCGACAAATCGGATGCCGATAATGCGCACGACCTCAACATTATCGGCTCGAAGATCGATGCGAAAGGCAAGGTCGATCTGAGCGCCACGGACAATGTCACCATCGCGGAGGCGCGGGATACAGGCTATTCGCAGCTTGATACGAGTTCAAAGGGCATCTTCAGCAAGAAGGAAAGCCATAGCCGTACCGAAACCGAAACGGCGGTTGGATCGTCCATTAGCGGCGGCGGCGGTGTCGATATCAGTTCCGGCAGGGATACGACCATATCGGCCTCGAAGGTTCAGGCTGGAACGGCAGATAACAAAGCCGACCTGAATATTAATGCAGGCGGCGATCTGATCATCGCGTCCGGCAAAGACACCTCTGAAACTGACGCCTCCAAGTCAAAGTCAGGACTTCTGTCGAAGAAGAGCGACAAGTCTCATGAGTATGATGAAACGACTATTGCATCCGAGCTTGGAGCATCCGGTAATGTGAATCTCAATGCTGGCGACACAGTTGCGATCTCGGGATCGAAGGTCGCGGCAGGTGAGAATATCGCCATTGAAGGCGACAGCGTTTCGATCATCGGTGCACAGGAAGTACACGATGCTTCATCCGCCAGCAAAAAGTCCGGGCTTGGTGCCGGTTCCGGCGGCGGCTTCTATTCAGTCTGGGGCAAGGAAGAAAAAAGCAGCAAGGAAAGCATCGTCGCCAATGTCGGCTCGGAGCTTTCGGCAGGCAATGATGTTTCGATCAAGGCACGCGAAACCGACGTCAATATAGTCGGCTCGAAAGTGGAGGCGGGCAACGACATTGCGCTCGACGCGGCACGCGACGTCAATATCCTGCCGGGCGCGGAAAGCTATGCTTCCGAGGACAAGGAAAAGCGTTCCGGCATCGGCATTCAGCTGAAATCCAGCGAAGGCAGCGCCTCCATCGGTATTGGCTTTGGTTCATCCAAGGACGAAACCCGACAGGGTGCCGAGACCAATGCGGTTTCAAGCCTGAGTGCTGGCAACAACGTCACCATCAATGCGGGTCGTGATGCAAACCTTCAGGCTGCACGTGTCGAAGCTGAAAACGATGTGGCCATAACCGCTGAGCGCGATGTCAATCTTCTGGCGGCGCAGGACAAGACCAATTACGAGCATATGCATGAGGAACTGTTTGCCGGGATCACTGCGACTGTTTCCACGGGTCTGGTCAGTTCCGCGAAGAGCATTGCCGATGCGGCAGGCAAGGTTGCGAATGTTTCAGACGGCTATTCCGCAGCCAATGCGGGCTTTGCTGGCCTTAAAGCCTATGATGCGATCAACAATCTCTCATCTATGGTGATGCCAGATGCCAACGGCAACTATGGCAATATTGCCTCAGCCTCCATCGGGGTAGGCTTCGAATATTCGAAATCGAAGGAAAATGCCGAAAGCTCGATACCGGTTGTGACGGGTATTCGCGGCGGCAACAGCGTTTCCATTGAAGCAAAATCGGGTGACATCAACAGTCACGGCGCACAGATTGTTGCTGGCTATGACGAAAATGGTCTGCTCTCCGGCGGTGCTGGCGATATCAGCCTGAAAGCTGGTAACAACATCAATCTGGAAAGCGCGCAGGCAACCAACAGCTCCTCGTCGTCCAGCAAGTCTGCCGGGGCTAGTATTGGCTATTCTGTTGGGATTGGACTTGGCAGTACGACAGGTGGCTGGACCGGAAGTGCCCATGCCGGTTCTGGAAAATCGAACAGCAATGGCACGACGCAGGTTAACACTCACGTCACCGGTTCGGGCAACATCAATATTGAATCCGGTCGTGACACCAATCTGAAGGGTGCGGTTGTCGAAGGTGAGACGATCACCGCCAATGTCGGGCGCGATCTCAACATCATCTCTGTTCCTGACACTGGCGAAAGCTCGAACAAGTCGTCATCAATCGGCGTCAGCGGCTCTCTGACTGGTGGAATGCCGAAGGTCACTGGTGTTTCGCCGGGCTATGGCACAGGATCAGGCGAAACCAACTGGATCAGCGAGCAGTCTGGTCTCGTATCGAAAGGCGAGATGGATGTTCGCGTCGAGGGCAACACGCATCTTGGTGCCGGAAAGATCATCTCTGAAAGCGGTGATCTGACCCTCGATACCGGTACGCTCACGCATGAAGATTTCTCCGGCTCGAAGAAATATGAAGGCTTTGACATTCAGGCCAATATCGACCTGACGCCGAAGGATGCAGAAGGCAACAAGCAGCAGCAGCCGGATCAGACGTCTCAGCCGAAAACGACAGCAGAAGGCACCTATCAGCTTGACGATACGCGTCAGGAAGTACGTGCCACCGTCGGACCGGGTGAGATCATTATTCGTGACAAGGACAAGCAGGCTGAACTGGAAGCCAGCGGCCAGACCGAAGACCTCGCCGCTCTCAACCGTGATCCTGACAAAGCTTACGAGATCACCAAGGATAAGCACGTCGAGATTGAATACTATCTGTCGGATACCAGTCTTGGAGCGGTGAGAGACCTCGCAGAAAAGACGGTTAATTATATTGACCGCTTGGTCGAAAAGGGCACGTTGAACGAAAATAGCGCGCGGGAAGCGCGTGAGCTTGCAAGGCGGCTGGAGGATATCGACCCAGACTCGCTGGCAGTTTGCTCAGGTCCTCAAAATGGAAGTCTGTGGGATTTTGTTGTTGGTCGTGCCTATGCGGCTAATGGCTGTACGATACGGTTTAAAGGTGAATTGGCTGGGAAGACGATAGGCTCGGAAGCCTATGAAGCGGCTCGACAAGGCATCCTCGCCAGTGCGGAACAGCAAATCAAAGAAAACCTGGGCACCATCCAGAGGCTTAACAATATTCTGAAGTCAGGTGAGAGCCTGACGGCGTCGCAGCAGCAGCAACTTTTCGATGCACAAGGGCGCTTGCAGCAGCAGATGTCATATTATGTACTTTGCAGCAACAATGTGAATGATCTGCGGAACTCAGGTATCGTTCCCAACACACCCGACTTCAATTCCTATTTTAACGTAGCAGTTGCCTATCGTCAGGGAGGCGATGCCATTGCGCAGCAGCTCGAAGGACTAAGCCAGCATTCTCAGGAGAAGTTAAAGGAACTAAGAAAATCGAATTCAAGTCAGTTTAATGGCTTGATGCACCTGGCATATAATTCCAGTACCGCAACGTTGGACGCAGCGTTTCTGCTAAATGGAATTTCGCAACAAACAGGATTGTCTCAAGCGGAACGAAACCGTGCGATCAACAGGGCGGCTGGAAACCTCGCAAAGGGTCTGTTCCAGACGGGAGTTGCTGGGATTAACGGTCCTGGTGGAGGGCAGCTCAATCAGATTGTAGCAGCTGTCCAGGTAGCTAGCGCCAACATGAGTGCGGAAGACCGCCTTGTATTTGCGAACACATTGAACAGCTATGCGAATACCCACGCCAATACAGTGGAAAATAATGTCAGTGCGGCTCGTATCGCGACCGTTGTCGCTCTGGCGGCTGGCCCCTTAGGAGAAGCATCGCCTGCAATTGCCGCATGTATAGGAAATAAGCTTTGTCTAGCTGAAGCTGCGAATCTCTTTACCGATCTGATCGGTGCCGAAGCTGTCGGCGGAGGCTCGCTTTTTGCGGGAGGCGCTGCCGCAAGCGTTAAGGCTGCAGAGGTTGCACTTGAACAGGCTGCTGTCAAAACCGTTGCGAAGAGCGCCCCAACGGCAGGCTTGGGGCCGTTGCGTCGGCAGGTGGATGACCCGATACTGGATGCCATCCTTGATTCTAACTATGGCGTTCGCAGTAATAGTGGAGTGCGTGTTGGAAATGGCGGAACTGCTGATGCATTACGATATGAGAAAGCTACAGGAGAATTATTGTCTCCAAATGGGCATGGCCAAAAAGCCTCAGATCTAAAATCACGGCTTGAAAAATATGTTCAAAAAGCTACGAACAGCCCAAATCCCAACAACAACGGAACCATTTATACTGCCAGAGATATTGAATATGCACGAGAACTGATAAGGGATTTAAATGATGCTCTCAAAAGGTGAAAAATTTCTGGCATTTCTGTCGACGCTCAAAAATCAAAACATTATTGACGATTCTGATATCTTAACCGCATTTCAACATTTAGATGGATTGGAAGGAGTATTAAAGGAACAGTATTTTATCTTGGCGTCAGAGGCGCTTGGCCGAGCTATTGCAAGACGACTTTCGTTAGACGACATTATACGTTTTATAGAGAGAAATAGTAACCTTCTCTCTGAGGATGAGGAAATGGGTGGTTATTATTTTTTGGAAGCACTTTTAGATCAATGGGTTTCATTGAAGTCAAACGAGGAGTCCGATCTTGTCAGAATAATTAAGATCTCTCCTGAGGCGTATAGATCTTTTTTAAGAAAGAAGTTTCTTTTGTAGATTTTTGGTGCTGTTGCTAAATTTGGGTCGGGAAGGAGCGTGCCTATCTACAGAGGTAATTGCCCGAGAGTTCTGTGAATTGCTGTTTGAACAAGAGCGTTTTGATTTGCGCCATGAAGTGCTCCAGTTTTCCATCTGCTCGTAACCCAGATTATTGATTACAAGCCCCTGATAAAACGTGGGATTTTACCCAATCACACAAATTTGGCATCAAAATGAATAAGATACAACTTTTTCTATGAGATGGGTTGGGAATTGTTCGATTCACTGCGGTTTGGTTGGTGGCGGTAATCAAGTGTACTTCGATAAGAACATAAACCCCTTAAACCCGGAATGGATCAAATGATGACTAATTGCGGTTGGGAAGAGATAATTGCCTTCGCATCGTCGGGAGAATATCGTCGCTTTGTAAAGTGGATTGAAGAACAAGCTGAAAGAGGCGAGTGCAACGAAATTTTAGGATCATCAGAAGTTCTTGCTCAAAGGAGTGATCGGCGATTTCAAAGTAAAGAATCCGGCCAAATCTGGAAGTTATCTTGTCCTGACCCCGGTTATTTCGCCGGGTCGTGGCTACCTGAGAGTCGGCTTTGAAAGGCATTGATGTTGAGCCAATCGTCTCGCGAGTAACGTCACGGGAGCGGAATAGCGGCAGATTTCGTTCAACATGGCACGCGGGCTCTCGAGGATTCTCGGGCAGACCTCGCAGCCAAAGAACTCAGCTGAAGGCACCTATCAGCTAGACGATACACGTCAGGAAATCCGCGCCACCGTCGGACCGGGCGATATCTTCGTTCGTGACAAGGAAAACAGGCAGAGCCTGAAGCAAACGGACAGAATCGCAACATCGCCGATCTCAAGCCATGCCCGAAAGGTAGGCTGCACCGCCTCAAACACCCGCCATATACGGCGTTCGCTGTAGTAGGGATAGGAGTGCAAGCGCCCCATTTGTGGTAAGGGGCTGATTTGAACGTGACCGCATTTCAGGCTTCTTCGCGTAGTTGGGACAGGCTGCCGAATTCAATGGAATTTTCGATTTCACCAATGCCAGCTTCCGGATGGGCAAACATGTGCTTTCTCGCATTTTCTTCCGTGTCGCCGCCTGCACCGTTTTCGCTATACTGATCACCAAAGTCCCGCTCTCGCCATGATACTGAGCCGTCTCCGGCGATCTCGTAAGCATTACCGTCAAGGTTCAGGCGCTCTGCTGCGTCTTCCGTAAGCCAGACAACGATATCACCACTGCTGATATGCAGCCCATGCTCAATGCGTTTGATCTCAGCATGTCCGGGCTCATAGCTGAAACGTTCGCGCCTGTTTTCCCGAACCCAGTCTCCAAGGCGCTCGCAAATCGCATCGCGTATTGCTTCGCTGAAATTATCGTCGAGGCGATATTGGACCGAACCGTCACCGGATTGACGACCGAGAGTGCCGTCGCTATCGAGGAATTCAGAATACTCATCGCCATTGACCGCAAACGTCAGGATGTCGCTGTCTGCATCTTCATCGTAGTTCGGTCGAATATCCGTAAGGGATCTGCAAGCCTCCCACATAGCCTCGTGCTCTTCGAGGAACGCCCATGCTTCTTCGTTCTCTCGGATATAAGCATTGATAATGTGGTAATTCGCGTCAATTTCGTCGTCCATGAGACCGCATTCGCAATTCTTGAGATTTGACTGTCCTAGACCGACGCTACACTTGTAGTCTTCGTAGTTGACGAATTCGACCAACTCTTTGCCGTTGAGCGTAAACCAAGCCCAGACGTGGCCGTTCGTGTCAGCGTCGGATTTCAGTTCAAGACCGTTTTCACGCATCAGTCTCGCCGTGCGGTGACGACCTGCCCGAATGCCTTGTTCGTTCAGTTCGACATGCGTTCGAGGGCTACCATAGGTTTCACGTGACAGTGCAAACTGATTGCGAATATGCGCCAGAATAACCATGTCATCAAGCTGGCGGCGGTTAGGGACGCGATGCTTCCATGCATGCTGACACCTGCGAAGGCGCACAAACGCGACAGAGACATATGGACCTTCTCCGTATCGATGAAGGCAAACTTCATCGACTTGTCTCTCGAGCGAAGAAGGCCGTCGCCTTTTTTTAATAAATCGCGTTCCTGTCATAGAAGCTCGTTTTCTTTGCGAAGCCGAGCAAGCTCCTGGCTCATGTCTTCATGCGGACCGGAGAGTAAATCTATCTCAGCAAAATTACGCCGCCAGCGGTCAAGTGTCTATTTGCCAATGCCAAGGTCCTCGGCAACCGATGAAATGCTTCGACCACTCGTCGTTAAAATCCGAACGGCTTCGCGTTTGAACTCTTCTGTAAATTCTCGCTGCTTCAATTCTAAGTCTCCTGTCAGTCTGTTCTAACAGAAGTCCTCCACTTTTAAAGGGGAAGTCCAGTCCTGGAAAATCCCGGTTCGCCCTTAGTTGCTACGAATCAATCGATAATGCCATAGGCAGTCAGCCAATCTCGCACATGGCGGCGCATTTCGTTGGTCGGCATACTGGGGTTGGCGTCGACTAACAAGTAATCCTCATCATAGATCTCGACAACGCAATAAGAGATCTGACCGCCGCGGCATCCAGCCAGGAGTTGTTGCCCTCTTTTGATCAAGGAGCGACAGATTATTCGTCACCGTCGCATATTGGGCCAGACGTTGGGAAAATTGGCATACGTCATGGGAAACTGCTCTGTTAGCTAAGTCCTGAGCCTAGACACCAGCCTCATGCCAGACAGAATGTCCGTCGCCAAGCGCCACATGTTCGAGATGCGGTGCCACATAGTCAAGCGACTTCACCGGGCTTGGAAGCTCGCCTTCATTGGCCACAAACAAACGACGCTCACGATCCGGATCTGCAACAGGAACCGCTGACATCAAACGACGCGTGTAGGCATGCTGCGGGTTCTCAAACACCTGCGCACGCGTTCCAGTCTCAACAAAACGGCCCGCATACATCACCGCAACACGGTGACTGATCTGCTCGACCACCGCCATATCGTGGCTGATGAAGAGATACGAAACGCCCGTCTCGTTCTGGATGTCCTGTAAAAGATCCAGAACCTGCGCCTGTATCGAAACGTCCAAAGCCGCAACGCTTTCGTCCGCTACAATCAGCTTCGGTGACAATGACAAAGCACGCGCAATGCAGATGCGCTGCCGCTGGCCGCCGGAGAATTCGTGCGGATAGCGCTTCATCTGATCCGCAGACATACCGACCCGGCGGAAGAGATATTCGACACGGTCTTTCAGTTCACTGCCTGATGCCAGATCATGGATCGTCAGTGGTTCGCCCACAAGGTCGCCAACCCGCATGCGCGGATCGAGCGAAGCATAGGGATCCTGAAAGATCATCTGAATGTCACGCAGCACCGGTCGCATCGCTGTGCGGCTCAGACCCTTCGTGCTCTTGCCATCGATGCGGATATCGCCGCTCCATGGAACCAGATTGAGCAGAGCTTTGCCGGTGGTGGACTTGCCGCAGCCGGATTCGCCGACCAGTGACAGTGTCTCACCGCGATTGACAGTAAAGGATACGCCCTCCACAGCATGAACGCGCCGGACAGGGCGCTGTAAGATGCCGCCCTTTATGTCGAAGCGAACAACCAGATTCTCGACTTCGAGAATGGGGCTGAATGGTGCAGGCGCTGGCTCAGCCTTCGGTTCCGCTGGCGCGCGCTTCGGCTTATCGGTGCCAGTCATTTCACCGAGCCGCGGCACAGCGGCAAGCAGTCGCTGCGTATATTCGTCACGAGGGTGGTGGAAGACATCGCGCAGTGGGCCTTGCTCGACTTGCCTACCCTTGTTCATGACGAGAACATGGTCTGCCATTTCGGCGACAACGCCCATATCATGGGTGATGAGAATGACCGAGATGCCGTTCTCGGCCTGGAGCTTGCGAATGAGCGCAAGTATCTGCGACTGGACTGTCACGTCGAGCGCGGTCGTCGGCTCGTCGGCGATGAGGATTTCTGGCTTCTGGGCAAGCGCCATCGCGATCATGACGCGCTGGCGCATGCCGCCGGAGAGTTCGTAGGGATATTGCAACAGGCGACGGCTGGAATCGGAAATCTGAACCTGATCGAGCAAGTCCTTGCAGCGCTGCTTCAGCGCCGCGCCGGACAGGCCGCCATTCGGGTCAGCTTCATTGGCGACAGCTTCCGCCAATTGTCGCCCAACGGTCAGAACCGGGTTCAGCGAGGTCATGGGTTCCTGAAAGATCATCCCGATATGACGCCCGCGCACACTGCGCATCTGGTTTTCGTTGAGCTTGAGAATGTCGCGACCGTTCATCACGGCGGTGCCGCCGGTGACGCGTGCCAATGATTTGGGCAAAAGCTGCATCAGCGAGAGCACGGTCATGGATTTGCCGGAACCGCTTTCGCCGGCAATACACAAGGTTTCCCCGGATTGCAGATCAAAGGAAAGTCGGTCGACGACAGTGCGTGCACCGTCGGGCGTCGCAACCTGCGTCACGAGATCTCTTACCTGCAGAAGCGGAGAAGGCGTGTTCATGTTTGTGCTCGCTGAGTGATGGAAGAGGGGCGGCTGGGGACCGCCCCCTTATGCCTTATTCGAAAACGGAACGCGGGAAGTAGAACGATACGACCCAGTTCGGCTGATCGACGATTTCGCTGATGCGCAGATCACCACAAGCCGAGCAGAGCATATAGGCATCCACCGGGTTGAGGTTCTGCGTCTGGCAAAGAAGGTCGATCATGTTGGAAAGGGCGGCTTTCGCGCCTTCCCACAGATCGGACCCGATACCGGTGGTGACTTCGTAACCCTTGGTATCTAGGTGCCGCGTCACTGGCCCCGGCGTGGTGAACCGGGGCATCTTCAGTGGCGTATCCTTGATGAGATCCAGCGTCAGAGCGACATTCATCGCGCTTTCGATGGCGGTGCCGCACACTTCGCCGTCGCCCTGTGCCGCATGGGTATCACCAATGGAGAACAAAGCGCCTTCGACTTCGATCGGCAGATAAAGCGTGGTTCCGGCTGCAAGATCGCGGATGTCGAGATTGCCGCCGACACGACGCGGTGGTACGACCGAATGCAGGCCCTTTTCCGCCGGTGCGACGCCGATGGTTCCGGCGAACGGCTTCAGCGGCACGCGCGCACGCTCTCCGAAGAGTGCTGGCTCCAGCGTTGTGGGATTGTAGTTCCACAATGCTAGCGCTGGTTCCTTGAAGTCGTCGGCGAGAAGACCGAAGCCCGGAATATTTGCCGTCCAGCCGAAGCCTGATGGCTCGAACTGATGGATGGTGATTTTCAGGACATCGCCCGGTTTGGCTCCATCGACGAAGATGGGGCCGGTAACCGGATTGACCTTGGAAAAGTCCATCGTCGACACATCGGCGACCGTGCTGCCGCGATGATAATGGCCTGCGCCGCTATCCAGACATTCGAATTTCAGGGTCGAGCCGGGCGCGACCGTTTCAGCCGGCTGGAACGAGTTGTCCCAGCCGAAATGATGATGCCGACCATGAATGGTGTAATGGCAATTATTGCACATCTTTTGCATAAACCTCGTCGTAATTGACCGGAATGTGGACAGGATCGACGAAGATCGCGTCGGGACCGCCCAGACGTTCAGAGCGAACCGAGAAGCGCTCCTCGTTGAAGATCGGCGCCCAAGGCGTGTCGTCCATGATCTTCAGATAGATATCGCGCCACATGGCTTCGCGTTCTTCCTTGCGGGCCGGGTCAACGATGGCGTCAGCTTCCTGCGCCTTCTTGTCCAGCTCTGCATTGCAGTACCACGACCAGTTCCAGCCGCCCTGTACCGCACCGCTGCAACCCAGGATCGGGCCGTAGAAATTGGACGGATCCGGGAAGTCGGCAATCCAGCCCATACCACCAGACCAGACCATCGGCGCGGCGTCAGGCTCTCCGCCTGCTGCGATGACATTGGCCTGGGCCAGCGATTTGATCGAGGCCTTGATGCCGATAGCGGCCAGATCCTGCTGGATGGCCTGTGCTATGCGCGGCTGCGGATCGGTATTGGCGACGAACAACTCGGTTTCGAAACCATCGCCCACACCGGCTTCGGCGAGCAGCGCCTTTGCCTTTTCAGGATCGTAAGGATAGCCCTTATAGTCCTTGGCATAGCCCGGCATCGACGGCGGCAGCGGCTGATTGGCCGGGACAGCGCGACCGTTGATGATGCGGACGATACGGTCCTTGTTGATGGCCATGTTGACGGCCTGACGCACCTTCACATTGTCGAAAGGCTTGATCTTGACGTTCATGGTCACATAGCCGGTGTGCAGCTGGCCGCCCTGAATGATCAGGTCCTTGAACTTCGGATCCTTGGTAACTTCGATGAATTTCGCAGGCGGAATGCCGTCACCCGGAATGTCGACTTCGCCGTTCTGCAAACGCAGAAGGGCAACGACCGGCTCCTGACCGACCTCAAAGGTGATCTGGTCGAGCTTCGGCAGCGACGGATTGTAATAATCCTTGAAACGCTCGAATACGATGCGCTGGCCGAGCGTCCATTCGGTCATCTTGAAAGCGCCGGAACCGACCGGATGCTTGCCGAAATCTGCGCCGTATTTTTCGACTTCTTCCTTGGGCACGATATGGGCGAAGTTCAGCGCCAGCACATGCAGGAAGGTCGCGTCCGGACGGCTCAGCTCGAACTTGATGGTATAGGGATCAACCACGGTGATGCCCGACAGCGCCTCGGCCTTGCCTGCGGATGCATCCTCAAAACCGACGATGGAGCCGAAGAAGCCAGCGCCGGGGCTCTGGGTCTTCGGGTTGACGACGCGTTCGATGGAATACTTGACGTCATCGGCGGTCAGTTCGCGACCATTGTGGAACTTCACGCCCTTGCGCAGCTTGAAGGTGAAGGTCTTGCCGTCTTCGGAGATCGTGTAATCTTCCGCAATTTCCTTGCGCAGATTGGTGGTGCCCGGCTCGTAGTCCATCAGGCCGTCGAACAGCGACTTGATCATAGACCAGTTCTGCCAGTCATAGCCGATGGCGGGATCGAGCGTCGAAACGTCGTCCTTATAGGTGACGATCATCGAGCCACCCTGCTTGACGTTGGCGGCTTGCGCGCCGAACGAGATGGCGAGGCCAAGCGCCAGCGCCGATATGCCGGATAGAAAAGTCTTCTTCATTGGTGTCCCTTTCTCTGGAGTCTTTTGGTTTCATCGCAGCTTGATGCGCGGGTCGATCAGTGGAGTGATGAGGTCGGCGAGCAGATTGCCGAGAACGATGGCGAAGGCGGATACGATCGTGACGCCCATGATGATGGGAATGTCGACGCGCTGGATTGCCTGCCAGGCAAGCTGACCGATGCCGGGCCAGCCGAACACGCTTTCAACGACGACAATGCCCGACATGAACAGACCGATATCGATTCCGATCATGGCGATGATCGGCAGGATGGCGTTGGGCATGGCGTGACGCAGCAGGATTTTCCAGCGCGCCAGCCCCTTGGCGCGGGCCGTGCGGATATAATCCTGGCGAAGAACGTCGAGCAGCGAGGAGCGCATCATGCGCGAATACCAGCCTGCGCCCAGAAGGCCGAGCGTCAGCGAAGGCAGGACGAGATGCATGAACGTTCCGTAGCCGCCGATCGGGAACCAGCCGAGCTTAACCGCAAACACGTAGAGCATCAGAATGCCGATAACGAATTGCGGGGCGGAAACGCCTACGAATGAAAAGATCATCAAGGCATTGTCGGTGCGGCTGCCGCGCCGGGTGGCCGCGATGACGCCCATGGTGAGACCGATGGCGAGTTCCGAGAAGATGGCGCCGGCCATCAGCAGCAGGCTTGCGGGCAGGCGTGACCAGATCAGCGATGCCACTTCGGTTTTCTGAAGATAGGAGCGTCCGAGATCGCCCTGAACGAGCCCCTTCAGATAGCGTAGATATTGCTCATAGAAGGGCAGGTTGAGGCCAAGCTGCTCACGAATATTCTCGACCGTCTGTGCTGTCGCGCTGCGCCCGGCAATCTGGCGCGCCGGATCGGCTGGCACCAGATAAAGCAGGATGAAGGTCACGAAGCTGATGCCGATCAGGATCATCACAGTCTGGATGAGGCGGCGGGCAATATAGGCAAGCATCAGTGATGCCCCTGCTGGGTCGGGTCGAGCACATCGCGCAGGGCATCACCGACGAGGTTGAAGGCGAGCGCCAGCAAAAGGATTGCTGCGCCCGGAATGAAGACGAGCCAGGGTGCGCTCGTGAAATAGGTCTGGTTTTCGAAGATGATATTGCCCCAGGAGGCCGTTGGCGGTTGCACGCCAATGCCGAGGAAGGACAGCGTGGCCTCCAGAAGAACGGTGGTGGCGATACCAAGCGTGGCCCAGACGATCATCGTGGAAAAGAGATGTGGCAGGATGTGCTTCAGGATGATACGGGGCGCACCCGCACCCATCGCGCGCTCGGCCTCGATGAAATCGCGTTCCGACAGAGACCGGGTTTCCGTGTAAAGCACGCGTGCAATCTGAACCCAGTTGACCATTGCGATCACCATCGCGACGATCCAGAGGCTCGGCTTGAAGATTGCCGCAAGCACAATGGCCAGCAGCAAAGCGGGAAACGCCATCATCAGATCGGTAAACCGCATCAGCACGGTTTCCACCCAGCCACGGAAATATCCGGCGCAAATGCCGACAGTCGAACCGATGAGCACCGCAATGCCGTTGGCCACCACGCCGATGATCAGCGAGGTCTGTGCACCATAGATCAGGCGGGAGAACAGATCGCGCCCGACGAGATCGGTGCCGAACCAGAATTTCAGGTTGGGCGCGAGCGGCGCGCCTTCCAGTGTCAGGCCGTCGAAGAATTGTTCGTTCGGATCGAAGGGGACGATCCACGGCGCGAAGAGCGCGGCTGCGACAGTGACGACGATGACGACAAGGCCGAATGCGGCCAGCGGTCGGCGGATGATGCGGCCAAGAACGCCGCGTTCGGCTTTTTTCTGGCCGACCGGAAGAATGTCAAGCGCGCTCACGATCGTTCCCTGTCTGCTTTTCTTTCAGAAAGCGCCGGGCAAAGGCCTCGACACTGATGCGCTCCGCCATCGCGGCAAGGCGCAGTTTCTGATAGGCCTGTCTGGCGGAGATATTGTCTGCGAACATCAGTATTGCCGTGGCCTGCGCAATGGCTTCGCGTCCGGCAAGGCTTTCGCGCAGCTCGCCGATTTCGGTTGCCAGCGCATGGCGACGCTGGAAATTGTGCATGGCGATGACCAGAGCGCTATAGACGCCCGCATTGCCGATTGGCTTCAAAAGCTGTGCATCCGCGCCCTGATTGAGCGCCCAGCCGATCCGGCCCGGTGCTTCCGAGCCGATCAGGGCGACTGTGGGCACAGGAGCCTGCTGCGGCGGCCACGGAAACTGCTCGTCATATCCCATATCGACATCGAAGAAGACGACGTTGAACCGGGAGATGTCGGCGCGCTCAGGCAGGTCCGGCCAGCATTCCACGACGTCCACGCCGATGCGGCGCAACTGCTGCACAATCGCATCGACATTGGTATGGCGGCGATGAACGATCAGCGCGGTCCAGTTTTCGAATGCGCCCCAACTGGCGACGGTGAAGGCCGGGTCTGTCATGGTCATTTGACGAGCCTCAGAAAGCCGGGCTGCTGGCCCGGATTGGCGGATGTTTGAAGATGCGTTCGCGCCATGAACGGGTCCGGCTGAATGGCGACCTCGGCTTCATGCACGATTTCAAAGCTGCAATCTTGTCTGGCCCGTCCGATATGGGCGGGCAGGGCGATATGGTTTGTCCGCGGTTCGACCAGCACATCGCCGAGCGGCGTGCTTGTGGTGTGCGTCTGGACTGCGGCGAGCACTTTTTCGACATCGTCGGTGCCTGCCCGTTCGATACCAGCGGCGATCATCAGAACACTGGAATAGGCTTGGGCGAATATGGCCGAAAGGCTACCGTCAAAGCCATTGCTTCTGACGGCTTCCAGAAAGGCGCGATTGGTTTCGCCCGGCAGTGTGCGGAAATAGCAACTTACGCTGTAATTGCCCTCGGCGGCATTGCCGACATGCTCCAGCTCGCTTTCATAGAGATTGCAGCTCAGAACGGGCCTGACATAGGTGCGGAAATCGCTGTTTCGGCGGCCCAGTTCCGCATAGGCGCGCAGGAACGTATAGGACGATTCACCGATCAGATTGTTGAGGATGAAGTCGGGCTTCTTGCTTTCGATTTCCCGGATGAGATGGTCAATATCCGAGTCGCCGATGGCGATGGCGCGCTCACCGAGAACTTCGCCGCCAGCTGCATTCAGCATTTCGCGGGCGAGGCGATTGGTTTCCCAGCCCCAGATATAGTTCGAGCCGAGCAACATAGCGCGGTTGCCGAAGCGGGGCACAATAAAGTCGATCAGCGGGACAAGATGCTGGTTGGCGCAAGCCGCCGTATAAACGACGCGGTCGCTCGCTTCAAAACCTTCATAGACGCAGGGATACCAGAGCAGTGCATCGCGCTTTTCGACAACGGGAATGACTTCCTTGCGGCTCCAGGATGTGGTGCAGCCGACGATGTGTTGAACGCCCTGTTGCGAAATCAGCTCTTCACTCAGCGGCGCATAACGGTCGGGGTTGCCGCTCGGGTCGGCAATTAGTGGAACGAGATTGAATGGAAGGTCCCGATCATTGATGGCCTTGATCGCAGCCATAGCTCCGCAATAGCCCTCGTAGCCCAGTTTTTGATAGGGACCGGAGTGCGAAAACAAGACGCCGACAGGGATGTCAATTTTGTTGTTTTGAGACATGCAGAAAGCCAAACAAAAAAACCCCTCCGGAATTTTCAGATTCCGAGAAGGGCCCAAATGCCAAATACGAATTTGACCCAGAAATTACTGAATTTAGCGCAATTCCGTCAAGCTATTTCTTTTTGCCGTTATTTTAAGCAACATTATTAATCTTATGGCAAAACTCAATCTTTGGCAGTGGCGCGGAGTACGTCCTTATCTTTTGCTCCGACGCTCGCAGACGCTGATGCGATAGATTTGCCATGCACATCGCCACGCAAGTCTCACTGGTTCGCGTACGAACCACGTGCGCACAGACTGAGGTCGACATTGCACCTTACGATATGATTTTTGCTGGTTCTGTATATCTCCTGACAACGCCAATAAGTGCGAATTCAAAAAGCAACCGGCAAATAACCGTATGTCTTTACCTTCCGCCTCAGGCATTTCATCGTGGCATCACGAACGCGGCGTAAGCCGCATTCTTTTACGCATCGCGGATTTTTGTGTTCGACTGTAAAGTTTCCCCGACTGCGATACACTGTACCGTGAACAGGCCACGCGGTCTTTCGTTGGCTCTGAAAATAATAGGTTGCTGAGGGAGCGCTGGGTACCCAACGAAAATCCGCGACACTTGCTACCCGTTCGACGGCGGAGTCGCAGGCTTTTATGTCGAGCGTCTGGCTTGGATATGTTCTCTAATATATGCTCGAGTTTGTTGAGATTTCACATATGGCAAAAGGAGAAACTTGTCATATGTAGGATTGGACTCTTTTTTGACCGGAAAGGGGCCGTATGCAGACTGTCCGATGTCGGAGTATTGAACCGCATCAGCTTGCCGGACGCCGGAAGGATGCGCTTGATATTGCCTGCGTTTATTCCGGCAAAATCCGCACTGTCGATTGCGCGATACTGGTTGCGGTCACGTCGCGCCTGCCAAACGATCAGCTCTGGCACGATCTGGTAGCCTTGAAACATCAATGGATGGATCACGGTTTGGAAACGGTCGAGCGCATCGGTGACTGTCTTTCTCCGGGCATCATTGCTGCGGCAACCTATGCAGGGCATGGTTATGCGAGAAGCCGCAGCCAACTGTCGCCGGAAGACAATTACGATATTTACCGGTGAGGAAT